>NZ_CP032630.1:2400000-3097107 GCF_003627075.1 Protaetiibacter intestinalis | reverse complement strand
GCTGCAGCTCGCGCCCGAGCTCGCGGAGGTCGAGCGTCACGAACTGCTCGCCCGGCTCTCGCAGCGCTGGTCCGCCGACGAGCTCATCGCATCCCGCGTCGACTCGATCGCGCTGCGCCTCGCCTCAACTCCGTGAGAGTACGTACTTTTGGGCCCCGCAGCGGCGCGTCGGGCCCAAAAGTACGTACTCTCGCGGAGGGCGTCAGGAGACGGGGCCGGTGAACTTCTCGCCCGGGCCCTTGCCGTGCTCGTCGGGGAACGGCGAGGCCTCGCGGAAGGCGAGCTGCACCGTGCGCAGGCCGTCGCGCAGGGCGCGCGCGTGGTGGTCGCCGAGGCTCGGGGCGGATGCCGTGACGAGCCCCGCGAGGGCGTCGATGAGCTTGCGGGCCTCGTCGAGGTCGGTCTGCGCCTCGGGGTCGTCGGCGAGCCCCACCTTGACGGCCGCGGCGCTCAGCAGGTGCACCGCGACGGTGTTGATGACCTCGACGGCGGGCACGTCCGCGATGTCGCGGATCTCCTCCGTCACGTCGTCGGGGTCGGGCGTCGACACGGGCTCTGCGCTCACGGGGGATCCTCTGCTATCCTTGTGCGGGCTCCGGGGCCATCTCCCCGGTAACGCAAGTGGAGAAATCCCACCCGCTGACCGCCTCTTCAGGTTATCGGGTTCGAGTTGGCAACCGATCCGCGAGGGTCGGTGGCGCACTCCGCCGGCTCCGGCCGGTTGCACGGGTGCGGATCTCCTCACGTGCGTGCGTGCCACCCGGCACACCCACAACGAATGAAGGAGACCCGCATCAGCGATCCCAGAACCAACGACCGCATCCGCGTCCCCGAGGTCCGCCTCGTCGGTCCCGCGGGGGAGCAGGTCGGTGTCGTCCGCATCGAGGACGCCCTGCGTCTCGCGCAGGAGGCCGACCTGGATCTGGTCGAGGTCGCACCGGACGCCAAGCCGCCCGTGGTGAAGATCATGGACTACGGCAAGTTCAAGTACGAACAGGCCCAGAAGCTCAAGGAAGCCCGGCGCAACCAGGCGAACACGATCCTCAAGGAGGTGCGGTTCCGCCTCAAGATCGACAAGCACGACTACGAGACCAAGCGCAAGCGGGCCGAGGGCTTCCTCCAGGCCGGCGACAAGGTGAAGGCCATGATCCTGTTCCGCGGACGCGAGCAGTCGCGGCCCGAGCAGGGTGTCCGGCTGCTGCAGCGCTTCGCCGAGGATGTCGCCGAGTTCGGCACGGTGGAGTCCACTCCGACGATCGACGGTCGCAACATGGTCATGATCATCGGCCCGCTCAAGTCGAAGGTCGATGCGAAGGCCGAAGCAAACGCCAAGCGCGCGGCGAACAGGGCGCGCCCCCAGAACACGACGGATTCCGCCGGATCCGCCGACCCGACGGCAGCTGCCGACAACACAGAGGAAAAGTAATGCCCAAGCAGAAGACGCACTCCGGTGCGAAGAAGCGCTTCAAGATCACCGGCTCCGGCAAGGTCAAGAAGCAGGGCGCGGGTATGCGCCACAACTTCGAGCACAAGTCGTCGCGCGTGACGCGTCGCCTCAACCAGGACGTCGTCCTGGCCCCGCAGGACGCCAAGGTCATCAAGCGCCTCCTGGGCAAGTAAGCCCCGGCCGAGAACGAAGGACTTCAGAGAAATGGCACGTGTCAAGAGGGCGGTCAACGCCGCCAAGAAGCGCCGCACCACGCTCGAGCGCGCCGAGGGCTACCGCGGTCAGCGGTCGCGCCTCTACCGCAAGGCGAAGGAGCAGGTCACCCACTCGCTCGTCTACGCCTACCGCGACCGTCACGCGAAGAAGGGCGAGTTCCGTCGCCTGTGGATCCAGCGCATCAACGCCGCCGCCCGCGCGAACGGCATCACCTACAACCGCCTGATCCAGGGCCTCGGCCTCGCGGGCATCGAGGTCGACCGTCGCATCCTCGCCGACCTCGCGGTCAACGAGCCGACGACCTTCGCGGGTCTCGTCGAGGCGGCCAAGGCCGCGCTCCCGAAGGACGTCAACGCTCCCAGGAGCGCCGCGTAAGCTCCGCGATCCGTCGAACGGCGCATCTCCTCCGGGAGGTGCGCCGTTCGCGTATTCCGGACCGGGGATGAATAGCATTTCCCTCGTGATCGACAACCCCCGTTCCCCGCGCGTGCGCGCCGTGGCGAAGCTCGCCAAGCGCGGCGCCCGCGAGGAGACGGGCCTGTTCCTCGTCGAGGGGCCGCAGGCGCTGCGCGAGGCGCTCGCCTTCCACCCCGAGCTCATCGTGGACGTCTTCGCGGCGCGCGGCGTGTTCGAGCGTCACCCGGAGCTCAGCCGCGGTCTCGCCGCCGCCGGCATCGAGGCGGAGCAGGTGTCGGATGCCGTGGTCGAGGCGATGGCCGACACCGTCACCCCACAGGGCGTCGTCGCCGTGTGCCGCCAGTTCCCGGTGACGATCAAGGATCTTCTGGGCGGCGGTGCGCGCCTCGTCGCGATCCTGCAGGAGGTGCGCGACCCCGGCAACGCGGGCACCATCATCCGCGCCGCGGATGCCGCGGGCGCCGACGGCGTGATCCTCACGGGCAAGAGCGTCGACGCCTACAACCCGAAGGTCGTGCGGTCGACGACCGGGTCGATCTTCCACCTGCCGCTCGCCCAGGGCGGCACCCTCGAGCACGCCCTGCAGCTCGTGCGTGGCGCGGGCATGCGGGTGCTCGCCGCCGACATCTCCGGCGAGGAACTGCCGACGCTGCGCGAGGAGCTCGCCCGTCCGACCGCCTGGCTGTTCGGCAACGAGGCCCACGGGCTGACCGACGAGGAGCTCGCGCTGGCCGATCGCGCGGTGCGCGTGCCGATCTACGGGCACGCCGAGTCGATGAACCTCGCGACCGCCGCGTCGGTCTGCCTCTACCAGTCGGCCTTCGCGCAGCGCGGCTGAACGCTCACCCCAGGTAGCCGAACTTCGCGAGCAGCGCCTTCGGCGAGGTGCCTCCGGGAGTGGTGACGGTCACCTCGACGAGGCGCGCCGACGGCACCCGCGGGGTCACCGCACGCAGTGTCGTCGGTGAGACGTAGGTGACCGAGGTCGCCGGGAGCGCGCCGAACTTCACGGTCGCATCCGGCGTGAAGCCGGCCCCCGTGATCGTCACGGTCGTGCCGCCGGCGCGCTGTCCGATCGCCGGGCTCGTGCGGGTGACGGTGGGCGGCACATTCGCCTGCTGGCTCACGTTCAGCGAGACGGTTCCCGTGTTGAGGTAGAAGCCGCCGACCTGCACGAGGAAGCCCTGTCCCGCGGTCGCGGGGAAGGTCGCGACGGCGGCCTGAGTGCCCGGGTACCCGTCCACGTACGACCCGATCGGCGGACACGCGACGGGTGTGGTCGGGGCGGCGTCCGCGTAGACGGCGAAGGTGACGTGGAAGTCGGATGCCGAGGCGTCGATCGTGATCGGTCCGGTGGCGGATGCCGTGATCCGGTACCAGACGTCGTTCATGATGGCACTGTCCTCGGCGTTGCAGCCGTAAGGGAGCTCGAGCTCGGCATCGGTGCCGTAGGTCCCCTGGGTCGTCGTGGAGGGGATCGAGAGCTGAGTCGCGGTCGCCGGCGTCGTGTTGGGGATGGGGGGCAGCCCGGTCAGGAACAGTGTCGCCTCATCGAGGTCGGTCGCACTCCAGTCGAGCGCCCCCACCTGGATGAGGAACTCCTCTCCGACGGTCGCCTGGAAGGCGAAGGTGTCGCGGGCGTCGGAGTCGGCGCAGGTCACCGACTCGAGCGTGCCTCCGACGTACCGGAACACATGCGCGGATGCCGAACTGTCCCCCTCGTAGTCGGTGATCGATCCGCGGATCGTCTGTGTCGCGTCGGAGACGAAGGAGTACCAGACCGTCGCGTCGGTCGTGTAGCTGTAGGAGCTGAGATCCGGATCGTGTTCGATGCACACGTTCGGCTCGTCGGTCTCGAGCGTGGCGTCGGTGAGGTCGGCCACCGTCCAGCCGAGGGCCACGGGGGCGGCGTCGGCGAGGTCGTCGTTGACCGGGGTGGCCGACGCCGCCCCGGCGGGGAGGAGGGCGAGCAGAAGGGCACCGATTGCGACGGCGGGCAGGGTCGTCGAACGGAGAACGGATGCGGTCACAGGTCACCTCGAGATAGGGGGAGGAGGTGCGGCCATGACCGGGACACGTCCGCGTGGTGGCCCCCATTGTGGTCACATCGGGGGCCGCGGTCAACCCTCGTCGCGCTGGGTGGCGATGATCTGGGTGCTCGTGATGTCGTGCGCCGCGACCGTGGCACGTGTGACGGGCGGCCGCCCGTTCACGCGCGGCGAGCGGCGGGTGCGCACCTCGAGCCACTTGGCGACCCCCGAGAGCACGAGGCACATCGTGATGTAGATCGCCCCGATGACGATGGCGGTCGGGATGATGGGCCGGGCGGGCTGCGTGATGAGCTGCTTCGCGTAGTACAGCAGCTCGGGGTAGGTGATGATGAAGCCGAGCGCGGTGTCCTTGAGGGTCACCACGAGCTGGGAGACGATGACCGGCAGCATCGCCCGCACCGCCTGCGGCAGCAGGATGAGCCGCATCACCGCGTTCTTGCGCAGGCCGATCGCGAAGCCCGCCTCGCGCTGACCGCGCGGCAGCGCCTCGACGCCGGCGCGCAGCGCCTCGGCCAGCACCGAGCCGTTGTAGGCGACGAGCGCGATGACGACGGCCCAGTAGGGCGACATCCGGACGCCGATCGTCGGCAGTCCGTAGAACAGCAGCATCATGAAGATGAGCACCGGCACGGCGCGGAACAGCTCGGTGAGCCCCGTCACGGGCACGCGCACCCAGGCGTGGTCGGAGAGCCGGCCCACGGCGAGCAGGAAGCCCAGCACGAGGCTGCCGACGGCCGCCGCCCCGAAGGCGGCGAGCGTGTTGCCGAGGGCGCCCAGGATGCCGTTCCACACCGCCGTGAAGGTGAACACGTACCACTTCTCGGCGGCGAACTGGCCGGTCTCGGCGAAGCGGTAGACGGTGAACGCCAGCAGCCCCGCGATCACGAGCACCGTGACCACCCCGAGGATGCGGTTGCGCAGCACCGCCCGGGGGCCGGGGACGTCGTACAGCACGGAGCTCATCGTGCGATCCTCCAGCTGTTCTCGAGCCGTCTCTGCAGCAGGCTCAGCAGCAGCACGAGGACGACGAAGATGGCGGCCACCCACAGCAGCACCACGAGGGCGTTTTCGCCCCGTTCGCTCAGGTAGGCGCGGATGACGCCGAGCTCCATGACGGAGAAGCCGGCCGCGACGGTCGTGTTCTTCAGGAGCGCGATGAACACGCTCATCATGGGCGGCACGACCGAGCGGAACGCCTGCGGCAGCACGATGAGCGTCATCACCTGGCCGAACGGCAGCCCGATCGCGCGGGCCGCCTCGGCCTGCCCGACCGGCACCGTGTTGATCCCCGCGCGGATGACCTCCGCCACGTAGGTGGCCGTGTAGATCCCGAGGGCCCACATGGCGAGCACCGTGAAGCCGGGGCTCGGCAGCAGCTGGGGGTAGCCGAAGGCGAAGAAGAAGAAGATGAGGGTGAGCGGGGTATTCCGCACGATATTGACGTAGATCGTGCCGACGGCCCGTGCGATCGGCACGGGGGAGACCCGCATAGCCCCGACGATCGTGCCGAGCACGAGGGCGATGGCGCCGCCCGCGAGGAAGAGCAGCAGCGTGTTGCCGAGGGCCTGACCCCACAGGTCGAGGTTGTCGAAGAGGACGCCCACCTGATCTCCTTTCGCGTCCCGGTGGCGACGGCATCCGCCGCCACCGGGACGATGTGCTCGCGGTCGAACTCAGTAGGCGTCGACCGCGGGCTGCGTCACCTGGATGCCCGAGTCTCCGAGGTTGCGGTCGAAGATGGCCTGCCAGATGTCGCCGCCGTCCGTGAACAGCTGGTTGATGTGGGCGCGCAGCACGTCGTCGCCCTTCATGAGCCCGACGCCGTAGCGCTCCTCGGTGAAGGGCTCGCCCACCACCTTGAGCTTGTCGGGCTGCTGCGCCGCGTAGCCGATCAGGATGGCCTGGTCGGTCGTGACGGCGTCGACGTCGCCGTTGAGCAGCGCCTCCACGCACGCCGAGTACAGGTCGAACTCGGTCGTCGGAACACCCGGGAAGTTCTCGCGGATGTTCTGGATCGGGGTCGACCCGGTCGCCGAGCACACCGTGGTGTTCTCGTCGAGGTCGGCCTCGCTCGCGATGGCGTCCTCGTCGGCCCGCACCAGCAGGCCCTGACCGGTGATGAAGTACGGTCCCGCGAAGTCGATCTGCTGCTTGCGCTTGTCGGTGATCGAGTAGGTGCCCACGTAGTAGTCGATGTCGCCGTTCACGATCGACTGCTCGCGGTTGGCGGAGGCGATCGCCTTGAACTCGATGCCGTCCTCGTCGAAGCCGAGGGAGGCGGCGATCCAGCGCGCGATGTCGACGTCGAAGCCGGTGCGCTCGCCGGTCGTCACGTCGAGGTAGCCGAGGCCCGGCTGATCCTCCTTGACGCCGATGACGACCTTGCCGCGGTCGGTGATGTTCTCGAAGGTGGGTGAGCCGTCGAGCGTCACGTCGGTCGCGACGGTCCAGGGCAGCACGTCGCCGGTGTCGCCCCCGTCCCCGCCGGGGGATGTCGGCGAGCCGCTGTTGCAGGCGGTCAGGGCGAGGGCGGCGACGGCCGCGATACTCGCTCCCGCCAGGATTCTCGTGCGCCTCATGGGTTTCCTCCTCATTTCCTTGGTGGTCCGGTGCGCCTCGTGGGCGTTCGGGTCATCGCGGGCGTTCGGGTCGCTGCGCAGTCGGTTCGGTCGTGTCGGTCGGGTCGTGGATTCAGTGGGTGATGAGCTTGGAGAGGAAGTCCTTCGCGCGCTCGCTTCTCGGATGCGTGAAGAACTCGTCGGGGGTGGCCTCCTCGACGATCTGGCCGTCGGCCATGAAGACGACGCGGTCGGCGGCCTTGCGCGCGAACCCCATCTCGTGGGTGACGACGATCATCGTCATGCCGTCCTGGGCGAGGGAGACCATGACGTCGAGCACCTCGTTGATCATCTCGGGGTCGAGGGCGCTCGTCGGCTCGTCGAAGAGCATGACCTTGGGCCGCATGGCGAGCGCCCGGGCGATCGCGACGCGTTGCTGCTGGCCGCCCGAGAGCTGCGCCGGCAGCTTGCCGGCCTGCTGGCCGACCCCCACCCGGTCGAGCAGCACCCGCGCCTCGCGCTCGGCATCCGCCTTCTTCATGCGCCGCACCTTGATCGGCCCGAGGGTGACGTTCTCGAGCACGGTGAGGTGGGCGAAGAGGTTGAACGACTGGAACACCATGCCCACGTCGGCGCGCAGCTCGGCGAGCGCGCGGCCCTCCTTCGGGAGCTCCGCGCCGTCGATCGTGATGCTGCCGCTCGTGATGGTCTCGAGCCGGTTGATGGTGCGGCAGAGGGTCGACTTGCCGGAGCCCGACGGCCCGATCACGACGACGACCTCGCCCCGGTTGACGGTCAGGTCGATGTCGGTGAGGGCCTGGAAGTCGCCGTAGTGCTTCTGCACGTCGGTGATCACGACCAGGGGTTCGCCCCGGCTCGCGGCCGTCGTCTGGTGGTGTGCGGAACTGCTTCCGGCATCCGTCGCCATACCAGCACCCTACGCAACCGTCCCCCGAACGGGGTACGGGGTACAGGCGGGAGTGACGAAATCGTGACCCGGAAGCGGGGCCCGACGCCCGACGGATGCACCCCCGTCGCGCCGATAGACTCGATCCTCGTGTCGAACCCCATCACCGAGCAGGCGGTCACCGCCGCCGTCGAGGCGGCGCTCGCCGCGATCGGCGCAGCGGCCGACTCGGCGGCCCTCAAGGCGGCGCGTGCCGCGCACGCCGGGGAGTCCTCGCCGCTCGCCCTCCTGAACGCCGCCATCCGCGACCTCCCCGGAGACCAGAAGGCTGCGGCGGGCAAGCTCGTCGGCCAGGCGCGCGGTCAGGTCAACCAGGCGCTCGCCGCCGCCGAGGAGCGCGTGCTCGTCGCGGAGGAGGGGGCCCGCCTCGTCGCGGAGGCGGTCGACGTGACCGCGGTCGCGAGCCGCTGGAACCGCGGCGCCCGGCATCCGCTGTCCCTCCTCATGGAGGAGATGAGCGACCTCTTCGTCGCGATGGGCTGGGAGATCGGCGAGGGCCCCGAGCTCGAGCACGAGTGGTTCAACTTCGACGCCCTCAACTTCGACGAGGACCACCCGGCCCGCGCCATGCAGGACACCTTCTTCGTGGAACCGGCCGAGCGTCACCTCGTGATGCGCACCCACACGAGCCCCGTGCAGATCCGCTCGCTGCTGTCGCGCCCGCTGCCCGTCTACGTCGCCGCCGTCGGCCGCGTCTACCGCACCGACGAGCTCGACGCGACCCACACCCCCGTCTTCCACCAGATCGAGGGCATCGCGATCGACAAGGGCCTCACGATGGCGCACCTGCGCGGCACCCTCGAGCACCTCGCCCGCGCCATGTTCGGCGAGGGCGCGCAGATCCGCCTGCGCCCCAACTACTTCCCGTTCACCGAGCCCTCCGCCGAGATGGACGTCTGGCAGCCGAACGCCAAGGGCGGCGCGCGCTGGGTCGAGTGGGGCGGCTGCGGCATGGTGAACCCCAACGTGCTGCGCTCGGCGGGCATCGACCCCGAGGAGTACCAGGGCTTCGCCTTCGGCATGGGCATCGAGCGCACCCTGCAGTTCCGCAACGAGATGAACGACATGCGCGACATGGTCGAGGGCGACGTGCGCTTCTCGCAGCAGTTCGGGATGGTGGTGTGATGCGCGTCCCGATCAGCTGGCTCGGCGAATGGGTCGATCTTCCGGAGGACGTCACCCTCGAGCACCTGCACGCGGCGCTCGTGAAGGTGGGCCTCGAGGAGGAGGGCACCCACGGCTTCCCGCTCACCGGGCCCATCGTCGTCGGGCGGGTGATCTCGGCGGAGCCCGAGCCGCAGTCCAACGGCAAGACCATCAACTGGTGCCAGGTGGACGTCGGCGAGGCGGAGCCCCGCGGGATCGTGTGCGGCGCCCACAACTTCGCACCCGGCGACAAGGTCGTGGTGACGCTGCCGGGCGCCGTGCTGCCGGGCCCGTTCGCGATCGCCGCCCGCAAGACCTACGGCCACGTCTCGGACGGCATGATCGCCTCCTCGCGCGAGCTCGGCCTCGGCGACGAGCACGACGGCATCCTGCGGCTCGCCGAACTCGGGCTCGACCCCGAGGTCGGCACGGATGCGATCGCGCTGCTCGGGCTCGACGACGCGGCCGTCGAGGTCAACGTCACGCCCGACCGCGGCTACGCCTTCTCGATCCGCGGCATCGCCCGCGAGTACTCCCACTCGACGGGCGCGGCCTTCCGCGACCCGGCCGCCTCGATCGAGGCGCCCGCGGCATCCGGCTACCCGCTCGAGATCACCGACACGGCGCCCGTCCGCGGCCGCGCCGGCTGCTCGGTGTTCTCGGTGCGCGTCGTGCGCGGCATCGACCCGACCCGGCCCACCCCGCCGTGGATGGCGTCGCGCCTGCGCCTCGCCGGCATCCGCTCCATCTCGCTCGCCGTCGACATCTCGAACTACGTCATGCTCGAGCTCGGCGCGCCCAACCACTCCTACGACCTCGCCAAGGTCGACGCGGGTGGGCTCGTCGTGCGGCGTGCGACCGCGGGGGAGCAGCTCGAGACGCTCGACGGCAAGCTGCGCACCCTGGATGCGGCCGATCTCGTGGTCGCCGACGCGCAGCGCGCACTCGGCCTCGCGGGCGTCATGGGCGGCGCGTACTCCGAGCTCTCGGATGCCACCACCGACGTGCTCGTCGAGGCGGCGATCTGGGATCCCGTGACGATCGCGCGCAGCGTCCGCCGCCACAAGCTGCCGAGCGAGGCCGCGAAGCGGTACGAGCGCGGCGTCGATCCGGCGCTCGCGAGCCTCGCCACGGCGCGCGTCGCGCAGCTGCTCGTCGAGCTCGCGGGGGGCACCCTCGACACGCTCGGCGCCCTGTACGACGCGTCGGCGGCTCCCGCGCCCATCCGCCTTCCGCTCGGCAAGGCGGCGGCCGTCATCGGCGTGCCGTACACGCGCGAGGAGGTCGTCGGCACCCTCGAGCTCATCGGCGCGACGGTCGCGGCGGAGGGCGACGAGCTCGTCGTCACACCGCCGAGCTGGCGCCCCGACCTCGTCGACGACGTCTCGCTCGTCGAGGAGGTCGCCCGCATCACGGGCTACGACCGCATCCCCGCCCAGCTGCCGATCGCCCCCGCCGGCCGCGGACTCACGGGGGCGCAGTCCGCCCGCCGTCGCGTCGCGCAGACGCTCGCCGCGGCCGGGGCGACCGAGGTGCTGAGCTACCCCTTCGTCGCGGATGCCGTGGCCGAGCGGTTCACGCCGGGTGCCGCGTCCGTGCGCCTGCAGAACGCGCTCGACGCCCAGGTGTCGCTGCTGCGCCGCAGCCTGCTGCCGGGTCTCGTCGAGACCGCGCACCGCAACCTCGCCCGCGGGCTCACCGACCTCGCGCTCTTCGAGCTCGGCACCGTGTTCCTCCCCGAGCAGGGCGTCGCCTACGGCACCGACTTCATCCCGCTCGGCGCCGAGCGCCCGGGCGACGACACGCTCGCGCGTCTGGGCGCGGGCATCCCGCCGCAGTCGCGTCGCGTCGCGGGTCTGTTCCTCGGCGAGGCGCTGCCCAAGCAGCCCGGCGCCGCGGCCGTCGCCGCGGGGATCGGCGACGCGCTCGACGCGGTGCAGCAGCTCGCGCTCGCCCTCGGCGTCGAGATCCGCCCCGTGCAGGGCGCGCATCCGGCGCTGCACCCCGGTCGCACGGCCGAACTGCGGGTCGGGGAGGTCGTGGTCGGCCACGCGGGCGAACTGCTGCCGGCGATCGCCGCCGAGTCCGACCTGCCGCGCGTCGTCGGGGTCTACGAACTCGACCTCGACGAGCTCGTGCGGCTCGGCGACCGCGACCGCGTCGCGACGCCCATCGGCACGCTGCCGGCCGCGACCCAGGACCTCTCGCTCGTCGTCGACGCGACGGTGCCGGCGGGGGCCGTACGGGATGCCGTGGCCGAGGGTGCGGGGGAGCTGCTCGAGCACCTCCGCCTCGTCGACGACTACCGCGGGCCAGGCGTGCCGGAGGGCGGCAAGTCGCTCACCTTCGCCCTGCGCTTCCGCGCGGCGGACCGCACGCTCACCGCCGCCGAGGCCACCGAGGCGAAGCTCGCCGGCCTCGCGCTCGCGGCCGAGCGCTTCGGCGCGACGCTGCGCGAGTAGCGACTAGCGCGAACCGCCGCCGAGCAGTCCGCCCAGCAGGTCGCCGAGCCCTCCGTCGGAGGCGCCCGAGCCGCCGCCTCCTCCGCCGAGGAGGCCGCCCAGCAGATCGCCGAGCCCACCCGCGCCGTCCGACCCGGCCGAGGCCGAGCCGTCGGATCCCGAGAACTTGGTCGCGATCCAGCCGAGCACGATGGGTGCGACGATCGGCAGCACCTTCTGGATGAGGTCGCCCGTCACGCCCGACTTCGAGGAGGAGTCGGCGAGTCGCGAGGCGACCTGGTCGGTGTTGCCGCCGAACACGTGCCCGACGATCTTGGCGCCGTCGGCGGTGTCGATCTCGTCGACCGACTTCAGCCTCGGCCGCGTGCTGTGCTGCGCGAGCGCCTGTTGGAGGGAGGCGGCCCCCGCGGGGTCCTGCGCGTTCGCCTCGAGACCGCCCACGAGCCCGGGGAGCACCTTCTGCACGGCGTCCTCGGCGTCGTTCGGATCGACACCCAGCTGTCGCGCGATGTCGGCGATCGGGATCTGAGCGAGCAGTTCATCGAATCCGGCCATGGTGTGGTCCTCTCCCTCGAAGTCCGATGCCGCACACTGTAGACCCCCGACCGCTAGAGTCACCGGCACCGGGAAGGAATGCTCATGAGCCTCACCCAGCTGGACGGCGTCGACATGGCGTCGGGCGCCGCGCTCCGCGAAGCCGGTCGGGCGCGGCGGGCGTCGGTTCCGCGTTCCGCGCACGCCGAGTACCACCCGCACGGCGGCCGGGATCCGCTCGGCATCGTCGAGGACCAGAACGTCGACCGGGTTCCCGAGCTCATCGGGCTGCGCACCTCGCGGATGCGGGAGAGCGCGTTCGCCTTCTACCGCGGCACCGCCGCCATCCAGGCGGCCGACCTCGCCCACGAGGTCGTGACGGGCGCCGACGTCGTCGTCTCGGGCGACGCGCACCTGTCGAACTTCGGCTTCTACCGCTCCCCGCAGCGCAGCCTCGTCTTCGACATGAACGACTTCGACGAGGCCGCGGTCGCCCCGTGGGAGTGGGACGTCAAGCGCCTCGTCGCGAGCGTCGTCGTCGCGGCACGCGCCCTCGGCGGCTCGCCCGTACAGGCGGAGGCGGCCGCCGTCGCCGCGGCGGAGGCCTACCGGGGAGCGCTCCGCCGCCTCGACGCGCTGCCCGCGCTCGAGCGCTTCTACCGGCGCATCGACCTCGACGCGGGCGTCGCGCCTCCGCGGAGCCTCCGCCCCGTCGTGCGCGAGGCGCGTCGCGCGGCGAAGCGCCGCACGGCATCCCGCGTCATCGCGCGCACCACGGTGCAGGGCGAGGATGGCCGCCGGCGCTTCGTCGAGGATCCACCGGTGTCGAGTCACGTCGCCCAGGAGCTCCGCGACGTCGTCGAGCGTCTCTTCCAGGAGTACCTGCTCACGGTGCGCGCCGATGTCGCGCTGCTGTTCCAGCACTACCGCATCGACGACCTCGTGCGACGGGTGGTCGGCGTCGGCAGCGTCGGCACGCGGTGCTACATCATCGCCCTCTCCGGCCCCGACGGCGAACCGCTCGTCATGCAGGTCAAGCAGGCCGGGCAGGCGGTCGCCTACCAGTACGGGGGGATGCCGGGGGAGTCGATGCCGGGGATGCGCGAGGAGCGCGCGATCGCCGAGCACGGCTACCGCGTCGTGAGCGGGCAGCGCATCCTGCAGGCGGTCTCCGACCCCTTCCTCGGCCACCTCGAGAACGACGGGCGGGCGTTCTACGTGCGGCAGTTCCGCGACGGCAACTCCTCGGTCGCGGTCGACACGCTCGACGAGGACGGCTTCGTCTGGTACGCCCGCGCGTGCGGCATGGTGCTCGCCCGCGGGCACGCGCAGAGTCCCGCCGCCCCGTACATCGCCGGCTACCTCGGCGGCGGCGACGCCTTCGACCGCGCGGTCGCGCGCTGGGGCGCCGCCTATGCGGACCAGGCGGAGGCCGATCACGCCGCCTTCGACGAGGCGGCCCGCGATGGCCGTTTCCCGGTGTAGAACCCTGCTACCCTCGACGGCATGGGTCAGCGGATGTCGTTCGTGAGCGTCGAGCTCCGTCGTCTCCGCCGCGCGCGCCGAATCTCGGCGACGTCGCAGCGCTGACCCTCCGTCAGCCTCGTGCGACGTCGCCGCCTCAGCCCCGTCCGCACGAACAATAAGGTTGATCCATGCCCATCTCCGTCGCCGTCGCCGGCGCGAGCGGATACGCGGGGGGCGAGCTGCTGCGGCTGCTCGCGAACCACCCCGAGTTCGAGATCCGCGTCGTCACCGCCCACCAGAACGCGGGCTCCCCGCTCGGGGCGGTGCACCCGCACCTGAGGAGCCTCGCCGAGCTCGTGCTCCAGCCGACCGAGGCCCGCGTGCTCGCCGAGGCGGACGTCGTCTTCCTCGCCCTGCCGCACGGCGCGTCCGGCGCCGTCACGGCACAGCTGCCCGACGACGTGCTCGCCGTCGACTGCGGCGCCGACCACCGCCTCACCGACGAGGACGCCTGGGCCGCCTTCTACGGCGGCGAGTACCACGGGGCCTGGAGCTACGGGCTGCCCGAGCTGCTGCTCGACGGCGGCGCGGCGAAGCAGCGCGACACCCTCGCGGGCGTCACCCGGATCGCGGTACCCGGCTGCAACGTCACCGCCATCACCCTCGGCCTCGCACCCGGCGTCGCCGCGGGCGTCGTCGAGGCGGACGACCTCGTCTCGGTGCTCGCGGTCGGCACCTCGGGGGCGGGCAAGTCGCTCCGCCCCGACCTGCTCGCGAGCGAGATCATGGGCTCGGCCTCCGCGTATGCCGTGGGCGGCACGCATCGGCACACGCCCGAGATCGTGCAGAACCTGACCGCGGCGGGCGGTGCCGGCGTCTCCATCTCGTTCACGCCCGTGCTCGTGCCGATGTCGCGCGGCATCCTCGCGACCTCCACGGCGCGGCTCGCGTCGGGCGTCTCCGCCGCCGAGGTCCGGGAGGCCTGGCAGGTCGCCTATGCCGACGAGCCGTTCGTACATGTGCTGCCGGCGGGCTCGTTCCCGCGTACGAGCGACACCCTCGGAGCCAACACGGCGCTCATGGGCCTCGCGGTCGACGAGAACGCCGGTCGGGTCGTCGTCGTGTCGGCGATCGACAACCTCGTCAAGGGCACCGCGGGTGCCGCCATCCAGTCCGCCAACCTCGCGCTCGGGCTCCCCGAGACGCTCGGCCTTCCCCTGAACGGAGTCGCCCCGTGAGCGTCACCGCCGCATCCGGTTTCACCGCGGCCGGCATCGCCGCCGGCCTCAAGGGCTTCGAGAAGCGCGACCTCGCGCTCGTCGTCAACGAGGGCCCGCTGCGCAGCGCCGCGGCCGTCTTCACGAGCAACCGTGCGAAGGCGAACCCGATCATCTGGTCGGAGCAGGTCATCGCCGACGGCACGGTGAGCGCCATCGTGCTCAACTCGGGGGGCGCCAACTGCTTCACGGGGGCGGAGGGCTTCCAGACCACCCACGTCACGGCGGAGGCCGTCGGCGAGGCGCTCGGCGTCTCAGCGGGCGACGTGCTCGTGTGCTCCACGGGGCTCATCGGCGAGCAGCTCGACCGCGCCAAGCTCGTCGACGGCGCGCACCTCGCGGCCGTCGAGCGCAGCGAGAAGGGCGGCGCGGATGCCGCCGAGGCGATCATGACGACCGACTCGAAGCCCAAGACCGCGGTCGTGCGGCAGGGCGGCTGGACGATCGGCGGCATGGCGAAGGGCGCGGGCATGCTCGCACCGGGGCTCGCGACGATGCTCGTGGTCATCACGACGGATGCCGTGCTGCTGCCCGCCGAGCTCGACGCGGCCTTGCGCGAGGCCACCCGGGTGAGCTTCGACCGCCTCGACTCGGACGGCTGCATGTCGACCAACGACCAGGTCACCCTGCTCGCGAGCGGCGCATCCGGCTACGAGCCCGAGCAGCACGCCTTCACGGCCGCGCTCGTCGAGCTGTGCCAGGACCTCGCCCGCCAGCTGCAGGCGGACGCCGAGGGAGCGAGCCACGACATCGCGATCGAGGTCGTGGGCGCGGCGAGCGAGGACGACGCCGTCGAGGTGGGGCGCGCCGTCGCCCGCAGCAACCTCTTCAAGGCGGCCGTGTTCGGCAACGACCCCAACTGGGGCCGGGTGCTCGCCGCGATCGGCACGACCGACGCCGCCTTCGACCCCTACCAGGTCGACGTGTCGATGAACGGCGTGCGCGTCTGCAGCGCGGGCGGCCCCGACCGCCCCCGCACCGAGGTCGACCTGCGCCCGCGGGCCGTCCACGTGCTCATCGACCTGCACGCCGGTGGCGAGCAGGCCACCGTGCTCACCAACGACCTCACCCACGACTACGTCCACGAGAACAGCGCCTACGCCTCATGAGCAACGCACAGCCCCTCGACGAGCTCGACGAACGCACGCGCGACGCCGCCGTCAAGGCCGACACCCTCATCCAGTCCCTGCCGTGGCTGCTGCGCTTCGCGGGCCGCATCGTCGTCGTCAAGTTCGGCGGCAACGCCATGGTCGACGCCGGGCTGCAGCGGGCCTTCGCGGAGGACATGGTCTACCTGCGCTCCGTCGGCCTCAAGCCCGTCGTCGTGCACGGCGGGGGGCCGCAGATCTCGGCCATGCTCGACCGGCTCGGCATCCCGAGCGAGTTCCGCGGCGGCTACCGGGTGACCACCCCCGAGGCCATGGAGGTCGTGCGGATGGTGCTCACCGGCCAGGTGAGCCGCGAGCTCGTCACGCTCATCAACCAGCACGGCCCGCTCGCCTCGGCGATCTCCGGCGAGGACGCGGGGCTCTTCCAGGCGCGCAGGCGCGGTGCCGTCGTCGACGGTGAGGTCGTCGACATCGGGCTCGTCGGCGACGTCGTGCAGGTCGACCCGGCCGCCGTGCTGGCGGAGATCGACGCGGGCCGCATCCCCGTGGTCTCCTCGATCGCCCCGGATGCCGACGTGCCCGGGCAGTCGCTCAACGTCAACGCCGACTCGGCCGCCGCCGCGCTCGCGGTGGCGCTCGGCGCCGAGAAGCTCGTCGTGCTGACGGACGTCGCGGGGCTCTACCGCGACTGGCCGAACCGCGACTCGCTCGTCTCGCAGATCACCCGCGACGAGCTCGCCGGGCTGCTGCCCGGCCTCGAGTCGGGCATGATCCCCAAGATGGCGGCGTGCCTCGAGGCGGTCGACGGGGGAGTGGCGAAGGCGGCCATCATCGACGGCCGGCGCCCCCACTCGATCCTGCTCGAGATCTTCACCGACGCCGGCATCGGCACCGAGGTGGTGCCCGCATGACCGCCACCGAGGACTCTCGCGACACCTTCTCGCGGGTCATGATGAAGTCCGCGCCCGCGCCGCTCGCGGTGCTCGCCCGCGGCGAGGGCGCGCGCGTCTGGGACGTCGAGGGCAACGACTACCTCGACTTCCTCGCGGGCATCGCCGTCAACGCCCTCGGCCACGCGCACCCGGCGTTCACGGAGGCCGTGAGCCGGCAGGCGGCGACGCTCGCCCACGTCTCCAACTACTTCGCGACCGAGCCGCAGCTCGAGCTCGCCGAGCGCCTCACCCGGCTCACGGGCGGCGACCGGGTGTTCCTGTGCAATTCAGGCGCCGAGGCGATCGAGGCGGCCGTCAAGCTCGCCCGGCTCACCGGCAGACCGCGCATCCTGGCGCTCGAGAACTCCTTCCACGGCCGCACCATGGGCTCGCTGAGCCTCACGGGCAAGCCCGCCCTCCGCGGCCCCTTCGAGCCGCTGCTGCCCGGTGTCGACCACATCCCCTCGACGATCGAGGCGCTCGAGGCGGCGCTCGCGCCGGGCGACGTCGCGGCGCTCGTCGTGGAGCCCATCAAGGGCGAGGCGGGCGTCGTCGAGCTGCCCGAGGGCTACCTGGCCGCGGCGCGGGAGCTCACCGCGCGGCACGGCACGCTCCTCGTCCTCGACGAGATCCAGACCGGCGCCGGCCGCACGGGCGACTGGTTCGCCTTCCAGCACGAGGGGATCGTGCCGGATGCCGTGGCGCTCGCCAAGGGCATCGGCGGCGGCTTCCCGATCGGCGCGCTCGTGACCTTCGGGGCGGCATCCGAGCTGTTCGGCCCCGGTCACCACGGTTCGACCTTCGGCGGCAACCCGCTCGCCGCGGCGACCGCGAACGCGGTGCTCGGCGAGATCGAGAGCGCCGGGCTCGTCGAGAACGCCCGCACCCGCGGCGCCGAGCTGCGTGCGCGCATCGAGCTCATCGGCTCACCGCTCGTGACCGACATCCAGGGCCGCGGGCTCCTGCTCGGCATCGGCCTCACGGAGCCGGTCGCGGGCATCGTCGCCCGGCGCGCCCTCGAGCTCGGCCTCATCGTCAACGCCGCGAACGAGCACCGCATCCGGCTCGCCCCGCCGCTCATCATCGGCGACGACGAGCTGCACGAGTTCACCCGCAAGTTCACCGAAGCCCTCGAGCTTCCGCACACCGACCCCGGAGACCACGCATGACCCGCCACTTCCTGCGCGACGACGACCTGAGCCAGGCCGAGCAGACCGAGATCCTCGACCTCGCCGAGGCAGTCAAGGCCGACCGCTGGGGCCGCACGCCGCTCGCCGGGCCGCAGACGGTCGCGGTGATCTTCGACAAGTCCTCCACGCGCACGCGGGTGAGCTTCGCGGTCGGCATCGCCGACCTCGGCGGCAGCCCGCTCATCATCTCGACCGCCAACAGCCAGCTCGGCGGCAAGGAGACCCCCTCCGACACGGCCCGCGTGCTCGAGCGCATGGTGTCGGCGATCGTCTGGCGCACCTACGCCCAGGCGGGCCTCGAGGAGATGGCGGCGGGCACCCGGGTGCCGGTCGTCAACGCGCTCTCCGACGACTTCCACCCCTGCCAGCTGCTCGCCGACCTGCTCACCATCCGCGAGCACAAGGGGCAGCTCGCGGGCCTCACGGTGACGTTCCTCGGCGACGGGGCGAGCAACATGGCCCACAGCTACCTGCTCGCCGGCGCGACGGCCGGCATGCACGTGCGCGTCGCCTCGCCCGAGGAGTTCAGCCCCGCGGATGCCGTGGTCGCCGACGCCGACCGGCGGGCGGCCGAGACGGGCGGCTCGGTGACGATCTTCACCGACCCCGTCGAGGCGGTCGCGGGCGCCGACGTCGTCGTCACCGACACCTGGGTGTCGATGGGCAAGGAGGAGGAGAAGGCGCACCGCGTCGCCACCTTCGGCGGCTACCAGGTCACCGAGGAGCTCATGGCGACGGCGAAGGCCGACGCGATCTTCCTGCACTGCCTCCCGGCCGACCGCGGCTACGAGGTGGCGCCGGAGGTCATCGACGGTCCGCAGAGCGTCATCTGGGACGAGGCGGAGAACCGCCTGCACGCCCAGAAGGCGCTGCTCGTGTGGCTGCTGGAGCGCGCCGGCTAGTAGCCGCCGCTCGTGAGGTACCCCGAGAGCGCCGGGTCGTTGAGCATGGCCGCGATGATCGCGCCCCAGAAGACGATCGCGGCGATGACGCCGGCGACGAGCGGCACGTAGAACGCGACCTTGCGCTTGACGAGCAGCAGGATCCCGAGACCGACGGCGAGCAGATAGAGGGCGATGTGACTGATCACGATGATGAGCGAGTAGCCGCTGAGCGAGCCGTCGTCGACGAAGTCGCCCAGCCCGTACTGCGTGTAGAGCTGCTGGAAGACCATCGGCAGCAGCACGCCGTAGAGCAGGCCGATGAGCATGCCGCCGAGACCCAGCACGAGCAGCACGATCGTGAGCACGACATCCCAGGTACGTCGCTTGGGGGCCGCCTCGCCGCCGAACCCGGGCTGACCGTAGACCGGCTGGGCGTAGCCGGGCTGAGCGTTGCCGGGCTGCGGATACGCGGGCTGGGGGTAGCCGGGGGCGGCGGCAGCGGGCTCGCCCGTGTACATCACGGGCTGTCCGGGGGCCGCGGGGATGCCCGGCGTCGGGCCCGCGGGCGCCTCGGGTGCCGCGGGGTAGCCCGGCGCGACCGGCGCCGCGGGAGCGGCCGGCGCCTCGGGAGTCGTCTGCTCGACGGGCGCGAACTCCCCGTACTTCGGCGCTGCACCCGCGGCGGCGGGCGGAACGGGGGGGACGGATGGCGAGTTCGGCTCAGACATGCGCCCACCTTAGCGGCCCCTCTCGACTTCTAGACTGAACACGACACGAGGAGATCAGACCCGATGGTTCACGGCCCCACCGACCCCGGGACCCCCGGCGAGCAGCCGACCCGCGCGGGCGGATCGAGCCTCTGGGGAGGCCGCTTCGCCGACGGTCCGTCCCCCGAGCTGATCGCTCTCAGCCGCTCGACGCACTTCGACTGGCAGCTCGCCCCCTACGATCTGCAGGGCTCGCGCGCCCACGCGCGCGCCCTCGCCGCGGCGGGCTTCCTGAGCGACGAGGAGCTCGCCCGGATGCTCGAGGGGCTCGACGTCATCGACCGCGGCATCCGCGACGGCGTCATCCGTCCGCTGCCCGAGGACGAGGACGTGCACTTCGCGCTCGAGCGCGAACTCGTCGCGACGGTGGGGGCGGAGCTCGGCGGCAAGCTGCGCGCCGGCCGCAGCCGCAACGACCAGATCGCGACCCTCGTGCGCCTCTACCTGCTCGACCACGCGACCCGCATCGGGCACCTCGTCGTGCAGCTCGTCGACGCGCTCGCCGCGCAGGCGGGCGCGCATCCGGATGCCGTCATGCCGGGTCGCACGCACCTGCAGCACGCGCAGCCCGTCCTGCTCGCGCACCACCTGCTCGCCCACGCGTGGCCCCTCGTGCGCGACCTCGAGCGCCTGCGCGACTGGCGCGTGCGCGCCACCGAGTCGCCCTACGGCGCCGGCGCCGTGGCGGGCGGCGCGCTCGGCCTCGACCCCGTGCCGATCGCGCACGAGCTCGGCCTCGCGCATCCCATGCCCAACTCGATCGACGCGACCGCGAGCCGCGACGTCGTCGCCGAGTTCGCCTACATCGCCGCCCAGCTCGGCATCGACCTCTCCCGGTTCGCCGAGGAGATCATCATCTGGAACACCCGCGAGTTCGGCTTCGTCCGCCTGCACGACTCCTTCTCGACGGGGTCGTCGATCATGCCGCAGAAGAAGAACCCCGACATCGCCGAGCTCGCGCGCGGCAAGTCGGGGCGGCTCATCGGCAACCTCACCGGCCTCCTCGCGACGCTCAAGGGTCTGCCGCTCGCCTACAACCGCGACCTCCAGGAGGACAAGGAGCCGGTCTTCGACTCGGTGACGACCCTCGAGGTGCTGCTGCCCGCCTTCACCGGCATGGTCGCGACCCTCGAGTTCGACCTCGATCGGCTCGCCGAGCTCGCGCCGCAGGGCTTCTCGCTCGCGACCGACGTCGCCGACCACCTCGTGCGCCGCGGCGTTCCGTTCCGGGAGGCGCACGAGATCTCGGGTGCGCTCGTGCGGTTCTGCGAGGAGCACGGGCTCGAGCTGCACGAACCGAGCGACGCGCAGTACGCGGCGATCGACGAACGCCTGACGGGCGAGGTGCGCGAGGTGCTGACCGTGCGCGGCTCGATCGCGAGCCGCGCGGGTGTCGGCGGCACCGCGCCCGAGCGCGTCGCCGAGCAGCTCGCGGCGCTCACGGCCCGCGTGACGGCGGTGACGGCATGACCCTCTCGGGCAAGGGCGACTCCGCCCGTCGCCGGGAGCGCGCCAAGGAGTACCGTCGCGACATCGACGAGCGCCGCAACTGGCTGCTCCCCGTCCTGCTGGGCGCCGCGATCGTCGTGGTCGCCGGTGTCGTCGTCTACACGATCCTCACCGGGGGCGGCAGCTGAGCTCCCTCGCGGAGGTGCTCGCGCGTCCCGCCGACGAGGTCGCGCCCCTGCTGCTCGGCGCCACGCTCACCGGGCGCGGCGTGACGGTGCGGCTCACCGAGGTCGAGGCCTACCTGGGGCAGCGCGATCCCGGATCCCACGCCTTCCGCGGCGTCACCCCGCGCACGCGCACGATGTTCGGCGAGCCCGGGCACCTCTACGTGTACTTCAGCTACGGCATGCACGTGTGCGCGAACATCGTCTGCTCGCCCGCGGGCGAGGCGAGCGCCGTGCTGCTGCGGGCCGGCGAGGTCGTGGACGGGCTCGACCTCGCGCGCGAACGGCGCCCGACGGCCCGGGTGGATGCCGAGCTCGCACGCGGGCCCGCCCGCCTCACCCGTGCGCTCGGCATCGCGCTCGACGACGACACGGCCCCGCTCGACGGCGCCCCCTTCGCGCTCGAGCCGGCATCCGCCTCCGTGCTCTCCGTCTCGGGCCCGCGCGTGGGCGTCTCCGGGCCCGGGGGCACGGATGCCTTCCCGCTGCGGTTCTGGATCCCAGGCGACCCGACGGTATCCGTCTACCGGAGGTCCCCCCGGGGCTGAAGTCCGCCTCCGGACGGACGCGGCGCGTGCGGGCGTGCGCTGGGCTGGCTGCATGGCCCGCTTCACGCCGCTGGAAGAGCGGATCGACGCGCTGGCCCTCGCTGCGGTGGCGGCGGCGGAGCGCCGCGGCGCTCCCGGGTGGCTGCTCGAGGCCGCGGTGTTCCTCGCGAAGCAGCTGTGGGCATGCCTGTTCGGCGTGCTGTTGCTCGTGGCGCTCGTGGCCGCCCGGCTCTGGTACCCGGATGACGCGGCACTCGCCCGCAACGACCTGCTCACGATCGTCGCCGTCCTCATCCAGCTCGGGATGCTGCTCGCTCGGCTCGAGACGGTCGGCGAGCTGCGCGTGATCCTGCTGTTCCACCTCGCGGGGACCGTCATGGAGCTGTTCAAGACCGCGGCGGGGTCCTGGGAGTACGACGCACAGGGAGTGCTGCGGATCGCGGGGGTGCCGCTGTTCTCCGGCTTCATGTACGCCGCGGTGGGCTCCTACCTCGTGCGCGTGCACCGGCTGTTCGAGCTGCGGTTCGACCGCTACCCGCGCCGCGGGTTCATGGCACTTGTCGCGGCCGGGGTGTACGTGAACTTCTTCACCCATCACGTCGTCGCCGACGTCCGCGCGCTGCTCATCGCCCTCGTGGTCGCCGCGTACTGGCCGACCGTCATGCGGGCGCGGGTGCACCGGCGGCACCTCGAGCTGCCGCTGCTGGCGGTGCTCGGCGGGGCGGGCGTCGCGATCTGGGTCGCCGAGAACATCGCCACCTGGGCGGGCGCGTGGAGCTATCCGGGCCAGCAGGACGGCTGGGAGCCCGTGTCGCTCGCGAAGGTCGGCTCCTGGTTCCTGCTGCTCATCGTGTCGGTCGTGCTCGTCACCTGGGTCTATCCGCCGATGCCGTCGGTCGAACCTTCCGAGGCGGATGCGGCCGAGGCCGCGGCGTCGGATCAGCCGAGCGTGAGGGCGACGAGCAGCGCGCACGCGCCCGCCCAGCCCATGCTCGCGAGCGTGCCGATGATGAACCGCTCGCGCGCGGCGGAGGATTCGAGCTCCGAGAAGCGCCCGAGGCCCTTGACGGCGATGAGGGCGGCGATGACCTCCGGATGTCCGACGGCGATCGAGCCGACGATCGCCGCACGCTCGAGGTAGCCGATCGTCGTGCCGCCGCGCAGCACCTCGCGCTCCTCTCCGGTGCCCTCGCGGCGGATGAGGATGCCGCCGTGCGCCCCGCGCCGGATGGTGTCGCGGGTCGCCAGGTCGAGCACGTAGACGGTGAGCGGGTTGCCGGCGAGGACGCCGAGCGCCGCGAACCCGATCCCGAGCACGACGCCGAAGGCGTGCGGTTCGGGCAGCAGCTCGAGGCGGAACGCCGCGGCGAGCAGCCCGCCGCCGACGGGGACGACGGCGAGCAGCGCGACCACCGGGCGCCGCAGCCGGGTGGCGATCACCGCGGCGGCGATGCCGCCCGCGATCGCGAACACGGAGAGCGCCCAGAGCAGGTATCCGACGACGATCATGCGCGCTCTCCCGGGGTGCTGGTCTCGGCGGCGAGGGCGAGCAGTGCCGTGAGGCCCTCCCGCGCCGCGACGTCGAGGCGGATGCCGGCGGCGATCGCCCGCTTGCTGGCCGCCTGCGGGGTGATCCCGAGCTGGTGCGCGGCCTGCGCCTGGGTGAGCCCCGACTCGACGCGATCGTACAGCTCCCATCCCTCGGGAGAGCGTCGTTCGCGCAGCTGCAGGAGCAGGTCGAGCATCGACTGCAGCGTCTCCGCCTCGGGCCGCGTCGACCGCTCGCTCGCGATGCTCACGCGCGTGGGCCGCTTCTTCGCCGACTCGACCGCGGTGCGCGCGGCGATGAGCGCGTCGCCCGTCGCGGCGCGGGTCTGCGCGGGCAGCGGGGTGCGCACCTCGCCGATCCCGAGGCCGACGCTCCAACTCCCGGTGCGGGCGAGGGCGAGCACGAGGTCGAGCGCGGCGCGGGGATCGGCGGTGAGCGCCTGCACCTCGTCGCCCGCCGTACGGTCGGGCGGGAGGGCGAGCCGGTCGCGGGCCGTCTCGGCGAGCAGCGCGAGGGCGTCCTCGGCGAGGTCGGGGCCGAGCCTGCTGTCGATCTGATCGGCGGTGATGGCGAACATGGGACCCTCCGGAACAACCGTACAGGGATGATCGCGATTCAATCAACCATCAAGGCTAGATCGAGAGGCGATCAGCCCCGGAGGGTTCACCAACCGCCTCCGCCGCCTCCGCCGCCGCCTCCGCCCGAGAACCCGCCGCCCCCCGAACCGCCCGAGAAGCTCGAGCCGCCCGAGCCCGACCAGGACGACGACGAGGAGCTCACCGGGGGAGTCGTCGCGAACCCCGCCACGGCGTACCCGGTCGCGAACGCCGCGAAGTTCGTCGACGTCACGGTCGTGGCGAGCTCGGTCGGCGTCGTCGCGTAGCGCGAACCGAGCTCCTGCTGCCAGCGCTCCTCGACCCCCCAGATGATCGCGTAGGGCAGCAGGCGCTCGTCGAGCCGCACGACCGCCTCGCCGTCGGAGGTGTCGATGCGCGTGCGCGGGGCGCCCTCGGGGCTCTGCAGCACCCGGATGCGGTCGGCCTCCGCGAGCTGCAGGTAGTCGCGGATGCCCTCGAGATGCTCGCGGGCGAGCGAGCCCTTCCGGGTGAGGCGCTCCGGCGCACCGGCGAACCCGAACATCACGAGACCCCCGAGCAGCACGGCGATGAGCGTCCACACGGTGAGCGGCTCGGCCGCATCCATGCGCACCGCCCACGCCCACACGATGAGCGCGGCGAGACCGTTCGCGAACAGCACCCAGCGCACCGCCGTGGCCCACCCGGAGCGCCGGCGCGCCCGGTACTGGCTCGAGACCGAGGTGCGCACCTTCGCGGTCAGCCCCGCGAGGCGGTCGCCGAGCGCGCGGTCGGTGCGGTCGAGCTCGACGCCCGAGCCCTCCTTCGTGCCGCCGAAGATGGAGGCCACGGCGATCGCGTCGTCGTGGTCGAGCCCTCCCGGATCGACGAGCTCCAGCCGGTAGCGGTCCTGCCGGCCGAGGTAGTCGCCGCGGTCGACGAGCCGTGCCGCCCGGGTGACCACGAGCTGCACGAACTGCGCGGGCAGCCCGCGGGAGTCCATCCCGAGCAGCGTCGCCGCCTCCATGACGCCGAGCCCCGGGAACCCCTCGTACTGCGGCACGACGATGCCGCGCCCCGGCGCATCCCGGAACACCCGCAGCCGCAGCCACACGACGACGGCCGCCGCGCAGGCCGCGACGCCCAGCAGCACCCACGGCACGATCCGCACGATCCACGAGTCGGTCGGCAACGGGGGAGCGGCGAAGGTGCCGGGGTGGAAGCCGATCGCCCAGGTGACCGTCTGGTACGGGCCGAGGTCGGACGCGCTCGTCGTGAAGCCGGCCGAGGTGCGCTCGAGCGCGCACGGGGTCGTGTCGCCGTAGCCCCCGACGTAGCAGGCCGCCTCCCCGGTGAGCGCCGCCTGCAGCTCCTCGTCGAGGTGCAGGGTGGCCGTGACCTTCGTGAACGGCTGGGCCCAGCCGTCGCCGTTGACGTCCCAGTAGAACTCGTCGGCACCCGTGTCGGCGAAGCTGCGCACGACGTCGCGCATCGTGTACTCGATCACGAACTCCTGGTCGCCGTGCAGGTAGCGGTCGGCGTCGCCGATCTGCAGCACGAGGAAGGATTCGTCGCCGTAGTCCTCCGTGCGGGTCGAGTAGGCCCGCGGTCGGCCGTCGCCGTCGGAGACCGAGAGGATCGAGAGGCCGAGGTCGAGGCGCGCGTAGCCCGTCGGGATCGCGCGCTCGAGACCGTGGTTCTGGTCGAAGTCGGGGAACCGCGCGACGATCGACTCCACGACGTGCAGCGTCGCGTGGCCGTCGGCGTCGCGCCCCAGCGTGTACTGCGCGTCGAAGGACGCGATCGTGAAGTCGTCGAAGTCGCACACGGCCGCGGATGCCGTCGCCGTCGGCAGCAGGACCGTCGCGAGGATCCCGAGGAGCGCGGCGATCCCGAGCCGGGAGCGGATGCGGGGGCGGGGGTGGGGGCGTCGCACGGGGCGAGCCTACCGAGCACGACCCCCGCTGCCGAGGCGGTAGCCTGGCCCGGTGCCCGCATCCGAGTCCCTGAACGCGCAGCGCAACGATCCGACCTTCCCCGACATCTGGGAGGAGCTGAACTGGCGGGGCCTCGTGCACGTGTCGACCGACGCGGCGGCCCTCAAGGAGCTGCTCGCCGGGCCGCCCATCGTGTACTACTGCGGCTTCGACCCGACCGCGCCGAGCCTGCACCTCGGCAACCTCGTGCAGATCCTGGTGCTGCGCCGGCTGCAGCTGGCCGGCCATCGCCCGCTCGGACTCGTCGGCGGTTCCACGGGTCTCATCGGCGATCCGCGCCCCACCGCCGAGCGCACCCTCAACACGCGCGAGACGGTCGCCGAGTGGGTGGGGTACCTGCGCGGGCAGATCGAGCGCTTCCTCTCCTTCGAGGGCGACAACGCCGCCCGCATGGTCAACAACCTCGACTGGACGGCGCCGCTCTCGGCGATCGACTTCCTGCGGGACGTCGGCAAGTACTTCCGGGTCGGCACGATGCTCAAGAAGGACGCGGTCTCGGCGCGACTCAACTCCGAGGCCGGCATCAGCTACACCGAGTTCAGCTACCAGCTCCTGCAGGGCATGGACTTCCTCGAGCTCTACCGCCAGTACGACTGCGTGCTGCAGACGGGCGGCAGCGACCAGTGGGGCAATCTCACGAGCGGCACGGACCTCATCCACCGCGCCGAGGGGGTGAGCGTGCACGCGATCGGCACGCCGCTCATCACGAACTCGGACGGCACCAAGTTCGGCAAGAGCGAGGGCAACGCGATCTGGCTCGACGCCGAGATGTGCAGCCCGTACGCGTTCTACCAGTTTTGGCTCAACACCGACGACGCCGACGTGGTCGAGCGCCTCAAGGTGTTCACCTTCCTCACCCGTGCCGAGATCGAGGAGTTCGCCCTCGCGGTGCGCGATGAGCCGTTCCGGCGGGCCGCGCAACGGGCGCTCGCCCGCGAGGTGACGACGCTCGTGCACGGTGCGGCGGCGACGGATGCGGTGATCGCGGCGTCGGAGGCGCTGTTCGGCCAGGGCGAGCTCACCGCGCTCGACGCCGCGACCCTCGGGGCCGCCGTCGCCGAGCTGCCCTCGGCGGAGCTGGGGGAGGGCGCGCTCGTCGTGCAGGCGCTCGTCGACACGGGCCTCTGCTCGAGCACCTCGGAGGCGCGGCGCGCGATCGCGCAGGGCGGCGTCTACCTCAACAACGTCAAGGTCGAGGACGAGTCGGCGACCCTCGCGGGTTCCGCCCTCGCGGGCGGTCGCGCCGTGCTGCGCCGCGGCAAGAAGACCCTCGCCGGCCTCGTGATCACGGGCGTCTCCGCCCGTTGACCCGCGCGACACGCCCGGGATTCACTCGGAATTTGGCACCCGGCCGGATCCCACGTAATGTCTTCCTTGTTCGCCCCAAAGGGAAGAGCGGAGAGGCCGGAAGGCCCCGCCCCCTCAAGCGGGAACAAACCCCCTTCTGAAGCGGTTCTGGAATCGCGTGACCTTCGGGTCTAGGATGGGAGTCCCCCCTCGCGGAGACCGCGGTCATCGACCGAAGCCCGGAGCCATGCTCCCGGCGCGTCGATTTGACAGACGGAACGAGAGGGTTAGGATAGAGAAGTTGCCCTGGCAGCGATCCGGAGACGGAGAGCACCAGGTGCGTCCGATCCTTGAGAACTCAACAGCGTGCACTATGTCAAATGCCAAAAACCTCGACTGGTGACCTCGGTCATCAGAGAGATTCCTTTGGATTGACGGATTGTCAGTAGACGATCCTTTCAGTCAGATCAACTCGCAGGATCCCTGGTTTTCCCCAGGGTGAACGCAACGGTTCTGCCGGCAGCTTCGGCTGTCGTGCTACCAAACCTTTACGGAGAGTTTGATCCTGGCTCAGGACGAACGCTGGCGGCGTGCTTAACACATGCAAGTCGAACGGTGAAAGTGGGAGCTTGCTCCTGCTGGATCAGTGGCGAACGGGTGAGTAACACGTGAGCAATCTGCCCCGAACTCTGGGATAAGCGTTGGAAACGACGTCTAATACCGGATACGACGCGCGAAGGCATCTTCTGCGCGTGGAAAGAACTTCGGTTCGGGATGAGCTCGCGGCCTATCAGCTTGTTGGTGAGGTAACGGCTCACCAAGGCGACGACGGGTAGCCGGCCTGAGAGGGTGACCGGCCACACTGGGACTGAGACACGGCCCAGACTCCTACGGGAGGCAGCAGTGGGGAATATTGCACAATGGGCGCAAGCCTGATGCAGCAACGCCGCGTGAGGGACGACGGCCTTCGGGTTGTAAACCTCTTTTAGTAGGGAAGAAGCGAAAGTGACGGTACCTGCAGAAAAAGCACCGGCTAACTACGTGCCAGCAGCCGCGGTAATACGTAGGGTGCAAGCGTTGTCCGGAATTATTGGGCGTAAAGAGCTCGTAGGCGGTCTGTCGCGTCTGCTGTGAAAACCCGAGGCTCAACCTCGGGCCTGCAGTGGGTACGGGCAGACTAGAGTGCGGTAGGGGAGATTGGAATTCCTGGTGTAGCGGTGGAATGCGCAGATATCAGGAGGAACACCGATGGCGAAGGCAGATCTCTGGGCCGTAACTGACGCTGAGGAGCGAAAGCGTGGGGAGCGAACAGGATTAGATACCCTGGTAGTCCACGCCGTAAACGTTGGGAACTAGATGTGGGGGCCATTCCACGGCTTCCGTGTCGCAGCTAACGCATTAAGTTCCCCGCCTGGGGAGTACGGCCGCAAGGCTAAAACTCAAAGGAATTGACGGGGGCCCGCACAAGCGGCGGAGCATGCGGATTAATTCGATGCAACGCGAAGAACCTTACCAAGGCTTGACATATACGAGAACGCTCTAGAAATAGAGAACTCTTTGGACACTCGTATACAGGTGGTGCATGGTTGTCGTCAGCTCGTGTCGTGAGATGTTGGGTTAAGTCCCGCAACGAGCGCAACCCTCGTTCTATGTTGCCAGCACGTCATGGTGGGAACTCATAGGAGACTGCCGGGGTCAACTCGGAGGAAGGTGGGGATGACGTCAAATCATCATGCCCCTTATGTCTTGGGCTTCACGCATGCTACAATGGCCGGTACAAAGGGCTGCAATACCGTAAGGTGGAGCGAATCCCAAAAAGCCGGTCTCAGTTCGGATTGAGGTCTGCAACTCGACCTCATGAAGTCGGAGTCGCTAGTAATCGCAGATCAGCAACGCTGCGGTGAATACGTTCCCGGGCCTTGTACACACCGCCCGTCAAGTCATGAAAGTCGGTAACACCCGAAGCCGGTGGCCCAACCCTTGTGGAGGGAGCCGTCGAAGGTGGGATCGGTGATTAGGACTAAGTCGTAACAAGGTAGCCGTACCGGAAGGTGCGGCTGGATCACCTCCTTTCTAAGGAGCACTGCACTCTTCGGAGTGACAGAGCCGGATTCGAGCCGAATGTGCTCGACCGGAGCTCATGGGTGGAACATTGACATAGGCACCGAGAGAAACCTCGAGATCCCAGTACGGCCGCAAGGCAAGGAACGGATCGGAAGCGGACTCCCGGTGCATGCACGCTGTTGGGTCCTGAGGGACCGGGCCGGCCGCCTTCGGGCGGCTGTGACGACCTCAGGACTCGATCTTGTTCAAGCAGAGCTTCGAACGGACCGAGTACCGCCCGTCATTTGAGAACTACACAGTGGACGCGAGCATCTTAGAACGAGACCTTCGGGTCTCGATCTACAAGATGATCAAATAGGGACGCTCTTCATGAGCGTCTCCGATAGATCATTGGTCAATCTGCCGCACGCGAGTGCGGCCGATCGATTCTAAAAACTCATGTAGTCAAGTTTCTAAGAGCAGACGGTGGATGCCTTGGCATCTGGAGCCGAAGAAGGACGTATAAATCTGCGATAAGCCTCGGGGAGCTGATAATAGAGCTTTGATCCGAGGATTTCCGAATGGGGAAACCCCGTCAGGCGTTGCAAGACGACCTGATGACTCCCGCCTGAATATATAGGGCGGGTAGAGGGAACGTGGGGAAGTGAAACATCTCAGTACCCACAGGAAGAGAAAGCAACCGCGATTCCGTTAGTAGTGGCGAGCGAAACCGGAACAGGCCAAACCGATCATGTGTGATAGCCGGCAGGCGTTGCATGGTCGGGGTTGTGGGACCTCTACGTACTTCTGCCGAAGTACACGTCGACGTGCTCGATATAGGTGAACGGCATTGAAAGGCCGACCACAGAGGGTGCCAGTCCCGTAACCGAAATGTCGAGCAGAGGCGAGAGGGATCCCAAGTAGCACGGGGCCCGAGAAATCCCGTGTGAATCTGCCAGGACCACCTGGTAAGCCTAAATACTCCCAGATGACCGATAGCGGACAAGTACCGTGAGGGAAAGGTGAAAAGTACCCCGGGAGGGGAGTGAAATAGTACCTGAAACCGTCTGCTTACAAACCGTTGGAGGGGCCCTAGCAGCCCTGACAGCGTGCCTTTTGAAGAATGAGCCTGCGAGTTAGCGGTATGTGGCGAGGTTAACCCGTGAGGGGTAGCCGTAGCGAAAGCGAGTTCGAATAGAGCGATTCAGTCGCATGCCCTAGACCCGAAGCGAAGTGATCTATCCATGGCCAGGTTGAAGCGACGGTAAGACGTCGTGGAGGACCGAACCCACTTGGGTTGAAAACCGAGGGGATGAGCTGTGGATAGGGGTGAAAGGCCAATCAAACTTCGTGATAGCTGGTTCTCTCCGAAATGCATTTAGGTGCAGCGTTGCGTGTTTCTTGCCGGAGGTAGAGCTACTGGATGGCCGATGGGCCCTACAAGGTTACTGACGTCAGCCAAACTCCGAATGCCGGTAAGTGAGAGCGCAGCAGTGAGACGGTGGGGGATAAGCTTCATCGTCGAGAGGGAAACAACCCAGACTACCGACTAAGGCCCCTAAGCGTGTGCTAAGTGGGAAAGGATGTGGAGTTGCACAGACAACCAGGAGGTTGGCTTAGAAGCAGCCACCCTTGAAAGAGTGCGTAATAGCTCACTGGTCAAGTGATTCCGCGCCGACAATGTAACGGGGCTCAAGCACACCGCCGAAGTCGTAGGATTCGCATTATAGGTAGGCCTTCGTGGTCCAGCCGTGCGGATCGGTAGGAGAGCGTCGTGTGGCGAGTGAAGCGGCGGGGTAACCCAGCCGTGGACGCCACACGAGTGAGAATGCAGGCATGAGTAGCGAAAGACGTGTGAGAAACACGTCCTCCGAAAGACCAAGGGTTCCAGGGTCAAGCTAATCTTCCCTGGGTAAGTCGGGACCTAAGGCGAGGCCGACAGGCGTAGTCGATGGACAACGGGTTGATATTCCCGTACCGGCGAAGAACCGCCCAAATCAATCCAGTGGTGCTAAGAGTCCTAATCCGGCAGATGGATCCCTTCGGGGTGAAGCAGCCGGCCTAACGCTCGACCCCATGCTGGTGCGGTTAGCGTATTAACAGGTGTGACGCAGGAAGGTAGCCGAGCCAGGCGATGGTTGTCCTGGTGTAAGGACGTAGGGCGAGAGATAGGCAAATCCGTCTCTCACATAGCCTGAGATCTGACGCATACCCCTCACGGGGGAATTCGGTGATCCTATGCTGCCGAGAAAAGCATCGACGCGAGGTTCCAGCCGCCCGTACCCCAAACCGACTCAGGTGGTCAGGTAGAGAATACCAAGGAGATCGAGAGAATCGTGGTTAAGGAACTCGGCAAAATGCCCCCGTAACTTCGGGAGAAGGGGGGCCTAAGGCGTGAACGGACTTGCTCCGGGAGCGCTGCAGGGCCGCAGAGACCAGTGGGAAGCGACTGTTTACTAAAAACACAGGTCCGTGCGAAGACGCAAGTCGATGTATACGGACTGACGCCTGCCCGGTGCTGGAAGGTTAAGAGGAAGGGTTAGCTTCGGCGAAGCTCTGAATTTAAGCCCCAGTAAACGGCGGTGGTAACTATAACCATCCTAAGGTAGCGAAATTCCTTGTCGGGTAAGTTCCGACCTGCACGAATGGCGTAACGACTTCCCAGCTGTCTCAACCGCGAACTCGGCGAAATTGCACTACGAGTAAAGATGCTCGTTACGCGCAGCAGGACGGAAAGACCCCGTGACCTTTACTACAGCTTGGTATTGGTGTTCGGTGTGGCTTGTGTAGGATAGGTGGGAGACTTTGAAGCGGGCACGCTAGTGTTCGTGGAGTCGTTGTTGAAATACCACTCTGGTCACTCTGGATGTCTAACTACGAACCGTAATCCGGTTCTGGGACAGTGCCTGGTGGGTAGTTTAACTGGGGCGGTTGCCTCCCAAAAAGTAACGGAGGCGCCCAAAGGTTCCCTCAACCTGGTTGGCAATCAGGTGTCGAGTGTAAGTGCACAAGGGAGCTTGACTGTGAGAGTGACGGCTCGAGCAGGGACGAAAGTCGGGACTAGTGATCCGGCAGTGGCTTGTGGAAGCGCTGTCGCTCAACGGATAAAAGGTACCTCGGGGATAACAGGCTGATCTTGCCCAAGAGTCCATATCGACGGCATGGTTTGGCACCTCGATGTCGGCTCGTCGCATCCTGGGGCTGGAGTAGGTCCCAAGGGTTGGGCTGTTCGCCCATTAAAGCGGTACGCGAGCTGGGTTTAGAACGTCGTGAGACAGTTCGGTCCCTATCCGCTGCGCGCGTAGGAAATTTGAGAAGATCTGTCCCTAGTACGAGAGGACCGGGACGGACGAACCTCTGGTGTGTCAGTTGTTCCGCCAGGAGCACCGCTGATTAGCTACGTTCGGAACGGATAACCGCTGAAAGCATCTAAGCGGGAAGCCGGCTTCAAGATGAGATTTCCATCCCTTCGGGGGAGAGGCTCGCAGCTAGACTACTGCGTTGATAGGCCGGATGTGGAAGTGGGGACTAAAGACCCATGGAGCTGACCGGTACTAATAAGCCGATAACTTGACAACACATGAGTTCTTCGAATCGAGTTGCTCGCGTCCACTTTGTGGTTCCTGATTGACGGTCGGGAATCGCTTCGAACACTGTTCGAAGCACATTGACTGAGAAATCAATAGTGTTTCGGCGGCCATAGCGTAGGGGAAACGCCCGGTTACATTCCGAACCCGGAAGCTAAGACCTACAGCGCCGATGGTACTGCGAGGGCGACCTCGTGGGAGAGTAGGACACCGCCGGACTTCTTTCGAGGAGGCCCACCCGTATACCGGGTGGGCCTTCCTTGTTTAAGGCCCGAATCCGGATGCCGGCCAGGCCGTAACATGAACCGACCACGGGAGAGAGATGGCTGACGACAGCAAGCGACCGCAGGGCAAGCGCCCGGACGGCGGCGCTCCGCGCGGCGGACGTGGCGCGGGTGGCGGCGGTCGCCCGGGTGGTGCTGCGGGCAAGCCCGAGTGGAAGAAGCGCGACGGCAAGCCGGGGGACCGGCCGCAGCGCGACGGCAAACCGGGGGACCGGCCGCAGCGCGGTGGCAAGCCCGGCGAGCGCAAGGCGGGCGATCGCAAGCCGTGGGAGGACCGGAAGGGCGATCGTCCGGTCCGTGACCGGGCTCCGCGCCCCGACGCCGACGCGCGTCCTCGTCACGACGACCCCGCGATCCCCGACGACGTCGCGGCCAACCAGCTCGACCGCGCCGCGCGCATCGAGCTGAAGACCCTCAGCAAGGACAACGCCGACTGGGTGGCGAAGCACCTCGTGATGGCGGCGCGCCTCATCGACGAGGATCCCGCACTCGCGCACAGGCACGCCCTCGCCGCCTCGCGTCGTGCCGGCCGCATCGGGATCGTGCGGGAGACCGCGGCGATCACCGCCTACGCGACCGGGGACTTCGCGCTCGCACTCCGCGAGATCCGCACCTACCGGCGCATCACGGGGCGTGACGACCAGCTGCCCCTCATGGTCGACTCGGAGCGCGGCGTCGGGCGACCGCAGGCCGCGCTCGAGCTGGCCCGCTCGGTGCCGCGCGCCTCGCTCGACGTGCCCGTGCAGGTCGAGCTCGCCATCGCCATGTCGGGCGCGCGCCTCGACCTCGGCCAGCCGGAGCTCGCGCTCACGGAGCTGCAGATCCCGCAGCTCGACCCGGAGCGGGCCTTCAGCTACAGCCCCGCCCTGTTCGACGCCTACGCGACCGTGCTCGAGGAGCTCGGCCGCACCGAGGAGGCCGAGGAGTGGTGGGAGCGCTCGGAGCGCGCGATGGTCGCGCTCGAGGAGGCGGCGACCCCCGAGGGTCAGGACACGGTCGAGATCGTCGAGGAACCGCTCGACGTCGCGGACGACGCCGAGTGACCGGCCACGGCCCCGCCCCGCTCGACGGGGTGGATGTGGTGCTCGCCGACCTCGACGGCGTGGTCTACGCGGGTGCCCGGGCGATCCCGCACGCGGTCGAGGCGCTCGTCGCCGCCGGCCGGGAGCGGCGCGTCGGGTACCTCACGAACAACGCCTCGCGCACCCCGCAGACGGTGGCCGAGCAGCTGCGGGGCTACGGCCTCCCCGCCGAGCCCGACGACATCGTGTCGTCGCCGCAGGCCGCCGTCGTGCTGCTCGCCGAACTCGTGCCGGCCGGCTCGACCGTGCTCGTGGTGGGCGGTGAGGGTCTCACGAGCGAGGTCGAGCGCGCCGGGTTCCGCATCACCCGCTCCGCCGAGGACGCACCCGCCGCCGTCGTGCAGGGCTTCGCACCGCACGTCGCCTGGACAGACCTCGCCGAGGCCGCCTACGCCCTCGCGGGCGGCGACGACGGCATCCCGTGGGTCGCGACCAACACCGACTGGACGATCCCGCAGGCCCGGGGCACGGCGCCCGGCAACGGCACGCTCGTGTCGGCCGTGCACACCGCCGTCGGGCGCCTGCCGGTGGTCGCAGGCAAGCCCGAACGTGCCCTGTTCGATGTCGCCGTGGGCCGGTTCGACGCCCGGCAGCCGCTGTTCATCGGCGACCGGCTCGACACCGACATCCTCGGTGCGAACAGGGCGGGCATGGCCTCGGTGCTCGTGCTCACGGGTATCGACGGGCCGAAGCAGCTGCTCGCCGCGGCCGCCGACTCGCGTCCCACCTTCGTGCTCGACGACCTGCGCGGTCTCTCCGAGCCCTACCCGCGGATCGAGCAGCACACCGACATCGCCGGAGTGCGTCGCATCCGCTCGGGGGATGCCGTGGTCGCCCAGCGCGGCATGGCGCTCGCCCTCGAGACCGCGGGGGAGCGCATCGACCGGATCCGCGCGGCCGCGACGGCGGTGTGGACCGCGGGTGTGCCGATCTACGCGCTCGACGTGGCGCCCGAACTATATTCGTGACGTGACCGACGACACCCCCGACTCCGAGCCGAGCGCGCTCGTCTCTCGCCTCCGGGTCATCGAGGACCAGCCGCTCGCCGACCGTGCGGCCGCGCTCTCCCAGGTGCACGACGAACTGCGGGCCCGTCTCGAATCCGGGGACGCGCCGCGCCCGCATGCCTGACGGCCCCGCATCCGGTGCGCGACTCGATGCCGAGCTCGTGCGCCGCGGCCTCGCCCGTTCGCGCGGCGTCGCCGCCGAGGCGATCGCGCAGGGTCTCGTCACCGTCGACGGTCGCCCCGCGCTGAAGCCCGCCGTGAAGGTCGGGCCGGATGCCGTGCTCGAGGTCGCGGGCGCCGACCACTACGTGAGCCGCGGCGCCCACAAGCTCCTCGCCGCCCTCGACGCCTTCGGCGTCGATCCGGCGGGTCGGGTCGCGCTCGACGCGGGCGCCTCGACGGGCGGCTTCACCCAGGTGCTGCTCGAGCGCGGCGCCGTGCGCGTGTTCGCCGTCGACGTCGGCCACGGCCAACTGGTGTCGAAAATGCAGGAGAATCCGCGCGTGGCGAACCTGGAGGGGCAGAACCTCCGGTACCTCACCCGCGAATCTCCTGCATTTTCGACATATGCGGGGGAGCTGGCGCGCACCGGATGGCCGAGCCTCGTCGTGGGGGACCTGAGCTTCATCTCGCTCACCCAGGTGCTCGAACCGCTCGCGGCGCTGGCGGAGCCGGATGCCGACCTCGTGCTGCTCGTGAAGCCGCAGTTCGAGGTGGGTCGCGGGGGAGTGCGCGAGGGGGTCGTGCGCGACCGGGCGCTGCGGCACGACGCCGCGAGCACCGTGCTCTGGGCGGCGTGGGATCTCGGGCTCGGCGCCCTCGGCATCGTCGACAGCCCCATCCCGGGCGGCAGCGGCAACCGCGAGTACCTCGTGCACCTGAGGCGCGGCGCGCCGGATCCGTCGGAGCTGCGCGAGGCGGTCGCGGCGCTGGCGTGACCCGGGGCGGCCCGCCTGTGCGCCCGACCCCGCGCGCGTCGCGGGCATCCGACAGAATGGGGGCATGACCGACGCCGCGCGCCACCTGCTGGTGGTCGCCCACACCGGCCGCCGCGACTCGCTCGAGGCGGGCATCGACGTGTGCCGTCGGCTCATCGCCGCGGGGCTCACGCCCGTCGTCTCGGACGACGAGCTCGCCGACCTCATGGAGGCGGCCCCCGACCTGGCCCCGCTCGCGCTGCTCGGCGCCGACGTGCCACCGGAGGAGCTCGAGCTCGTGATCGTGCTGGGAGGCGACGGCACGATCCTGCGTGCCGCCGAGCTCGTGCGCGGCTGCACGGCGCCGCTGCTCGGCGTGAACCTCGGCCACGTGGGGTTCCTCGCCGAGGCGGAGCGCGAGGATCTCGACGAGACGGTGCAGCGCGCCCTCGCCCGCGACTACGTCGTCGAGGAGCGCATGACCCTCTCGGTGCGCGTCAAGCGCGGCGCCGAGGTGGTCTACGAGACCTGGGCGCTCAACGAGGCGACCGTCGAGAAGGCCTCCCGCGAGCGGATGCTGGAGGTCGTCATCGAGGTCGACCAGCGACCCCTGTCGAGCTTCGGCTGCGACGGCGTCGTCGTGTCGACTCCCACCGGCTCGACCGCCTACGCCTTCTCGGCGGGCGGTCCCGTGGTGTGGCCCAGTGTCGAGGCGATCCTCATGGTGCCGCTCTCGGCCCACGCCCTCTTCGCGCGTCCGCTCGTGGTGGGGCCCGAGTCGCCCGTCGCGATCGAGCTGCTCGACCGGTCCCAGGGCGCGGGCGTGCTGTGGTGCGACGGGCGGCGCCCCTTCGAGCTGCCGCCGGGTGCCCGCGTCGTGGTGCGGCGCTCCTCGAAGCCCGTGCGGCTCGCGCGGCTCGCGCCGCGACCCTTCGTCGACCGGCTCGTGAACAAGTTCGCGCTCCCCGTGGCGGGATGGCGTGGTCCGACCTCCGAGTCCGCCGAGGAGCGTGGCCGGGCGTGATCGAGGAGCTCTCCATCCGCGATCTGGGCGTCATCGGGCAGGCGGTGCTGCCGCTCGGCCCGGGCTTCACGGCGGTGACGGGCGAGACGGGCGCCGGCAAGACCATGGTCGTCACGGCACTCGCCCTGCTGCTCGGCGAGCGGGCGGATGCCGGCGCGATCCGCGCGGGCAGCGCCCAGGCGGGCGTCGAGGGCCGCTGGCTCGTGCCCGACCCGGGCCCGGTCGCCGAGCGCGTGCGCGAGGCGGGGGGCGAGCTCGACCCCGCGGGCGACGGCGCGGGGGAGCTCATCCTGGCCCGCACCGTCTCGGCCGAGGGACGCAGCCGCGGCGTCGTCGGCGGTCGCTCGACGCCCGTCGGGGTGCTCGCCGAGCTCGGCGAGCGGCTCGTGGTCGTGCACGGTCAGTCCGAGCAGCTGCGGCTGCGCTCGGCCGCCGCCCAGCGCGAGGCGCTCGACGGCGCGGCGGGTGCCGAGCACCGCGGCCTGCTCGAGCGGTACGGCCGGCGCTACCGCGAGTGGCGCGAGCTCGCGACCCGCCTCGAGACCCTCATCGCCGCCCGCGACGCCCGCGCCCAGGAGGCGGAGCGGCTGCGGGCCGACCTCGAGGAGTTCGCCGAGCTCGCCCCGCGCCCCGGCGAGGACGCCGAGCTCGCCGCCCAGGCGGAGCGGCTCGGCAACCTCGAGGAGCTGCGCCAGGCGGCGACCCTCGCCCAGGAGGCCGTCTCCGCCCAGTCGGGCGACGACCATCCGGATGCCGTGGCGCTCGTCGAGGAGGCGCGGCGGGCGATCGCGCGCGTCGCCGACCACGACCCGGCCCTCGCCCCCGTGCGCGAGGGGCTCGACGCGGTGTCGTACCAGCTCGCCGAGGTGTCGGGTGAGCTCTCGCACTACCTGGGCGCGCTCGACGTCGACGGCGCCCGCGAGCTCGAGGCCGTGCAGGAGCGCCGCGCGGCGCTCGGCGCCCTCGCGCGCAAGCACGGCGGCGAGCTCGAGGAGGTGATCGCCCGGCTCGAGACCGCGGGTCTGCGGCTCGTCGAGCTCGACGGCGACGACGACCGCATCGCCCGGCTCGAGGCGGAGGAGGCGGAGGCCGCGGCGCTCGTCGCGGGCGACGCGGCCCGGCTCGGCGAGGGACGGCGCACGGCGGCCGCGGAGCTCGCGGAGCGCGTGAGCGCCGAGCTCGCGGCGCTCGCGATGCCCGACGCGCGTCTCGTGGTCGAGGTCGCCGACGCCGAGCTCGGCCCCACGGGGCGCGACCGGGTCGCCTTCCTGCTGCAACCGCATCCGGGCGCCGAGCCCCGCCCGCTCGCGAAGGGCGCCTCCGGCGGCGAGCTCTCGCGCGTGATGCTCGCGCTCGAGGTGGTGCTCGCGGCGCAGGGCGAGGTGCCCACCTTCGTCTTCGACGAGGTCGACGCGGGGGTCGGCGGCGCCGCCGCGATCGAGATCGGCCGGCGCCTCGCGCGCCTCGCCGAGACGGCGCAGGTGATCGTCGTGACCCACCTGGCGCAGGTGGCCGCCTTCGCGAGCAACCACCTCGTCGTCGTCAAGGACTCCGCCGGTCAGGTCACCGCGTCGAGCGTCCGCCGGGTCGACGCGGGGGAGCGCGCGGCCGAGATGGCGCGGCTGCTGTCGGGCCTGCCCGACTCGGAGAGCGGCCTCGAGCACGCCCGCGAGCTGCTCGAGCTCGCCCGATCCTGACGATTTGCCGCGATCGGCGCGCGCGTCGCAGCACGCACCCCGTTCGGTGACATATGCTGAAACCCCGTGGTGAACAATCCGGGATCAGCCGTTACCAAGCACATCTTCGTCACCGGGGGCGTCGTCTCCTCACTGGGTAAGGGCCTCACCGCCGCCAGTCTCGGCAACCTCCTCACCGCGCGCGGTCTGCACGTCGTCATGCAGAAGCTCGATCCGTACCTCAACGTCGACCCCGGGACGATGAACCCGTTCCAGCACGGCGAGGTGTTCGTGACCGACGACGGCGCCGAGACCGACCTCGACATCGGCCACTACGAGCGCTTCCTCGACATCAACCTGAGCCAGGCGGCGAACGTCACCACGGGCCAGATCTACTCGAACGTCATCGCCAAGGAGCGCCGCGGCGAGTACCTCGGCGACACCGTGCAGGTCATCCCGCACATCACCGACGAGATCAAGCGCCGGATGCGGTTGCAGGCGCAGCCGGGCGAGGACGGCACCCCGGCGCCCGACGTCATCATCACCGAGATCGGCGGCACCGTCGGCGACATCGAGTCGCAGCCCTTCATCGAGTCGGCGCGTCAGGTGCGCCACGAGCTGGGGCGCAAGAACGTGTTCTTCGTGCACGTCTCGCTCGTGCCGTTCATGGGCGCCTCGGGCGAGCAGAAGACGAAGCCCACCCAGCACTCCGTCGCAGCCCTCCGCTCGATCGGCATCCAGCCCGACGCGCTCGTGCTGCGCAGCGACCGCATCGTCTCCGAGTCGAACAAGCGCAAGATCGCCCTCATGTGCGACGTCGACGAGCAGGCCGTCGTGAACGCGATCGACGTGCCCTCGATCTACGACATCCCCACGATGCTCAACGAGCAGGGCCTCGACGCGTACATCATCGAGCAGCTCGGCCTCGACGAGAAGGCAGGTGAGGTGGACTGGACCGGCTGGTCGGGCCTGCTGAAGGCCGTGCACGAGCCGACGCACGAGGTGACGATCGCCCTCGTCGGCAAGTACATCGACCTGCCGGATGCCTACCTCTCGGTCAGCGAGGCGCTGCGCGCGGGCGGCTTCGCCCAGCAGACCAAGGTCAAGCTGCGCTGGGTGCCCTCCGACGAGTGCGAGACCCCCGAGGGCGCCGCGCGCGAGCTCGGCGACGTCGACGGCATCTGCGTGCCGGGCGGATTCGGCGTGCGCGGCATCGAGGGAAAGCTCGGCGCGCTCCGGTTCGCCCGCGAGAACGGCATCCCGGCGCTCGGGCTGTGCCTCGGGCTGCAGTGCATGGTCATCGAGTACTCGCGCAACGTCGCGGGGCTCACGGGCGCGAGCTCGTCCGAGTTCGACCCCGACTCCGAGTTCCCGGTGATCGCGACGATGGCGGAGCAGGTCGACATCCTCGACCACGGCGACATGGGCGGCACGATGCGCCTCGGCCTCTACGAGGCGCACCTCGCGCCCGGTTCGATCATCGCCGAGACCTACGGCGCCGAGGTCGTGCACGAGCGTCACCGCCACCGCTACGAGGTCAACAACCACTACACCGACCGCATCGCCGAGGCGGGGCTCGTCTTCTCGGGCACGAACCCCGAGCACGGGCTCGTCGAGTTCGTGGAGCTGCCCCGCGAGGTGCACCCGTACTACGTGGGCACCCAGGCGCACCCGGAGCTGCGTTCGCGGCCGAACCGTGCGCACCCGCTGTTCCGCGGGCTCATCGCGGCGGCCCTCGAGCGCCAGCAGGCCTCGCGGCTGTTCGAGGTCGAGGGTGCCGACGCGCCGGGCGCGGATGCGGATGCCGCGGCCGTCGTGGCCGAGCCCGCCGAGGTCTGAGCCGGTGACGCCCGCCGAGCTCGACCGGCTGATGAACGGTCCGCTCGCCGACCTCGCCGACCCCGCCGAGGTCGTGTCGTCGACGCGGGTCTACGAGGGGCGGGTGTGGGACGTCCGGCGCGACCGCTTCCGCTTCGGCGGTCACGAGCTCGAGCGCGACTACGTCGACCACACGGGCGCCGTCGCGGTGCTCGCGCGCGGCGAGGACGACCGCGTGCTGCTCATCAACCAGTACCGGCATCCGATCCGCTCGCGCGACTGGGAGCTGCCGGCCGGACTGCTCGACGTGGCGGGGGAGGAGCCGCTCGCCGCCGCGCAACGCGAACTCGCCGAGGAGGCGGACCTCGTGGCCGCCGAGTGGAGCGAGCTGCTGGTCTTCGCGACCTCGCCGGGCGGCAGCGACGAAGTGATCCGCGTCTACGAGGCGCGCGGCCTCTCGCCCGCGCCGGAGCGCTTCGCCCGCAGCGAGGAGGAGGCCGAGCTGCTGGTGCGCTGGGTGCCGCTCGCCGAGGCGGTCGAGGCGGCGCTCGCGGGCCGCATCCGCAACTCGATCCTGCTCGTCGCGGTGCTCGCGGCCCATGCCCGCGGCTGAGCTGGGGCGGCAGCTCGACCGCTACCTGCGCCAGCTCGAGATCGAGCGGGGGCTCTCACGCAACACCGTCGCCGCCTACCGGCGCGACCTCACGGCGTTCCTCGCCGCGCTCGCCGAGCGCGGGGTGCGGGATGCGGACTCCCTCGACGCCGAGGGGGTGCGGGCGTACGTGCTGGGACTGCGCGACCGGGAGCGCCCGCTCGCGGCGGCCTCGACGGCGCGGGTGATCTCGTCGATCCGCGGCTTCACGCGCTTCCTCGTGGAGGAGGGCGTCGTCTCGCGCGACCCGGCGGAGGAGCTCGCCCCGCCGAAGCTCCCGAAGCGGCTGCCGAAGGCGCTCAGCGTCGAGCAGGTGTCGGCGCTGCTCGCCGCCACCGACGGCGACGACCCCGTGCGGTTGCGCGACAAGGCGCTGCTCGAGCTGCTCTACGCGACGGGTGCGCGCGTCTCGGAGGCGGTGTCGCTCGACGTGGACGACCTGCTCGGCGCCGACGGCACGCCCGAGCTCATCCGCGTGATCGGCAAGGGCGACAAGCAGCGCATCGTGCCGGTGGGCAGCTTCGCGCGCGCGGCCGTCGAGGCCTACCTCGTGCGGGCGCGTCCGCTGCTCGCGGTGCGCGGGCACGCGACGCCGGCGCTGTTCCTCGGCGCCCGCGGCGCGCGGCTCAGCCGTCAGAACGCGTGGCTCGTGATCCGCGCCGCGGCCGAGCGCGCGGGCATCTCGGTCGAGGTGTCGCCGCACAGCCTGCGGCACTCCTTCGCGACCCACCTGCTCGCGGGGGGTGCGGATGTGCGGGTCGTCCAGGAGCTGCTGGGCCACGCCTCCGTCGCGACGACGCAGCTCTACACCCACGTCACGATCGACGGGCTCCGCGACGCCTACCAGCAGGCGCATCCGCGGGCCCGCTAGGGCGTCGGGACGGCCATCTCTCAACCTCTGCTTGAGGGTGAGGTGAACCGTCCGGGTGCCGCCTGTCGCCGCCGGGACGCCTCCGGGGCCAGACGTAGACTCGCCGCATGACAGCGCAGCGGGAGCAGGTGACCGAGCTGCCCGGCCTCGAGGAGCTGGGCGTCGAGATCGGTCCGACGGGCAGGCCCGTCACCGACTTCCCCGTGCCCCGGGCACTGAAGACCCACGGGCCCGCGCGCATCATCGCCCTGTGCAACCAGAAGGGCGGTGTGGGCAAGACCACGACGACGATCAGCCTCGGGGCGGCGCTCGCCGCCTACGGTCGGCGCGTGCTCGCGGTCGACTTCGACCCGCAGGGCGCGCTCTCGGCCGGGCTCGGCGTGCAGACCCACGACGTCACGACCATCTACGACCTCCTGCTCGGATCCAGCAAGGACGTCGCCGCCGCGATCCAGCACACGGGCACGCCGAACCTCGACGTCATCCCCGCCAACATCGACCTCTCGGCCGCCGAGGTGCACCTCGTCAACGAGGTCGCGCGCGAGCAGATCCTGGCGCGCGTGCTGCGCCAGGTGACGGCCGACTACGACGTCGTGCTCATCGACTGCCAGCCCTCGCTCGGGCTGCTCACCGTCAACGCGCTCACGGCGGCGCACGGCGTGCTCATCCCGCTCGAGTGCGAGTTCTTCGCGCTGCGTGGCGTGGCGCTGCTCGTCGAGACGATCGACAAGGTGCGCGATCGGCTGAACCCCGCGATCGAGCTCGACGGCATCCTCGCGACGATGTTCGACCCGCGCACCCTGCACTCGCGCGAGGTGCTCGAGCGCGTCGTGGAGGCGTTCGGCGACCGCGTGCTCGAGACGGTCATCAACCGCACCGTGAAGTTCCCCGACGCCTCCGTCGCGGGTACCCCGATCACCGAGTTCGCCCCCGACCACCACGCCGCCGAGCAGTACCGCCAGCTCGCCCGCGAACTCGTCCACCGCCACGCCGTCGCCTGACGGCAACTGTCCCCGAAAGTACGTACTTTTGGGTGGAAGAGGCCCCGAAACGCACCAAAAGTACGTACTCTCGCGGAGACTCTAGACTCGGCAGGATGGACGACGCGATGACGGTGACGGAGGCCGAACCGGCCGACGCCGCATCCGGGTTCCGGCTGACGCTCGCCAACTTCGACGGCCCGTTCGACCTGCTGCTGTCGCTCATCACGAAGCACGAGCTCGACATCACCGAGGTCTCGCTCTCGAGGGTCACCGACGAGTTCATCTCGTACCTCCGGGGGCTCGACGGCCCCGAGGAGCTCGACCAGGCGAGCGAGTTCCTCGTCGTCGCGGCGACCCTGCTCGACCTCAAGGTCGCGGGCCTGCTGCCGCAGGGCGAGCTCGTGGATGCCGAGGACGTCGCGCTGCTCGAGGCGCGCGATCTGCTCTTCGCACGGCTGCTGCAGTACCGCGCCTTCAAGGAGGCCGCGCGCTGGTTCGAGGGGCACCTCGAGGCGGAGGGGTCCCGGCACGCGCGCTCGGTGCGGCTCGAGGAGAAGTACCGCCGCCAGACGCCCGAGCTCGTGTGGACGCTGAGCCTGCACGACTTCGCGGCGCTCGCGGCGCTCGCCATGGCACCGCGCGAGATCCCCATCGTGGGACTCGACCACCTGCACGCCCCGCTCGTCAGCATCCGCGAGCAGGCCGCCATCGTCGTGACGCTGCTGCGCGCGGGCGAGGCGACCACCTTCCGGCAGCTCATCGCGGGAGCCGAGCAGCGCGGCGTCGTCATCGCGCGTTTCCTCGCCGTGCTCGAGCTCTACCGGCACGCCGCCATCTCCTTCGAACAGCTGGAACCGCTCGGCGAGCTCACGCTCCGCTGGATGGCGCAGCACTGGAACGACGAACAGCTCGCGAGCCTGGGGGCCGACTATGACCGATGACCTGACGGAGGACGTGCGGGTGGAGGCCCAGTTGGAGGCGGTGCTGCTCGTCGCCGACGAGCCGCTGCCGCTCGTGACGCTCGCGACCGCGCTGGGCGCGCCCGTGCCCGCGGTGCGGCAGTCGATCGAACGGCTCGTCGCCGACTACGACGGCGCGGACGGCGGCCCGCGACGCGGCTTCGAGCTGCGCGAGGTGGGCGGCGGCTGGCGGCTCTACGTGCGCGCCGAGCACGACGAGCTCGTGCGCGACTTCGTGCTCACCCAGAGCCCCACCAAGCTCTCGCAGGCCGCCCTCGAGACCCTCGCCGTGATCGCCTACAAGCAGCCCATCAGCCGCGGCTCGATCGCCGCCATCCGCGCCGTCAACGTCGACTCGGTCGTGCGCACCCTGCTCGGCCGCGGCCTCATCACCGAGGCGTACACGGATGCCGAGACGGGCGCCATCCACTACGAGACGACCCCGCTGCTGCTCACCCAGCTCGGCGTCAACTCGCTCGACGAGCTGCCGCCGATCTCGCCCCTGCTGCCGGACGGCGTGGAGGGCTTCGAGGAGCTCGGCGCCCGATGAGCGGCGGGGAACCCGAGGGCGAGCGCCTGCAGAAGGTGCTCGCCGCGGCGGGCGTCGCCTCGCGTCGCGTCGTCGAGCAGTACATCGTCGCGGGCCGCATCCGGGTGAACGGACGCGTCGCCGACGAACTCGGCACGCGCATCCACCCCGAGACCGACCGCGTCGAGGTGGACGGGGTGCCGATCCAGCTCGACACCGCCAAGCGCTACCTCATGCTCAACAAGCCGAAGGGCGTCGTGAGCACGATGTCCGACGAGAACGGCCGCCCGGACCTCTCGCGCTACGCCGAGCAGGCGGGCGAGCGGGTGTACAACGTGGGCCGGCTCGACGCCGAGACCACGGGGCTCCTCGTGCTCACCAACGACGGCGAACTCGCCCACGTGCTCGCGCATCCCTCCTTCGGCGTCGAGAAGACCTACCTCGCGACGGTGCGCGGCGTCGTCAAGCCCGACGCCCTCCGACGGCTGCGGCAGGGGGTCGAGCTCGACGACGGCCCGATCGCCGCGGATCGCGCCCGGGTCGTGGGGGAGCCCTCGGGCGGCCGCACGATCGTCGAGGTCACGCTGCACTCCGGCCGCAACCGCATCGTGCGGCGCATGCTCGCCGAGGTGGGGCATCCCGTGATCGAGCTCGTGCGACGCCAGTTCGGGCCGCTGCACCTCGGTTCACTCGGAGCCGGGCGGATGCGCGACCTCACTAAGGTGGAGGTCGGATCGCTGCTCGCCCTCGCGCGCGACGCGGCGGAACCCGACGCGAAGAACGCGAGAAGGAAGCCATGAACGACCGCCGCCTCGCCGAGCAGGTGCGCATCGTCGGCTCGGGACTGCTCGGGGCGAGCATCGGGCTCGGCCTCAGCGCGAAGGGCGTCGACGTCATCGTCGACGACGCCTCGCCCTCGACCCGCGCCCTCGCGATCGCCTACGGCGCCGGCCGCGCACCCGCCGTCGACGACGCCCCGGGGCTCGTCGTCGTCGCCGTGCCGCCCGATGTGACCGCCGACATCGTCGCGGCGGAGCTGCAGAAGTACCCCGACGCGCTCGTCACGGACGTCGCGAGCGTCAAGGTCGCACCCCTCGAGGAGCTGCGCGCCCGCGGTGCCGACCTCTCCCGCTACCTCGGCTCGCATCCCATGGCGGGGCGCGAACGCGGGGGAGCGGTCTCGGCGCGCGCCGACCTGTTCGTCGGGCGGCCCTGGATCCTCGCGGGCCACGACGCCATCAGCTACCGGCGGGCGGCCGCCATCGAAGACCTCGTGCTCGACCTCGGCGCCGTGCCGATCGAGATGGACGTGCACGATCACGACCGCGCCGTCGCCCTCGTCTCGCACGCCCCGCAACTCGTCGCGAGCCTGCTCGCGAGCCGCCTGCGCGAGGGCTCGGGCTCGGCTCTCGGGCTCGCGGGCCAGGGGCTCCGCGACACGACCCGCATCGCCGCGAGCAACCCGGCGCTCTGGGTGCAGATCCTCGGCGCGAACGCGGCCGAGATCGCGGCCGTGCTGCGGCCGCTGCGCGCCGAGCTCGACACCGTGATCGCGGCCCTCGACGACCCGGAGGCCTCGGCATCCCGCCGGACGATCGCCGAGGCGCTCGCCGCCGGCAACGACGGCGTCGCGCGCATCCCCGGCAAGCACGGCCAGGACAAGCGTTTCACCGCGCTCGTCGTGAAGGTCGACGACAAGCCGGGCGAGCTCGCACGCCTGCTCACCGAGATCGGCGAGGAGGGCGTCAACATGGAGGACCTCCGCATCGAGCACTCGCCCGAGACGAAGGTCGGCTTCGCCGAGATCTCCGTGCTGCCGGAGGCCGCGCACCCGCTCGCCGCGGCCCTCGAGGCGCGCGGATGGACGCTCATGGAAGCGGAACGGTGATGGCCGTCGTCGTCGCCGTCGACGGGCCCGCGGGCTCGGGCAAGTCGAGCGTGAGCCGCGCGGCCTCGCGCGCGCTCGGCTACGCCTTCCTCGACACCGGGGCGGCCTACCGCGCCCTCACCTGGCTCGCGCTCGAGCGCGGGGTCGACACCGCCGACGCGGATGCCGTGGTCGCGCTGCTCGGCGACTTCGCGTACACGACCGAGGTGACCGACGCCGGCACGGTGGTGCGGGTCGGCGACGCCGACGTCACGATCGCGATCCGCGAGCCGCGCGTCTCGGCGCTCGTGAGCGACGTCGCGCGCATCCCGGAGGTGCGGACGGCCCTCAACGACGCGTTCCGTCGGCTCATCCGGGCCTCGGATGCGCCCGGCATCGTCGTCGAGGGACGCGACATCACGACCGTCGTCGCGCCCGACGCCGAGGTGCGGATCCTGCTCACCGCCGACGAAGCCGTTAGGATTGCCAGGCGATCGGCCGAGCTCGCCCCCGGTGCCGCCTCCACGGCGGAGCAACTGCGCGAGCGGGACCGCCGGGACGCCCAGGTGGTCGACTTCCTGACCGCGGCGCCCGGGGTCACGACGATCGACTCCACGCACCTGGACTTCGCCGGCACCGTGCAGGCGGTCGTCGAGCTGGTGCACGACACGATCCCCCACTGACAGGACACGACATGACCGAGCGCGACCACGACCGCTCCGACGCCGAGTTCGACGCCGACGACGACTTCGACGCGATCGACCCGGAGCTCGCCGAGCGGCTCGCCGAACTCGACGACGACGTCGCCGAGCAGCGCGCCGCGTCGCTGCGCGCGGGACTGGCCGACTACGAGCTCGACGAGGACGACCTCGAGGTGCTCGAGGCCGCCGAGGCGGGACCCGACGGCATCACCTACCTGCCGGCGCTGCCGGTGCTCGCGATCGTCGGCCGGCCGAACGTCGGCAAGTCGGCGCTCGTCAACCGCATCCTCGGCCGTCGCGAGGCGGTCGTCGAGGACGTTCCGGGCGTCACGCGCGACCGCGTCTCGTACAAGGCCGAGTGGCTGGGCAGGCGGTTCACCCTCGTCGACACGGGCGGCTGGGAGCCCGACGCCCGCGGCATCAACGCCTCGGTCGCGGCGCAGGCGGAGGTCGCGGTCGACCTCGCGGATGCCGTGCTGTTCGTCGTCGACGTCAACGTCGGTGCGACGGCGACCGACGAGCACGTCGTGCGGATGCTGCGCGGTTCGAAGAAGCCCGTCATCCTCGTCGCGAACAAGGCGGACGACGCCATCAAGGACCCGCAGGCCGCGGAGCTGTGGAGTCTCGGCCTCGGCGAGCCGTGGCCCGTCTCGGCACTGCACGGCCGCGGGGTCGCGGACCTGCTCGACCACGCCATGACGGTGCTGCCGGAGGTGTCGGCGGTCGCCAAGCAGGAGATCGGCGGCCCGCGCCGGGTTGCGATCCTCGGGCGCCCGAACGTCGGCAAGAGCTCGCTGCTCAACAAGGCCGCGGGCGAGGAGCGCGTCGTCGTCAACGAGCTCGCGGGCACCACGCGCGACCCCGTCGACGAGCAGATCGAGCTCGGCGGACGCATCTGGACCTTCGTCGACACGGCCGGCATCCGCAAGCGCGTGCACCTGCAGCAGGGTGCCGACTTCTACGCGTCGCTGCGCACCGCCGCCGCGCTCGAGAAGGCGGAGGTCGCGGTGGTCGTGCTCGACGTGACCGAGCCGATCAGCGTGCAGGATCTGCGCATCATCGACCTCGTGCTCGAATCGGGCCGTGCGCTCGTGCTCGCCTACAACAAGTGGGACCTGCTCGACGACGACCGCCGCCGCTACCTGGAACGCGAGATCGAGCAGGATCTCGCCCACGTCACCTGGGCGCCGCGGGTCAACATCTCGGCCCGCACCGGGCGGCACCTCGAGAAGCTCGTGCCCGCCCTCGAGACGGCCCTCGAGAGCTGGGACACCCGCATCCCGACGGGCAAGTTCAACGCGCTCATCGCCGAGCTCACCGCCGAGCACCCGCACCCGGTGCGCGGCGGCAAGCAGCCCCGCATCCTGTTCGGCACCCAGGCCTCCACCCGCCCGCCGACCTTCGTGCTGTTCACGACCGGGTTCCTCGACCCGCAGTACCGCCGCTTCATCCAGCGCCGCCTGCGCGAGGTCTACGGCTTCGAGGGCACCCCGATCGTCGTCAACATGCGCGTCCGGGAGAAGCGCAAGCGCTAGGCCGCTTCCGCCTCGGCGACCTCCGCCTCCTCGAGGGTGGGCTCGTCGTGCCCGCGGCCGGGCAGCACGAGGCTCAGCAGCATGGCCGCGACGGCGACCGCCGTCGACACCCAGAACGCGACGTCGAAGGCGCGTGCGGCATCCTGCGGTCCGTGCACGACCTCCATGAGGCTCGTGAGCACGACCGCGAGGGCGGCGGTGCCGAACGCGCCGCCGACCTGCTGGGCGATGCGGGTGATCATGGTCGCCTGGGGGATCTCGTCGTGCTCGAGCCCCGTCATGGACACCGTCATGAGGGGGATGAGCACCGTGCCGAGGCCGAAGCCGCGCACGGCGACCGCGATCGAGAGCCACAGCACCGAGGTCTCGGCGTCGGCGAGGGCGAACGGCACCGTGCCGAGGGCGATGAGGGCGAAGCCGGCGACCGTGAGGGCGCGCGGGCCGATCCGCTCGAGCAGCACGCCCGCGACGGGGCGCGCGAGCAGCGAGCCGACGCCCTGGGGGATGAGCAGGAGGCCCGCCGCGAGCACCGTCTCGCCGCGCAGCACCTGCCAGTAGAGCGGGAACAGCAGCATCGCCCCGAACAGCGCGGCCCCGGAGAGCATGAGCACGCCGGTCGCCCCGGCGAGGGAGCGGTGCGAGCCGAGCAGGCGCAGCCGCACGAGGGCGCTGTCGCGACGGCGCAGCGACCACGCGACGAACGCGATGACGAGCGCGAGCCCGGCGGCGAAGGGGGCGAACACCTCGACGCGGCCGAGGCTGTCGCCGGATTCGACGTTCGAGAGCCCGAGCAGCAGCAGTGCGAGGCCGGGGATGAGCAGCACGAGCCCGACGACGTCGAGGCGGGCGCGGGTGCGCCGCGCGGAGTCGTCGGGCAGCTTCCAGACCGCGAGGGCGATGCCGACGAGCACCACGGGCACGTTCACGAGGAACAGCCACTGCCAGCTGAGGCTGCCGAGGATGAGACCGCCGATGACCGGCCCGAGGATCGGCCCGAGGGCGACGGGCACCGTGACGACGGCCATGATCCGCCCCATGCCGCGCGTGCGTCCGCCGGCCGCCTGCATGGCGAGCGACTGCATGAGCGGGAACAGGATGCCGCCGCCGATGCCCTGTACGACGCGGAACGCGATGAGGCTCGTGGCGTCCCACGCGGTCGCGCACAGCACGGAGCCGAGCAGGAACACGCTGAGCGCGATGATCCACAGCCGCTTGCCGCCGATGCGGGCCTGCGCCCAGCCGACGAGGGGGATCGCGGCGGCGAGGGCGAGCAGGTAGGCGGTCGAGATCCACTGGATCGTGGAGACCGGCACGTCGAACTCGCGGGCCAGCGAGTCGAGCGCGATGGCGACGATCGTGGTGTCGAGGATGCCGGCGAAGGCACCGACGATGAGGATCCAGGCCGTGCGCATGACGCCGGGCGGGATGGCGGTGTCGGCGGGCACGGGGGTGGGGCGAGCGTTCATGGGGGCGGCTTTCACATAAGAAACGTTTGTGTCTCTTGGGAAGATACGCCGATGCGATAAGATACGCAAGTGACTCTTGAGAAGGCGACGCGCCGCCGCGGCACGGAACTCGAGGACGCCATCCTCGACGCCGTCTGGGACGAGATCTCGGAGAAGGGCTACGGGGGCCTCACCTTCGAGGGCGTCGCGAGCCGCGCCCAGACGAGCCGTGCCGTGCTCTACCGACGCTGGCCCACGCGCGAAGAGCTCGTCCTGGCGGCGATCCGCCGGCTCGGCGCCCGCACCCCGACCGTCTCGCCCGACACGGGCAGCCTCCGCGAGGACATGCTCGCGCTGCTGCGCTTCTCCAACGAGCACCGGCTCGGCATGTGGGTCGTGCTGAGCGTGCAGCTCGCCGGCTTCTACGCGGAGACCGGCATCACCCCGGCCGAGCTGCGCACGCAGATGCTCGGCGAGCGGCCGAGCCTCGTGCCCGCGATCCTCGCCCGCGCCGCCGAACGCGGCGAGGCGCGGGCGGACGTCTCCGAGCGCGTCGCGCGTTCCGCCTTCGACCTGTTCCGCTCGGAGGCGATCCTGCGGCTCGGTCCGGTGCCCGACGAGGTCCTCGTCGAGATCGTCGACGAGGTGTTCCTGCCGCTCGTGCGCGCCTGAGGCGGGGCGTCAGCCGATCCCGAGCTTCGTGCGGATGGCATCCGCCTCGTCCGCGACCGTCGCGGCCGGCACGAGGTCGGCGGCACCCGCGTCGAGGGTCTGCTGCCAGTCGTCGACGAGCTCGGCGGCGACCCCGCTGTCGACGAGCTGCGCCTGCAGCGTCGCGGCCGCCTGGGCGTAGAGCTCCGCGAACGCGGGCACGTCGAGGAAGCGGTCGCGCAGGACGCTGCCGCCGCCCCGGCCGCCGCCACCCGCGCCGTCCTGGCGCGGCGCATCGCCCTGGCCGCGATCGCCCCCGCCACCCCCGCGATTCCCGCCGTTGCTGCCGCCGAGCGCGAGGTTCAGATCCCACGTGACGACCGTCGCGACGCCGGTGGCGTCGTCGACGTAGAGGTACCAGTTGTTGCCGGGGCCGTCGATGTCGTCGGTGTTCGACACCAGATCCTGGAAGGCGAGGTAGCGCGCGAAGGCGTCGACATCTAGGTGCTCGGCGAGCTCCGCGGCGAAGGTCGCGTCGTCGGACTCGTTCACGAACCTCAGGAACGAGATGAGGGCCGCCAGCTCGTCGTCCCCGCCCTCCTGGTCCCACGAGTCGGCGTAGGCGTCGGGATCGTCGCCGTGGTACTCCTCGTCGCCGCCGCTCTCGGCCTTGTACAGCTGGCCCGCGGCGCCGAACTCCTCCTCCGCCCACGCCCCGGTCGGGTTCTCGATCACGAGACGCAGTGCGGCATCCCCGTCGCCGACCGAGAACCGCACGGCGGTCGCGTTCTCGGCCGCGAGCCCGGCCGCCCGCAGCAGCCCGAGCGCGACCGCCTCGTTGAGCGAGGTCGCCGAGTCGTTGCCGCGCACGACGAGCTCGGTCTCGCCCTGGTAGCTCTGCTCGTCGACGTACTTGTCGAGCCGGATGATCCACGGGATCTCGGCGAGCGCCGTGTCGCTGTCGATCCGCCGCAGCGAGGAGTTGCCCTTGAGCTTGATGCCCACGTGGTCGATCGTCGTACCGTCGATCGTCACGTTGACCTCCGCCCAGTCCTTCTCGCCCGTCTCGAGGTACGTCGAGACGAGGCCCTCGAGCACGGCGTCGTCGGCGTCGACGCTCACCTCGTGCACGAGCGAGGTGTCCCAGAGATCCGCATCCGCGGCGGGGCTCGGCTCGGAGGCCGTGGTCGTCGAGCCGGAGGCGACGGCGCAGCCCGCGAGCACGAGCACCGACGCCCCGGCGACGGTCGCGCTCGCGGCGCGGCGGATGCGGTGCCCGCGGTGCGCCCGGGCCGGCCGCACCCGGCGGGCGAAGACGAGCACCCGCTGCACCGCGAAGGCGACGAGGAACAGCACGAGCTCGACCGTCACCTTGACGGCGAGCAGTGCGACGCCGAGGGAGGTGAGCGCGGCGAGGGCCAGATAGTTCACGCCGAGCACCATCGTGGCGAGCGCCGCGTAACGCAGCGCCTGGCCGCCCCACGATCCCGCGCGCGCCCGGAACACGTAGCGGCGGTTGAGCACGAAGTTCACCGAGCCGCTCACGAGCCGCGCCCCCACGACCGCCGCGAGCAGCGGCGCCCCCAGCAGCACGAGCCCCTGCAGCAGCACGACGTCGACGAGGAACCCCGCGAACGACGCCGCGAGGTAGCGCAGCAGGGGCCGCATGACGAGCGCCGAGTCGCGCAGCGGACGGAAGTGGCTCGCGGCGTTGCGCTCGAGGTAGACGGTCTCGATCGGCACCTCGACGACGGGCACTCCCGCGCCGCGGCAGGCCAGCAGCACCTCGAGCTCGTAGGCGAAGCGCTCGCCCGGAACCTCGAGCATCCACGCGATCCGCTCCGCCGGGATGCCGCGCAGCCCCGTCTGCGTGTCGCGCACGCGGTAGCCGGCGGCGAAGCCGAACAGTGCCGTCGACACCGCGTTCCCGAATCGGCTCCGCGCCGGCGTCCCGGTCCCGAAGGTGCGCGCACCCAGCACGAGGGGACGCCCGCCGGCATCCGGGTGCGGCACCCCGTCGGTTCCCCGCCCGCCCGGCCCGTCGAGCCGTTCGGCGACGCGGAGGATGTCCTGCGCGGTGTGCTGGCCGTCGCTGTCGGCCGTCACGACATCCGCGCCCGGATGGTGCTCGAGCGCGTGGCGCAGCCCCGTGCGCAGCGCCGCGGCCTTGCCGAGGTTGCGCGGATGCGTGAGCACCTGGGCGCCGAGCACGCGCGTCGCGTCGAACACGGCGCGGAAGGCGGGCCCCGAGCCGTCGTCGACGACGACGATCGCGAGCTCCGGTGCCATCCGCCGCAGCTGCGCGACGAGCGGGGCGAGCCGGTCGCCCGGCTCGTAGGCGGGGATGAGCACGATCATGGGCCGCCTCATCCCGCGATGTAGAGGATGTCGGAGGTGCCGCGCTCGCCGCCGTTGCTGGGCGAGTTGATCACCTCGCCGCCGAAGTACATGGTGGACGAGCCGCCGCCGTCGAGGTTGTAGGCGGTGCTCGCACCGAGGGAGATCATGATGTCGGCGAGCCGGCCGAGCGTCACGCCCTCGCTGTAGCCCTTCTGGCGTCCGTCGACGACGACGAACACGAGGTGGTTGTCGTCGATCACCCCCACCGCCGTGCGCGGCTGGGCGCCCTGGATGGAGTGGTTGCCGAAGTTGGTGTCGACCTCAGCCTCGTCGATCCCGTCGACCGCCTCGCCGTGCTCGACGATCGCCGGGCCGAAGGAGAGCGTGTTCCAGACGCCCGCGTCGAGCAGCTCCCGCGCGCTCGTGGCGGTCTCGTCGTACACCTCGACGTGGCCGTCGGTGTAGAAGGCGAGACCCTCCCGGGCGCCCTCGTCGCGGTAGATCACGCCGTTGCGGATCTCGATGCCCGTGTCGCGGAAGCCGTAGTAGTCGCCGTTGATCGCGAACACGGCGTCGTGCGCCGCGGCGATCTCGGAGGTGGTCTGGATGATGTTGGTGCCGAAGGAGTCGTCGGCGAACGCCGAGCGCAGCACGGTCGCATCCGCGAGCGTCACGTCGGCGATGTAGTAGGTGACGGTGTCGTCCCCGGAACCCGTGGTCACCGTCGAGACGGCGATCGTCGCGTCGTCGCTCGTGTAGGCGTCGGCGGTGAGGGTGCCGTCGTCGTCCGACACCGTCTGCGCGGTGCCGTTCCGCTGCTCGAGCGCCCGCACGTCGGAGACCTCGACGTGGGGGATGAGGAAGCGGTCGGCCGCCCACCAGACACCGCCGCCGACGACGAGGGCCGTCGTCGTGCCGACCGCGATGAGCACGGTGCGCCGGGTCACGCCGGGGCCGCGGTCGCGGCGGGTGCCGTCGTCCGGGGTCGGGGGCGTCGTCTCCATGCACCGAGGATGCGGGGGGAGCTTGAGCGGCGAGCCAGGGGAGTCTTGGTCGGGGCTGGGACTTCCGGCCTGTCGTGATCCGGGGGATCTCCGCCATGATCGGAGCATGGCCGTCATCGAGAACGCGAAGCTGTCCGTCATCGGCGCAGGCGCGGTGGGCACCTCGCTCGCCTACGCCGCGCTCATCCGCGAGTCGGCGCGCGAGGTGGCGCTCTACGACATCGACGCGGCGCGCGTCGACGCCGAGGTGCTCGACCTCGCGCACGGCACCCCGTTCACGGGCACCTCGCGCATCTCTGGCGGGGCAGACCTGGATGTCGTGGCCGGCTCGAACGTCGTCGTCATCACGGCCGGCGCCAAGCAGAAGCCGGGGCAGACCCGGCTCGAGCTGGCCGGCGTCAACGTGGGCATCATCCGCGACCTCATGCCGAAGCTCGTCGAGCGGGCCCCGAACGCCGTGTTCGTGATCGTCTCGAACCCGTGCGACGTGCTCGCGGTGGCCGCGCAGCGCTTCTCGGGGCTGCCCGCCTCACGCGTCTTCGCCTCCGGCACGGTGCTCGACTCGGCGCGTCTGCGCTGGCTGCTCGCCGAGCGGCTCGGGGTGGCGGCGTCGAGCACGCACGCCATGATCATCGGCGAGCACGGCGACTCGGAGTTCGCGCTGTGGTCGCAGGCGCGCATCGGGCCGGTGCCGCTCGGCCACTGGGATGCGGGCGGCGGGCCCCTGCCGCGCGCGGAGCTCGACCGCATCGCCGACGACGTCAAGAACGCCGCCTACACGGTCATCGCGGGCAAGGGCGCCACCAACTACGCGATCGGGCTCTCGGGCGCGCGCATCGTCGAGGCGATCCTGCGCGACGAGGGCGCCGTGCTGCCGGTGTCGAGCGTGCTCGACGGCTACCACGGCGTGAGCGGCGTGGCCCTCTCGGTGCCGAGCGTCGTGGATGCCACGGGCGTGCGCCGGGTGATCGACGTGCCGTTCGACGAGGACGAGCAGGGACGCTTCGCGGCATCCGCCGCCGCCATCCGCGCCTCGCTCGACTCGCTCGGCATCGAGTAGTCCGCGCCGCGCCCGCGCGCGCGAGCCCTGTTCGGGAGGATGACGCGCCGCGCCCGGACCCGATTCCCGGCATCCGGCGGCGTGTCGTCCTCCCGAACGAAACCCGGATGGCGGGAGGAGCGGGCCCGTAACGTGCCGGAAATACTCCGGCACGGATGGCGAAACGTGACAGGGATAGCGTCGGCGGCATCACATTCCCGCCCCGTCCCGAAGGGATCCGCATCCGCATGGCATCCAGCCCCGCGCACCGCACCGTCCGTCGCATCACCGCCGCCCTCGCCGCCTCCGCCGCGGCCGCGCTCGTGCTCTCCGCGTGCGCCACCGGCGACACCCCCGCACCCGGAGGCGACGGCGATGCCGCCTCCTACGGCGAGATCAGCGTCCAGTACTCCTGGATCAAGAACGAGGAGTTCGCGGGCGAGTTCTACGCCTACGAGAACGGCTACTACGACGAGGCCGGATTCTCGAACGTCATCGGCGTCTCCGGCCCCGACACCGGCGTCGCGAAGCTGCTCTCCGGCACCGTGCAGGTGGCGCTCTCCGACGCCGCCTCGGTCGGCGCGGCCGTCGCCGAGCAGGATGCGCCGCTCAAGATCATCGGCGCCACCTTCCAGAAGAACCCGTTCACGATCCTGTCGCTCAAGGACGGTGCGGACATCGCGACGCCCGAGGACCTCATCGGCAAGAAGATCGGCGTGCAGGACTCGAACGCGAGCGTCTTCCAGGCGATCCTCAACGCCAACGGAATCTCGCCCGACCAGGTGACGGTCGTGCCGGTCGACTTCGACCCGACCCCGCTCATGAACGGCGACGTCGACGGCTTCATGGCCTACCTCACCAACGAGGCGCTCACGGTGGAGCTCGCGGGCTACGACATCACGAACCTGCCGTACGCCGACAACGGCGTGCCCTACGTGGCCGAGACCTTCACGGTGACCGACCAGTACCTCGCCGAGAACCCCGAGCTCATCAAGGCGTTCCTGACCGCCGAGATCAAGGGCTGGACCGACGTCTTCACGAACTCGACCGACGACTCGGTCGCGCTCATCGAGAAGTACTACAACAAGGCGGCCGCCGACAACGCCGACGGACTCGAGTCGGTCTTCGGTGCGCTCGACCCGGTGAAGACCGGCAAGGGCCTGGAGGCGGAGAAGGAGCTCATCTCGACCGCCGACACGGAGGCGAACGGCCTGTTCACGATCACCGACGAGCTCAAGGCGCAGACGGTGGCATCCCTCGCGGCCGCCGGCTGGGAGGTGAGCGTCGACGAGCTGTTCGACACGACGATCATCGACGAGATCTACGCCGAGAACCCCGAGCTGAAGGCGTACCTTCCGTAATCATGGTCCTCTCTGCAACACCGGACGCCGGTGCCCAGGTCACCCTGGGCACCGGCATCCAGATCTCCGGGCTCAGCAAGTCGTTCGAGGTGGGGCGCGGGCGCACCGTGCAGGCTCTGCAGGACACCGAACTGCACACCGACCAGGGCTCGTTCCTGGCGCTGCTCGGGCCCTCCGGATGCGGCAAGTCGACGATCCTGCGCATCCTCGCCGACCTCGAGTCGCCCACGACGGGCGAGGTGCGGGTCGACGGTCGCACGCCGCACGAGCTGCGACGCGACAGCCAGCTCGGCATCGCCTTCCAGGATCATGCCCTGCTCGCCTGGCGGAGCGTGCGCGCCAACATCCGGCTGCCGTACGAGGTGGCCGGGGCGAAGGCGGATGAGGCGTACATCGACGAGCTCATCTCGCTCGTCGGGTTGACCGGTTTCGAGAAGGCCAAGCCCGCACAGCTCTCGGGCGGCATGCGCCAGCGCGTGTCGATCGCCCGCGCGCTCGCCCTCAAGCCCTCCGTGCTGCTGCTCGACGAGCCCTTCGGCGCGCTCGACGACATGACCCGGCAGAACCTCAACCTCGAGCTGCTGCGCATCTGGACCGAGAAGCCCGCCACGACGCTGCTCGTGACGCACGGCATCGCCGAGGCGATCTTCCTCTCCGACCGGGTCGCGGTGATGTCGCCGCGACCGGGGCGCGTGAAGGAGATCATCGAGGTGGACCTGCCGCGGCCGCGCACCCCCGACATGATGCGCTCGCCGGAGTTCCACGCGCTCGTCGACCGGGCATCCGAGCTGCTGTTCGGGGCCGACGGTCACGCCGAGGCGGAGTCCTAGGTGGCGCGGCGACGCATCCCCGGGTGGCTCGCGGGCATCATCGGCGCCGTCGTGCTGGTGGGGGCATGGTGGCTGCTGTCGGCCACGGTCTTCACGCCACCCCCCGGCACCGATTTCACGCCCGTGCCGAGCCCGCTCGCGGTCGTGCAGCAGCTCGTCGCCGACGGGCCCGCCGCCTACTGGAGCGTGTTCCAGGTGACGATCACCGAGGCGCTGCTCGGCTTCGCGTGGGGCAACGGCATCGCGCTGCTGCTCGCCTCGATCGTGCTGCTGCTGCCGAGGCTCGAACCCGTGGTGACGCAGATCGCGGTCGTGTCGTACTGCCTGCCGGTCGTCGCGGTCGGCGGCATCTCGATCGTCGTGCTCGGCGGCGCGAAGCAGCCCGGCGACCCCTCGGCGACCGCCATCTTCCTCGCCGCGCTCGCGGTGTTCTTCACGACGGTCGTGGGGGCGCTCGCCGGCTTCCGCGCCGCCGACCGCGCGAGCCTCGACGTCGTGCGGGTGTTCGGCGGCGGACGCTGGACCCAGCTCGTCAAGGTGCGGCTCATCGCGGCCTCGCCCGCCATCCTCAACGCCCTGCAGATCGCCGTGCCGAGCGCCTTCCTCGGCGCCGTGCTCGGCGAGTACATGGGTGCCACCGATCGCAGTGTCGGCATCACCCTCATCCGCCTGCAGGGCAACCTCGACTCGACGCGCGTGTGGGCCGTGTTCCTGCTGTGCGCGGCGGTCGCGCTCGTCGGCTACGCGCTCGTGGGGCTCGTCGCCCGCCTGGTGACCCCGTGGGTCACGGGTGCCGCGGCCCGGAGGTCGGCCTCGTGACGCTCGCGACGTTCGGCACGGTCACCGACCCCGAGGCGGATGCCGCGATCCGCCGCCGACTGCGGCGCGACCGCGGGCGCGCCTTCGGCCGCTCGGTGGGCCGCTCGCTCGGCAACGCGCTGCTGACGATCGTCATCGTGCTCGCCCTCTGGCAGGCCATCGTGAGCTTCACCGGCATCTCGCCGTACGTGGCGAAGGGTCCGCTCGACGTGTGGGACTTCCTGTTCGTCGACGAGCCGGGCGTCGACCCGGACCGCTCGGCGGCCGCGCACCGCGCGGCGCTGCTGCCGCTGCTCGTGACGACGCTGCAGGATGCCGCGCTCGGCTGGGTGGTCGGCATGGCGGTCGCGATCGTCCTCGCCGTGCTGTTCTCGCTGTCGCGGGCCGTGGAGGCCGGCGTCATGCCGCTCGCGCTCGTGCTGCGCACGGTGCCGCTCGTCTCGATCGCGCCGGTGATCATCCTGCTCACCGGGCGCGGCACCACGGCATCCGTCGCCGTCATCGGCTCGATCGTGGTGCTGTTCCCGGCGCTCGCCTCGGTCATGTTCGGCCTGAGCCGGGCGAGCCGCGAGAGTCTCGACCTCGTGCACGTCTACGGCGGCGGGCGACTGACCCAGCTGCGCAAGGTGAGCGTGCCGGGTGCGCTGCCGTCGCTGTTCGTGGCGGCGCGGGTGTCGGTGCCGGGCGCCGTGACGGGGGCGCTGCTCGCCGAGTGGCTGTCGACCGGCACGGGGATCGGCGGCATGATCCAGAAGTTCAGCGCCTCCGCGCGCTTCGACGAGCTGTGGGCCTCGGTGGCGCTCATCACCCTCGTGACGCTCGTGCTCTACAACGTGGTGCAGCTCGTGGAGAACCTCGTGCTCGCCCGGATGGGCATGGGCGCGTCGCTCAGCTGACGCATCCTCGGGGTCTACACTCGCCGCGTGCCCGCGACGCCTCGTCCCCTTCTCGTCCTCGCCCTGGCCTCCGCGCTCGCTCTCACGGCGTGCAGCGCGGCGGAGCCCGACCCCCCGACGGCGGGGCCCACGGCGCCCGCGGACGCGCGGTTGCGGGATGCGGCCCCGGAGGGGCTGCTCGTGGGCGCCGCGGTCGCGGGCGGCGGGCATCACGTCGACGCCGACTACCCGGACCCGTTCCCGAACGACGAGCCCTACCGCGAGCTGCTGGCATCCGAGTTCAGCTCGCTGACACCCGAGAACCAGCTCAAGTGGGAGTTCGTGCACCCCGAGCGCGACCGCTACGAGTTCGGTGCGGCGGACGCAATCGTCGCATTCGCGGAGGAGCACGGGCAGGCGGTGCGCGGCCACACGCTGCTGTGGCACAGTCAGAACCCCGACTGGCTCACGGAGGGCGAGTTCAGCGATGCCGAGCTCCGCGACATCCTGCACGAGCACATCAGCACGGTCGTCGGGCGCTACGCCGGCCGGATCGCGGAGTGGGACGTGGCGAACGAGATCTTCGACGACTCGGGCGCGCTGCGGTCGGAGAACCTCTGGATCTTGCGGCTGGGGGAGGGCATCGTGGCCGACGCGTTCCGTTGGGCGCATGAAGCCGACCCCGACGCGCGGTTGTTCCTCAACGACTACGGCATGGAGTCGGGCGGCCCGAAGGCCGACGCCTACCTCGCGCTCGTGAAGGAGCTGCTGGCCGAGGGGGTGCCGGTGGGCGGCGTGGGGTTCCAGGGGCACCTGGCGTTCGAGTACTCGGCACCCGGCGGCATGGCCGACAACCTGCGGCGCTTCGTCGACCTCGGGCTGGCCGTCGCGGTGACGGAGGCCGACGTGCGGATGCCGGTGGACGGCACCCCGACGAACGCGCAGCTCACGCAACAGGCGGAGTGGTTCGGCGAACTGCTCGAGGGCTGCCTCGACGCCGGCCACTGCACCTCGTTCACGCTGTGGGGCGCCCCCGACCGGTACTCCTGGGTACCCGTCTTCTTCCCCTCGCAGGGGGCGGCGACGCCCTGGTGGGACGACCTCAGCCGCAAGCCCGCCTACGACACCCTGTGGGGGATCCTCGATGCCCGGTGACGTCATGGATGCGCGGTTCCGGTTCTCGACGGACCCGGCCGACATCGATCGCGAGCGGGTGCACCGCTGGCTCAGCGAGGACGCCTACTGGGCGCGCGGTCGCAGTCGCGAGCTGCAGGACGCCGCCCTCGACGGCTCGCGCAACTTCGCGGTCGTCGACTCCGCGTCGGGGGAGCAGGTGGCGTTCGCGCGGGTCGTGACCGACGGGGTGACGTTCGCGTGGCTGTGCGACGTCTACGTGGCCCCCGAGGTGCGGGGCAGGCGTGTGGGTGTCGGGCTCATCGCGGGCGTCGCCGCCGAACTCGAGCGGCTCGGGGTGCGCCGCTGGGTGCTGCGCACCGCCGACGCCCACGGCCTCTACGCCCGCTTCGGCTTCGAGCCCCTCGCCGAGCCCGACACGTGGATGGTGCGCGAGGCCCGCTGACCGCCGTCGCCCCCGACGCCGTCGCTCCCTAGGTGGTCGAGGAGCGCCCGCCGGAGGCGGACGCGTCTCGAGACACTCGCAGTTCCTCCCCGGCGGTCAGCTCGCGTCGGGCAGGGTTGTGTACTCCCTGCCGAGGTAGGAGGTCCATTGCAGTACCCCGCGGGTGTCCTGGACGACTTTCCACCCGCCGTGGTGTTTCAGGGTGTGGTGTCCGCGGGAGAGGTGGGCGAGGTTGTCGTGATCGGTGGGTCCGTTCTGGGCGTGCCAGTCGCGGGTGTGGTCGATGTCGCATCGTCGGGTGCAGATGAGGCACATCGGGAACCGGCATGATCCGTCCCGGACCCGGAGCCATCGTCGTAATGGTTCGGGGATGCGGTAGCTGGTGCGTCCCATCGACAGCCCGGTCCCGGTGTCCGGGTCGGTGAGCATCCGATACAACACCGGTGCGTGCGAGGAGAGTTTCCGGGCGGTCGCGGCGTCGATCGGCCCCACCCCTTCCAGGTTGCCCGGTTCGCTGCCGCCGAGGAGAGTCGAGATCGGGACGGTGACGATCACGGTCGGGGTGATGCCGGCGAACGGTCCCATCGTGGTCTCCTGGATCGCCAACAACTCGTCCGGGTCCGCGTTCATGGTCTCCAACATGGTCCGACCCAACCCGAGGGTGGAGTCGCGTTCGAGGAGGGCGTCGATGAGCACGTCGACCCGCAGTTGGGTCAACGTCCGCGGATCCCCATCCTCCAAGGCGTGTCCGGCGGCGGTGGTGGCCTTCTCGTAGATCGCCGCCGCGTCGACCGCGTTCGTGTAGATGCCCAGGTATGCCATCCCGTCTCGGGCGGGTTCGAGCACGAGTTCTCGTCGGGTGTGGGCGGTGCGCACCCGTTCGACCATCGATTCTGGGTTCCGTCGCTCCCGCAGGCGGCGCACCTTCCTGCGGAACTGTGTCACCGTCACCGTCCCGGCGACCCCGAGCGCCACCCGCTCCACCGCTTCCCGGTCCACCGGGTCCAGTTCCGCGGTCTCGTCGATCAGCACCTGCGCGTGCCGATACGAGAACAACCCTTCCCCCAACGCGGCGAACGTTGCGGGCAGTTGCCGGGTCAGCATCCGCGACTCACCCAACAGCGTCTCGACGGCACGTTCCGGCATCCGCAACGCACACGCCAACTCCGCCCGCTCAGCACGTTCCCGCAACGGGGCAGCCGACGGCGGATACGCCACCGCGAACGCCTGCTCGAACTCCAACAGAGCCTCCGCACGCGCCGCCGACAGAGCATCCATCTGCGCCTGAATCGCCACGACACGACCCAGCGCGGCATCCGCCACAGCAACCGGATCGGGTCGTTCCTTCATGCCTCAAGGCCACACGAGACCCCCGACATTCAGGGACCGAAACAGGCCCTCAGAGGCCCGACGGCGGGAGCAATTCACACACCGTTACCCAGCTGTGACCTAACCCTGCTGCAGCGCCACGACCTCGCGCGGGGCGAGCCGCTCGCGTCCGCCGAGCCCCTCGAGCTCGAGCACGACCGCGGTGCCGGCGAGCACCCATCCGGCCCGCTCGATGAGCCGCTGCGAGGCGCCCAGGGTGCCGCCGGTGGCGAGCACGTCGTCGACGAGCAGCACGCGCGTGCCGGCCGGCAGCTGGCCGGCGTGCACCTGCAGCGTGGCCTCGCCGTATTCGAGTGCGTAGCTCTCGCTGAGGGTCGCGCCGGGCAGCTTGCCCGCCTTGCGCACGAGCAGCAGGCCGTGCCCGCTGCGCGCCGCCGCCGCGGCCGCGAGGGCGAAGCCGCGCGCCTCGACGCCCGCGATGACGTCGAATCCGCCCGCGAACGGGGCGACCAGCGCATCCGCGACAGCCGTGAGGGCGGGGCCGTCCGCGAACACCGGCGTCAGGTCGCGGAACAGGATGCCGGGCTCGGGGAAGTCGGGGATCACGCGGGTGAGGGCGTCGAGGTACGCGGTCGCATCGGTCACCGATCCAGGCTACGCGGATCGGATGGCCGGGTTTACCCTCGACGCATGACGCACCGTGTGCCCGCACCGTCGATCCGGCCGGGGGAGAAGCTCGCCGGACCGGCGTCGTACTTCCCGAGCATCGAGAAGACCTACGGTCAGCCGATCCAGCACTGGCTCGACCTCGCCGCGGATCGGCTCGACGGCCACCGGCACATGGAGGTTGTCGAGTGGCTCAAGGTCGAGCACGGGCTCGGCCACGGGCACGCGAACGCCATCGTCGGGTACGTGAAGGCGAAGCTCGCCTGAGGCCCGTGGCCGGGCCCGGGTCCGGGGCAGGGTGAGGGCCGGGGTCAGGCGGCTGCGGGTTCCTGCGTGCCGTGCGGGGACCGCAGCCGGATCATGCTCATCGGGGCGGCGCCCGGCAGGCCCGTGATGATGCCCTGGTCGCGGAAGCCGAGGCGGCGGTAGAGGCGTCGGTTCTGCGGCGTCGACGACTCCAGGTAGGCGACCTGGTGGGTTTCGTCGAGGGCGCGCAGGCGGGTCTCGAGCAGGGCGGATCCGACCCCGAGTCCGCGGGCGTCGGCGCTCACGCCGATCTCGCCGAGGTACCAGTGGGTGAGGCTCGGGCGTCGGCTCTCGAGGGTGCCGAGCAGGCGAAGGGCGCGGGGGAGGTTGCGCAAGCCGATGGCGCGCGCGAAGAGCGGCAGCTGGCCGAGCTGTCGCAGGAAGGTGCCGGTGCGGGCGCTGGGCGACTCCCATGCGGCGGCCCCGATGATCGTGTCGTCGTGCTCGGTGCGGGCGATGTCGACGACGCCGCGCGGGTAGGCACCCGAGCGCAGCAGGGCGAGGAACAGCATCCGCAGTCGCTCGCCGCGCTGCTCATCGCCCGGGATGATGCTGCGCATGACGGGGTCGTCGTGGAACGCGTCGGCGAGCACGGCGGCGGCGCCGGGGAGTTCGGATGCGGTGGCTCGGCTGACGCGGATCATGGGGTGCTCCTCTGCTCGTGGCTGTGGCTATGGTTCCGGTGGGAACTTTCGTCCGGGTGGATGAATCACAGTATTGACCAGATGGATGAAAGTTTGCTGTGATGGGTGCATGAGCGAGCGCCGCGAGTACCTCGACGTCGACACCCGCCGGGAGCGGCTGTTGGGTGCCGCCCTCGACGCGGTGCGCGAGGGGGGCGCGGCGGCCCTCACCCTGCGCGGCGTCGCGCAGCGCGCCGGCGTGGTGCACGCCGTCGTCAGCTACGCGTTCCGCACGCGGGCGGGGCTCGTGGAGGCGTTCCTGCGTCGGGAGGCCGAGCGCACCCTCGGAGACGTGTGGTCGCATCCGCTGCCCGAGGGCGGCTCGCTCGCGGATGCCGTGCGCGCCGCGCTCACCGCCTACGCGGACGAGGTGGTCGCCGACCCGGAGCGGGCGCAGGCGATCGCCGAACTCACCCTGCAGGCCCGCACGGATGCCGAACTGGCAGCCGCGCTCGCCGCCGAGCAGCACACCCTCCGCGCCGCGATCGGCACCCGGCTGGGGGAGTGGAGCGCCGCGAGCGGCGTGCCGATCGCGCCGTCGGTCGACACTGTGACCGCCGCCCTGCTCGCCGCGGCCGAGGGCCTCACCTCGTGGTGGCTGACCACGCGCGACACCGCGACGCTGCCGGATGTGGTGGCGCTGCTCGCGGGTGGCATCGGGTCGCGCCCGGACACGGTAATGTAGGGAGCCGTGCCGGAGGCGGCACGAAGCCACGGGCTGTGGCGCAGCTTGGTAGCGCACTTGACTGGGGGTCAAGGGGTTTATCCCCTCCGGTCGGCCCGGAATAACAGAAAATTGATGTCACGGGATGTGGCGCAGCTTGGTAGCGCACCTGACTGGGGGTCAGGGGGTCGCAGGTTCAAATCCTGTCATCCCGACAGAAAAGCCCTGATGAGAAGCCATTTTCATCAGGGCTTTGTCATGTCTGGCGACGGGTTTGTTGGTCCCCCTCTGGTCCCCTCGCCGACGAGCCGCTGCGTCTCCTCGGGCTCCGGACGGCTGTTTCGGGCGTTCGCAGGCTCCAACCTGTGGATAAGGGGACCAAAAGGGGACCAGAGCCTCCGATCGTGGCTCCTCGCTACCCGTCACAGTGACCTCGAGGCCTCGCGCCGGCTCGGTCTGCTGGCCTTGGCGGATCGGGCAAGGAAGGCGTTGGCCTGCTCCGCAGCGGAGGCGAGGTGGCGGTCGTCGGGGTGCAGGTATCCGCGTGTGGTCTCGACGGAGGCGTGGCCGAGGATGTCCTGGAGGACGTGGAGTGGGATGCCGGCGTCTGCCATCCAGGTCGCGCCGGTGTGCCTGAGGCCGTGCCGGGTGAGGTCGGGCAGGCCGAGATCGCTGACGATCTGGTCCCAGTTCGTCGCGTCCCGCACGGTCGCGGTCGTGAGAGCGCCGCCCTTCGGGCCGACCAGCAGCCGGTCCTCGGGCTCCTTCCCCTCCGTGAGCCGCTCAAGAACCGGTCGGAGCGGGTCGAGGATCGGGACGCGGCGCTCTCTCCGGCCTTTGGTCTGTTTCGTGATGAGCCCGCCTTTGCCGGGGTAGGTCTGCCGTGCGATCACCACGATGTTCTTGTCGAACCGGACGTCACCGGCCTGAAGGCCCGAGACCTCGGAAGAACGCGCGGCGAGGAGGGCGGCGAGCATGACGAAGTCGGAGTACGACTGGTGGACCTTCCCGCAGGCTTCAGCGAGCGTCGTCAGCGTTCCCATGTCGGGGATCGCTTGCGCGCGCGGGGAAGCATCCTCCGCCGGCTGGAGACGGAAGGCATTGCGGTTCAGGCTGCGCTTGGCACGGTTCTTCGCGGGGTTGATCGGGATGAGCCCGTCGCGCACTGCTTCATCGAGGACCCGCACGAGCGGGGCGATGGAGTTCTTGATCGTTGACGCCCCATGCCGCTTCTCCCAGGCGTCGATGGTGCGGTCGATGATCCCGGCGGTGATTTGCGTGACGGGCAGGTGCCCGAGAGCAGGCAGCACGCGGAGCTTGAGTCCGTACCCGTAGGTCTCCCCGGTTGAGGTGGGGTCGAGGCCGCGCGCCCATCGGTCGCCGATCGTGGTGACGAACTCGGTGAGTGTCATGGACACGTCCATGCCCTTGGCCGATGAATGCCGCAGCGAGTCGAAGAACTCGTGCGCTGCCGCCTCGTCGGCGACGATCTCGGAGCGGATGATGCGGCGTCTGCTGATCGGGTCCGTCCAGCGGGCACGGGCGCGGATGCCATAGGAGCGACGTTCCAGGTCGGTGGAGATCCTCACGCCGACCGGAGGCACCGGCTTCGGCTGCGCTTGCGGGAGCGGCTCAGCCTTCCGGGGCATGGCTGTGCTCCAGCCCCGCCAGCCAGGCGTCGACCGCGTCGATGCGGTACCGGGCGATCCCGCCCAGCCGCAGGAACGGCGGCCCCTGACCTGCGGAACGCCACCTCGACAAGGTCGACTCGGACACCTTGAGATAGGCGGCGATCTCGCGACTGTCCATGAGAGGCGAGACCACGATCGTGCCGCCGGTATCGCTCATGCGACTTCTCCGGTGTTCGGGTTGAGCCCGGCATAGAAGTCGTCCTCGGCCTGGCGGCGCGCGGCGACATCGTCGAGGACGAACTGCACGAAGTCCTGATCCCGGTGAGCGATGATCGTGTCCTCGACCGGGCCTGCCGGGTCCTCGCCGGGCCAGGTGGTTTGCCGGGTCGGGCGGTCTCGGTCGAGACGAGTTCCGGAAGCGGCGACCCAGTCGCGGAGCCGCTGGCGGGCGTCGGCGAAGTCGCGATGCCAGCCCAGCGGCGCGGAGCCGTTCTGCTCTGGATCGTAGGCGGACAGCCAATGCAGGTGCAGCGCGCTCAGCTCCCACAACAGCTCCGGGTGGCGATGCCAGAACGGCGGAACCACCGAAGCAGGCAGCCCGTAGGTGCGGCGCAGCCAGTCGACCCAGCGGTTCAGCTCCAGCCACTCGGCCTCCGCCTCCTCGCTGGTCAGGAGGTTCCAGTTGATCGGGTGCGGAGGCTCCGGGATCAGCGGCCCGTCGAACTCCTCGTCCAGGTCCGGCTCGTCGGTCTCGGGGGCGGTCTCGTGCTCGTTCATCACGGTCACGGCCGTTCAGAGCCCGAGCGCCGGGGCGGCGCCCGAGCTCTCGCGACGAGCCGCACTGGCCGCCTGTCCCACAGGCTCCTGCGTCGTGGCGGGCTGGCGGCGGGTGCGGTCGACCTCGTAGCTCGTGCGGGCGAGGTCGTGGCCGAGCTTCTTCGCGACGAACTCCTCGGCCTTGACCACCTCGCCTTCCGGCGTGGCGCGGTCGTACTCGCGGGTGTAGCCCTCGGCGACGAACTTGTCTCCCTTGGCGAGCCGGTCGTGAGCGCGCTCGGCGGTCTTCTTGAACGCCACGAGGTCATGGAAGGTCGTCTCGGTCTGCGTGAACGACCCGTCCGGCTCCTTGCGATAGTGCTCCTGCCCGATCTTGGCGTAGAACCGGGCATCGCCACGTTCCGTGTAGGTGAGCTGCGGATCGGAGGCGATGAACCCCGAGACGGATTCCTGCGTGTGGAGAGCCATCGGACTGCCCCTCTTTCTGACACCGGTGGCGACCCCACGACGGGGCCGCTCTGTCAGGCAGGTGCGCCAGGCGGCTCCTCCGAGCGGTGCTGCAACGTCGCCTCGATGTCGGCCCGGTCGGCGCGCAGCTCATTCGCGTCGGACCGGTCCGTCCAGGTCCGCATCCGGGTGACGATGGGCGGCGCGGAGCGCAACAGCACTAATGCAGTCCCAAACGGGAGGGTGCGGATCGTGTCGGGCGGCATGATCGGCACACGGCGGATGGAGCGTTGCGCGGAGCGGGAGCCGTGGTCTCCGACCGTGGTGGAGTCGGTCACCTCATCGCGTTCACCGATGAGCGTGGTCAGGTCGTGCAGGTCCTTGGAGTTCGACGCTCCGCCCAGGACGATCTTGACGATCGAGGCATCCCAGATCGCGCCGGCCGCGTTGTCCGACCACTTCTCCCGCGCCTGCGCGAGGCTTTGGAGCACGGGCATCGTCGTGATCCCGGTTCCGCCGCCCTCGGCCATGAGCGTCGGCAGCGACGGCAGCGGGGCGAGGTTGCCGACCTCATCGAGTGCGAGCAGCAACGGCGGGTCGAGGCGGACGCCGGGGCTGGTCGCTGCGAGGCGGCGGGCAGCTTCCACGACGTCTTCCACGAACGCAGCCACCAACGCAGCGGAGTTGTTGGCGCCGGCTCCGGTGGCCAGCAGGTAGAGGGTTCCTCGGTCGCGGAGGAACGCTTCGGGGTCGAAGTCCTCGCCCTCGCGCGGCGACACGGCATCCAGCACGCGCGGGTCTGCCAGCGCGGCGAGGGCAAGCGAGACGCCTTGCCAGATGGAGTCGCGCGTGCGGGGGTCGGAGTCGATCATCGCCTGCAACGAGTCCGCCCACCCGGTCGCGGCTCGCGGGTTCGCGGTGAGGATCGCCACCGCATCCGCGGCGGAGGAGGGGTCGAGAGTCCAGCGGAACAGCTCCGAGGGCGGCCGGTGATCGAGGGCGGCGGCATGGAGCAGCGCTTGGAGCGCAGTCCTCGTCTTGCCCTCCCAGAACCCGCCTCCCTCGACCCCGCCGGCCGAGAGACCGGTACCGGCGGCAAGGCCGGTCGCGCGGATCATAGCCGTCAAAGGGTCCTCACACCCGCGGACGGGTGACCACCTGAGCCCGGCGGGCAGGCCTTCGGCGAGGTGCTGAGGGTCGAACACCGCGACAGGGCCGATTTTCTGCCGGGAGCGGAGGGTCGCGGTCAGGTTGTCCGGGCGGGTGCTCGTCGTGACGACTGCGCCAGGGGCGTCCAAGATGGCGTTGATGACGATGTGGGCGCCCTTGCCGGATCGGGGCGGGCCGATCAGCAGGATGCTGTCCTCGACGGACGCCCACACGCTCGTGCCCCGTGAGGCGCCGATCCGGTAGCCGACGTCCTGCGGCCGCGGCTGGTGGAGCGAGGGCCGCAGGTGACCCGCTCGGCGCAGCAGCGCCGCCTCTGAGGCGGCCTTAGCGACTTCGCTACGGGTGGCGATCCCGGCGATGCGGTACGGATCGGTCTTTACGTGGCGGCCGTGCTCGCGGAAGAACCGCCACGCCCACCAGCCGGCCACCCCGGCCCCGAGGATGAGCACGATCGCGGTGATCCAGTACGCCACGGCGCTCAGGCCCGGTGCGCCGAGCGCGGTCGCTGGGTCACCGGGGTTCAGCAGCACACCCAGTCCGGCTTCGACCCCGCCAGTGGGCTGGCCGACGCCGGTGATCCAGGCGGTGACGGACCCGGCGCCGCGGAGGATGGCGGCGAGGACCGCGGTGCCGATGAGGATGCCGATGCCGAGGTTGCTCAGCTCGTCCCCGAGCGCCCCCGCGGGTCGGGGCGTGCTCATTCGGGGTGTCCGATCGTGAGGGTGCCGGAGACGCGGCCGAGCAGGATGACCTCGCGGATCGGGCTCCCGGCGAGCTGGCGGGATTCGACGAGGCCGCGCATGGTGCCGTCCGGGGCGGCATCCCCGTGGGCGATGACGACGGCGATCGCGACGTCCTCACCCGGCACGAACCCCTCCCCGTGCAGCACGACGAGATCCGTCGCTGGCCGGCGGCCTGGCGCCTCTGATGCCGGCTCTGGATCGGGCTCGGCGCGGTGACGTCGGCTCGGGGTGATGATGTCGGTGAACACGGTCCCGTCCGCCTCGCGCACCTCGACCCGCACCGGGGTGCAGCGCAGGTCGGTGAGCTGGTCGAGGACACGGGCGAAGTCTTCCCGCCGCCACGGCGGCGCAAACGGCTCCGGCTCGAACGGCGCCCCGTCGACAGTGACGGTCATACGGCCGTCCTCGGCGATGGCGATGGCGACGAGCGGCAGCACGACCGGAACCGCCTCGACACTCCCGTCTCGGGAGGCGGGTTCTCCCCAGGATCGCTTGTAGCGCGGCCGGGGCATCACGAATCCCGCCGATCGTTCGGGATTCCTGAACGCACGTCGAGATTCCTGAACTCATGGGAATCGCTCGTCATACGGCCGGTGGTGTCGAACGCGGCGAGCTCGGCCGGATGGAGCTGATGCTGCACGACGAAGCTGCGGTCCTTGATCCGCCACAACCCCTGACCGGTTCCGAGCCCTGGGAGCAGCTTCTGCTCGGTGCCGGTCAGCCCGAGCGCGAGGGCGGTGGAGCCGAGCTGGTCCGGCTCCTGCCGGTACACGATCCGGGTCTCCGCATTCGCCAGCAGCGACGAGGCGAGGGCGCGCATCGCGGTCCCGGCATCGCCGACGTTGTCCAGGTCGGAGAGCTTGTGGAAGATCAGCATGTTCGCGATCCCGAAGTGCCGCGCCAGCCGCCACTGGGCATCCATGCGGCGAAGCAGCGCCGGATACTGCATGAGCCGCCACGCCTCGTCGTAGATCACCCATCTCTGCCCGCCCGCCGGGTCGGACAGGGCGGACTCCATCCATGCGGACGAGCAGGTCATCAGCACCGAGATCAGCGTGCTGTTCTCCGCGACCCGCGACAGGTCGAGCGACACCATCGGCAACGACGGGTCGAACCTGACCGTCGAGGGGCCATCGAACAGGCCTTGGAGGTCTCCAGCGACGAGCCGACGAAGCGCGTGGCCGACAAGACGACCGTCTTCCGCAAGCCGCCCGTCCTCATCGTCCGCCGTGTTGGGGCTGAGGATGCGGTCGACGACCATCGGCAGGATCGGCACCTCGGCGCTGCGGACGGCGTCTCGGAGGGCGAGGTCGATCGCGGTGTGCTCCAACGGCGACAACGGACGGTCCAGCACGGTCTCTGCGAGGGCGCCGATGAGGTCGCGGCGGCGGGACGCGACCTGCATCGCCCACTCCGCATCCGACACCGCAGACGGCCGGTGGCCCTCATCGAGCGGGTTCAGACGATTGCGCAGGCCGTGGCCGAGGATGATCGCCCGCCCGCCGACCGCCTCCGCGACCGCCGTGTGTTCACCCTTGGGGTCGCCGGGGACATAGACCCTGCGTCCGAACGGCAGGCTGCGCGTGTACAGCGACTTCGCCAGGGATGACTTGCCGGAGCCGACGATCCCGGCGAGCACCACGTTCGGCGCGGTGATGAGGCCCCGCTGATAGAGCACCCAGGGGTCGTAGACGAACGATCCGCCGCTGTAGAGGTCCTGGCCAACGAAGACGCCCTGGTTGCCGAGACCGGCCTCGGCCAGGAACGGATACTGGCCGGCGAGCGTCGCGGAGGTGTCTTGGTGCTTGGGGAGCCGGAACCGGCCCGGCGTCCGCAATGCCGCAGGTCCGGCCTCGCCGGCGGGGGGCAGGTAGCTCGTGTTGCGACGTTCAGCCTGCTCCGCCTCCCACTTCGCCCTCGCTTGTACCTTGCGATGCCGGCGGGCATCGGTCTCGACCTTCGCCGCCGCCTGCCGGCGGGCCTTGCGTGCCCGGCGCCGCTCGCCTTCGGGCCCGACGAGCACAGCGGTGTGCAGGCGGCTGTCGTCCTGCCCGATCACAGCGCCAGCCCCCGCCCCTGCGCGGAGGCGGCGCCGGGGCGGCGGGCGAACCAGTCGATCCCGTCTCGTCCCCGGCTGACCGCGGGGCCGACTGCACGCGTGGACTTGTGCGCGGCGCGTTCCGCTTCCCTCCCAGACTCCGATGCGGGTGCGGAGGCCGGGGTGTCGATGCCGAGGAGTGCCGGGTCGGGCACGGTGTCGTGCTTGCGCAGCAGCGAGACGTGCCCGAGGAAGGGGTTGTAGGTGAGCGTGTAGGCGTCTCTGGTCGCGACCTTGTCGAGCGCACCTGTCGGGGGCTCGTCGTAGACGTACCCGTTCTCGAGCGCGGCCTGGGTGGTCTCCGCTCCGTAGTCGTGCCCGGCCAGGTGCTCGATCGCGGCATCCGTCCCGTCGCGGTCGATCAGGTCCAGCACCTCGTCGGCCTCGGCGCCTTCCAGGAACACGACGCTGACCCACCGCCTCGCCGGGCCTTCCTCGACGGCAGGTGCGCGGTGCCAGGCGATGCGGCCGGACTGCTGGGAGGCGGTGTCCAGCCGCCACTCCACGGTGTCCAGCAGGGTGCCGGCCTGGTGCAGCTCGTCGGCAGCCGCGAGGGCCGAAGTTGCGCCAGCGGCCTGATTCCCGGCATCGTCGTGCGCCCTGGCGCGGGCGTTGATATGGGCGGCGGCGAGCTGGTCGAGCACTTGCCGCAGCGACCTGACGCCGGCGAGCAGCTCTCCCATCACCGGGTAGGTGCCGGCGGGGCTCTCGAACGTGCGGGTCGCATAGGCCAGGCCCCGCAGCGCCGCGGACGCCTCAGCGGCGTCCGCGAGCGGGTCATCGAAGGTCGGCATGATCAGGGCTCCTCACAAGAAGGCGTGACGGTTGATGAGCAGGTGCGCCGAGTCAGACCGGCCGGCACAACGGCAGCGCGGCAGCGGTGAACGACTGCGCCTGCTGACCGACGAGCCGCCTGGTCTCGCAGGACGCTTGGATCGCCGCCTGCTCGACCGCGGCCACCGCCGCGTCGAGCTCGTCCACGGTCGGCGCGGACACGGAGACGAGGCCGGAGACGCGCAGGACGCCGTGCCCAGCCGTCAGGTCCGCCTCCTGCTGGAGCACGTCGTCCAGCTCCGCGCTGCTGGCCGCGTCGTCGATCTGCCCGATCTTGCGCCGCTGGGCCGCATCGGAGATGAGTTCGGTCTTCTTCTTCCGCAGGTCCCGGGCGGCCTGGTCGGCACGGACCGGGGTGTAGTGCAGGGCGAGGGTGCGCAGGATGCCGTTGGACAGCACGAGCGGCGCGAGAAACCCGGGATACACCTGCGAGCGAGGCCACTCGGTGATCCACAGCACCGCATGGTGCGCGGAGTCTGACCGCAGCCGGTCCCAGGTCTCCGTGACCGCGACCGGTCCGGCCGTCGCCAGGTCACGGCCGAGGTCCCCGTGCCGTTCCAGCGCGGGCGCGGCGGCGGGGTCGTAGGCCGAGCGCAGGACGACGGCGACCTCGCCAGGCGTCAGCCACCCGGTCGACGTGAGCTCGGCCGCGCGCAACGCCGTGGTCAGCGTACTCATCTCCTGCCGCAGCACCGCGGCCGCACCGCGAATCCCGCCACCGCTGGTACTGATCTGCCGGGCGGCGGCCTTCATGTCGAGCGCGAGCGAGATGGTCGTCGCGTGGCGTTCTCCGGCCGGGCCGGCGCGGTCGATGAGCTCGGCGTAGGTGGTCGCGGCCCAGGAGCCGTCATCAGTGCTGTGCGTGCGCCACCACTCCGCCAGCCCCGTGCCCGAGTCCGGCAGGGTCCGCTCGGACACCTGAATCCGCGCGATCCGCCCGGAACGGCACGCGGCGGCCAGCACGCGGCCCCACCCGGAGACCCGGCGCTGCTGCTCACCCAGATCAAGCAAGACGAACGCGGGGTGGGAGACGCCGAGGATCGCGGTGAGGGTCTGGGCGTGCGGGTCGTGGATCATCGCAGCTCCGGTCTCGGGGTCCTCCCACTCCCGCAGGCTCGCCGCATCTCCAGGGAGCGCGAGGGTTCCGGCGGGGCGGGGCTTGATGACGCGGCGCCGGTAGACGAGCTGCCCGAGGTAGGTCCGGGCAGCCCAGCGGGCGAGGATCGGCACCCACTCGATGACTTTCCGCCCGCCCGCGGGGATCACCGCGAGCAGGGCGCAGGTGCCCCAGATGGGTGTAGTCCAGGCGAAGCCCATCCCGCCGGCGGTGTAGAGGGCGAAGACGACCGTGAGCACCGCGATGCCGAGGACGATGAGCTGCGGCAGGGACAGGCCGAGCATGATGCCGCGCTTGGCGAGCCGGGAGAACTGCACCGGCGCCAGCGGGTAGTCGCTGTTCGAGTTCGTGACCATCAGGTGTTACTCCTTCCCGGCCGGGGTGGACGATGGCGGAGGCGGCGGGTCCTGCCGGCGCCGAGGCGCGGGCGAGGACTCTGCAGGGCCGGGAGAGGACGGCGTGGCCGGAGGCGGAGTTGACGATGCGGGAAGCGGCGGGGTGCCCTGCGACGGCGGCGGGGATGTCTGTTCGGCCGCCGCGCTGGCCTGACTGTCCGCCGCGCCGCCTACCGCTTTGCCTGCCTTCGGGCCAGCGGTCGCTGCGCCCTTGACCACGGCGGCTCCGACGACCACCGCGGCACCGACCGGCCCCGCGGCCGCACCGGCACCAGCGCCGGCAGCTCCGGCGCCCGCTCCAGCCCCTGCCCCTGCTCCGGCTCCGGCTGATGCGGCGGCGCCGGTGCCCGCCGTGCCCGCTCCCGCGCTGGCAGGAGCCGCGGCCGACGCACCCGGAGGGGGTGGGGGCGGTGCTGAGCCTCCGCCCGCGCCGCCTCCACCGCTCGGGGGCTCGCTGCCGGGGTCGGTGCCGCTGTCGAGGACCTTCTTGGCCGTGTCGGCCTGCGGGGCGGACGGCACCGGCACGGGCCGGTTCAGCGCGGACTTCGCCTCCTGCTCGGACGACATCGCGTGGTACATGTCGAAGCCCACGAACGACAGGAACTTGTAGGTGATGTAGGGCGCGAACGCCGCCACGAACATCAGCACGACGCCCGCGATCGGGGCGGAGATGGAGGCCAGGTCGGCCTCGATCGGGGCCGAGACCTGCCCGATCGCGACAAGGAAGATCACGACGAGGACGAGCTTGGAGAAGATCAGGGCGATCACGAACGCCGCCCACTTGGCGAACCAGCCCTTGGTCGCATCCCACGTGGCCCCGGCCAGGGCGACCGGACCGAACACGACCGCCACCAGCAGCAGCGCCTTGCGGATCAGCAGCGAGAACCACACGATCGCCGCCGCCGATATGGCCAGGCCGGCGAGGAAGATCATGAGGATCGCCCCGACGCCAGGGCCGCCGATGTTGATGGCGCCGAGGGCGACGGCGAGGAGCCCGATCTGGGTCCCCATCCCTTCCATCGTGTTGCCGGTGGCCTGCACGATCCCGACCGCGAGCTGATCGGTCACCTCCAACAGCAGCGCCGTCAGCGTGATCACCAAGAAGCTGCCGAGGACGGACTTCGCCAGGCCGAGCGCCGCACGGCTGAGCGCGGTCGGGTCGCGGTGGACCAGGCCGGTGATGAGCTGGAGGCAGAAGAACACGAGCATCACGAACACGGCGACACCGAAGAGGACGTTGTAGACGCCGACGTACTCGGGGCTCGTGACGTCGACGAGGGTCGTGGTGTCGAACACCCACCACACGGCCTCGAACAGCCACGCCGCCGCCCCCGCCATCGCCTGGGCGAGCCAGTCGAACGGGGCCGCGATCAGCGATGCGGTGCCTTCGCCGACGGCGTCGCAGACGGAGGAGATGACCGGGACGTCGCAGACGCTCACCGCGCCCACCCCCGGAGGCGGGCTGTCGTGGCCGGGGTCATCAGACGGCCTGCCCGACGCCCCAGAAGAAGTTCACCAGCGTGACCGCAGCGCCGCAGATGATCGCCGCGCCGCAGGAGACGAGGACCCCGACCTTGCCGCGGCTGGCGAGGTGGGGGTTGCTGCTGTTCGAGCCGAGACCCCAGACGATCGAGGAGACGATCAGGGCGAGGACGGAGAGGATCAGGCCCACCGTCATCACGGCGCCGACGATGATGCGCAGCTGCTCGATGCCCGGAAGGCCCGAGCTGTTGGGGTCGATGTCGATCACGGTTGTGCTCCCTTGACTGGTCGAGACGGGGTTCTCGACGGTCAGGTGCGCACGCGCCCCCAGCAGCAGGCGGGGACGGTCAGAGCCGGGTGCCGAGGTCCAGCAGGAAGTTGAGCCACGCGACCCCGGCGCCCGCCAGCGCCGCGGCTCCGACCGCGACAAGCAGGCCGGTGCGGGCCTTGGTCGCTGCCTGGTAGTTGCCGGAGGCTCCGCTGATCGCCCAGATGATGGCGCAGAGGATTAGCATGAGCACCGCGGTGACGAGCACGAACGTCAGCAGCGCGCCGACGACGGAGCGCAGGTCTGCGGCGCCGCCCACGCCGCCGAAGTCGGGGAACACGTCCATCACGCACCCCCTGCGGTGCAGAGGGCGGGGGCGGCATCGCCGCCCGCAATCCCTTCGGCACCGTGTTCGGTGAGCCAGGCGTCGGAGTCCACCGGGTCCGCTCCGGCGCCGCCGGGGTGGATCTGCAGGTGGAGGTGCGGGCCGGTCGAGTGGCCGGAGGAGCCGACGTCCCCGATGTGCTGCCCGGCGGTCACGGTGTCGCCTTCGGCGACATGGATGCCGTGCTGCCACATGTGCACATACATCGACGCGACCCGCTCACCGCCGACGGTGTGCTCGATGACGATGACCCCGCCACCTGCGTCGGTGTAGTTCGCGCGCACCACGACGCCATCGGCGACGGCATAGATCGGGGTTCCATCGGGGGCAGCGAAGTCCGAGCCCGCGTGGAAGCGACGTTCCCCGGTGATCGGGTCGTTACGCCACCCGAACGGACTCGTCCGCACCCAGGCTCCCTCGGGAAGCGGGAACACGATCCTGGTCGTCTCCGGCACGACCGGTGTCTCATCCCCGCCACCGTGGCCAGAGGGCGCGGGGCGGGTGAGCGCGGCGAGGATCGCCTCAGCGACCGGCTGATAGTTCTGATACCTGTCCGGGTAGGCGCTGACCTCGACGGCCTGCGCGGCCTCGCCGGGGTCGAGCTGCTGCCAGCCCGGGATGTCAAGCAGCCCCCGCGGGGACGGGTAGTTCGGACCGGACTCCCCGCCGTAGAACGCTCGAGCCTGGTAAGCCGAGTCCATGAGCTCGGCGACCGTGCCCCACCCGGACGCAGGGCGCATCTGGAACAAGCCGAGGCTGTCGTGATCCGACCCGTTGCCGTCGTTCGGATAATCCGCCGACTCGGGGTAGGCGCTGGTGTTGGCGAGCATCCGCAGGGTGGATTCGGTGAGCGCGGCCATGAGCGCGATGAGCACCCCGTCGCGGCCGACGCCGGCGGTCTGCCCGCCGACCGTGATGATCGTCGCCGCGTGCGTGAGCTGTTGCCGGTTCAGCGTGACCGTCTCGCCGTTGCGAGTCGTCGCGGTCAGCGAGTCCGGGACCGGGCCGACCGCGAGTGAGCCGGGCGTGCAGACGGCGGCGGTCGCGGAAGTGCCACCGAGCGTGGCGACACCCAGGAGGGCCGTGGAGGGCCCGATGAGCAGCAGGGTGAGTGCGAGGACGGCGAGCTTCTTCATCACGACGCTCCCGGCTAGTGCAGCGGGTTGTCGAGCTCGGACAGCCGCAGCACCTCGCACGAACCCGATGCCGCGCCGCGGCCGGGCGTGGGCGGGGTGCAGACGAGGAACACGGTGAACGCGACCGGGCGGGATGCCTCCACCGGCGTCGTGCCCCAGGTGCCGTCGCGGTGCCTCGTGCCCTCGAAGGTGTAGGCGGTCGCCCCGGCCGGGATCTGGCCGGGTGCGGCCTGGTCGACGGCGGTCTCCCACGCCTCCGGGATGAACACCTCGTCGATGGTGAGCCACTGGCGCGTCGCATACTGGCGGAGCTGCGCCCATGCCTCCGTCGTCGGGAGGTAGGCGCGCACGTCGCCCACGAACGCATCCGCCTCGGAACCCTGGGCGGCATCCGCGAGCACCTGCGCGTAGTCGGACGGCGTGTGCCCGGTCGCGGTGTCCCAGGTAAACAGGGCGGTCGCGACCGCGCGGGCGAACGCCTCCGGGCCGAGGTTCTGCCGCAGCGGCTCCAGCTCACCGCCCGGCGTCGGGCCGGGCATCACCGGCGCCGTTGTAGAAGGACGATCGCTCGGTGCCGGGCCGGCCGGGGCGGCGGGGCCGTGGACGAGTCCGTAGATGCCGATGCCGACGAGGACCAGCAGGGCGAGGCCTGCGGCGGTGGCGGCGATCAGCAGGCGACGACGGCGACGGTCATCAGGAGCGGGGTCCATGAACAGGGGTCCTTCCCGGACGGCAACAGGGATGCGTGGTTGCCAGGAAGGTGCGCACCACCGCCCCCCGCTCTGTTCAGGCGGTCTGCTCGGCCCGGTCCTGCCGTGAGGAACGGGCGGCGTCAGTGAACGCGACGGTGCCGGCGATGGTCTCCTCGAACCGTGCCCATTGCTCGGTGGTCAGTGCGGGGCCGACCTCGGCGGGGTCGTAGTGCTCCCACCACGAGGCCATGTCGTCCCACGTCGCGGTGAACACGCTCAGCGGGAACGGCACCGGGAGACCCGGCACCACCGCCGTCAGCGCGGGCCGCTTCGCCTTCCTGCCGGTCATCTTGGCGGCCTTGACGCGGGCGAGCGCGGCCTGCGCCAATTGCTCCAGCTCCGCGGCCTTCGCCTCCCGCTCCGCGGCCCGCACCGCATCCGCTTCGGTACGGGCCTGCTCGCGCAGCTCGGCGGGCTGGGCCAGGTCGGCGGCGAGCTGGTCGAGCTCCGCCAGCGACAGCTCCGCGTTCACGCGCAGATGCGAGGGATAGACGCTACCGCCGGTCTTGATCCGCTCGACCTCCTGCGCGGCGCGCGCCCGCACCGCCTCGGGCTGGGAATCGTCCGCGGCGAGGTCTTCCAGCCGGCCGATGCGCTCCAACGTCGTGTATGAGGCGCGGCCAGTGACCATCCGAGCGGCCTGCGCGCGGGTCTTGCCCTGCTCAATCCGCGGTGGTGCCAAATTGGCACCACCGCCTTCTGCGCCGTCGGCGGACGTTTGGAACCGGGCGGCCTCCTGGCGGCCGGCGGCGTCCTCGGCCAGCAGGGTCTTCAGTTCGCGGTATAGAGCGGCAGCTTCGAGCTGCGTGAGGGGCTTGTGGAGCTGGTTGTCGTCCTGCTCCGCCATGAGCTGCCCGAGCCGGTCGGAGACCCCGGACCGCACCCACACGTTGACGGTCTTGATACCGAGCAGCTTGATCGCCGCCAGCCGTCGGGCGCCGCAGATCAGGTGCCCGTCCAGGGTGACCGTGATCGGCTGCAGCAGCCCGTGGCGACGGATCGACTCGACCAATGGGGTCAGGTCGCCGTGGTCGTGCCGGTGCCGCGCGCCGACGATGATCGAATCGACCGCGCGCTCCAGCTCGATGCGTCCTTCCAGCGGCGTGCTCATGACCCGCCGCTCCCGGCATCGAATCTGGGTGCAGCGAGCCCGGCGGTGATCACGAGGTCGTCGTCCGTCAGCAGCGCGCGCAGCGGCTGGCCGATCAGCAGGCGGCGGAGCATTCCGCGGCCGGCGTTCGTGTGTGCGAGAGCCGGGTCGGGAACGCCGAGCACGACCCGCAGCAGCGCCGTCCAGGATGCGCCGGGGAGATCCAGTAGGGCGCGGGCCTGCCGGTCGCGGCGCAGCACCTCGAACGCCGATGCGCGCGAGGACGCCTCCGTGAGCCGGGCAGTGACGTACTCGACCGCGGCCCGCGCGGTCTCTGGCTCCCACCCGACCCGGGTGAGGAACGCGATCGTGTCCTCGATGGCGGTGGCGACGTTCACCGTCCGCTCGGGCACCGCGTCTCCGTCGTCGGGCTCGTCGTCGGTGAACGGGTCGAACCGGAACGCGGGGTGGTAGTCCGGCAGCGGGTTCTCCCGGTCGCTGAACCGCTCCGCATCGTGGAACACCGAGTAGCGGGGCCGGCGGGCCTGGTGGACGGAGCACAGCAGCCCGTTGCCGCGCTCCTCCGCGGTGCACGTCACCTGCACCGCCCGCGTGATCACCCCCCACGGGTCCTCCGCCCGGCGGGTCGCGGCACCGCGCATCGCCTCGAATGCCGCAGACGCCGCCTCCCACGGGTCCAGCCCGTGCTTGCGGGCCAGCGCCGCGTACTTGCTCGACGCATGCTCCATGAGCGCAGCGGCCTCCGGGTCATGGCGCCACGCTCCGCGCCCCGCCTCGTGGAGGCGGGTGAGCAGGGCGCGCAGCGCCTCCGAATCCTCGAATCGTTCCCGCCGGTCGCGGGCCGTGGCAGTCTCCATGACGGCACCTCCTGACAGGCAGGTGCGCACACGGCCCCCAGCGGCCTCGCTTCGCGCCGTCGCGCCGGGGGCGAACATGGTTACCCGAGCCCGATCCCGGAGCGCGACACCCAGGAGTAGTGCTCCCCGGACCCACGGCCGAACGCCGTCACAGGCGGCAGCTTCCGGGCACGCTCGCTCACGAACCGGACACCAGTGCGCGCCCCGGTCCGCGTCGCCCGGTACGCCTGGCCGGGAACCCGGCGGGAGCGACGCGCCAGCTCAGCCTGGAAGTCGATACCCCGCCCCGCGATCCGGGCAGAGCGGGACGCCATCAGGTCGGTCGGGCGCACCCACTCCACGCCCGGCCGCTGCTTCTTCGCCGCCTCCGTGGCGCCTTGGGTCAGCGACGGGTCTCGGTGCCGGGCGAGCGCCGAGGTATCCCCTTCCCGCGGCGTCTCGTCGCGCTCCCGCCGGTCCGGCTCGCCCTCGACCTGCTCGTGGAGAGCGGTCGTGTGCTGGTCGTCGTTCATGGCGTCTCCTTCTCCTCAGCCGTCGTCAGTGCGGGCGGGACGAACCAGCGGCCCACCGTGGATGGGTGCACGCCCAGATGGCGGGCGATGGCCTTGTTCGACCAGCCCTGCTCCCGCAGGCGCGCCGCGAGCTCCCGGCCTACCTGGCGCACAGGCGCGACTGCCGGCGGCGCCGGTGCAGCATCAGGCATGTCCTCATCAGGCGCAGACTCCTCGGCGGGCTCGATACTCACGGGAAGTGGGCGAGTGAGAATCACGGTGAGGTGTGTGATCGCCAGCAGCACCAGCGGCGGTACCGCCGCGACACACGCGGCGAGCACGCCCGGCACGTCGGCGTCGGCCGCGACGACGGCGTGGACCGCGTTCGCCGTCACCGACACCAGTGCACCGGCCGCGAGCAGCAGCCACGGGTACCAAGCCGACCGCTGGCCCGCGAGGGCGACGACAGCGACCGTCGCGACGACGATGATCCCGTCGACGATGAGCGGCCACGCCCAGGCCTGCCCGGCATCTACGCCCGAGCGGCGAGCGAGGTCTGCGAGGGCGGTGAACGAGAGCCAGAACGCGCCGGCCGCGATGAACACCGTCCCGGCCACGGCCGTCACGACCGCGACCCGCCCGCCCCGCGGCCGTACGGTCGTTGGCGGATTCATGAGAGCACCTGCCCGGTGAGCTTCGTCGGCTGGCGCGGGGCATCGCCCTGTCCGACGACGGATGCGGGCTGGACGTGCGTGGCGCGGTATGCAGAGCGGATCGTGGTCTCGATCTCCCGTTGCGGGAGGCCGACCTGTTCACCGGCCGGGGCGAGTGCGTCGACCATCTCGGGCAGTGACAGGCCCGCCTCCGCGAGACGGCACGATGCCCAGAACAGGCCGCGGTTGCGCTCGCCTTCGTCGCGCATTCCGACCCACGCGGCCAGCCGTGCGGCATCCTCCGAGCGGATCGGGCCGCGCACCCGGTGCGGGGCAGGATCCGGGCGCGGGTCGAGGAAGTCCCGCAGCCGATCCGCATCGACCGGGGCGGGCGCCCGGTCGGCGCCGGCGACGAACTCGTAGGAACCGGTGCCGGTCACGGCCGAGGGCGGGGCGATGATGTAGCCGCCGTCGCCACGGAAGTCCACATGCGCCTTCGCCGCCTGCCAGGACCGCTGCGGCCGGTCCGTGTCGGCCGGGAAGTAGAAGTGCGCCCCGCCGGACGCCGACCTGACTACGGCCAGCCACCCCGGCACGAGACCGGCGCGGCGGGCGCGCTCGAATGCGGCGACCCCGTCGCCGCCGGGCTTGCGGTCCACGTCGACGACCTCGACCCCGGAGACAGCACCGGTCGGGACGCCGATGTTCGCCGACGGCCACCGCCGCCACCATGCCGTCACCTGGCGAGCGTCGGTGGTTGCCGCGTGGAAGCCGCCGGGCTGCGCTTCCGGGTTCTCCTCATCGGGCTTCAACAGCGGGTTCTTCGCGCCCGGCACGCACGGCAACACAGGCACCCCAGCAGCCGCGAGCAGCGCGGCGGCCTGCGGCAACGGAAGGGCCGACACCGAGGAGAGGACGCTGGCGACGCTCATCACAGGCTCCTCATCGCCACGTCCGCAGGACGCGACGAACGCGCCAACTCGACCGGCACCGACTGGGGTGCGATCCGCTCCGAGCCAGCCACACGCGAAGTCCCAGCCGGCTCACTGGACAGGCCGGGCGGGTCGCCCGTGTCGACCTGAACGGTGGGCAGCGCGTCGAGAATCGTCACCGCGATCTTGCGGACTCGCTCGCCGGTGGCCTGCACGACCTCGGCCGGGTCCTTGTCCTTGACCGTGCCCGCCCAACCCGAGACATACGGGATCGTGTAGGCGGCGGTGTCCATGCCATGCGCGGCACCGATCATCAGCGCCACGGACTCGGCCTCGACCTCGCCGACGCCTCGATGCCCGGTCGCATCCGGATTGTCGGGGCCGTGCAACATCACATGCGCGAGCTCGTGCGCGAGAGTCTTCACCTGCGCGGCCCCGTCCATGTTCGTCCGCACCGCGACCCTGCGCGCCTGGAAGTCGGTCAAGCCGTTCGCGCCGTGAATCATGCCCTCGTGCTCGACCCGCAGCACCGCGAAGCCCTCGGCCGCCACCAGCGCCGATAGCCCTTCCCATAAACCGTCCGGTGCCTGGCCTCCCAGCAGCGTCGGCGCCGGGCGTTCAGGGATCGGCGGGCCGTCGGTCATCGAGACGTCCCAGACACGCACCGGAATCGCGCGGACCATCTTCGACCGGACCGTTTCTCCGGGCTTCGGCTTCTCGTACCTGTCCAGGCGGCGCCATGATCCGGGGTTCTGCGGTGCCGCGGACGCGAACCGCGCCATCAGCGGCGCGAAGATCTGCATCGACCCGCCCGCCAGCGGAGAGTGACCCAACGCCTTCCACTGCTTGTAGCCGGCCACGAACGTCGGCTCCGGCACGCTCGTGCGCCCTGCCTCGTAGAGGTCGATGTGCTGCGCCCAGATCAGCAGAGTGTTGTTGAATGACTTCGCACGGAACCGCGCCGCGAACTCGAGCGCACGCTTCCAGTCCTCACCCGAGACGAGCTGTTCGACCGCAGCCGCTAGCCGCTCATGGAGTCGTTCGAGCTTCGCATCTCGTGCAGCCCGCGCCTCCTCGTCCCTCGCCATCATCGACCTCCTCCCAGTATGGGCCGGAGGCGTGTGGCCGGTGGCCCTTGCGACCATGAGGTGCGCCGGGAGCCCCAGAGAAGGCGGACGAACTGCCCGTGCAGTTGGTCAGGTTCTGCTCTGAGCCCGACGACATAATCTGACTATCGCGACAGGTCAGAGTTCGCTTTATATTGAGTCTCGGGCGGTCAAATCGGGTTCAGCCGCGAGCAGATCGAGATCACACCACTGCTGCGGGGAACGCTGAGTTGAGCATCGAGGGTGAACTCCCGTTGCTCGGCCTGGGGTGCCGGGTTGGCGAGTCTGTTGCGGAAGAGGAGCGGCTCATCACGATCCAGGCTGTGGCCGGGGTCCGAAGCCGCCGGCTTCGAGCAACGACCGGGAGGTCGAAGAACGCTAGTACGTCGGTGGCCCGCTGACGCAAGGTTCGGCCAAGGCAGGCTAGCTAGTTGTGATGTCCAGGGACGTTGTTGCGTGAGTCGCGTGTGAGCGGTTGACGGGTGAAGGCCTCCCGTTGCGAGAGTGGAGTTGTCTAGAAACCGCTCACGCATCCCAGGAGGCCTTCGTGCCCCACGCTAACGCTGCTCTCACTCCTCGCGCTCGCTTACGTCTGGCGCGCCTGATCGTCGATGACCGTTGGCCAGTGACGGTGGCGACGAAGATGTTCATGGTCTCGCCGCCCACGGCCCGCAAGTGGGCGGCCCGATTCCGCGACAAGGGGCCCGCGGGGATGGTTGACAGATCCAGCCGGCCTCGTTCGATGCCGACGAAGACGCCTCCGGCGCTGGTGAAGCGGATCGTGAAGCCGCGGTGGCGTCGCCGGTTGGGGCCGGTCCAGATCGGCGGCGAGCTCGGCATCCCGGCGTCCACGGTCCACGCCGTGCTCGTGCGCTGCCGGATCAACAGGCTCAGCCGCATCGATCGGGTTACCGGTGAACCGATCCGCCGCTACGAGCACGATCATCCGGGATCCCTGATCCATGTCGACGTCACCAAGTTCGGCAACATCCCTGACGGCGGAGGGCACAAGTTCCTCAGCCGACAGCAGAGCAAAGCCAACGCGCACGCGCAGGCGCGTCGGACCGGTGAACGCGGTCGTGAATACCGGCCTCGTATCGGGACCGCGTTCCTGCACACCGTGATCGATGACCACTCCCGCGTCGCCTACGTCGAGATCTGCACGGACGAGAAGGCCGTCACCGCGATCGGCGTGCTCGAACGCGCCGCTCCTACGCCTGGCGAGATGCATGCGCCGAACTCGGGATCACACACAAACGGACCCGCCCCTACCGACCGCAGACGAACGGCAAGATCGAGCGATTCCACCGCACCCTCGCGGACGGCTGGGCCTACGCCCGCTTCTACGCCTCCGACACCGACCGCCGCGAAACCTTACCTAGCTGGTTGCACTTCTACAATCACCACAGGATCCACTCCGCAATCGGAGCCCCGCCCATCAGCAGACTCAAAAACCTGCCTGGACATCACACCTAGTCGAGGATGCCCGCGTGAAGGGCATCGGTCGAGCCGCTATCCGACCGCGACGAGCCCAAGCTCGTGCAGACGGCTGAATAGTGTCAGATTAGGGCCAGCGAGGGTACCGTGGCGCACGTCGAGTTCTTCCAGACGGGCAGCATGAGAACTCCCATCATCGAGAGACCTCGACCCACCCCGGCTACCTCACCGCTACCTCCTCATCTGCGAAGCGACAGAAAGCCCCATAAAGAGGGGTTGCGCCCTTGCCCGGTGCTCTCCTGAAGAAAATCTGTGTCGTCAGTGGGAAGAGATGACTATCCGGCACTCCGGGCGCGCATGCTTTCCTGGACCATGCCGTCGTAGATGAGCTTGAGGAGCCGCGACGTTCGCCTCTCGAAGTCGACCTTCGAATGCTGAAGTCTTTCATCTTCCAGTGCCTCGAGAACGGCGTTGGAAGGATTCGAGAACGGCCAGAGCCCGGCGACGACGATGATGGCAGAGGAGACTAACTCCCTAGTGGCGCTTAGTTTCAGACCAAGACGTGGTGTCAGCTGCGCGGCTAGTCGTTCTTGAGCTGCGCCATTCGCGAGCTTGAACTCGCGGACATCTGGTGTCGGGATGTTCCGTTCCAGTTCATTTCCGAGCGCCGCGACTAGCTCGCACAGCAGAGGGCGTCGTGACAGCGAACTCGCCCAACCATCGATCACCTCTCCGGGCGTGGCGTTTCGCGCTGGTAGTTCTTTGGCTAAGTCGTCAATCCAGAGGTCGAATTCGGTGTTGAGGACTTCGAAGAAGATTGCTTCTCGTGTCGGGAAGTAGCGAATCACATTGGACTTAGACAGACCGATGCGGCGGCTCAGCTCCCGGAGGCTGATTTCCCGCAGCGGGGCGGTAGCAAGCATCTCGCGGGCTGCAGTCAGAATCGAGTTGCGACGCTGCTCCTTCTGCTCGGGTCTGCGTGCGCGTTCGAACTCGGTGCTTGTCATGGTCTCCATCTTCGTCGCTGGATTGGGCCGTGGGCTGATGCCAGGATATGGCGTCAGCCCACGGCCCAATTGAGAAGGTCATACAGATGTGCTCACGTCGTGCCATCGTGCGTCGGATGCGGCGAGCGCTTCTGCGGCCATCGCCCCGACGCGGACTGCGTCGCGCCCGAGTAGGAGACGGACCGGGGGCTCATCCGCCTCGGAGATGTCGAGCAGGATCTGCGCGACGCGGGCAGGGTCACCGGGCTGGTTGCCGTTAGACGTACGCATCCGGTCGATCACTGGCTGGATCACCGATGAGTACGCATCGCTCACCGGAGGCGTTGCCATTGAAGAACCTGCCCAGTTCGTGCGCATCGCGCCAGGCTCTGCGACAGTGATGCGGATGCCGAAGGCCCGCACCTCTTTCGCCAATACCTCAGAGAATCCGCCGACGGCCCACTTTGCTGCCTGGTAGGCGCCGAGCCCCGGGCCGCCGACGCGGCCGCCGACGGAAGAGATCTGGATGATGTGTCCCGCGCCCTGTGCGCGCATCACGGGCAGTACGGCGCGGGTGACGTTGACGACCCCGAAGAAGTTGACCTCAACCTGATTACGGAAGACGTCTTCCGCCATGTCTTCGATCGCGACGACGTCGGCGTAGCCGGCGTTGTTGACGACGACGTCGATGCGACCGAAGCGCTTGAGGGTCCTATCTATCGCGTCGCGTACGGAGGGGCCGTCTGTCACGTCGAGTGCCAGCGGCAGGATGCGGCTCCCGTACTGAGCCGTTAGGTCACTCAGTGAGTCGATGTTCCGAGCGGTGGCGACAAGGTTGTGGCCTGCGGCGAGGACGGCTTCGGCGATGCTTCGGCCGAGGCCGCGCGAGCTGCCTGTGAGGAACCATGTGTTCATCGTTGTTCTCCTTCTGTTGGTTCTGTTGGTTCTGTTGGATCAGGACAGGTATCCGCCGTCGACGGCGAGGTGTGCCCCGGTTATGTATGAGGCGTCATCGGATAGCAGGAAGGCCACGGCTGTGGCGACCTCGCGCCCGGTTCCGACACGTTGGGCCGGGATGCCGGAGGCTATCCGGGCGACTTCCTCCGGGTTGCTTTGCTGGCGCGGTACGGCGATGACTCCCGGCTGAATCTCGTTGATGCGGATGCCTTGCGCGGCCCATTCGATCGCGGCCGAGCGGGTCAGTCCTCGGATGGCGTGCTTGCTTGCGCTGTACGCCGGACGTCGCGCGAAGCCGCGGTCGGCGAAGACGCTGGAGATATTCACGATCGACCCGCCGCCAGAGCGCAGCATGGCGGGAACCTGAAATTTCAGACCGTGGAAGACCCCGGAGAGATTGATGCCGATTGTTGCATTCCATTCGGCTTCCGGCAGGTCGGGCAGATCATGGAAGGTACTGGAAACTCCCGCATTGTTGACAGCGAAGTGCAGCGAGCCGAAGCGTTCCTCGGTCGCTGCGACGGTGCGCTCGACATCGTCGGGATTGCTCACATCGCCCGGGAACACCGCTGCGTCCCCGCCGCGCGCTGTGATGTCGTCGGCAACCTGTTGCAGGGGAGCCAGCTGGCGTCCGACCAGGCTGACCTTGGCACCGCGTTCGGCAAGCAACCGCGCGATGTCAGCGCCCATTCCGGAGCCCGCGCCTGTGACGTAGGCAACTTTGGTGTCGAAAGGTCTGCTGGGATTCATTCGTTTCTCGCTTTCGATTGTTCGTTTTCTCGTCGTGGGTGCCGGGTGCCGTAACGTTCCCCGGAGATGCGTGCCGGGTCGAACATCGTGGAGAGCATCGCGATATCGTCGGCGCTCAGTCGCACGGCGCTGGCTGCGAGGTTCTCCGTTATGCGTGGAAGGCTGCGGCTACCGGGGATGGGGACGATGTCGTGCGGCTGGGCGAGCAGCCAGGCGAGAGCCACCTGGCCGGGGGTAGCGTCGCGTTCGCGGGCAAATCGCGACAAGTCCTCAACCAGCGCGAGATTGCGGGCCATGTGCTCCCCTTGAAAGCGAGGGAGCGTGGAACGAAAGTCAGACCTGTCGAAGACTGTCGTCGGGCCGAAGGCGCCCGCCAGCATGCCGCGTCCGAGCGGACTGTAGGGGACAAGAGTCACGTCGTGCTGACGTGCAGCCGCAATCACTTCCGTCTCTATGCTGCGCTCCCAGAGCGAGTACTCGCTCTGGAGCACAGCAATGGGATGCACGGCGACAGCGCGCCGTAGCGTGTCTGCATCGATCTCGCTCAAGCCGATGGCGCGGGCTTTGCCCGTGGCGACGAGTTCGGCCATCGCGCCGACCGTGTCTTCAATCGGTACGGTCGGATCGAGTCGATGGTAGTAGTACACGTCGATGTAATCGGTACGCAGGCGGCGCAGGCTCGCCTCGATTGCCGATGAGACGTATTCCGGACGGCCATCGAACAGGCTCGTTCCATCGCCCGTCGGTCGTGCGGAGAACTTGGTCGCAACCACGACCTCGTCGCGTCGCCTGTCGAGAGCGCGGCCGAGGAGGCTCTCGTTGTGCCCGAATCCCGGCACGGGCGCGCCGATCTCTGAACTACTGGCACCGTAGAAGTCGGATGTATCGAAGAAGTCGACCCCGAGGTCGATCGCCTGGCGGATCGTACGTAGTGAGACGGCATCCTCGGCAGTTCCGTAGAACTGGGACATACCCATCAAACCGAGGCCGACGGCGCGAACACTAACTCCGCTGCGCCCCAACGGTCTGCGCGCGTGATTCTTCTGTTCCAGGATCAGCTCCTATGTTTAGAGTCCATTGGTCTCTAAACATAACAGACCGGTGGACTGTTGTGCAAGTCTTTCCTGATTGTGAGATCAGCTGACGCAGATTCACACTGCCTTGCCGCCGGAGATGGGCGTGCTACAGACCGCTCGCGGGGCCGACTGCGCGGCGGTACGTGGTGGGCAGAGCGCCTCGTTCATATCGCACGCTCGGGGCTCCGGGGTATGCAAAGGCGAGGAACGATTATCGCGCCACGCGCGGCGCGCAAGCACGGGAGGTTTGCCACTACAGCGACGCGCTCTCGCGCGACTGGTCGTATGTGTGCTTCTATGCTCCGGAGCGGGTCAGGCGAGAGAAGCTCGGTTGGTTGTGACGCACTGCAATCCACGAGCGACTGGGTCTGCTAAACGAGCTGGTGAAAGTGTGACCTGCCCCACGGGAAAGGTTCCAGTTTGGTGGCTAGTTGGTGGCCTGATCCGGAAGGCTCATCGTCATGCCCCGTCCGTACCCGCTGGAGTTTCGTGCTCGCGCTGTAGCGCTCGTGCGTGCCGGCAAACAGCCCAAGCAGCCGCCGTGGAACTCGGCATCCACCCTGTCACGCTGTCGAACTGGATCCGCCAGGACGATATTGACAATGGCCGTCGGCCTGGTGTGCCGTCCTCGGAATCAGCCGGGCTGCGCGCGGCGAGGCGTCGCATTCGAGAGCTCGAAACCGAGTTGCTGTTTGTCCGGCAGGCGGCGAAGTTCCTCGACGAGGAGCGTCCCCGCCCAAAAGACTCTTCCCGGTGATCGACCGTCTTGCTGATGCCGGGATCCCGATCGACCGCTGTTGCCGCGTCCTCGGGGTTACCAGGCGGCACTACTACCGCGTGAAGCGGACGCCCCTTGAGCAGTCCGAGCTGCGCCGGCAATGGCTGACCGGTCTGGTCCGCAAAGTGCACGTCACCTCGCGGGCACCTACGGATACAGGCGTGTCCATGCCGAGCTGACCATGGCGATGGGAGTCAGCGTCAGCGAGCGGACAGTGCACAAGCTGATGCGTCTGGCCGGGATCTACGGGCTCCCCGGCCCATCCGCACCAAGCGGCTCCGTGGCGTCGTGACTGCGGACGATCTCGTGAACCGCAAGTTCGCCCGGCCTCGGCCGAAGGAGCTTTGGGTGACGGACATCACGCAACATCGCACGCAAGAAGGCTGGGTCTACTGCGCCGCAGTCCTCGACGCAGACAGCCGCCGGATCATCGGCTGGTCGATCTATTCCAAGCAAGATACCGCACTCGTCATCAAGGCACTCGACATGGCTATACGGAACCGCCGCCCCACGGAACACAATTCACCTCCTGGCTTCTCGGAGAGAAGATCTGCTCCGCCGGGCTCCTGCCTTCATTGGATCCATCGGTGACGGGCTGGACAACGCGATGATGGAAAGCTTCTGGTCATCGATGTATCGAGCTGTTGAACCGGAAGAAGTGGAAAACCAGAGTCGAACTCGCCAACGCGATCTTCAAATACATCGAGATCTTCCACAACCGCGAGCGCCGTCACTCCGCCCTCGGCTACCACACCCCGATCGAGTACGAGACACTCGACATCAACACCATCCCCGCCGCGAGCTAGCTGTTCTTCCCCGACTGGCACCAAATCCGTGGGGCAGGTCAGTTTCGGATAAGCCGCGAGGACCAGGTTCTGGTTCATGATGGTCTCGAACTCGATCGGGGTCTAACGGCCCAAGCGGGCCTGTCTGCGGCGCCGGTGATAGGTCTTCTCGATCCACGTGACGATCGCGATGCGCAGCTCGTGCCGGGTGCGTCAGGAGCTTCGGTTGAGGACATTCTTCTGCAACATTGCGAAGAACGATTCCATCGCCGCGTTGACGCTCCTATATCTGTCAAGCGGCGATTCGGAGGGGCGGGCGGGCTTCGCGGATGGGACGCATCGCGGCCCAGAGCTCTCGGGCGAGGAGCCTTTTCAGGCAGCGGATGATCTCGGATTTCGTCTTGCCCTCGGTGATCCGGCGGGCGACGTAGGCCTTGGTCGGCTCGTGGTGCTGCATGCGGACGATGACGACACGGTAGAGGGCGGCGTTAGCTTGCCGGTGGCCGCCGCGATTGAGTCGGTGACGTGTCGTCATGCCCGAAGACGCCGGGATCGGGGCGACGCCGCAGAGTCTCGCGAACGCGGCCTCCGAGCGGATGCGTTCGGGGTTGTCGCCGGCGACGATGAGCATCTCCGCGGCGGTGTCGGGTCCGACGGCAACGCCTTCGCGAGGTCGGGAGCAACCAGCGAGGTCAACTCTGCCAGGAGCTTCTCGTGGTCGGAGATCTCGGTGTCGAGCACCTCCCAGCGTCGAGCGATCGACCGGAGGGTGTGCTTCGTTGACGCGATGATGCTCGTCACTCTTCCTGGGCGAAGGGCTGCGCAGCGGTGGATGAGTGCCATCTTCGTGAGAGGTTGCAGCTCCTGCCGCAGGTCGTCTGGGGCGTTCACGAGGACCTGCTTGAGGCTGATCATCGCGGAGGTCCGCGCCTTGACGGCGACGTCTTTTGCGACCTTGATCTGGCGAATCATCTCCACCGTCCCGTCGGCTGACTTCGGGACCGCGGTGGCAAGTCCCGCGAGAACCGCTCTGGCGGCGTTCTCCGCGTCGATCGTGTCTGACTTGCCGCGCAGTCGCCGGTCACGACGATCCGTGCGCATCACCTCGAGGGTCCCGACCCCGCGGTGACGGACTGCGCCAGCGAGGCCCGCCCCATAGGAGCCAGTGCCTTCGATCCCGAAGGTGAGCTTCCCGCCGAACGATTCGCCCCAGTCGATCAGCTGGCCGTAGCCACCGGAGTCGGCGGCGAACGACCGGCGGTCGAGGACCGCGCCGAGTTCGTCGACGGCGACCGCGACGCGGACGTGTTTGTGCGTGTCGACACCGACGACGACTCGACGGTGAGAGGGGACGTGCTGCATGCTCATAGTGCTCGCTCCAACCAGACAGGGTGAGTGACGCTGGCCGGTCGGGTGGACGGGACTGTGATGGGACTGTTGCAATCAGGCCCCTATGAGGTCACGCCCGCCCGGCCAGCACCACGAGGGTGATGCGCCTCCCGGCGGACGACAGATCAACAGCAAGGACACCCAGACTTCGAGGTCAGTCGTCAGCAAAAGTCAGGCCGCCAGGATGCACTCGACACTCTCACAGTCGCCCGCAGCTCCCACTCGGCCCATCGATCCGACGAGCCCGTGACGGTTCAGCGCGTGCCCGAAACGACGACTTTGGAGCTGGCTGCCTCAGTCGGTGTGAACGACGCAGCCGGCGACGTCGCCGCGTCCCGCGAAGGCGTTCTCGACCGCAGCGACGGCCAGCGAGGATCGCATGCGGTCGCTGATCGAGTAGCCGACGATCCGGTTCGAGCAGACGTCCTTGATCGCGCAGAGGTAGAGCTTGCCCTCACCGGTCCGGTGCTCGGTGATATCCGTCAACGACAACTCGTTCGGCGTGCTGACGGTGAAGGCCCGCTGGACGCGATCGTCGAACACGTGTGGCCCGGGCCGGCCCCCCTTGCCGCGCTTCTTGCCGAGCACCGACCAGATCCGCATCTCGCTGCACTACTTCCAGACCGTCCGATCGGAGACGTTGAACCCGGCGTCGCGGGCCTCGTCGGCGAGGAACTGATGCCCGAACTCGGGGTCCTTAGCGTGGGCCTCGATCAGCACGTCGGTGAGATGAGCCTGCGCCCAGTCACGGTCAGTCGTCGGCGACTCGAGCCACCGGTCTTGCGGCTGACGAGCGATCTTCAGCACCCGCACGTCACCGCGACCGGCACCCGGACGGGCGCCGTCTTCGCGGCCAGCTCGCGGACGAGCGGGGAGATCATTTTGAGGAGCTGCCGAGGCGCGGGTAGGCCTGCGACAGATACGCCGCTGCTTTCCGCAAGCACCTCGTTCTCCTGCTCCAGGAACCGGATCCGCTTCTTCGCGTCCCGCAGCTCATCGGTCTCTGCCTTCGCCACGCCGGGCTTCACACCAGTTTCGACGTCGGCTTGACGCATCCAGTTCTGAAGGCAGGTCTCGCTGACCCGAAGTCCTAAGCGACCTTCCGCAACGGCACTCCTGGATCCCGATCACGAGCGACTGCGACGACATCCTCACGGAACTCGTGGGGATAGGGCCTGTGCATGATGACATCCTCCCAGCGGCGCCTCCCACACCATAAATCAGGCGTCACCTACTCGTTCAGCAGACTCACTGAACTCCGCGCTCGATCATGGCTCATCCGTCTTGCGACTCGGCGAGCTCTGCTGGCCATATCCCCGGTGAAGAACGTACCGCGAGACATGCCAACTGGCCCAGGTCGGTTGGGGGTTACTTCCAGCGTACGGAAAAAGCATTCCACAACCGATTCGATCTGATGTATGCTCGGGTCCTAGAGAGATAGATCTCGTGGAGGGCTCGTCAATGTCGATCTGCCTATTTGATGCTTCTGGTACTCATGTGGTTGGTATCTGTGCTCCTCGCGCTCGCCGCGAAGGGCCCCCTCGCCTGCGATATTCAGATGGCAGGTCTGCGTGAGATAGTCGAGCGCGCTCGCCTCCACATATGGGTGCACCTGGCACCTTGCCCGACCACGCTCAATCAACGAAGAAAGAGATACTCATGACGACCGTTGTTCCGCTCGCCAACGAACCCCAGTTTGACCCGCAGCTTGCCGAACTCCTGCCTGCCCTTAAGGGATTTGTCCCCGTAGGGATGACGATGGAGCAACTCGAGTACTTTCGGGGGATGCCCCAGCCGTCTATCGAGGAACAGATTAATGGTCGACCTGTGACATCGGTTGATCACACCATCCGCGGCTATAACGGTGACGAAATCGTTGTCTCGGTTATCTCTCGGGAAGATCATCAGGAGGCGCGCGGAGGTGTCTTGGGGATCCACGGCGGTGGGATGGTGATGTGCAACAGGTTTGCTTCTGCGTATCCCCTCATTGACTGGGCCATGGAGCTCGACATCGTCTCTGTGACAGTCGAGTATCGATTGGCGCCTGAGCACCCGTATCCATACGGCGTCGAGGATTGCTACGCAGCGCTCGAATGGATGCATGCCAACGCCACAGAACTGCGGATTGACCCCGAGAAGCTAGTTGTATTCGGGGGCAGTGGCGGCGGCGGTCTTGCCGCCGGGACGACGCTACTCGCACGTGACCGTAAAGGTCCGAAGCTTCGGGGTCAACTGTTGCAGTGCCCGATGATCGACGATCGCAATGAGACACTCTCGGCCCACCAATTCGACAACGTTGGTGTCTGGGACCGCACGAGCAACATCACTGCTTGGGACGCAATTCTGGCCGGATCGCGGGGGCAGGAAGATGTGTCCATGTATGCGGCCCCTGCGCGGTCAAAGGACTTGAGTGGACTGCCACCGACGTTCATCGATGTCGGAGGGGCGGAGGTCTTCCGAGACGAAGCGATCGCGTATGCCACAGGAATCCTGAATGCTGGGGGAGAGGCAGAACTCCACGTGTGGGGAGCGGCGTTCCATGGCTTCTACGACATCGCTCCCAATTCGGCGGTAGCGCGATCCTGCATCGCTGCGCGCGACCAGTGGATCTCACGTATTCTTTCACGCTGACGGGTCGGATCCGGCGGCGGGCCCTGTGTGTCTATTGAATCTCTGCACTTGGCCGAGCCACCAGTTCGCGGCATCAAGATGTACTGACCTGGATCGTTGCTGACGTAGGAGAAGTCTCCGGCGTTGAGTTGGAGCTGTATAACAGTTCTACTGCTCGATCACACCGAGGCTTCTCGTTTCCCACGCTGCTGGGCGGCTGACTCCGGCCAGCAGGTTGTTCATGGTTCAGCGCATCCGGTCAGGGCTGCGGTTGCGCATGTCGCTGCGGAAATCGATATCTCTCGCACGACAGCGTGGCTGTGGTGGCGTCGGTTCCGGGACCGCGGGCCCGCTGGGCTAGCATCGCTCACGTGCACTCGCACAGACGGCGGCGCGCCTGGAGGCGAGGGTGAGGATTATGCGCAATCTCGTCCGCCGTAGCCCGCTATTCATTGCCGACAGGCTCGGTTTGCAGGTTTCGACAGTGGGACGGGTGTTGTGTCGTCACCGCAGCCTACGCCCGCTCCTGCACCACGAACACTGAGCGCGCAGCAGGCTTGCAGAGCCAGCTGGACTACTGCAAACCTATACAGGGTCCGCGTCGGCATCGGGGGCAAGACCCCATCGACTGAACTAGCAACAGTGGAAGTCAGCATCAGTACAGCTAGAGGTTGGGTCACGAACTGTTGTGAACCTACCGCGAATTGGGGCCTCATGGATAGCTATTTCCGCATTATGGATATGATCGTCATGGACGAGAGGAATCGCTGTGGCTAGTGCGGATGGTGGAGTGCAATCGGTTGAACGGGCGTTCGATCTGCTGGAGCGGATTACGAGGACTGGGGGCGAGGCGTCGATATCGCAGCTCGCGGAGTCGACACCGCTTCCGTTACCGACGATTCATCGCCTTCTTCGCACGCTGGTCTCGTCAGGGTACGTGCATCAGCTTCCGAGCCGCCGATACGGGCTGGGGCCGGGGCTGATACGGCTGGGTGAGGTTGCCAGCCGGCAGTTGGGCGCATGGGCACGCCCATACTTGACCGACCTCGTTGAAAGCCTCGGGGAGACGGCAAACTTGGCGATCCTCGACGGCGACATGGCAACGTATGTGGCGCAGGTTCCATCCGCTCACTCAATGCGCATGTTTACGGAGATCGGCCGCGGCGTGCACACTCATGCTTCGGGTGTAGGGAAGGCGATACTCTCGCAACTGGACGATGAGCGGGTGCGCTCGGTGGTGGGGCGGGCGGGCATGCCGACCCCCACACCGCAGACTATCGGGAGTGTCGATGCTCTCATCGAGGAACTCGCTCGGATCCGCGCTCGGGGCTATGCAATCGATGATGGTGAGCAGGAACTGGGTGTACGGTGCTTCGCGGTGTCTGTCCCCGGTATGCCGACTCCGACAGCGATCTCGGTGTCCGGTCCCGTCACGCGGGTCGACGACGCGTTTGCTGCGCGTGCGGTGCCGCTCCTTCTGGAGACTGCGCGGATCATCGCCGCAGACACGCGCGCAGACCGGAGCACTGCGACCGGCGCCTAGACGCTATGAGTTTGAGCCAGGGGCCTCCACTCGCGTAGACCGTGGGTTGCGGGCCGGTGTTGTGGCTTGCCGAGCCACATACGTGAGGGAGGCTCCACTTGATTTCTGAGCGTACGAGTGTCGGGCTGGATGTGCACGCGCGCGGTACGGTCGCGGCGGCGATCGACGAGCGGACGGGAGAGCTCGTGCAGCGGCGCATGGGCTCGGGAACGGATGGGGTCGTCGCGTGGGTGACGAGCTTGCCGCGTCCGGTCGCAGCGACCTACGAGGCGGGGTCGACCGGGTTCGGGGTTGGCGCGCGCTCTCACAGCTGCCGGAGCGCGGTGCGCGGTCGCGGCTCCGACGAAGCTGCAGCGTCCGGTGGGCGACCGGGTGAAGACCGACGCGCGCGACGCGGTGCATTTTGCTCAGCTGCTGCGGTTGGGCGAGACCGTCGAGGTGGCGGTCCCGAGCATCGAGGCGGAGTCTGCCCGAGAGCTGGTGCGGGCACGGGAGGGTGCCAGCGGTGATTTGATGTCCGCCCGTCACCGGGTCAGCAAGCTGCTGCTGCGGCAGGGAGTCCAGTACTCCGGTGGGAAGGCATGGACTGTCGCGCACGACGCCTGGCTGCGTTCCCAGCGGTTCGAGCTGGTCGGGTTGCGGGACGCGTTCGGCGCCGCCTACGAGGCGATGATCCAGGCCGTCGACCGCCGTGACGGACTCGACGCGGCGATCACGCGCATGGCCGCGGACAGCGTGTTCACCGACGCCGTGAACAGGCTCTGCTGCCTGAGAGGCGTGTCCACGTTGACCGGGGTTCGGCCTCGCGGTTGAGATCGGCGACTGGACGCGGCTGGACGGGCACCGCATCGGCGCCTACGTCGGCTTGACCCCATCGGAGTCATCCTCCGGCGCGTCCCGCGCGCTGGGTGGGATCACCAAGACTGGCAACGGGCATGCCCGACGGCTGCTGAACGAGGCGGCCTGGCACCATCGCCCCGCCTACCGGCCGACCTCGCCGATCATGCGCGCCCGGTGGGACCGCGCCAGCGCCGCAGCCAGGGCGCGAGGGCACTCCGGCAACCAGCGACTCCACGATCGCTGGGTCAAGTTCGAGGTCCGGAGGAAGCGCACCGTCGTCACCAACGCCGCAATAGCCCGCGAGCTGGCCTGCTGGTGCTGGTCCCTGGCCGTTATGACCTGACAGGTCCCCGAGCCTCCGGTCGTTGATGGTGGTGACGGCGGCGTCCGGGCGACTCGCGACACGCCCTATGAGTAACCCGGATCCCGGGTCACGCTCGATCTCTAGACTCGCGTGAACGCCCCGCCGAACAAGCCGTCATGCGGTAACCAGACCCGCGCATTTCAGAGTGGCAACGCGTCGAACACGACACGCGCGTCACTACCCGAGACGACCGGAACATGCGGACGCCGCAGCCGACGGGCACGGCGTCCGCTCACCCATGCCCCTTGACAAAACCACTCACGTATCAGGTCGTGAGCGGGGAGCATCCTGCTTTCAACGCCTGCAGACGAGGTCGAGGGGCCATCAGAACAGTTGGTAGGCCGCTTCATTGCAGGGGAGGCCACGACTTGGGGAAGCCTCTTGTGACGAAGCTACTCACAGTAGTTCGCTGCCTTTGAACCGTGAGCTACATGGCGCGGTCATTGCTTCGGTGCGGCATCCAGCGGCGGCGGCGTGTAGCAGGTTGCGCTTGGGGTGGTGGGTGCAGACGGTGAGCGATATCTTGACCGATGATGCGGCCGGTCTGCTCAATAAGTTCAGGCGCCCGCGTGATCGCGTCGGCGGCGGTGGTCGCGAGAGTGGTCAACGAGTACGCCTTCTGGATGCCGACGTATTCAAGCGCGTCGTTGTCGAGCGATGTGCGGCCGCAGACAGCGATAACAGGGATCCCGGCATGAGCCGCGACGCGGGCGACACCGATCGGGGTCTTGCCAGCGAAGCTCTGCTCATCGAGGCTGCCCTCGCCCGTGATAACGAGATCAGCGCCAACGATTAAGTCAGCGAGACGGGCAAACTCGAGAACAATATCGACGCCGGGCCGACGCCTGGCGTGCAGTGCGACGAGGGCTGCATAGCCGACGCCACCTGCGGCTCCGGATCCCGCACCGCGGGCCGCGGTCTCCGCGACCGGTCCGATAACGGCAGCAAGTCGGTTGACGTATCGTTCTAAGGCGAGCTCGAGGAAAGAGATGTCGAACCTGGACGCCCCCTTCTGCGGGCCGAACACCGTCGCGGCGCCGTTGGGTCCGAGGAGTGGGTTGTCCACATCGCTGGCGAGCACGATCTGTGCCTCGCCGAGCCGAGCATCGAGGCCGGACAGGTCGACCTTGTCAAGGGTAATCAGAGCGCCGCCACCAGGCCTGATATCGCTCTCATCCGCATCGAGGAACCGCGCGCCAAGCGCGCGCAGGACGCCGGTGCCGCCGTCAGTGGATGCGCTGCCGCCGATGGCGAGGGTGATGTGCCGGGACCCGGCGTCCAGCGCGGCCCGGATCAGTTCCCCGGTGCCTTCGCTGGTCGCCCCCAGCGGGTCCAGGATCCCGTCGGGCAGCAGGTGCAGCCCGGACGCGGCCGCCATCTCGATGACTGCTTCGTCGCCGCGGACGGCGAACGCCGCGGTCACCGGCAGACCGGTCGGGCCGGTGACGACCGCAGTGCGCCGTTCGAACCCCGCGGCGACCGCCGCGTCGAGGGTGCCTTCACCGCCGTCAGCGACCGGCACCCCGATCACGTCGATCGGATACCCGGCTTCCGCGGCCGCGGCACGCAGACCGATCTCGAGGTGCCGGATCACATCCGGCGCCCAGAGGGACCCCTTGAACTTGTCCGGGGCGATGACCACACGCATGGGAGTGGTCCCCTCAGACCCGGACGGCGAAGGTCGCGGTCGGTGCGTCGGCGTCGGTGACGGCGAGCTCTTCGAACTCGTTGACCTTGTCGATGTCGGCGCCGGCCATGGAGATGTTCGTCACACGCTCCAGGATGACTTCGACCACGACCGGCACCCGGTGCTCGGCGAGCAGATCGCGGGCAGCCTCGAATGCGGCACCGAGCTGGGCGGGGTCCTTGACGCGGATCGCCTTGCAGCCCAGGCCCTCGGCGACGGCGATGTGGTCCACGCCATACCCGTCGGTCTCGGGTGCGTTGACGTTCTCGAACGCGAGCGACACGTGGTAGTCCATGTCGAAGTTGCGCTGCGCCTGCCGGATGAGGCCGAGGTAGGAGTTGTTGACCACGACGTGGATGTAGGGCAGGTTGAACTGCGCGCCGACGGCGAGCTCTTCGATCATGAACTGGAAGTCGTAGTCACCGGACAGCGCGACCACGGTGTCTTCCGGCTTGGCGCGGACGACACCGAGTGCGGCCGGCAGGGTCCAGCCGAGCGGGCCGGCCTGGGCGGCGTTGATCCACCGGCGCGGGCCGAATACGTGCAGGAACTGGGCGGCAGCGATCTGCGACAGCCCGATCGTAGACACGTAGGTGGTGTCCTTGCCGAACGCCTTGTTCATCTCCTCGTACACCCGCTGCGGCTTGATGGGGATGTTGTCGAAGTGCGTCTTGCGGTGCAGCGTCGCCGCCCGCTCCGCGCTCTCCGCAGCCCACTCCGAATAGTCGGGCAGGGTACCGGCGATCGAGCGTTCCCGGGCGATCTCGACGAGGCCCTCGAGGGCGGCGCGGGCGTCGGAGGTGATGCCGAGGTCGGGGGAGAACACCCGTCCGATCTGGGTGGGGTCGATGTCGATGTGCACGAAGGTGCGTCCGGCGGTATAGACGTCCAGGCCACCGGTGTGCCGGTTGGCCCACCGGTTCCCGATGCCGAGGACGAAGTCGGACTCGAGGAAGGTGGTGTTGCCGTACCGGTGCGAGGTCTGCAGGCCGACCATGCCGGCCATCAGCGGGTGCTCGTCCGGAATCGCGCCCCACCCCATCAGGGTGGGCACGACCGGCACGCTGAGGATCTCTGCGAGCTCGACGAGCTTGTCGGACGCGTCGGCGTTGATGATGCCGCCGCCGGCGACGATCAGCGGGCGCTGTGAGGCCGTGAGCAGGTCGAGGGCCTTTTCCAGCTGGTAGCGGGTCGCCGCGGGCTTCTCGATCGCGAGGGGCTCGTAGGCGTCGATGTCGAACTCGATCTCGGTCAGCTGCACGTCGATCGGCAGGTCCAGCAGCACCGGTCCGGGGCGTCCGGACCGCATGATCTGGAACGCCTTCTGGAACGCGCCGGGGATCTGGCCGGGCTCGCGGACGGTGAACGCGTACTTGGTGACCGGCTTGGCGATGGATTCGATGTCGACGGCCTGGAAGTCCTCTTTGTGGAGCTTCGCGACCGGTGCCTGCCCGGTGATGCATAGGATCGGGATGGAGTCCGCCCACGCGGCATACAGGCCGGTGATCATGTCGGTGCCGGCGGGACCGGAGGTGCCGATGCAGATGCCGATGTTCCCCGCATGTGCACGGGAGTATCCGTCGGCCATGTGGGAGGCGCCTTCGACGTGGCGGGCGAGGGTGTGCCGGATGCCGCCGTGGGTTTTCATCGCGGAGTAGAACGGGTTGATCGCCGCCCCGGGCAACCCGAAGGCTTCGGTGGCGCCCTCCTTCTCGAGGATCAGCACGGCGGCGTCGACGGTGCGCATTCTGGTCATGATGTCTGCTCCCTTCGGAGCGAAAGATGTGGTCTACGGGTGGGTGGCCTGTGGTGGGTGTGAGGCCGTGGTGGCGGGGCGGTGTCAGTCCCGGCCAGAGAGCTCCAGCACCTGCTTGAAGAGTGCGGAGTGGTCCAGCCCGCCGTCTCCTCGCTGCACGGTGGCGGCGACGAGCTGGGCGACGATGGCGCCGAGCGGGATGATGACGCCGGCTTCGCGGGCGGCGGCGGTGACGATGCCGAGGTCCTTGTGGTGCAGGGCGAGCCGGAACCCGGGGTCGAAGTTGCGGTCCAGGAGCTTCTGCCCCTTCTGGTCGAGGACCTTCGAGCCGGCGAGCCCCCCGCCGAGGACCTTGAGGGCGGCTTCCCGGTCGACGCCGTGCGCTTCGAGGAACACGACCGCTTCGGCGAGGGCCTCGATGTTGACGGCGACGATCAGCTGGTTGGCGGCCTTCACGGTCTGCCCGGACCCGGACGGGCCGACGTGCACGATGGTCTTCCCGATCGCGGAGAGCACGTCGTGGGCGGCGTCGACGTCGGCGCGGATGCCGCCGATCATGATCGACAGGGCGCCGTCGATCGCGCCCTGCTCACCGCCGGAGACCGGGGCATCCAGCGGCCGCAGGCCGGCTTCGCGGGCCTCGGTGGCCAGGTGTCGGGCGACGTCGGGGCGGATGGTGGACGCGTCGATCCACAGCGCGCCGGGGGCGGCGTTCGCGAACACCCCGTCGGGGCCGCTGACGACCGCTTCGACGTCGGGGGAGTCGGGGACCATGGTGATGATCACGTCCGCGCCGGTGGCGGCTTCGGCGACGCTGCGCGCGGCGTGACCGCCGGCGTCGACGAGCTTCTGGATGCGCTCGGGGCTGCGGTTGTAGCCGGTGACGGTGTGCCCGGCCTTGACGAGGTTGATGGCGATGGGCAGGCCCATGATGCCGAGGCCGATGACGGAGATGTTGCTCATGTCGGGTTCCTTTGCGAAGACGGGACGGGTCAGGCGGTGAGCCAGTCGAAGGCGGTATCGGCGGGCTGCTTGTACTCCAGCCCGATCGGCCCGGTGTAGCCGAGCTCGATGCTGCGGTCGATCCACGCCTTCAGGGGCAGATCGCCGGTACCCGGGGCGCCGCGGCCGGGGGCGTCGGCGATCTGGATGTGCCCGAAGTCGGGCGCGTGCGCTTCGATCACCGCGGCGACGTCGTCGCCGTTGACGGCCAGGTGGTAGAAGTCGGCGAGCAGCTTGATGTTGTCGACACCGGCGGCCTCACGGACCCGATCGATGACGGCGAGGGCATCCGCGGCGGTCAGCAGCGGGTACCTGTCCGCACCGCTGACCGGCTCCAGCAGCACGATCCCACCGATCTTCGCGACCGCGGTGGCGGCGGCGGCGAGGTTCTCCACCGCGAGCTCGTCTTGGGCTTGGGGGGAGACTCCGTCGAGACGGTTGCCGTAGAGGGCGTTGAACGCGCGGGTGCCCAGGCGCTGACCGATGCCGACGATGACGTCGATGTTGTCGCGGAACTCGCTCTCCCGGCCGACCCAGGAGACGAGACCCCGGTCACCGCCGGGCATGTCGCCGGCGTTGAAGTTCAGCCCCGTGAGCTGCACGCCCGCGTCGGTGATCGCGGTCTCGAACCGGTTGAGCTCGGCGTCGCCGGGCACTGAGCCGGGGAACGGCCACCAGAACTCGACCGCGTCGAAGCCGGCGTCTTTCGCGCGCTGCGGCCGCTCGAGCAGGGGGAACTCGGTCAGAAGGATCGAGCTGTTCACCGTGTACGTCATTGGACATTCCTCCTCGAATCCGGAAAACGCGCTGCTTCCGAATCATGGAAATAAGTTCTTGTAGTTCGGAACTATAGAACGAGGATGAGTTCGTCGTCAATCAAAACTTCCATTATCTGGAAGAAGACTTCCAAAATAGGTACATTGGGTGCTACCGTACTTCCATTCCCGGTCAAGGAAGGACCGCCAACGATGATTCGCAACGACGCGCGCACCCTGGAAGAACTCGTCGCCGCACTGCCCCCGGAGGTTGTGATCACCGACCCGGCGAGCATGGACGCCTACCGGTGGGATCGCGCCAACGATCCTGGCGCCGGCGTCCCGCTGGTCGTGATCCGCCCCACCTCAACCGAGGAGGTGCAGACCGTCGTGAAGATCGCCGCGGCCAACGGCACCCCGATCGTCCCGCGCGGGGCGGGCACCGGACTGTCCGGCGGCAGCACCGCGGTGCATCGCGGGATCGTGCTGTCGGTGGATCGGATGAACACCATCGAGGTGGACCCCGTCACCCGCACCGTGATCGCCGGCCCGGGTGCGCTGAACGCGCAGGTGAAGGCCGCGGCCGCCGCGCATGGCCTGTGGTACCCGCCGGACCCGTCCTCCTATGAGATCTGCTCGATCGGCGGCAACGTCGCGACCAACGCCGGCGGCCTGTGCTGCGTGAAGTACGGCGTGACCACCGACTACGTGCTCGGCATCACCGTCGTCCTCGCCGATGGCCGCGCGGTCAAGCTCGGCGGCCCCCGGCTCAAGGACGTCGCGGGCCTGTCGCTGATGAAGCTGTTCGTCGGCAGCGAGGGCACCCTGGGCATCTTCACCGAGGTGCAGCTGCGGCTCATCCCCGCCCAGAAGCAGCCCACCACGCTGGTGGCGACGTTCCCGACGCTGGATGCTGCCACCGATGCGGTGCTGGCCATCACGCAGAAGATGCGCCCCTCCATGCTCGAGTTCATGGACCAGGCGACCATCAACGCCGTGGAGGACGCCACCAAGATGGGCCTGGACCGCGAGGCCGCGGCGATGCTGATCGCCCAGTCCGATGAGGCCGGCAGCGCCGCGCTGGAGGAGATCACCCGCATTGAGGAGATCTGCAACGCCAGCGGCGCCAGCGAGTGCTACGCTACCGACGACCCCGAGGAAGGCGAGGCGTTCGTCGTCGCCCGCCGCATGGCGATCCCCGCCATTGAACGCCTCGGCGCCGTGCTGCTCGAAGACGTCGGGGTGCCACTGCCGCGGCTCGGCGATCTGGTCACGGGGATCGCGGAGATCGCGGCCCGCAACGAGGTCACCATCGCCACGATGGCGCACGCCGGCGACGGCAACACGCACCCGCTGATCGTGCTCGACCCGACCGACCTCGCCCAGCAGGAACGCGCCCACACCGCCTACGGGGAGGTCATGGACCTCGCCATCCGCCTCGGCGGCACCATCACCGGCGAGCACGGCGTCGGCAGGCTTAAGCGGCCCTGGCTCGCGGACTACCTCGGTGAGGACGTCCTGGAGCTCAACCACCGCATCAAGAACGCGCTCGATCCCGACGGCATCCTCAACCCCGGATCGGTGCTCGCCCCCGCCGGAGCGACGCCGGCCCCCGCACAGGCGACGCTGAGCCCCGAAGGCTCGGTGGAAGGCGCCGAAGGATCCGTCCTGCCCACCCCAGGAGAACAGTGATGCTCACCCACACGTCCACCCCGACCATCACCTACGGTGCGGCCGCACACGCCGTCGCTCTCGCGATCGACGAGGGCGCCCGCCGCGGCATCCCGGTGAGCGCGACGGTGGTCGACCCCGCCCTCGGCCTGGTCGCGTACGGGCGTGCGGACGGCACGACCCCGCACAGTGTGGAGACCAGCCGCCGCAAGGCGAACGCCGCCGCCTCCACCCGCCGCCCCAGCGCCGCGGTCCCCCCGGCTCTGGCCGTCGCGCTCGAGCACGGCAGCGGCGGCCTGCTGACCAGCATTCCGGGCGGGCTGCCGCTCGCCTCCGACGGCGTGCACGTCGGTGGTCTCGGCGTGGCCGGTGGCCCGCCGCAGCTGGATGCCGAGATCGCCGCCGCCGTCCTCACCGCGATCGGTGCCGACCAGGACACCGCCACCGGGTCCTGATGCACCCCTGGAGAAGAACGGGAGAAGGCCGATGAAGATCATCGTGCTCGCCAAAGAAGTCCCCGACACCTACACCGAACGCAAGCTCAACCTGGAGACCGGGCTCGCCGACCGGGACGCGAACGACCGCGTCCTGGACGAGATCACCGAACGCGCCAACGAAGTCGCCGTCTCCTACGCGGAGGCCCACCCCGGCACCGAGATCGTGCTGGTCTCCGTCGGTCCGGACTCCGCCCCCACCTCACTGCGCAAAGGACTCGCGATGGGCGCCGACCGTGCCGTGCACGTCGTCGACGACGCCCTGCTGGGCGCGGACCTCACCCTGACCGCCGAAGTGCTCGCCAAGGCGATCGAACACACCGGCTTCGACCTGGTGATCACCGGGGACGTGTCCACCGACGGATCGGCCGGCCTGATTCCGGCCATGCTGGCCGAACGGCTGGGCGTGCCCAACGCCACAGGCCTCAGCAGCGTCGAGCTCACCGACACCCAGGTCCAAGGCGACCGGGAGACCGACGGCGGCACCTACACGGTCGCGGCGACCCTGCCGGCGGTGATCTCCATCACCGAGCGCCTGCCCGACCCGCGCCTGCCAGGGTTCAAGGGGATCATGTCGGCGAAGAAGAAGCCGTTCGAAACCCTCACCCTCGCCGACCTCGGCGTCGACGCGGACGCTGACGTGCCCCGGTCGATCATGATCGCCGTCTCCGAGAAACCAGCCCGCGCCGCGGGCATCAAGATCGTCAACGAAGGCGACGCGGGCAACCAGCTCGCGGAGTTCCTCGTGCAGAACAAGCTGGTGTGACATGCCCGAACCCACGACCGACCCCATCCTCGTCCTCCTCGACGTGCTGCCCACCGGTGAGCTCGGCGCCAGCGCGGCGGAGCTGCTCGGCGCCGCCGCCGGCCTCGGCACCCCGGTCGCCGTCGCCGTCACCAGGCCCGGCCACGGGCAGACCGTCGCGACGGCCGCCGCCGCGCTCGGTGCCGCCCGCATCCTCACCGTCGAATCCGCGCAGATCGGCTCCGCGCCGACGATCCCGCTCGTTGACGCCCTCACGGCCGCGTACGAGCAGGTCGCACCCGCTGCGGTCCTCATCTCCAACGGCCCCGAAGGGCGCGACGTCGCCGGACGGTTCGCCGTCCGCACCGGCAACGCGGTCGCCGTCGACGCCGTCGGCGTGCACCGCGACGCGGAAGGGATCGTCGCCCGCCACTCCATCTACGGCGGCTCCTACACGGTCGACTCGGCCGTCACCTTCGGCACTCCAGTGATCACGATCCGCCGCGGCGCCATCGAGGAACGCGCCGCCGCCGTCGCCGGCCCCCAGATCGAGACGCTCACCATCACCGCATCTGATGCGCGCGCGACACAGATCGAATCGTTCACCGCGGCGCAGGCCACCTCCACGCGCCCCGAACTGCGTGTGGCCGCCAGGGTCGTCTCCGGCGGCAAGGGCGTGGGATCCAAGGAGGACTTCGCCCTCGTCGAGCAGCTCGCCGACGTGCTCGGCGCGGCCGTCGGCGCGTCCCGGGTTGCGGTGGACTCCGGCTACGTCCCGCACTCCTACCAGGTCGGTCAGACCGGGGTTTCGGTGACCCCGCAGCTGTATGTCGCGCTCGGGATCTCCGGCGCCATCCAACACAAGGCCGGTATGCAGACCGCCAAGACGATCGTCGCGATCAACAAGGACCCCGAGGCGCCGATCTTCGAGATCGCCGACTACGGCGTCGTCGGAGACCTGTTCCAGGTCGTGCCGCAGCTGATCACCGCGCTCGAGGCGAAGAAGAAGTAGCCCCGCCCATGGCACTCCACGACACGGCCCGCCGTCAGGGCCTGCCGCGCACACCGGGCGGTGGCCCCTGGCCGCCCCGAAGCCTCGCGCACACCGCCGCGGCTGTGGCTCCCGTGGCGGAGCTTCACACCGCCGCCGCGCAGGATGCACCCGCCGTCGCTGCGCTTGTCGCGACCGCCGATGCGCCCGCACGGACGGTGCGTCAGGGTCTGCCCCGCGTCCCCGGCGGCGCCCCATGGCCGGAGGCGGCAACGCGAACCCTCCCTGCGGTGACCACCCCCGCCCCGGTCGCGGCAGCCACGGTCGCACCCGTGCCGGCGGCCGCCGCGCCCGGCAGCACCGTCCTGCAGCGTCGAGGGCTGCCCCGCACCGCGGGCGGCGAACCGTGGCCCGCGGCCCGCCCGATCCCCGTCCCGGTGACGGCTGCCCCCGCTGTTGCCGCGGAGCCGATCCCGGCACCCGACGTCTCCCTCGCCGCGCCCCCCTCACCCACGACGGCCGCGGCAGGCGCCTCCGCCGTGCCGCCGGCGCCGCGACGCATCTACCGTGATCTTCCCCGCGAACCCGAACGGGAACCCCGCCGGTATCGAGGACGCACCGCCGGACAGTGGGCCGGGATCGTGATCATCGGCGGCGGTGGCCTGCTGTTTGCCGGGGTGATGGCCGTGCTGTTCGTGCGGTGGCTGCTGAGCACCCCGCCGCTGCAGGATTTCCTGACCAACTACCCGGGCGAGTATCACCTGCCGGAGTGGGCGCCGGTCGGCATCCCGACCTGGCTCAGCTGGGCGCACTTCTTCAACGTGTTCCTGATGGTCCTGATCATCCGCTCCGGATGGCAGATCCGCACCGACCAGCGGCCGAGCGCGTTCTGGACCCCGAAGTGGAACCCGCAGCGCAAGATCAGCCTCACCATCTGGTTCCACCAAGCCCTCGACCTGCTGTGGATCCTCAACGGCGTCATCTTCGTGGTGCTGCTGTTCGTCACCGGGCAATGGGTCAAGATCGTGCCCACCAGCTGGGAGGTGTTCCCCAACGCCCTCTCCGCCGGGCTGCAGTACGTCTCGCTGGACTGGCCCACCGAGAACGGCTGGGTCAACTACAACAGCCTGCAGCAGCTGACCTACTTCGCCACCGTCTTCCTCGCCGCGCCCCTCGCCGCCGCGACCGGGGTGCGGATGTCGGGCCTGTGGCCTGGGAACGCCCCGAAGCTGAGCAAGGCGTACCCGGTCGAGGTCGCCCGCGCCATCCACTTCCCGGTGATGCTCTACTTCGTCGTGTTCATCATCTTCCACGTGGCACTCGTGCTGGCGACAGGGGCGCTGCGCAACCTCAACCACCTGTATGCGGGGCAGGACGCCGTGAACTGGACCGGGTTCTGGATCTTCGCAGCCTCGATCGTCGTCATCATCGGCGGCGTGATCGCCGCCCGCCCACTCGTCATCGCTCCCATCGCCTCCCTGTTCGGTCGCGTGGGGCGTTGACCTTCAGAAGAGAGGACCGTGCCATGCAACCTAGCGGTGGCAGCCAGGCTAGTGAGCCTGCATGTGCTCGTCGGACTCATCGCTGTCATCTCCGGCCTGTTCGGAATCGGTGGTGGTGTTCTCGTCGTGCCCGCTCTGGTGCTGCTGCGCTACGAACAGCGCTGTGCGACCGGCAACTTGCTCGCGGCGATCATCCCCACGGCCACCGTCGGCGTGATTTCCTACGGCACAATCGGCGACCTCTGGGTCCCACACTGATCCGGGCCGCCGGCGCCGTCGTAGGTATGCAGGGCGGCTCCCGACAGCTGCCCCGTGTACCCACCATTGCCTTGCGCTGACCTCCGCGACTCTCGTGGTCGAGGTGGTCGTCGATTAGTTCCTGGTCGCCGCCGCTCCCGACGGCGAGTAGCTTGGCGCAGAGACCTGGCTGCATGGTTGGACAAGAGCCTGGACACCCGTTGATCGGCAATGTGATCTTCGCGATCTTCCTCGCTGTGATCGCTGTCCATATCTCGATGCGCGCTATCAAGAGGATATGCGAGGAGCGACGCCCGACTATGGGTCGATTGCCAGCTGTGAGTGCTCCTGTCTACACAGTCTTAAACGTCTGGGAACTGGAGTATTGACTGGCTGGTGCGTTTCCGGTATTGCCTTGGCGAGACGCCAAGGTGTTGCTGGAAGACCCGCGCTGCATAGCTCCGGCTGCTCCAACCGACCTCACGTGCGGCCTGCTGGACGCTGATGCCCGTGGTACGCAGCAAGAGCGCCATCCGCTCGGTTCGGATCACCCTGAGGTACGCGAGTGGCGTCCTTCCGTGCGCTTCTACGAAGATTCGGCTGAGCTGTGCTGGAGAGAGATAAACTTCGCGTGCCAGGTTTGCCAAGGTCCATCGATATGAAGGCGATCCGCGCAGCTTCGCCGCTGCCACGCGAGCCTCCTCTCGAAGCGGACGGGGAAGCCGCGCCCATCGTTCCTTGAGAGCTGGCGTGTGTCGTTGCGCGGGCGTTATTTGGCGCTTGGCCACATGAACCTGCGGCGCCACAACGTCCAGAACTTCCGAGAGGAGAGCCTGGGCTCGATAGAAGAGCAGTCCCCGAGCACGCTGACCGAGGTCGACGAGCGCGTCTAGGCGCAGCCCGAGAATCGCCACTAGCTCTTCGCTGAAGCGAAAGATCTGGATGGGCTCACCATAGAAGTCCGCGAGCAACTGCGATGCATCGAGACGATCGATCATGTGCCCGGCGTGTTGCCAGAACACCTGGTCCACCAGGTAGTCGCGATCGAGATACAGGACTGTTGCGACGAGGCTACCAATCGGCTGGGTGCCGCAAAGTATGTTCGCCCCCAAGACTGCCACGTCTCCCCGCTCAAGTCGACGTTCGCCGAATTCGCTGTGGAAGATTGCTGAGCCCTCGCGAATGAACGCAAGGCGGACCCCGTCGTACGCGACAGGCGGGACAACGCTAGTGAGCACATGGTGGCGCGCGTAGATCGGCGTTCGGCGATGCTCACGAGCAGGAGGAAGTACGTCGGGAAGTGGGTGACTCGCCTCCTCCTGCGCTCGTGCTCGGGGCCGATTCAACGTGCTAAACGCTCAGCTCTCGGCGCTGACGCATCCGCCCCTGCTCATCGAGTTCGAGGATCGTCTCAACGCCGATCCGCTCCAAGAAGGCGAAGTCGTGGCTGACAATCAGTAGTGCGCCGCGGTACGCGTCGAGGGCTTCGGCGAGTTGTTCGACGCTGGTGATGTCGAGGTTGTTCGTCGGTTCGTCCATGATCAGCAGCTGGGCGGGGGGGTCGGCCAGGAGCAGCCGGGCGAGGGAGACTCGGAATCGTTCGCCGCCGGAGAGCGTGCGCACTGGGCGGTCGACGCTGTCGCCGCGTAGGAGCAGTCGGGCGAGGTGGTTCCGGATCGTGCCGGCCGGTGTCTCGGGCGCGACGGTCTGCACGTTCTCGATCGCGCTGGCGTCGTCGTCCAGCCCGTCGAGACGTTGTGGTAGGAATCCGACGAGGTCGGTGACTAGCCGGCCGTGGGGGCGCCCGGGAGCAGGATCGGTTCGTCGGAGGAGCTGTTCGATGAGGGTTGACTTTCCGGCTCCGTTTGCGCCGATGAGCGCGACGCGTTCGGGGCCTTGGATGACGATGGTCCGGCCTTCGTCCTCGATCTCTGCCAGGCGTCGCCCGCGGGGGAGGTCGGGGTCGGGCAGGATGAGGTGGATGTGCTCGTCGTCGCGGACTCGCGCGTCGGCCGCGTCGACCGCGGCCTGCGCGGACTGGACTTTGTCGTCGAGGGTCGACCGTAGCGATCCGGCGGATGCCTGTGCCTTGCTGGCCCGGTTTCCGGCGAGGATCTTGGGGATGCCGCCGTCTTTCTGGGTCTTTTTGCCGGTTCGTTCGCGTCGGGCGAGCTTCGTCTCAGCTTCGACGCGCTGCTTCTTCTCCACCTTCAGCGCCTGCTGGGCGGAGCGTGCGGCCTGCACTGCGGCGGCCTGCTCCTGTTCCTGATGCTCCTTCCACGCGCTGTATGACCCGCCGAACGTATCCAGCCTTCCGCCATAGAGCTCGGCGGTGTTGTCCATATGCTCGAGCAGTTCGAGGTCGTGGCTGACGACGATGAGGGTGCCCGGCCATTGGTCCAGAATGCCGGCCAGTTTCTCGCGTGTTGCGCGGTCGAGGTTGTTGGTGGGCTCGTCGAGCAGGGTAATCGGCGTGAGGAGAAGGCGCAGACCTGTGATCGCGATAAGCATCGCTTCCCCGCCGGAGACCTCGGCGATCCGACGGTCAAGATCGGCGGCGGAGAACCCGATCTGGTGCAAGGCTTCGTCGGCGCGGGAGGTGATGTCCCAATCGTCGCCGATCGTGTCGAAATGGTGTTGATCGATGTCGCCGGACTCGATCGCCCTCATCGCGTCGAGGATCGGCTGGATGCCGAGCAGATCGGCGATGGTCGTGTCGCTCTTGAGCGTGAGGTTCTGCGGCAGGTAGCCGACCTCCCCGCCGGTGTCGATGTGACCGGAGGTCGGCTGCAGTTCGCCCGCGATCAGTCGGAGCAGGGTGGATTTGCCGGCGCCGTTGCGGCCGATCAGGCCGGTTCGGCCCGTGCTGAAGGTGCCGTTGACGTGGTCGAGGGCGGTGGCGCCGTCGGGCCATTCGAAGGTCAGATCGCGCAGGGTGATGGCGGATTTCGTAGACATGCTGTGTTTCTCTTTCTCTGTCGTCAACCGCCGGCGGGCGTGACGGGAATCAGTTCTTTGTCGATGGGGGCAGACGCCGCTGAGGGCTGGGTGAGGTACTTCGCGTGGAGCTGGCCGCAGGCCGCATCGATGCCGGTGCCGAATTGGCGCCGCCTTGTCGCGCGGATGCCACGAGCGGTCAGTTCGTGCACGAACTCGTCCACCCGGTTCGACGAGGGCGCGTGATACTCGGGAACGGCGCCGGCGGCCTCGTTGTAGCGGATGACGCTGACGTGGAACAGCTCCGGCCGGGAGCGCTTGTGGATCAGTTCGGCTAGAGCCGCGAGATGGTCGTCGCTGTCGTTGACGCCTGCGATCAGCAGGTAGGCGAGATATACCTTTCTGTGGCTCGTGGTGGCGTGCCGGTCGAGGATGTCGAGGTTCCGTGCGAGCGGGAATCGCTCCTCGAGTGGGATGATCTGTTCCCGCTGGTTCGGGAATGGCGAGTGCACCGAGAGCGTGATCGTCACCTGCGGGTGCTCGTTCACCAGACGTTCCAGGTTCGGGGCGAACCCGACCGTCGACATCGTGATCCGGCGCGCCGACATGCCGGCATACGCCTGATCGGTCAGTAAGGTCAGCGCGTCGAACACGTGCGGGTTGGCGAGCGCCTCACCCATGCCCATGAAGGCCACGCTTGCAGGCCGTTTCATGCCCGCTCGCGTCCAGCGTGGGTGCATCACTTGCGCGACGATCTCATCCGCGGTGAGATTGCGAATCAGCCCGACTGCGCCGGTCGCGCAGAACGTGCAGCCCAGGCCGCACCCTGCCTGTGATGAGATGCACATCGAGTCCCATCCGGCGCGGTAGTGCGAGACGACGGTCTCGATGCGCGCGCCGCTGTCCGAGGCGAACAACACCTTTTCGACCTGTTCATCGCGCTGCACCTCCAGCGCCGTGAGCGGGTGCAGCCGTGGACCGAACCGCTCGGCGAGGTCGTCACGTAGCCTCGCAGGGAGCGCGTGGACGTCGGCGAAGGTCTCGGCGGTCGAAGCTTGCCAGGCGGTGATGAGCTGCCGGAACCGGAACGCCGGCTCGCCGGCGTGGGCAAGGTGATCGCGGATACGCATCCAACGGCTCCTCGTGGTCAGGATGGTGTTCATGTGTCACCGCCCGTCGGGGGCAGGACCCTGCGGCCTCGGTAGAAGCCGCAGTGCTGGCATGCGTGGTGTGGCGGCGTGGCCTTTCCGCAGGCGGGATTGGCGCAGGTGGTGAGCGCGGGCGCGGTGGCCTTCCAGTGAGCGCGGCGATGGTGGGTGCGGGAACGTGACTTGCGGTGCTGCATGGCGGTGTCTTTCGTGTGCAGGTTGCGGGCGCCAGCGGAACTGGCAGGACAACCGACAACGGACCGTGCAGATGCAGCGAGAGGGGTCGCGCCGCTGGCCGGCATGAGGCCCATCCGATGACGATGAGCCGTTGCTCGAATGTCACGGAGAAGACTGATGCGCTCCGAACAGGCGGACTACGCGTTCGCACTGGTGCACTCGGGACCGAAGTCGGTGCGATGCGAACATGCCGGTGAGGACTGCACATGCGTCAACGTCCCAGATCGGGACGGACGAGACATGTGCGTGCGTTGAGAAACGATCGTTCACTGATGCGGATGACGTCCGCACGTGTGACAGCCACCGGCAGTTCGGTGGCTAGGCTCTGTCGACCTCAATCGTTCCCATGAACCCCACTCTACCAGCCGCGCTGCGTATGACCACAACGCACGACAATGCGCCCCGCGCAGAGCGACGGGGCGCATTGTCCGGGTAAGGGGAAAGTCACCGCGCCTGGAAGGGGACGGCGACGTTTTTCTTCAGGGACGACGCGGCGAGGGGGAGGATCGCGGCGAGGATCTTCTTGCCGAAGGCGGTGGGCGTGCGGGTGAGTTCGACATCTACCTTGGTTCCGCCTTCGACCGGCGAGAACTGGAAGGTCCAGCCGCCGCCGGGGCCGAACACCCTCGACTCGAGCGTCGTGATCTCGACGCGTCCCGTGTTCGTGTCCCATTCGTAGCGGGCGCGTTCCCACGCCGCGGCGGTGCCCTCGGTGACTTCTGCCCAGTTCGGTCCGATCGAGTGGACCTGGAGATGTTCGGCGTCGATCGTCGGCCAGGCATCGGCTCGGGCCGGTCCGAAGTCGGTGAGTATCTTCAGCGCGTCTTCGGGAGTGAGCGGCGAGGTGAGGGAGAAGCGGACCGTGGTCATGAGGGGAGCCTTTCAGAAAGTAACTGTTTAGAACGGTGACGACTATGACACGGCTTGAAGTCACCTGTCAAGATGGTGACGCACATTTGGGCAGACGCGGCCGAGGCGTCCCCGAGCGTTGATGTGCTGGTCAGGCGTCGGTGTTCGCGCGCTGGCGTGCGCGGTAGGCCTGGGCCTTCATGCGGCTCCCGCAGGTCGCCATGGAGCACCATTCGCGGCGGTGGCCGCGGGAGTGGTCGAGGTAGATCTGGGTACACTCGGGCCGTCCGCACTCGCGCAGGAGCGTGCCCTGCTCGCCGCCGACGATCTCGACGGCCTGTCTCGCCAGGTCGCAGAGCGCCTGGTCCGCGGTTCCAGTGCGTGACCATCCGTTTGCGCTCAGGACTGGACGCAGTGGTGCGCCGGCGGTGGCGGCGTTGACGACGGCGATCGCATCCTCCGGAAGTGGTCGCTCGTGAAGGCGGGCCCAGGCGAGCGTGTAGATCGCCTCTCGCAGTTCGAGTGCCGACGCGAGGTCGCGCTCGTCGGGATCGACACCGTTGGGCATCAGCCCGGACTCGGCGAACCAGGCGTCGAGATCGGAGACGGTTGCGAGCTTCTCTGTGGGTTCATCGTTTCGGCGCGCGCGCAGTGTGCCGACGAAGTCGAGGGCGAGCGTGCCGCATGGGAAGGCGTGTCGCATGTCACCACTCTAACCGGTTCCCGCTATGGAGGAGTCGAATCTAGTCACCATCTTGACAGGTGACGCGGTCGTGTGTCAGTGTCGTCACCAGTTAGGACAGTAACGGGTGGCTATCGGTGGTAGCGCTCGACGAACAGAAGGAGTGAAAGATCATGGAGCTCAAGTTTGAGATCGCCGTCATCCCGGTCGCGGACGTGGACCGGGCCAAGGACTTCTATGTGGGCCTCGGCTTCCGCCTCGACGCCGACTTCTCGACCGAACGTGGCTTGCGAGTCGTTCAAGTGACGCCTCCCGGCTCGGAGGCGTCGATCATCTTCGGCGACAAGCTGACGACTGCGGTCCCCGGCTCGTCGCAGGGACTGCACCTGGTCACGTCCGACATCGAGGAGGCCAGGAGGGAACTGATCGCCGCCGGCGCGGAGGTCAGCGAGATCTGGCATGACGCCGACGGGATCTTCCACTGGGCGGGGGAGGCGAACCGGGTGCCGGGGCCGCACCCGGATGTCGACAGCTACGGGACCTTCGCCTCCTTCGCCGACCCGGACGGCAATGACTGGACGATCCAGCAGGTCGTCACCCGTGCACCCGGACGCTGACCGACCGTCACTGACCGAGACCACGGACGAGGAGAAGAGCATGTCGAAGCTCACTGCGCAGGACCAGGCGGCCCTCGCCCGGTATCTGCACATCCTGCGCGACGCCGGACCCGGGGTGGACTCGCGGCTCGTCGAAGCCTTCGAGAAGCTCACCCCGGTGCAGCTCGACGCGCTCGTCGAGCTCACGCTGGAGGAGTCGACGACGGTCACGACCGAGGAGCGCGCGGTGCCGCCGGCGATCGGGGCTAATACCTCGTCGAAGAACGCAGCGCTGGAGCAGCCGCAGGAGAAGAGCCGCGGCCGGTGGTGCGCATGGTTCGGGGACAGCTGGACCTGGGCATGGGTCCTGCTGCTCCTGGAATGAACCGATCCGCGAAAGGAAACCACTCATGAGCGTTCTTCTCCTCGGCCTTCTCGGAGGCCTCATCACCGGCATCTCGCCCTGTGTCCTCCCGGTGCTTCCCGTGGTCTTCCTCACGGCCGGTGCGGGCGCATCACGGCCCGGTGGCGCGCCCGAAGCGATCCAGGCGCCGCGCAGCCGGCCGTACTGGGTGATCGGAGGGCTGCTGGTCAGCTTCACCTTCGTCACCCTCGCCGGGTCGTCGCTGCTCGCCCTGCTGCCGATCCCGCAGGTCACGATCCGGTGGATCGGCATCGCCGCTCTGCTGCTGATCGGACTCGGGCTCCTGCTCCCGGACGTGCAGCGGGTGATCGAACGCCCCTTCCAACGGCTGCTACGACGCGCACCGGAGAACACGGGCAACGGCTTCGGAACGGGGCTCGCCCTCGGTACGGTCTTCGTCCCGTGCGCAGGCCCGGTCCTTGCGGCGATCGTCGTGGCCGGTGCGACCGGAACTGTCGGCGCGGACACCGTCCTCCTCGCGCTCTCCTTCGCCGTCGGCGTCGCGATTCCGCTGCTGGCGTTCGCCGTCGCGGGCAACCGCGTCGCGCAGCGCATCCGCGGATTCCGGCGCCGCGAGCGCGGCATCCGCGCCCTCGCCGGCGCAGCAACCATCCTCATCGCCGGTGCGCTCATCATCGATGCTCCGCAGGCGCTACAAAGCATCATCCCCGACTACACGGCGAGCATCCAGAAGTCCCTCATCGGCGACGAGAACCAGACGACCCAGGAAGCAGACTCCCTCCGCGGATGCGCGAGCGGTGCCGCCGAACTGCAGAACTGCGGCCCGGCTCCGGCGATCACCGGAATCACCACCTGGCTGAACACTCCCGACGGCAAACCTCTGACCGCAGAGAGCCTCACGGGCAAGGTCACCATCGTCGACTTCTGGACGTTCGACTGCATCAACTGCCGACGCGCGATCCCGCACGTCACCGCCTGGTACGAGCAGTATCACGATGTCGGTCTGGAGACCATCGGCGTGCACTCGCCCGAGTACCCCTTCGAAAGAGAACTCGCGGGTGTAAAGAGCGCTGCCGCCGACCTCGGTATCCATTACCCGATCGCCGTCGACAACGACTTCACGACCTGGGACAGCTTCTCCAACAGCTACTGGCCCGCGCTGTATCTCATCGACGCCCAGGGGCAGGTCCGCCACGTCGCCTACGGAGAAGGCGCTTACGACGAGACAGAAGAACTCATCCGCGAACTCCTCGTCCAAGCCGACCCCGACGTCGACCTCCCGCCGCGCACCGACGTCCCCGACCTCACCGCAACCTGGTGGTGAGCGCCGAAGCGCCGGCGCTGACGCCAGGGATCGTCGCATCATCCGTCACACAGAACCGAACCCAGAACAAGGAGAAACCCATGAACCGTAGAGAGACCGACGTGATCGTGATCGGCGCCGGCCCCGTCGGAGAGAACGTCGCTGACCGCGTCGTCCAGGGCGGACTGGAAGCCATCATCATCGAGGCAGAGCTCGTCGGCGGGGAATGCTCGTACTGGGCATGCGATCCGTCCAAGGCACTGCTGCGGCCCGGACAGGTGCTCGAGGCCGCGCGTGCCGTGCCCGGCGTCGCCTCCGCCATCACCGGGACGCTCGACGTCGACGCAGTCTTCGCGCGACGTGACGCGATCACAGACGGATGGTCGGATACGGGTCAAGTCGCCTGGCTGAACGGCGCCGGAATCGAACTGATGCGCGGTCGCGGCCGTCTCAGCGGAGAGCGTGAGGTCACTGTGACCGATGCCGACGGCAAGCAGACGGTGATCACCGCGCGGCACGCCGTCGCCGTCGCCACCGGATCCGTGGCAGCCATTCCCGGCATCCCGGGCCTGGCCGAGGCGAAGCCCTGGTCCAGCCGCGACGCGACCAGCGCTCACGAGGTGCCGCCCCGTCTCGCCGTGATCGGCGGCGGTGTCGTCGCGACCGAGATGGCGACCGCTTTCGCGAGCTTCGGAAGCGAGGTGACCATCCTCGCCCGCCACGGCCTCCTCGGAGGAACGGAGGAGTTCGCCGGAACCATGCTCGTGGAGAACTTCCGCGCCAACGGCATCACCGTCCACACCGACACCTCCATCTCCCGCGTCGATCGCGACGGTGACCAGGTGGTGATCCAGACAAACGCGGGAGAGATCATCGCGGACGAAGTCCTCGTCGCCACAGGCCGCGCTGCAGCGACATCCGACCTCGGACTCGACAACGTCGGCCTGACCCCGGGCGCCTGGCTGGACGTCGACGACACGCTCCGCGTGCACGGGTTCGACTGGCTCTACGGGGTCGGCGACGTTAACCATCGCGCACTCCTCACCCACCAGGGCAAGTACCAGGCCCGTGCCGCGGGAGACGTGATCGTCGCACGCGCAACTGGCCGAAGGGTGTCGGATGCCGCATGGGGTGCGCACGTCGCCACAGCCGACCATCTCGCCGTCCCGCAAGTGGTGTTCACCTCACCCGAAGTCGCATCCGTCGGCCTCACCGCGGCACAGGCCACCGCCCGCGGGCTCGAAGTCCGCGTCATCGACTACGAACTCGGCCATATTGCCGGCGCGGCCCTGCAGCGCGAGCACTACCAGGGCCGGGCGCGCGTCATCATCGACGAGACCCGACAGGTCATCGTCGGAGCCACCTTCGTCGGCCCCGACGTCGCCGAACTCGTACAAGCGGCGACCATGGCGATCGTCGGCGAGATCCCCCTCGACCGGCTCTGGCACGCCGTCCCCGCCTTCCCGACCGTGAGCGAGGTCTGGCTCCGCTTCCTCGAGGCATACGGACGACCAGGTGTGAGACACCGTGTTTGAGCGCCGAACCGTACATTACGCAGCTATCCCGCAACGTGAAGGCGACTCGAGGTCCCCTTGACCCCGACGGCCGTCCGCCGACGCGGGGAGCTTCTGCGCAGAACCTTGACTTGTAGAGTCACGGTTATCGCGTTAATGCGTCATTCCCTCATCGTGGGTTTGCCGCCTAAGGTGACTGCGAGATCACCGGATCCGCTGCGAAGCGGTAGATCAGAGGAGAAGCGATGACAACTGTTCCCCAGACGATGAAGGCACTCGTCAAGTACGCGGCTGAAGCAGGATCGATGGAGATCCGCGAATACCCCGTACCTGTGCCTGGCGCCACGGAAGTTCTCGTGAAGGTGAAGGCATGCGGGGTTGACAAGGGCGGCGACCTTTACATCTGGAAGTCGCATCCGGTGATGAAGTTCCGTGTGCCGGTTATCGTTGGCGCTGAGAACTGCGGCGAGGTGGCGGCCGTCGGTTCAGCCGTAATGGATTGGAATCCGGGTGATCGTGTCACCGCGGAGGTCGTGATTGGCAAGGAAGGCGGAGGCAAAGGCAGCCACGGCGACACCGCCTACCTCTTTCAATCTGAGAAATGGGATCTCGGTCGCAACGTCGATGGTGGGTTCGCCGAGTACTTCGTCGTGGACCAGCGTTTCCTGCATGCCATCCCTGATTCCGTCAGCTGGCGTGCGGCAACCCTCTTCGAGATGGCTGCCGTCGCAATACGTAACCTCCTGGAGGTCGTGCAGATCCCCCGCGATCGAAGAGTCGCGATCATCGGGCCGGGGCCGATCGGCCAGATCTCGGCCCAGATTGTGCGATGGCTGGGCGGAACGCCCGTGATCTTCGGGCTTGAGCGGGATGCCGACCGCTTCGCACTGGCCTCGTCCTTAGGCTTCCGTGAGCATGTCATTGTCGACCGCCCCGACTTCGACGCGCAGGTGGCGCGGTACGGGGAAACGTTCCCCTATGTGGTGGAGGCAAGCGGTGGTGTTAACGCGTTGCCGCTTGCCATTCAGCTGGCCTCTGTCCAGGGGACTGTCGCTGTGATCGGCGGCAATGCCGCCGAGACCCCGGTCTCGTCAGGTTGGTTCCTGATGAAGGAACTGACGATGAAGGGTTCATATGCCCACACCTGGTCTAGTTGGGAGAAGGTGGCCGAACTCGCTGGCTCGGGGGCGCTCGACCTTGAGCCGCTCTACACGGGCTCATACTCCCTCGAAGACTGGGAGGTGGCCTTCCGTGAGGTCGACACCGATCCGTCGATCATCAAGGTAGGGCTCTGCCCGGGGGAACTTATCTGACCTTTTCAGTACTCCACGGGTGACATGAACGCGATGCGCGCCTGAGCGAGGATTACGCCGAGATCGTCGAGCCCCTCCCGCTCGCGCAACCAGGCCAGATGAGTTGTGTAGCGTACCGTCTCCGGAAGCGGTCGTATGACAACACCCGGCCCTTGGACAGTGATGTGAAGAGGCGACTCGGGGTTGAACATTGTAAAGGCGGCGACCCCACCATTGGCCACCTCAAAACGGAATCCCCCGATCACGGGGGTGCGGTCTTCGCTGACCGAACGGGCGGCGGTCACATATTCCTCGAACATATCCCGGTACGCGATGTCTCCGACCATGAGGTCGAGGTCGCGGAGATGGTACGGCAGTACGACGTCGATGGAGCGGTGCTCAGGCGTATCGGGGAGTGCGACCGCCGCCTGCTCCACCATGACAGGAAGATAGGCGATACGCGGGTCGTCCACGGGCTCGGAGATCACCGCGAGCGCGATGTCGCCGATGAGCAGTTGCTTAATCTGCTCTCGAACAGGATTCGCTCTGAATTTCACGCGCAGGCGGGGCGCTGCTGGCTCGAACACTCGCTCGATGAGCATAGCCGTGAAGGACGCCGGCACGGAGCGAATTCCCACCGCGAGTTCAGAGTTTCCTGACGCACGAAGGTTCGTCAGATAACTGAGGGAATTGACGCGCGCCAGGATGTCCTGAGCCAGGGGCAGGAGCGCCACTCCCGCCTCGGTGAGCTCGACGTTGCGAGTGGTGCGCGTGAGTAGCGCACAACCAACTTCACCTTCGAGCTCGCGGATGGCCCTGCTCAGCGGGGATACAGCCATATGTAGGGACGCCGCCGCGCGAGTGAAGTTTAGTTCGTGAGCCACGGCCAGGAAGTACTGGAGATGTCGCAGATCCATGATCGATTGTAACACTGGCGGTCATAGTCCCTTCGAGAATCGGCCATTCCCACATCTACCTGTTGCTCATACATTGGGCCTGCAACCTCAACGATGAAGGGCAGCACATCATGTCGATCTCCATCCCCACACTTGGTAGCGTGATGACTCAAGGCACGCCCCTCGTGGCGCCGACGATCTACGACGGTATTTCGGCCCTTGCGGTTAGGGAACTCGGTTTCCAAGCTGCCTATGTGGGTAGCCAGCCCACGTCGGCGACCATGTATGGGCTGCCTGACATTGGCTACGTGAGCCTCAACGACATGGCAGACCAGGTCCGGCGCCTTGGCGCCATCACGGAGATCCCCCTCATCGTCGACGGGGAGGGCGGATGGGGAAACCCGCTGCACGTCACTCACTCTGTCAAAGTGCTCGAGCGCGCCGGTGCGGCGGGCATCCAGATCGAAGACCACCTGTGGGGCAAGCACATCGACATTCAGACCGTGCTGCCCCTTGGCGAGTCGATCGACAAGATCAAAGCGGCGGTCGATGCGCGGTCGTCCGAGGAGACGCTCATCATTGCACGATCCGATGCGATGCCCACTGAGGGACTCGAGGCCACCATCGACCGATTGCTGGCGTTCGAGGAGGCGGGGGCAGACGCACTCTTCATGGCTGCACCTGCCGTCGATGCGACACACGAGCGGCTCGTCTCTCAGAGCAACGCCTTGATCGTCTCGCTCAGCGACGAGCAGCTGAGCTCACAGCAACTCGGCGACCGCGGCGCCGACATCCTCATTTACTTCGTGGTCACTCCTTTGGCAGCCACGTCCGGCATCCGCGCGGCACTCTCCGCTCTGGCACTCGAGGGCTCGACCCACTCCGTCGACGCCGTCCTTGGTCCCCTTGCCGAGTTCGACAAATTCACCGGGATCGAGCAGGCGCGGGTCGAGGCCCGCCGGTTCGGCCTGCTCAAGAGCTGATCCACACCACCGCGCTCACAACGAGAGAGCAAAGGAGCTTTCATGACAACCTCGAACGCTGGCGCCGCTGCGGCGGAAGCACCGCAAGACTCCACCCGGCGTGTCGCGGCGAGAGCCGCTCTCGCCGGCGGCGTCGGAACCTTCATCGAGCACTACGAGTACGGCCTGTACGGCTTCATCGCAGGCATCGTCATCGGCCCCCTATTCTTCCCCAGCGAGGACCCCGCCGTTGGCCTGCTGGCTTCCTTTGCAGCACTCGCTGTCGGCTACGTCGCGCGTCCCTTCGGCGGCATCGTGCTTGGTGCTGCCAGTGACCGATACGGCCGACGCCCAGTGCTTGTCTTCACCCTCCTTCTAATCGGGGTTGCGACAGCGGCAATCGGCCTGCTTCCGACATATGCTGCCATCGGCATCTGGGCGCCCATCCTGCTCGTGCTGATGCGCCTCATTCAGGGGTTTGGGGCCGGCGCGGAGCTCGCCGGTGCAATCACCATCATCAACGAGAGCGCGGTCCGCAAGCGTAAGGCAGCGCTGTCCGCCGTCGCTATGGCGGCTGTTGGCCTCGGCGGAATCAGCGCCAATCTGCTCACCACGTTGCTGGGATCCACGATCTCGCCCGAGGCTTTCCTTGAATGGGGATGGCGTATCCCCTTTGTCCTGGGCGCGGTGTTGACCGTTGTCGGGCTTATGCTACGCCGCACCATGCACGAGTCGCCGGAGTTCGAGAGGGTCAAGGCGGAGCGGGCTGCAGGACTCATCCCGCCTGCGAAGCTCAACCCGTTCGTGGCAATGGGTCGTGCGGTCAAGGCCAGTCCGCGCAACTGGATCTCAGCGTTCCTACTCCCGTCCGGCTTCAACGTCACCGGATTCATCGTGGCCGCATACAGCATCAGCTATGTGGTCGGCGTGCGCCAACTGCCACTCAACCAAGCCCTGCAGATGTCGCTCATCGCGATCAGCGTGGGACTCGTTGCTCTTCTCCTGTTCGGTCTACTGGGCGACCGCATTGGGACGAAGCGAGTCATGTACATCAGCATTGTCGGCGGCGTGCTTTTTGCTTTTCCTTACGTCGCCATCCTCGCCTTCGGCGACATCGGCATGATCGCCCTCGGCAGCGTCGTGATGTATATCTTCGGCTGGAGCGCCGGAGCCGCCGCGCACACGGTCGTGATGCCAGCTCTCTTCAAGACTGAATATCGCGCCTCAGGGTTGTTCTCCGCCCGCGAGCTACAGGGGGCCGTCGTCGCCGGGCCGTCGGCGCTCATCGCGGCCGCCCTTGTGGTGGCCTCGGGGGGACAACCGTGGCTGGTCGGGGCATACATCGTGGCCGGCCACCTCGTGTCCCTTATAGGAATGCTCGTGGGACGTCCGTTCCTCGGTGCAACCGAACTCGAATCGACGCCCTCCCTTCGAGGGTGGAATCCGCGTGATTGATATCCCCGTACTAAAGAAGGTGAGAGCCATGACACCCCTCGACGACCTCTTCCCTGGCTACGACTCCGTCGTCGTCCCGACAAGCGCTGGTGCCATCTCGGCCCGTGTCGGAGGCTCCGGCTCCCCAGTGCTTCTGATCCACGGTCACCCGCAGACGGGCGTGATGTATCACCGGCTCGCTCCCCGGCTGGCCGTGAGCCATACGGTCGTCGTCCCCGATCTGCCCGGATACGGGGAAAGTGAGGCTCGCGAGCCCGATGCCGCGCATGGCCCCTACGACAAGAGGTCGATGGGGAATGCTCTCGTCGAGGTGATGCACAGCCTGGGCCATGACCGGTTCGCGGTCATCGGACACGATCGGGGCGGTCGAGTCGCTTATCGACTTACACTCGACCATCCCGAGAACGTGACGAAACTGTCCGTGCTTGACATCGTCCCGACGCTCGAGGTCTGGGACAGCTGGGATCGCGAGCGGGGCATGCAGCTCTACCACTGGACGATGCTCGCTCAGCAGTCGCCGATTCCCGAGACGCTCCTCAAGGACTCATCAGTCGACTGGCTCAATCTGATCTTGTCGTGGGGAACTACCGGCACGTTCGGTGACTACTCCGTATTCGATGAGAGGGCTCTTGACCACTACAGAGCTTTCATTCGACAGCCCGACCGCATCCGGGCCATCTGCGAAGACTACCGCGCAGGCGCCACGACCGACACCGAGCACGACGAGGCTGACCGAGCGGCCGGAAAGATGATCCAGGCCCCGGTCCTGGTTCTCTGGGGAGTGCGTGGAGTGCCAGCCAATCACGATGTCACACCCGTGGATATCTGGCGTCGATGGGCGGTGGATGTCCGAGGTGAAGCTCTCAGATGCGGGCATTTCCTTCCTGAGGAGGCGCCTGAGGCTACGGCGGAGCCCCTGTTGCGGTTTCTCTCCGACTGAGGTCGGAGTAAAAATGAACGCTCGAACCGGCTTTGGCTGGCGGAACCAGATCCTTTCGTTCTCGTCGCTCTTTCTGCGTTCACAGAGCCCACCTCGGCATCGACGGCAAGAATCCAATCGCCCGAATCAACAACGACCCGGGTCAGTACACCTGAAATGTACTGTCTTCTTGTCAAGAGGGCATGGTGAGGCGCCGTCCGGGTGGTCCCGGGCGGCGCCTCTTGCTTCGCCGATCGGGCTGGTCGGAGCGTGTCTTCTCGACGCGCGGTCAGTCTGATATTCGCGGGTTGGTTACCGCAGGACGGTTCTTCAGCAGGAGCAGGACCGGGTGTTTAGGAGCGAGCGTTATCAGCCAGAGCTGGCTGTTCATAGGTGTATCGCGGGTCACTGCTCGCGCTGCCACCGGTTGTCCCTTTCGGCGAAGCGGCTTCAGGGTCTCAGGTGTCCATGACTGCCAACGACCAGCACCAGCCGGCGAGTTCTCTTGCAACGGCGATGTTCGCGATCGTGGGGCGCTTGCGGCGTTCGAGGAACCGTGCCCACCGTTCATGGAGTCGGCGGTTGCCGAGATCGCCGCGTTCTCGAGCCGCTGCGGGAGCTTGCTCCCACCGCCCGCGGATGACCGCGCCGACGTGCTAGCGGGGGCGATGATGCCATGCCGCTTCGACGAGCAGCCGGCGGGTATGTCCGTTGCCGGTCTTGGTGATCGGCCCGTGCACCCGCGACTGTCCGGACGAAAACTCGGAGGGCACGAGCCCCACGAACGAGCCGATGCTGTTTCCGGTGAACCTGGTCCAGTCGCCGACCTCGACCGCCAGAGCGAACCCGGTCAGCGTGCTCACTCCGCGCAGACACCCCAGGCGTCGGACGAGCGGGGTGAACTCGCTATCGGCGGCGAGCTGCTCGATCGCCCGGTCCAGGCGGTCGCGGCGCGCCTTGATCTGCAGCACTGTCTCGTACTCCGCGTCGAACGCGGCCTGCGACGCCACTCCGCTCAGCCGCTGCTGGCTGAGCCAGCGATCATGCTTCGTCGTCCACGCAGCGCCGTCGTCATAGACGATCCCGTGCCGCAACAGCAGCTTGCTCAATCGGTGCCGGGCGCGCATCAGATCGCCCCGGCAATCCTCACGCGCCCGCACCAGATCCCACGCCGCTTCCTGATCGGCCGTCGGCACTGCCACCGCAGTGATCTCGTCCAGTCTCAGCAACCGCGCCAGATGCACCGCGTCCCGAGCATCGGTCTTCACCCGGTCACCGGACGGGCGCTGCAACTTCGACGGCGCCGCGACCACACACTGGACGCCAGCGCTGGTCAGCGCGCGATAGAGCCCGAACCCTGTTGGCCCGGCCTCATAGGCCACCGCGACCGAGCCGGGCAGGCCGCGCACCCACTCCAAGATCCTGTCGTTGCCCGGCGGCAACTTCGTCTGGAACAACTCGCCGGTCACGCCATCGATCGCCGCTGCCGCGACGAAACGGGCGTGCACACCGAGCCCAACACTCATGCGCTCAGTAAAGACGGGGCCTCCCGCAACTGTCGGACAGGCCTGGCGGACCACACCCACGAGTCTTTGTGAGAGAGGCCCCGTCCCGCGACCCCCTTCACCAGAAGGCGGCCACTACATACCGACTAGCCGGCTGAGATGATCAGCTCATCGCTTAGGCCGTCGGCCGAGCGTACCCGAATATGGATTTCGCCGATGCCGGTGGGGCGTACTACGGCAAGGGCCCGCCCGTCGAAGGTGGTGTGCACCTGATCGGTGAACGATTCCGCTGTCGATGGAGCGGCTGAGCCGAAGCCTGCTAGTTCGCCAGCGCCGGTGACCTCGATTTCGAGAAGCCGATCCGAGTCGAGCATGCGGATGCCCGATGCATCTTCGATGGTTACGGTCACGTAGGCGAGGTCGTCTGGTCCAGCTGAGATCGCTGGACGGTCGACGGCCAGAACCACGCGGGCCGATGCGCTGGCCGACTGGAGACCCACGGTTTCCGTCGCTTCGCCCGCTCGCCAGGCCACGGCGAGGAGTTCGCCGGGTTCGTAGCCGAGCTCGAACTCGGTGCGGAACGCGGTTGCCGCTCCGCTCGGCTTCCGGCCGAACGAGCGGCCGTTCAGCACGAGCTCGACCTCTTCGGCATCGCTGTATACCTCGACAGTTACCGGGTCCCCCGGTGCAGCTGACCATGACCAGCTCGATACGGAATCCGACCACGACCACGGCGTGAGAATCGCCGGGGCGCCGTGAAAGCGCGGGCGCTGCACTGCGATGTAGGGCTCGCGGCGCAGGCCGAACACGATCTCCCGGTAGAACGAGGCCGGGCGGCGGTCCCCGATCAGATCCAGGTCGCCGCACCACGCAGTCAACCACGGATAGGCGGCTGCGATGCCGTTCGCCAGTTCGCTCCCGCTGTGCGCCACGCGGCCGAGGCCCGCCTCGCCGAGGTAGTCGATCCCGGTCCAGGTGAAGTCTCCGATGACGTGCGAGTTGCGGAGTACGAGGTCCCAGTTCCTCGCTATCTGGGCAGGGAAGGTTTCCGAACCCACGAAGATGCGGTCGGGGTGGCTCTGCAGATCGGCTTCGTAGCGAGTCTCGCCGTAGTTCAGTCCGACGACGTCGACCACCGAGAACGATTCGGCGAGCCGGCGGGTCACCGAATCGGAGCTCGTCACTTCACCCATGACAGTGCCGAGCTGCGTCATCAGTGTGTTGATGCCTATGGGCTCGTCGGCGGACGAGGCAGAATGGCGCAGTTCGTCGAGCACTGAGAGCATTCCGTTGATCCCGTTGGTGACCGGGCGGGTGGGGTCGAGGGTTCGCACCTTCTCGGCGAGGTGGCGGCCGATCCGGGAGCCCATCGGGGTGCCGGTGTCGGGGATCTCGTTGCCGATCGAGTAGAGGATGACGCTCGGGTGGTTGAAGTCCTTGCGCACCATCGACTCTACGTCGCGTTCCCACCACTCCGGGAAGGCCAGGGAGTAGTCGAAGGGGTTCTTCGAGAGCGTCCACATGTCGAATGTCTCGTCCATCACCAGCATCCCGAGCCGGTCGCACGCCTCCAGCATCGCGCGGCTGAGCGGGTTGTGCGACGCGCGGATGGCGTTGAACCCTGCGGCCTTCAGCAGTTCGACCCGCCGTTCGTCGGCACGGGGGATCGCCGCTGCGCCGAGCACGCCGTTGTCGTGGTGGATGCAGGCGCCGCGGAGCTTGACTGTACTGCCATTGATGCGGAGACCGTGTGAGGGGTCGAGCTGGATCGTGCGGATGCCGAAGATGCATTCGGTCGAGTCGATGTCGACTCGCGTCTGGTCCGGGCCGTCGCCGAGCGCCGTTCTGACCCGATAGAGCTGCGGGGTCTCGGGTGACCAGAGTCGCGGTTCGGTGTCGTACACGCGATGGCGCACCGTCTCGGAGCTGCGCGGCGCCAGAGTGACCGGTGCAGCCGTTCCGCGCAGCGTCCTGCCGTCGGGGGCGACTATCTCGTGCTCGACGAAGACTGTCCGGGTGGTGGTGGCGTCGTTGCGTACTTCGGTGCTGATTGCGATCACGGCGCGGTGGGCGTCGACATCCGGGGTTGTCACCCGTACCCCATCGGGCACGATGTGAGTGGTGCCGCCGACGAGGAGCGTGACCCCGCGATGGATGCCCCCACCCGAATACCAGCGTGAGTCACGATGGATGCGTGCTTCGACCCGCACCGTGTTCTGTTCGCCGAAGCGAAGGAACGGCGTGGCGTCCACGATGAACTCGCTGTACCCAGCCGGCCGCTGCCCCGCCCATTGCCCGTTGATAAACACGACGGCGTCGCGATATACGGCTTCGAATAGCAGCTCGACCCGGCCGCCGCACCACTCCGCCGCGGCCTGGAATGTCTTCGAGTACTCGAAGACCCCGCCGCTGTAGTGGCCCGAACTGGGTCCTTCGCCCGCGGTGGAGCGCTGAGTGTCGAGCATCGCGTCGTGGGGCAGGATCACCGGTCGAGGCTCGTCCGCCGTCCCGCCGTATTCGGCGAACAGCGCGGGTGCGGGACGGACGGACCAGTTGGTGTTGAAGGGCAGACGGAACACGATCTCTTTCCAGATGGGGGCGGCGGAGTGCGGCGGACGGGGAGACGTCGAAGCGGGACCAGCGGTCAGGAGCTGGGGGCGGCGGCGTTCCGTGACTGCAGGAACTGTCGGATCGCGAGACCATGCTTCTCGACATCGAGGAACCAGATGGCGACGGCCGTGAGCGCGAGCAGGGCGATCGGCGCGTATATATAGGCGAACTCGATCGCCGAGATGGCGGAGGCAGGTTGCTCACGCAAGTCGGCGTCGTAAGCGCCGAACGCGAGGATCCAGCCAGTGCCCGCAGCGCCAAGGCCGGCGCCGATCTTCTGGCCGAAGACGACCGCGCTGTATGTGAGGCCGTCGATGCGCACGCCAAACTTCCACTCGCCGAAATCAACGACGTCGGCGACGATTGCGAACAGTGCCGCCGAGAACGGGATGCCGCCCACACCGCGGATGAGCAGACCCGCGAGCACCACGCCGAGATTCTCGGGGGCGATGGCGACCACGATCGAACCGGCGATCTGGATGGCGATGCCGGCCAAGAACATCCGGCGCTTGCCGAAGCGACCTACAAGAGCCGGCATGAACACGATGCCTATAAGCAGCGGCGCCAATGCCGCCAGCGAGAGCGTTCCGAAGGCCGCCGGGTCACCCAGGATGTCGGCCGCGAAGTAGACGCCGGCCGCCTGGTTCATGCCGTTGAAGAGGTAAAAGCCCACGAATAGTGCCGCCGCGAGCCAGAAGTAGCGGTTGCGGAAGAGGAAGCCGAGCAGTTCCTTGACGGGGCGCCGGGTGCTGCTGAACTCGTCGGTCGGGCGCAGTCGCTCGCGGGTGCCGAAGAACACGGTGAGCAAGGCGCCAAGGCCCAGTACGGCATAGATAGAGGCCGTCGTGGTCCAACCCTGCTGGCCGCCGCCGAGCGCCCCGACGAGCGGGAAGGTGGCGTACGAGACCGCGAGGGTGGTGGCGATGGCAGCGAAGAAGCGGAAAGTCGTGAGCGTGACACGGGTCGTGGAGTCGGGGGTCATCACCGAGAGCAGAGCGCTGTAGGCGACGTTGGAGGCAGTGAAGAAGACCGCCATCACGAGGGCGTAGGTGACGAAAGCCCATACGACTTTGCCGGTGTCGTCAAGGCCGCTCGGCACGCTGAACATCAGCACGAAGCACATCATCAGGGGTAGCGCACTCCAGAGGATCCAGGGGCGGGTCTTGCCCCAGCGGGTCTTCGTCTTATCGATGAGCACGCCGACAACAAGGTCGACAACGCCGTTAAGCAACTGGCCGAGCAGGATCGCTGTGCCGGCTATGGCGGCGCCGATGCCTGCGATATCGGTGAAGTAGAACAACACGAAAGAGGTCGCCGGGGCGAACACGAGGTTCGATCCGATGTCTCCGGCGGCGTACGAGAGTTTCTCTCGCATCGAGACCCGGCCAGAGAGTGGTGGCGCGGACGTCTTAGTGGTCATATCAACTTCCTTGTCGAGACGGGAGTACGATGTTCTACGTGATTGTCACGTGACAATGACACGCTATGCGGACAATTGTCACGTGTCAACTTCGCTTCGCTACGCTGGAAGTATGAAGGTCGAGGGTATGCGGCGGAGACCGCCAACCAGCAAGGACGTGGCGCAGCTGGCTGGGGTGTCTCGCTCCACCGTCAGCCAGATCTTCAACCGAGGAAGCGACCGCTTCGATCCGGCTACGGTCAAACGAGTCACCGACGCGGCCGCCGAGCTCGACTACCGGCCATCGCAGGCCGGCCGCAATCTCGCCAGCGGCCGCAGCAGCACCGTGGTGGTGCTCGTTCCCGACACCACCTTCAGCTACAACCTGCAGGACATGGTCGACCGGATCACCGCCGACGTGCAGGACTTCTCGATGAACGTCGTACTCCGCTTCTTTCGCATCGGCCGGGACGATGTCACTCCACTGCTGGAGATGCAGCCTTTCGCCGTGATGGACTTCGCTGGTCTCTCGCCCCGGGACGTTCAGCGACTGGCGCGTAACGGTACGGCGGTGGTACCGGATGACCGCAGGTCGATCAGAGTCGGTGTCGACGACGTGGGGCGAGCCCAGGTCGACCTGCTGGCTGAGTGTCGCGTCGGCCGCCTGCTTTACGCGCGACTCCGAGACGAGCGTAGCGATCCCTACGGTCCGCCTCGCGCCGATGCGGTGCGGCGGCGTGCCGAAGAGCGAGGCCTGCCGAAACTCGAGATCGTGGAGGTTCCGCTCGACGTTGAAGGCGCGCAGATCGCTCTCGCACCGTACTTGGTCGATGGCACGGCGATCGCCGCCTACAACGACGACGTAGCGATCGCGGTGCTCGGGGCGTGCGTCGATCTCGGTTTCGATGTTCCCCGCCAGGTGCGGGTGGTCGGAGTCGACCACACCCGCATCGGTCAACTCGTGCGACCGCGTCTGTCGACGATCGCGATGAAAGGCGAGGAACTCGTTGACGAGGTCGTCAAGCAGCTGCGGGCGGTGGCGGAGCATCGCGACGTCCCCCCCATCCGGGTGACCGGCATCGCCCGGCCGGTTGTGGGAGACACGACCTGAGAGCGGACTTGGATTCTAGTGCGAGGGGTGGAAGAAGATACTCGCCTTCTGGTGAGGCGCCGATCGCCGGGTGGCCATGGCAGTGGGCGAAGACGTGGGAGGTTGGCTAGTTGATCTCCGAAAACACACGGAGCGGGCGTCGAAGATCTCATTGACGGCTAGCTCGGGTCTGTCGTAACCAGAGAACACCGACCCCACCCACAGATGGAAGCTCCAGTTCGCCTTGTTCTGCTCGCGCACGAGATCTCCGGTATTTCGGTGATCTCCGGCCGTCGCCGCTACGGCTTCTGATTGGGCTGGTCACCTGCCAAAGTCGTTGTCGCGGACCTTTTCTCAGAGCCGCCGGGCCTTTTCTCAGAGCCGCCACGCCTCTTGCAGATCGAGGTTGAGCCCGCCGTCAGCGGGCCGTCTGCTCACCTTGTGAGCAGACGGAGAGGGGCGGCCGGGGTGACGGTCTCGATGCGCGTGATGTCGGCGGGCGACGGTTACAAGTACCTGCTGCGCACCGTCGCGGCCAGCGACGGCGATAGGTCGCTGTCCACCCCGCTGACGCGTTACTACAACGCCGAGGGCACCCCGCCGGGCCGCTGGCTCGGCGCCGGGATCGCCACGCTCGGCAGTGGGCGGATCAGCGCAGGCGATCACGTCTCCGAAGTGCAACTCCAGCTCCTCGTCGGTATGGGCCGTGACCCGATCACCGGGGAACCGCTTGGCCGTGCATATCCCGAGTACCGAACTGTGGCCGAGCGGATCGAGGCGCGCAGCGAGGCGCTTGATCCATCCCTCGGGCCGGCGTCACGTGCGGAGGCGGTCGCGGCGATCGAAGCGGAGGAGGCCGCGCGTGGGACGCGACGGGCGGTTGCGGGGTTTGACTTCACGTTCTCGATCCCGAAGTCCGCGAGCGTGCTGTGGGCGGTTGCGGATGCCGGGACGCAGATGTTGATCGCGGACGCACATCATGCGGCGGTTGCGGAGGTGGTTGCGTTCATGGAACGGGAGGTTGCAGCCACGCGCGCGGGCGCAAGCGGCCGCGACGGCGCGGTTGCACAGGTCGACGTCGCAGGTCTGGTCGCCACCGCGTTCGACCACTATGACAGCCGGGCGGGCGACCCCCATCTGCACACGCACGTCGTTATCAGTAACAAAGTCCAGGCCGTCCTTGACGGGAAATGGCGGAGCCTGGATGGGCGGCCGATGCACGCGGCTGTCGTCGCGCTCTCCGAGCTGCACGAGGCGGTCTTCGCGGACCACCTCACCCGGATGCTCGGCGTCTCTTGGGAGGTGTGGGATAAAGGTCGCGACCGGAACCCCGCGTGGGCGATCACCGGGGTGCCGGAGGCACTGGTCAAGGAGTTCTCCACTCGTGCCCGGCACATCGACGCCGAGACCGACCGCCTTATCGAGCGTTACGTCGAGACTCATGGGCGGCGGCCGTCGCCGGTGACGATCATGAAGCTCCGCGCCCAGGCCACGCTCTCCACTCGGCCGGAGAAGGAGGTGCGGTCGCTGGCCGCCCTCACGGCTTCGTGGCGGGAACGGGCCGGGAGGGTGCTCGGGTCGGATGCGACCTCGTGGGCGCGCGGCGTGACGGTGAACGAGGAGCCGTTGCTGTTGCGCGCCGACGACGTGCCTTTGGACGTGATCGGCTCGCTCGGGGTAGACGTCGTGGCTGCGGTCGGGGAGAAGCGCTCCACTTGGCATCGCTGGAACCTCACCGCCGAGGCCGCTCGGCAGACAATGGCCTACCGGTTCGCGTCGACCGAGGATCGCGAAGCCGTCGTCGGAATGGTCGTTGACGCTGCCGAGGCGGCCTCGCTGCGCCTGACCCCGCCGGAGCTCGCATCCAGCCCGGCGGAGTTCCGTCGTCCGGACGGCACGAGCGTGTTCCGTCCGAAGCACTCCGCGCTGTTCTCCTCCGAGGTGCTGCTGGCCGCCGAAGACCGCCTCCTCGAGCGCGCCCGCACTACCACGGCGTCGACGGTGTCGCTGACCACCGTCGAACGAATCACGAAACGGCCCGACAGCAAGGGCCGGGTGCTCGGTGACGACCAGGCAGCCGCGCTGACGAAGATCGCGCTCTCAGGCCGGATGGTTGATGTACTGGTCGGCCCGGCCGGTGCGGGGAAGACGACGGCGATGTCGGCATTGCGACGGGCATGGGAGCACGAGCACGGGCACGGCAGCGTGGTCGGGCTCGCGCCGTCCGCAGTCGCCGCGCAGGTCCTGGCCGATGACCTCGGCATCCAGACCGAGAACACGGCCAAGTGGCTCGACACCCACGACCGCACCGGCGAGACGTTCCGCAAGGGACAGCTCGTCATCGTCGACGAGGCGTCACTGGCGGGCACGCTCTCCCTCGACCGCATCACCACATTGGCGGCGGAGGCCCGGGCGAAGGTGCTGCTGGTCGGGGATCACGCCCAGCTTCAGTCCGTCACCGCCGGGGGCGCGTTCTCCCTCCTCGTCCGCGACCGCGACGACGCCCCGGAGCTGGTCGACGTGCACCGGTTCATCAACGTGTGGGAGAAGACCGCATCCCTCGCTCTGCGGCACGGCCGCACCGACGTCATTGGCACCTACGCCGAGCACGGCCGCGTGATCGGCGGGGAGACCGAGGAGATGATCGACGCCGCCTACACCGCCTGGCGCGCCGACACCCTCGCCGGGCGCGCCAGCGTCCTCGTGACCGACTCCAGTGAGTCCGTCCAAGCGCTCAACAACAGGGCGCGGGCTGATCTGATCCTCGACGGCACCGTGAACGCCCGCCGCGAGGTCGAGCTGCACGACGGCACGAGAGCCGCGACCGGGGATACCGTCATCACCCGCCGCAACGACCGCCGCCTGTGCACCGGCCGGTCCTGGGTCCGTAACGGCGACAGGTGGAATGTCACCGAGGTCCGCGACGACGGCGCCCTCACCCTCCGCCGCGCAGGCAAGCGATGGGGCGCATCGGTCGTGGTCCCGGCCAAGTACGCGGCCGAACATCTCGACCTCGGCTATGCCGTCACGTCTTACCGGGCGCAGGGAATCACGGTTGACTCCTCGCACGTCCTGGCGGATGCGTCGATGACCAGAGAGACGTTCTACGTCGCCATGACGCGCGGCCGCGAGCAGAACATCGCCTACGTCGCCGTCGACGAGCCCGACCCCGCCCACGATGGTCCGCATCCCGGCGACGACACCGAGGTGACCGCCCGGAGCGTGCTGTTCGGGGTGCTGAAGCATGTCGGTGCCGAGCTGTCGGCGCACGAGACGATCACTGCCGAGCAGGACACCTGGTCCTCGATCGCGCAGCTCGCTGCCGAGTACGAGACCCTGGCCGCCGCCGCACAACACGACCGTTGGGCCGCGCTCATCCGCTCGTCTGGGCTCAGCGACGACGACGCAGACGACGCGATCGCTTCACCCGCATTCGGAGCGCTGACCGCCGAGCTGCGGCGGGCAGAGGCGAACCAGCACGACATCGAGGCCCTGCTGCCGCGCCTCGTGCGAGCGCGTGGGTTCGCGGACGCCGATGACATCGCGGCCATCCTGCACTACCGCGTCGTTAAGGCGACCGCGCGGCCGGCGGGGTCCGGTCGCGCGCGGAAGGCACCACGCTTGATTGCAGGCCTCATCCCCGAAGCCACCAGCACCGTGCCGTCCGAGATGCGGCAGGCGCTGACCGAGCGACGCGACCTCATCGAGACCCGGGCCGACGCGCTCCTCGATACCGCGCTCAACGAGAAGCACGAGTGGACCACGAACCTCGGCTTCCAGCCGAAGCAGGCGCGAGCGGCGCACGCATGGCGGAACGCGGCTCGCACGATCGCTGCCTACCGCGACCGTTACGGCGTCACTGGGCCTGCACCCCTCGGAACACCCGCTGAGGCCGACACGCAGAAGCTCGACGCTGCCCGCGCCCGCGCCGCGCTCGACCGGGCTAAGAACCTCGCCCAGGCCGAGCAACCCGACCAGGAACGTCCGCGCCGCATGGGAGCACAGCGAGTCGGACCGTCGTTGTAGTCGGTGCCGTGCGGGGCCGGGGCGGTCAGGCGGTGCGCGGGTAGTCGATGGTCAACAGTGAGTCGTCCTTCAGTCCGCGGAGCACCTGCTCAGTCACCTCGCTGATCGTCACGGCTTTCGCATGCCGGGGAGCCACGTCATCGTCCTGCGGGCTCCATGCCCGAAGGACGGCCAGGCGGCTGGCATGCGGAACCTGGGTCGGCAGTTCACGGAGCCAGGTCAGCCAGTCTTCGGTCGCTATTTCGCCGTCAACGGGGTCGTCGCTGCCTCGTCCGATCAGGGAGTCGCAGTCGCACATGCGCTGAGTCAGCGTGAACACGACCGAGCTCGCGCGCACGCGGCTTGACGCGATCCGAAGCTCGGAGACCTGCGGTGCGACGCCGATCTGCTCGGCGGTGAACCGCTCGAACTCAGGCGTGAAGGCGGCGGCGTTCACCGCCCACAGATTCGTCGCACACATGCCTTCATCTTCGCACCGAGCGGTCATGCGCTCTCGGCTCGATGCGCGCCATCGAGCTACAGGACGCGCCCCTGCCGGTGAGGAGTTCGAGCGATGTCTGGTTCGCGCTCGACCGCCTGCCCGCGACCACGTGCGGGCGGGTCAAGGAGCGCGGTGACGTCTGTGGCACTGGTGATGAGCGACGCGATGCCTTCGCGCAACAGCCGGTGCGTGCCGGCACTCGACACGCTAGTCACCGGGCCGGGGACTGCGCCGACGGGACGGCCGAGCTGCGCAGCGCGGGCAGCGACGTTGAGGGAGCCGGAGCGGTAGCCCGCCTCCACGACAACGGTCACACCGGAAAGGGCGCCAAGGATGCGGTTGCGGGCGAGAAACCGCCACTTGGTCGGCGTCGCGCCGGGCGGCATCTCGCTGGCAAGCAGCCCGAGATCTCCGACTCGTTCCAGCAGCTCACGGTTACCGGACGGGTAGAGCCGATCCAAGCCGCCGACCACCACGGCGAGGGTCTGCCCGCCTGTGGCGAGCGCGGCTCGGTGTGCGGCGGCGTCGATGCCGTAGGCGCCGCCGGCCACGATGATTCGTTCGGCATGAGTCAGATCGGAGGCGAGCTCGCCTGTGACGTGCTCGCCGTAGCTTGTGGCGGCGCGGGCTCCGGTGATCGTCACGCGATCGCTCAGCGGCGCGGTGAGGAACGAGGATGCGCCGCGCACCCACAGGGCAGTCGGGGCACGGTCGCTCAGGTCATTCAGGGCGGTCGGCCAATCGTCGTCGCCGGGGATGAGGATGCGCAACCCGAGACGGTCGCTCTCCGAGAGTGCCTGCGTGACCGTGCGGGCATCGATTCGTGGGGCAACCTTGTTGCGCCACAGCCCGGCCTCGACCGCATCGACCTTCTTCGGGAACGCGCCGGTACCAGCTGCCAGGCGCACAGTCTCGACCGCGCCAACCGCTGCGAGGAGCCTGCCCGTCACCGCGTCGTCGGGCTCCAAGGTCGTAGCCAGAGCAACCCGTCCGGAGCGTTCGTCCTTGGCGAGAGAAGTGATCGTGACCATGCCCGGCTCCCGTCCGTGTGTGCCAGATAGGTGCACGAGCGCCACCCGAACGAGCGGGCGCACCTCTTACGGATGTCGCCGGGGAGTCGTACCCTGGGAGCGAGGCAGATTCCTCCTTGATATGGCGTCCCACTACGGACAGGCCTTCGGGCCACTCTCTACGCACTGTCTCGTCACCTGACCGTGCCACGAGAGGACAATGCCATGATCCGGCTGCTCTGGGAGCTCAGCGCCCATGCCCGCTACTACCTGCGGCGCTACATGCCGACCAACATCGCGCTCGACGCGATCCGTACCCGCCGTGGTCTGAAATGGGGCCTCCCGGCGATGCTCCTCGCCGCGCCATATCTCCTCGGCGTGTACTACTGCGTCACCGTGGTCGAGGACGGCGGCCCCGGCTGGCTCAACCTCGTCGTGCTCCTGTTCTGCTGGAACGCGCTCAAATTCCTCGCGATCGGCCCGATCAGCGTCATCCTGATCGTGCGCATCCGCATTCGGGAAGCCTTCGCCGGCCGAGGCGCGCTCCGCCAGCGAGAGGCGTTGGAGTCAGCCGAGTCCGCAACAGCCGGCACGGTTGAGGGACGGAACCACGGCGGAAAAGACCTAGCCCTAACGACGAGGTTGACGGGACACTGAATACGCTCCGCGAGGCAAGCTTACCTGTCGGAGCGTCCCGGTAGAGTGTGACCTATCATCTACATCAACTCAGGGAGCTGCGATGAGTACCTCAGAATCCTTGTTCGGGATGCTCGCTGTCAGCGGGCAACGTCCGGAGCCTGAGCCGCGCCCTCGGCCCGCGCCCTCGACACTTACGGCTACGATCGAGACCTCCGATCACGGGTTCGGATACGTTCCGACGATTATCTCCAGTGTTGGCTGATGCCGCTTCGAGCTGCCCGGCGATCACTGTTCGTCGAACTCGCCCGCTCGTCGCCGATCAGAGCGGAGCGAATGCGCGGCACGGCGACGCTCACCGAGTCCATCGAAACGTCCGATTCTGACGAGTCAGTTGCTCCTCTCGTCTTGACCTCTCGCCAGTAACCTTGGCTCTTGAAGCACCGATCATCATCGGACATCGAGAAGACCCGCACGTTGTAGTAGTTGCAGATGCGCTTGTGGCGCGTGGCCACGGACCGTTCATAGTCGATCTGGAGTCGATCATGGATGATGGCGACGGTTCGGGACTCGTGATTGGCGACACCGGTTGCCTCGTGAACGCGGAGGGAGAGTCGATCGACCTCGATCGTCCCCGCGCCGGATGGTTGCGGCGTTTTCACCGTGCTGATTGGGGCCTCGGGGTTGAAACCGGTTCGGTGGAGGCTCTGGAATTGGGCACGTGGCACTCGGCCTACTCATGGCTGATAGATGCGGCCAACGTCAGCTGGGTTACAGAACCGCGTGCGCTTAGAGGCGCCGAGTCGAAACTGACCCAGTGGCGGACGGCGCGGACACTCGGTGTCCCTTACCCTCGAACGATGGTAACCACGAGCAGAAGCGCTGTCGTGGCTGCCTTCTCCGAGGAGGTGGTGGTCAAGCCACTCGGGACCGGTCAGTTCGTTGCCGCCGGCGACGTCAAGACCGTGTACGCCGAACCAATGATGCCGGACGATGATCGCTTGCGCGCCTTGAGTTCTGCGCCCTTCATCATCCAAGAACGCCTGCATGCATCTAGGCATCTCCGCGTGGTGACCGTTGGAGATCGCGTATGGGCGGCCGCTCTGGACGTGCAAGCGAGCGCTCCAGCAGATTGGCGACAGAGTTCGGCTAATCACTCGGATTTCAATGAAGTCAACGATGTGTCGCCGATTGTTCGGGATGGGGCTGTAGCGGTCGCGCGAGAGCTGGGGTTGGGTTACACAAGTCAAGACTGGATTCAGGAGCCTGATGGCAAGACGTTCCTCATCGATGTGAATCCGGCTGGACAGTGGCTCTTCTTGCCTCGCGTGATTGGCGCCGCCGTCGCCGAAGCGATCGCAGATCTACTACTCGTGACCTCATGAGTATGGCGGAGCTTCGTGACGAAGCGCGCATGGTCGCAAGCACAGTAGCTGGACTCCTCTTTGGTAGAACCGTGTGGCTACCGGAAGAGGAGGCGCCCGACACGAAGTGGATTGATGCGACTCACAAGCGAAACATCACCGTCGTTCGCGATATCTATCAAGATCGTTTGAAATCCGAATCGGAAGGCGTCGAATCTGTGCGGCGCCGTGCTGAGTTCGCGCTCACCGCGATTATCGCTGCGGTAGGGCTCAGCGCAGGTGCTTTCGAGCGGCTTTGGGCTGTCACTCCGGACTCTCCCTGGCCGCTCATCATCTGGATTATTGGTGTTCTAATCGTCGTCCTTTCTATCCTGATCTTCGGGGGCGTCGCGGTATCGAAGAAGGTTTTAGGCGTCGTGGACGTCAAAGAATTCGCCCACCTCAAGGACGGACAGCGCGAGGAGCTTCGTCAGTACGTCTGGGCAACGTACGTGACGTCAAGGACACGTCGCGCGATGGTCACGGTCTTCCGTGATGGGTTCCTGATCGCGTTGCTTGGCTTGGTATTGCTCGCAGTCGCTCACGCCGTATCGTGGGCAGCTCCGCTGGATGACGCTCCCGCGCCCGTAGTCGTCAACATCATTAGTCCTTCTCCCACTCCATAAATGGACGTCGAAGTGACTACGTTCACAGGGTTTTGGGTCCGAGAAGGTGTCGGTCGGCGCCAGGAACCCGCTTCAAGTGTCAGGGGTGACATGAGACGACCTGTATCGACGGGTGGGCTGTCTGCGAAGATGGCAAACGGCGGACCTTCCGGGGGCGTGGGGTCGGACGCATCGCCCGATCTGCGTGACCCGTCCATACCGCAACAGCGGTTGCGTGCCTCGTCTCGAGAAGCACCCGGACGGCATCGCTGCGTGTCATAGGCTTTGAGACTGTAGGGATGAACGAAGAACAACGGTCCAACCCTCACGGTCTCGAACCGCTCCTGAACATCGACGAACTCGCCGGCTACCTCGGCGTGCCCGTCTCCACTATCTACGACTGGCGTACCAACGGCAAAGGCCCGCGCGCCTACCGCTTCGGCAAGCGCATCATGTTCGGTATCACCGACATCCGCGCCTGGATGGACACCATGCGCGAGCCCGCCGCCCCTTCCGGGGCTGCCACCTTTCCTGGAGCGGGGGAGGGAGCGCGTGGGTAGGCCCCGCACACCGATCGGTACCTTCGGCGTCATCGCCATCCGCGCCCGGCCGAACGGCAACCACGTGGCCCGCGCCCGGTACCGGGACTGGGACGGGAGCAACCGACTCGTCCAAGCCACAGGGCCCTCACGCGCTGCCGCGGAGCGCAAGCTCAAGCAGAAGCTCGCCGAACGCTCCCTCTACCAGCCCGGATTCAACGGGATGAGCGCCAACAGCTCGTTCCCAGAGCTCGTCACGTACTGGCTGGAAGACATGGAGATCGAAGACCGCCTCTCCCGAACCACGAGGAATCTCTACGAGCGGGACATGCGCGCCCTCGTCTTCCCTGCATTCAAAGACCTCACGCTCCGGGAGATCGGGGTCGCCCGTTGCGACTACTTCCTCAAGCAACTCGCCAGACGCAGCTACAGCCGCGCCAAGCACGCCCGCGTCGTTCTCCGACTCGCGCTTGCGCTCGCGGTCCGACACGAGATCCTGCCCCGCAATCCGATGGACCACGTCTCCCGGCTGCACCGGAAGAAGACGATCCCGGACGCGTTCACGATCGGCGAGGTGCAGGAGATCCGTGCCGCGATCAAGGCCTGGGAGTCCCGGCGGATAGTGGCGGGTCCGAGGCCGGATCGGCAACTCGGGCAGATCGTCGAGGTCATGCTCGGCACCTCCGCCCGCATCGGCGAAGTCCTCGCCATCCGCCTCCAGGATCTTCACGTGGATGACCCGATCCCGACGGTACGGATCGCCGGGACGATCATCAGCCGCAAGGGTGAGCCGACGCACCGGCAGGATCATCCGAAGACGGATCGCTCGGTTCGCCGCGTCGCACTGCCGTCGTTCGCGATGCAGGCGATCCGCTCGCGCCTGCTGCGTAGCAGCGACACCGAACCAGGCGCGCTGTTGTTCACCACGCGGGTCGGGACCCCGCACACGACGAACAACATCCGTCGGCTCCTGCGCGACGTGATGGACGCGGCCGGGATCGAGAACGTCACCCCGCACCGCTTCCGCCGCACCGTCGCCACGGTTGTCAACGACGCGCAAGGCGCGCTCCTCGCCTCCGAGCTCCTCGGGCACACCGACCCGCGGATCACGATGCAGCACTACATCCAGCGCAGCGAGACCGTGAACCCCGCCACGGCTGAGCATCTCGAGCGGGCGTTCGGGACGGCAGGATGAGGCCTGTCGCGGGCCGAGAGGCGTGCGATCCGATGGGGTGTGCCCCCGCTGCTGGACTTGGCGCGCCTCCGAGCTCGGCAGGGCTGTCCATGGCAACCTTGAAAGAAAGTAATGACCCACGGGACGGAGTGCGGATGCGCCGCGTACGAGTCGGTCGTCACAGCGTTCAGGTGTCCGAGGTTCTCTCCTCCTACTGGCATTTTGCTGCTGAGCGGCAACATGTCTATCACGCGAGGTTACGAGGAGAACCGGGGCCTTGGACCGATGATCCGGTTATCTCGCGGTTTCGCTTTACGAACGCGTATCGCGCGGCTGACCGTGTCTCACAGGACTTGATCCGCGTAGCTTACGAAGGCTCTCAGAACGCAGCTGACGTTGTGCTTCGGGTCATGCTCTTCCGCTTCTTCAACAAGCCATCGACGTGGGAGGCGCTGGAGTCACGGTTTGGCGAGATCACGGCCGATTCGTTCGACGTCGATACGTTCAGTGGTGTTCTCGATCTTCTGCTCGCGCGCGGGGAAAGGGTGTACTCAGCGGCCTACATCGTCCCGCCACCGCCCTTCGGCGCAGCTCGTAAGCACCGCAACCATTTGCTACTGATCGAGCACATGATGAGATCAGGAGTGGTGGCGCAGGTCGAGGCTGCCAAGTCGCTTCGGGAAGTGTTTGAAACGATTGCGTCGTACCCGTCGCTGGGTCCTTTCCTTTCCTATCAGCTTGCGATTGACCTCAACTACACTTCGGTCATCGATTTCGATGAGAACGACTTCGTTGTCCCGGGCCCGGGTGCACGCAGCGGGTTAGCGAAGTGCTTTCCAGATCTCAATGGTGCATCCGCTGAAGATGTGATTCGTTGGATGGTCGATACACAAGAGGACCAGTTCGACCAGAACGGAATCCAGTTCAGCGATCTCTTTGGTCGCGCGTTGACTCTCATTGATTGTCAGAACCTCTTTTGCGAGACGGACAAGTACGCACGAGTGATGCATCCTCACATCCGTGGCGTCGGCGGCCGTAGTCGGATCAAGCAGCAGTTTGCGCCTCACGGGCTGCCTGCGACACCGTTCTTTCCGCCTAAGTGGGGAATTAATGAGCGCGCTTCGGCCGATCTCGCCGAGCCTGCGGTGACTGCCTGAGCCCGGTTTTCAGTGCTGCTGGTGGTGGCGACGACCAAAGTACTCGGTCGCTGCGGCCGTCAGGCCACTGTCCCCGACTTCTCTGATCAACTGATTAAGAAGATCAGGGTCGGCTCCGCGTTTCGCTACCCAGAACACGTCGATCATGCGAATGTAGGCAATCAGGAGGGGGTCAGTCAGGCGACATTCGAGCTGCTTGAGCTCGTGCCCGGAACGCAACTGAGCTTCGAGCCGCATCCATTCTTCGAACTCACCGCTTGACCTTTCCCAGTCGGTATCGAATCGCGCCTGTGACTCATCATTGGGAAGCTCGCCCGAGCTCGGCTGTGCGAGCACGACCTGGGAGGCTTTGTCAAAGTGCCGCTCGTACAGGTGCAGAGAGGAACTGAAGAAGACGAGGCGGCCGGGATCGTGGCCGAGCCAACGGGCCATCATTTCGAGCAGTAGGGTCCACTCGAAGGTGTTGATACCCGAGAACCCCCACCAGATATCGGTACTGCGCGCCGCCACATGAAGGTCGAGGTGCCCGTCTCGGACTATGAAGTGGAGCCAGTTGTTGCACGGAATATCGCGGCTGGCGACGAAGTCGCGATCTGGGTCGTAGATGCTGATGACCGCACGCCGAGAGGCCGGGTCGGAGCGGAGGATCTTGACAACCTCCGAGAGCTGGTCGACCCCGTTCCAGTCGCGTAGTCGCGGACCGTAGCCTGCTCTCCACGTAACCCCGTCGTCAGAAAAATCGGAGGCGCGCCTCAGATACGCTCCAAGGTAATCCAGATCGTTACGTCCGTAGATCACCCACATGCTCTCGGCGATGGAGGCAAACACATTGTTGTGCCGGTGGGGCACGATGACATGCCGGGCGCGAACGTTTGAGATCTCGATGAGCCGAGCGCGCAACTCACGTGTGGTCTCGCCGCGGACCTCGATGGTTTCACCGGCGTCGATGATGCATCGCAGTTCCTCCATGAACGCGGTTTGGGCATCCTTGTAGATAGTCACGAAAGGTCACCGTGCTTGTCCCAGGTAAGCAAGCCCACGTTCGAGGAGGCTTGCTGTTACCAAAGCGTATGTTGACTCTTCGCTGCCGCTCGGAATGACAACCGCGAGATCAGAGTGCTCTTCGATGAGCGCACGGTAACCCGCCTCTACGCCCTCTGTGTTGTTGCCGTCAACATGATGGGGTTCAAGGAATACAAACACGACCGATGGGACGATAGGCGCCCAGATCGTTTTGATGAGCTCGCGAAAGCTCCCCTCGGACAACCCAGATTGCTCCACCGATCCGCCGTACCACCCGTAGGCGAGGGTCGACCACCACCAGCGATCGAGGATCAACGACTGCATCTCGACCGCCCGCTCGAGTTCTCGGATCGACTCAGCGTGACACGCAAGATGCGCGAGTTGCTGCGCCAGACCCGACGTGGGTCTCTCGTCGGCGGTCGCGCCCTCCAACGCCATATACACGCTCTTGGTGAAGGGAGTGAAACCGCTCGGCATGTGGGCGAATACCGTCGAACTGTTCCCGACCGCAGCTCGGAGTCGCTCCAGCTGCGTCGACTTCCCGGTTCGGTCGAGTCCCTCGAAGACGACGACGGCACCTGGTCGGATGACGAGGCTTGTCTCAGACATCCCAGCTCCTCCGCTCCATCCAGCGTGGCTCCCGGGATGTGTCAGAGGTCACCCCTAGCATCAAGGTATGCGAGATGACGGGGTTATGGCGGGAGGCGCGACGGCGCGTCGCCTCGGCGACCCGTGGCGAGAGCTATCGGACGCTGGACGTGGATACCTCTCTGTCTACTTTTCGGAGCCTCTCGCCCGATGGCCGGTTCGCGAGATCACTCGGCCTGCAGACAACAAGAGTGACCCAAACATCGAGACCGGAACCTACGGGCTGTTCTCCACCTGTGAACCATCGATGCGAAACCGCATCGTCAACGACGGCGCGGCGACCGTGTTTTTTCTTACGACTAGAAGGAAGCACCAAGGTCGTGTTGTGTCCGGCTACTACCACGTCGGCTGGTACACCGAAGGTACTCAAGGGGCAGTGAATCGCGACTACGCTCTCGCGGCGGCAACCATGCGCTTCATTGAGCCCATCCTGGCGAGCGACCTGCCCGAACCGTTGGCGACAATCTGCTCTGCTCAGTTCCGTACGATGAAGCCGATAGACGTCGCTACGACTTCAGAACTCCGTAAACTCTGTGACAATCGGCCAGACCGCACTGCAGATTACCTGAGCGAGGTGGCCCGCGTCGAGACATTTGCCCGCGCCCGATCTGGATATGCATACCCATCGTGGGGGAGGGAGTTCGGCTTCACCTGGGACGACGCCGCCGGCTATTACCAAACCGATGCAGAACTGTCCAAGGTTCCGAACAGCTCGAAGAACCGCAAGTGGCGATGCCGCGAGTGCGGTTACGTCATCAAGAGCGGCGCTCTACTAAAGAGATGCCCGCTTTGTAAGCAGATGGCGACTCTTGCGCCAGCCGAGGAGGACGCATGACCCGTCGCGTATTCATCAGCTACCAGCATGCCGACCAGATGAAGGCTCGCGGCCTCAACCTGATGACCTACAACAAAAACGTCAACGTGGACTTCACTGGACGACACTTACTCGACCCCGTAAAGAGCCAGAACTCCGACTACATCAGTCGGAAGATCAAGGAGAAGATCAAGGGGTCATCGGCGACGATCGTGCTCATCGGCAAGGAGACGGCGCAGAGCGAGTGGGTCGAAAAAGAGATCCAATGGAGCAAAGAGCAGGGGAAAGGGATCATCGGCATCCGTATCGACCCCGATGCTACTGTGCCCGAAGGGCTAACAGAGTATGGTGCCGAGATTCTCGACTGGAGCTCGCCATCTGACGTCAACCAGTTCGACGACGCGATCGAACGAGCGATCGCTGCCACCTCTCGGGGCAAGAGTATGCCGATGAACACGCCAACCACATGCGGCCGATGAACTTGATAGCACCCCAGGCACGCATCGCGGGGCGTCCTACATCGGAGGTAGCCAAGTGATCATTCTGTACGCGGGAGTTCAGGCCGATGAGGTTGGACGAGCAGTGGCTCGGTTGCCCGAAGGGTCCGAGGAGGAGCTTCTGACACGGCTCAGAGGGCTCTTTCAATCGCTTCAGCCAAGTCGCTTGGTTGGAGCACTGGCTTCTGGTTCAGACATTCTCTTTGCTCGCGCGGCGTTGTCGGAGGGTATTCCACTACGCGTGCTCCTGCCCTTCGCGAAGGAGGATTTCAGGAGAACTAGCGTTGAGCCAAGGGGCGCTCGCTGGCTCGCACATTTTGACCGGATAGTCAGTGACGTGGCCGTCGATTTAGTAGAAGGGGATCGTCCAGTCCAAGAGACCGCGGAAGCGTTCAACGAACACAACCTCGCCATGCTTGACGACGCCGGCGCATTGGTTGAAGGAACGGACGAACGCGTCTGGGTCGTCGCTATCCGCCCGACGCCCGACCCAGGGGCGCCGACGGTCACTGACAACCTCGTTCTACGAGCCGAGGAGAGGGGGCATTTCGTGTTGGATTTGGCTCCCATTCATGACCAAGTATCGGCTTTCATCGTCATGCCCTACGGGGTTAAAAAGGATGTTCGTACCGGGAAGAAGGTGGACTGCGATCCGGCGTTTCACAGGGTTTATCGTCCGCTGTTGGAAGATGCTGATATTAGCTGGAACAGGGCAGATCTCGAGACCGACAGTGGAATCATACACTCGGGCATGATAGCGGCCTTAGCGAATTCTGACCTCGCATTGGTTGATCTTACGGCCACGAATTTCAATGTCGCGTATGAGCTCGGCGTTAGACACATATTCGCAGACCGAGCTACCGTTCTGATCAATCCACATGTTGAAGGGCACGCGCGCTCCGCCCCACCCTTCGATATCAACATGATCCGCATTCATTCATTCACGCGCGGGCAGGCGGTTTCGGATACGCAAGCCGAGGAAGCAATTCGAGCCCTGCGACCTGTTATTGAACGCGTGACCAGTGAACTCGAAGTGGATAGTCCAGCGCATAGCTGGTTCGATCTCGCCGCGTTGACGAGACCCTACTCGCAGCTCTCGCAGGTCGCCGCCGCGTTAACCGTTGAGAACGGGGCGCGCGACAGGATAAGTGTGGCGATCAAGTCATCTGACGCGGTCGCGATGAAGGCTGCAGCGGAATGGGTAGCCAGCGCGACGGAAGTCCACGAAGGGCTACGTCGCAGCCTCCGGATCGAACTGGCTATTGGACTGCATGCGGAAGGGGCCTACGAGGACGCACGGGCGCTACTAGAACTCACTCAGCCAACCCCAGATGATCCGCTACATCGAATCTGGCTTCAGGAGAGCGTCATGGTCTACCGACGCTTAGGGGAGGATGCACAAGACCCCGAAACCAGGCAGGAGCTCTGGCGCACGGCTCGCACATATCTTGAGGACGCCGAGAAGGCCGGGTACGCGGACTCTGAGACATACGGTAGCTGGGGAGGACTGATCAAACGAGAGCTAGAGAAGCAGCTCGACAGCGGGGATCCAGCCGTTGCGGTGAGTCTTTTCCGGGAGATGGCAGAGAAGTATCGTGCCGGCTTCGAAAGCGACCCTAGCTACTACACGGGGGTCAACCTGCTTATGGCACTTCGCCTCGGCGGGCGGGAGAGAGACGATTCCTTTCGAGAGGAATTTAACGAGGTTCTCACGGTCTCCCGTTTCCTCAATAGGCTTGCGATTGCGGACGGGCCGACTGACTACTGGGCACTTGCAACACGCGCGGAACTGACGCTGCACGAGTGTCTTGAAGGCGGTACGCCTGTTGACGAGGTTGCGGAACAGTACGCGGAGGCGGCTCGGCATGGCAACGCTGATCAGGTTCGATCCACGAAGTACCAACTGGGCTTCTTGGCTAGGTATGGCGACCCGGAAGATGTTATTGAACGGCTCAGGGCAGTAATAGAGCAGGCGCGTTAGGAGAATCTGTGGGCATGTACAGTTCGCGCACCCTGGGCGCGCTACGGGAGTTGGCTGCAATAACACGGCAGTACCAAAGTATTGCGGAGGGGGATCGAAAGACAGCATCGTCGCCTATTCGTCATAAAGTGTTTATTAGCTATCACGCAGTGGATGCGGTGGAGGTTCTCGAGTTCATTGAGGGGAACACCGATGTTTTCATACCGCGAGCTATAGGCATGGAAGAAGATGGCTCCGACATCATAGATTCGACGAACGTCGCGTACATCCGTCAAACGATCAAGTCCAAGTTCCTGCGGGACTCGACTGTGACTCTCGTGGCGATTGGTGAGTGCACCTGGGCTCGAAAGTTTGTGGACTGGGAGATATATACGAGCCTTCGTTCGGACCCCACTCCGAACGGGCTTCTAGCAGTTCAGCTCCCGTCAGTCGCTGGGTCTAGCCCTAGCATCCCCGCGCGGTTGTCGGCCAACCTTGCGCCTAACGGCGAGACGGGTTACGCGAACTACTACGTTCCGCCCACGAGCCAGAGCTCCTTGAGAAGCTGGATTCAGGAAGCCTTCGATGGACGAACCTCTCGCGCATCGTTGCTCAAGGTCGGCGGCAAGTTGCGCGAGCGGAACTCGCCATGCGAACCGCAGTGAATGTCCTGTCAACCAAATGCAGGTGCTTCCGGGCGACGACAGTGCGCTGGTTTGAAGGCGGAGCGGTTGGGGTCCGCATTGAGGGGGACCAAAAGGGGACCAGAATCATGAAATCCATGCGTCTCGTGACGTGCTCTGCATGATCTGAGACCCGGAAACACGCGGATTTTGGCCCCGGCGTATGCGTCTGGACGCCTGGGGGTCAAGGGGTCGCAGGTTCAAATCCTGTCAGCCCGACCAGTACAGGCTTATTCAAACCTATGGACTGAATGACCCTGTGCGGTAGTGAAGGAGAGCCTTCCGCAGAAATGCGGGAGGCTCTCTTCGTTTTCTGCTGCTTCTCGGTCATCTCGGCGAGGCGGTGTTGGGCGCGCCAGTCGTGGAGGGTGGAGCGCGGACGTCGGGCCGGTAGCGATGAGTCCGATGCGCTGGTCGCGGATCTCCCAGCCGTGGCAGTACGGACAGTGAACGACATCGTGACCCCAACGCTCGCGCAGTCCCGCTATGGGTGGGAACTCGTCGGTGACGCCGGTCGCGATCAGCAGGGTGCCTGCGGCGAGGGCGTTGCCGTCCGCGAGGTGGACAGCGAATCTGTCGGGATCAGGTGAGACGGCGACGACTTTCCCGTGGACGATTTCACCGCCGAAGGATGCGACTTCGTCGCGTCCGCGTGCGAGGAACTCGAGCGGGTTGATCCCTTCGAGTCCCAGCAGGCCGTGGGCAGCGACCGCGGGTGCGTTTCGGAGTTCGCCGTTGTCGATGATGCTCACGCTGCGCCGTGCGCGGGCGAGCGTCAGTGCGGCACTCAGTCCCGCTGGACCTCCGCCGATGATGATGATCTCCCGATCGGGCCGTGTCATGACGACTCCGCCGATTCGGGCTGGGTGGGGCGACGCAGGAAGACGGCAACCGGGATAGCCGCGCAGCTGATGAGTGCTCCGATGAGGAAGGCGAGTTGGACGCCGCCCGCGGAAGCGGCGGGTGTTCCTGTTCCGGAGGTGGCACCGAGGCTGAACAGGGTCACGAACAGTGCGATGCCGGCGGCCCCGGAGACCTGCTGCAGAGTGTTGACGATCGCGCTGCCGTGAGGGTACTGGACCGGGGTGACCGAACCGAGCGCGGTGGTCATGAGGGGAGTCACCATGAGCGAAGTGCCGACGCTGAGGAACAGGTGCATGGCGATGACGAGACCGACCGGGGTCTCGCCTCCCAGAGTCGAGAGGGCGAACATGGCGAGGGCGACGACGATCGAGCCGGGCAGGATGAGCACCCGAGGGCCGACTTTGTCGTAGAGGGCTCCGACGAACGGCGCGAGCAACCCGGAGAGGATTCCGCCCGGTAGGAGCATCAACCCGGCGACGTGCGCGGGCTCACCGAGGACCTGCTGGATGTAGAGCGGGAGCAGGATGAGGGAACCGAACAACGCCATCGAGACGACGACGATCGCGACGGTCGACAAGGTGAACGCACGGTGGGCGAACACACGGACATCGAGCAGCATCCTGTCGGTGTGCCGCAACGCCAGCTGACGCACGATCAGGGCCGCGAGCGCGGCGACGCCAACGGCTAGCGGCAGCCAGATCCCGAAGCTGCCTTTCGCGCCACGCGGCTCGCCGATGCTGACGAGGCCGTAGATGAGGCCTGCGAACCCCAGCGCCGACAGCGCGACGGAAAGGATGTCGAATCGTGCATGCGAAGTGGGCGTGACGTTGCGGAGCCAGCGTGCACCTGCCGCGATCGCAATGAGCGCGATCGGCAGGACGATCAGAAAAATCCACCGCCAGCCGAGCCCGCTGAGGATCACCCCGGACACTGTCGGGCCGATCGCAGGGGCGACAGCAGTGACGACAGCGACGAGCCCCATGCTGCGTCCCCGCTTGTCGGGCTCCACGAGATTCATGACCGTGGTGAACAGCAGAGGCAGCATGATCGCCGTCCCGGTCGCCTGCACGATGCGCGCCACGAGGAGCAGCTCGAATATCGGGGCGATCGCCGCGAGCGTCGTTCCCAGGGCGAAGAGGCCCATTGCGGTGAAGAAGTTGCGGCGCAGCGTGTAGCGCTGCAGCAGCAACCCGGTCACCGGGATCACCACCGCCATCGTGAGCATGAACGCTGTGGTCAGCCACTGCGCGGCGCTTGCCGTGACCCCGAAGTCGGCCATGATCGGCGGGATCGCGACTCCCATCGCGGTCTCGTTGAGAACGACGACGAAGGCCGAGACGAGAAGCAGTCCCAGCGCGAGCCCGGCCCTACGAGGCGGGTCCGTCGAGGGACTTGGTTTGATGTTGAGGGTGTTTGCCATCTGATATCTCCTTGCGGCACTTGCGCCTAAACTGGTACTGAGTACCATAATAACACGGTGTGCTAAAATGGGACCATGAACACCCATCGACCATCAGCCACCCCAAACCTGCGGGAACGCCGCAGACGGGAGATGGCGCGCTCGATCGCGAATGCCGCGGTCGAGCTGTTCGAGCGCAACGGGGTGACCGCGACGACTGTGGAGGACATCGCCGCGGCAGCCGGGATCTCCCGCACGACGTTCTTCCGCCACTGCCCGGGCAAGGAAGCCGCCGTCCTCGTCGACGACGGCGGCTTCGAGGCGGAGCTCGTCACAGCGGCAGAGTCCTCAACGACCGACAACCCCCGCCGCGCCCTCGACGACGCCTGGAACTCCATGACCGACGCATTCGACGCCGACCCAGAGGGCTACGACCGCTTCCTCCGAGTACGGCGGCTCATGAAAGACAACCCGTCGCTGGTCGCAGCCGGCCTGCAACGCAACGCTGCCCTGGCCGAGCGCATCGCTCAGGCACTGCACGACAGCGCAGGCCTGCCCCAACTCGACGCTCACGCCGTCGCTGAGAGTTTCGCCGCGATGATGCACCTCACCTTCGACGAATGGGTGCGCCGTGTCGACCAGAAGACCGCAGGCGTCACGTTGCGCACCGTGCACGACGACGTCGTCGCCGCATTCGCGCGCGCCACTCAGGAGCGCGCTTCATGAGCGAGACCTTCGACAAGAACTTCTGGGAATCGCATTGGAACCACGATCCCGGTCACGAGCGGCAGCTACTCCCCGCGAACCCCTACCTCGAAACCGAGCTCGCCGGCCTCACCCCCGGCACGGCACTCGACGCAGGATCCGGCCAGGGAGCCGAAGCGATCTGGCTCGCCTCCCACGGCTGGAACGTCACAGGCGCCGACATCTCCGCCCACGCTCTCAGCCAAGCCCATGCGCGTGCAGCCGCCGAAGGTATCGATGTGAACTGGGTCGAGTCAGACCTCAGCATCTGGCAGCCGAAGGAGTCCTACGATCTCGTCACCACCTTCTACGCTCACCCCACGATCCCGCAGTTGGAGTTCTACGACCGCATCGCCGAATGGGTCCGTCCGGGCGGCTCGCTCCTCATCGTCGGCCACCTCCACACAGACAGCACCCACCACCACCACAGCACACCCGCCCATGCTTCAGCCCGCGCGGCGTCCGTCGCCGAAAGGCTGACCGCCTCGGGTTGGCGGATCGACACTGCAGAAGAGCGAGAACGTCTCGTCCAAGATCCGCTCGGACGCACCATCCCGATCGCGGACTTCATCGTGCGTGCCACACGCGACCTGACGTAGAGCAAGGTCGACGGACCTCCGCTTTCAGCGTGTCATTGCGTCGCCTCGTTCGGCGTTCGCTCGTTTCAGCCCCTCAGCGAGTGCTGCTATCGGTGGCTACGCCTTTGCCGTGACGCGGTCGCGGAGAATCTCGACGATGTTCGTGCGGTAGCGATCTCGGACCCGGTGCTTGACGCCCTTCTTCATCTCCCCGACGAGTTTCTGAACGGACTCACCGTGGCGGAAGGTGCCGCCCGCAGCGAAATAGGCACGGAGCCAGGCATCGACATCGAGCGGATAGCCCGCTGCTGTGAAAGCCCGGACCAGCTGCACGGCTGCGTCCTTGCCCTTGCCGGAGCCGAGCCCGGAAGGCGATTCCAGGAGCGGCGATGACGAGGCTCCCGAGGTGCAATCTCGCCGCTCGCTCCTGCGATTCGCTGCAAATCTTCCGTGCTGATCCCCGTTGCCGAATATGTGGAACAGAGGTCAATAAGGCCGACCGAGAGCCCTGGTGAGAGGCAACTTTCACCAGGGCTTCGTCGTTTCTGGGTGGGACCCGCCGGCTCTCGCCGACCGCCACAGCTTGTACCTGCGGCGCGCGGCGCTCCGGTGCGCGAGGTCGAACAGCAGGGCAACGGTCGACGGCATCGCCGGGCGGCGCGAGCCGTGCGGTGCGGGGCAGCGGAAGTGCCGGTGGATGACCGCCTGCCGGGCGGCGGACGCGAGCGCCTTGTCCCGGATCCGCACGACCGGGTACGGCACGTCTCCCTCGTGGCCCGCGAGCCAGTGCTTGGCCGCGCTCGTCGACACCCCGAAGGCCGTCGCCACGCCGACCAGGGCCGCTCCGCTGTCGAGCACCGTCTGCGCCACGGAGCGGCGACGGATGCCGCCGGTCACCATGATCGGCATCGTCGCGTGCTGGATGAGGTCCCGTGCGAAGTCGAGGAAGTACGCCTCCCGGGCGAGCGTGCGACCATCGGCCGCGTGCCCCGAGGTCGCCAGGCTCTCGATGCTGCCCCCGGAGAGCTCCACGAGGTCCACCGCCTGCTCTCCGAGCATCCCGATCACCTGCCTCGCGTCATCGACGTCGAATCCGCCGCGCTGGAAGTCGGCCGAGTTCAGTTTCACCGCGACGGCGAACTCCGGCGCCACCCTCGCCCGAACCGCCCTGACCACCTCGATGAGGAGTCGGGCGCGGTTCTCGAGCGAGCCGCCCCAGCGGTCGTCGCGCCGGTTCGTGAGCGGCGACAGGAACTGGGAGATCAGGTAGCCGTGCGCCGCGTGGATCTCGACTCCGTCGAAGCCGGCCTGCTCGGCGAGCGCCGCCGTGGTGGCGAACCGGTCGATGGTCTCGGCGATGTCGTCCTCGGTCATGGGCCGCGGGGTCCCGAACATCGTGGACAGGCCGCCCAGGTCGACGCGGACGTCCGACGCGGACCACGTGACGGGAGCCAGATCCTTCTGGACGACCCGTCCGGGGTGGTTGATCTGCATCCAGACGCGGGCGCCCCCGGACCGGGCCGCCGAGGACCACGCCCGGAACGCCGAGAGGTCGGAGTCGCGGTCCAGGACGACGTCCGCCGGCTGCGCGAGCGCCCGTGCGTCGATCATGACGTGTCCCGTGATGAGCAGCCCGGCGCCACCGCCCGCCCACGCGGAGTACAGCCTCAGCAGGGCGGGTCCCGGCTCCTGCCCGGGCCCCGCGAGGTTCTCCTCCATCGCCGCCTTGACGATCCGGTTCGCAAGAACCGTTCCGTTGGCGAGCACCAGGGGGTCGGAAAGGTGGGTCATGTCGGTCAGCCTCCCAATGCTTCGAGTATCGAAGCTCTCAGGAGGCTAACATCGTTCGAGCCTCGAACCAAACTGGTAGTTTGCAGGTATGCAGCAATCGGATCTGGTGCGCGCGGTCGTGGCCAACCATCACATCTTCATGCTCACCAGCGAGAGGATCGCGGCCACCCTCGCCGCCCACGGTCTCACCCAGGCGACCGCCCAGGCGCTGTGGGCGATAGACCCGGACGAGACGCCGCCCTCCATGACCACGATGACGGAGCGCCTGTTCTGCAACGCCCCCAACCTCACGTTCGTGGCGGGGCAGCTCATCAAGCGGGGGCTCGTGTCGCGCTCCGTGGATCCCGCCGACCGGCGCTCGAGGGTGCTGTCGCTGACCGAGGAGGGTCGGCGTGTGCGGGCGGACATCGTTCGCGTCACCCTGCAGCAGTCGCCGTTCGCCGCCCTCGATCCCGCGCAGCTCGCCACGATCGCCTCGATCACCGACGAGGTGCTCGCCCACTCGGTCGCCGAGCGCGAGGGTTGAGGCGGCGGGCCTTCCGTCACGCGTGACGCGCCCCTCCCTCCACGTGGATCGTCTCGCCCGACACGAAGCCGGCCGTGAGGAGCCAGAGCGCGGCCTCGGCGATGTCGTCCGCGGTGCCCGCGCGTCCGACCAGGTTCGCGGCGGCGGCGCCCTCGAGGAGGCCCTGCTTGGTGTCCGCGCCGAGGGCGTCCCAGGTGCCGGAGTCGACGATCCCCGGGGAGATCGCGTTGACCCGCACGGGGGCGAGCTCCACCGCGAGGTGGGCGGCGAGGAACTCGACCGCCCCGTTGCTGACGCCCATGATCGTGTAGGGCGGCGACGGCTTCCACGCCGCGATGCCGGAGAACAGCACGATCGAGCCGGTCGGCGGCAGCAGCGGTGCGAAGTGCTTCGCCACCAGGAGCGGCCCGAACACCTTCGCGTCGAAGGCGCCGACCATGCTCGGGTAGTCGAGCTCCGACACCGGCGCGTTGTGATGCGCCGACGCCGTGATGACGATGTGGTCGACCGTGCCCAGCTCGGCCGCCGCCGCCGCGATGTCGGCCTCGTCGGTGAGGTCGAGACGGATCGCGCTGCCCCGGGGAAGCTCGGAGGCGACCGCCGACGCCCGCTCCGCGTCGCGCGCCGCGACGACGACCGCGGCCCCGGCATCCGCCGCGCGGCGGGCGATCGCCTCTCCCAGGTACCTCGATCCGCCGATCACGAGGACCTTCTTGCCGCTCAGTTCCGAACCCATCGCTCGCCTTCCTCTCGCACTCGCCGACCCACCCGGCCGGCCTCTGCCAGCACGGTATGCTTTCGATACCGGTATCTTCAACGTGACCGAACGGCGGGAGGGACCTTGGGCAAGGCGTACGACGTGATGGCCGCGACGTGCCCGAGTCGAACGGTGCTGCATCGCATCGGGGCGCGCTGGACGGTCTTCGTGGTGACGGCGCTCGCAGACCGCACGATGCGCTTCGGCGAACTGAAGGATCACATCCAGGGCATCACGCCGAAGGTGCTCACCGAGACCCTGCGTGCGCTGGAGGCCGACGGACTGGTCGCGCGAAGCGAGTTCGACGTGCACCCGCCGCGTGTCGAGTACGCGTTGACCCCGCTCGGGCAGTCGCTTCGGGTGCCCCTGCAGTCGGTACGCGAGTGGGCGGAGACGCACGTTCCCGAGATCCACCGCGCCCAGCGTGCGGCGGAGGAGGCCCGCTACCCGGCGAGCGACTCGTCGTCGGCGTCGAACGCGTAGTCGCGCGGGGGAGCGGCGGGCGCGGGCGGCAGCGCCGCGTGCCGCGGGCCCGACACGGGCACCGGCGGGGCGGACGGGGCGGGCAGGATCGCGAGCACTTCGCCCACGACGCCCGCCGGGGCGGATGCGGCCGCGGGCGTGTCGGGGCTCTCGAAGCTCTGCACGGCGGCACGGGCGGCGGCGACCTTCGCGGCGGCCAGCCGCGCGGCCTCGAGCGCCGCGGTCGCCTCCGCCTCGGCGGCGAGGGCCGCGGCCTCCGCGTCGGCGAGGCTCGCGGGACCTGAGGCGACGGCGACCCGCCGTCCGACGAACGGGGCCTTGGTGAGCAGCCCGCGGCGGCGGGTGCCGGTGAGGAGGTCGCCGCCGGAGAACGCGATCTCGTAGACGTGGTGGGCGTTGCCGCGCGACGACCCCGCCGAGAGCAGCTCGAAGCGCAGGACGGCGCCCGAGGCATCCACCCGCGCCGGGCGTCCCTGCGCCTCGGGGTCGGCATCGCGCACCGCGAGGGCGCTGCCGTTGTCGAAGAACTCGACGCGGCCGGCCCAGCCGCCGCGTCCGCTCTCGCCGAGGAAGAGGTCCCACTCGCCGAGGATGTCGCTGGTCATATCGTCGCCTTCCGGTAGACCGCGACGGTGCGGTGGTGAACTCGCACCGCCAGTCAAGAGGGCCAATGTTCCAGGCGCGTTACGGGTAGGCCCTCCATCCGCCCCCAATACGAGGGGTTTTCGCCCTGGCGCGCCATCCGGCGGCGCGTCAGGCGACCGGACTAGCGTGGTCACCACCCGATCAGGAGCCCTGTGATCACCGCACGTCCGTTCCGCGCCCTCGTCGCGCGGTTCACCCGCACCCGCTTCTTCCGTCGCTTCGGCCCGCGGATGATGCCCGCCCTCGAGCGGTTCGCGAGCTGGATCACGCGGGGGCGCGGCGGGCCGATCAGCGGCGCGATCGTGCCCTCGCTCGTACTCCACACGACGGGCGCGAAGTCGGGCGAGCCGCGCGAGACCGACCTCATGTGCTGCCCGATCGACGACGGCGTCATCCTCGTGACGGGCTCGAACTTCGCGCGCCCCGAGCACCCGGCCTGGACCTGGAACCTGCTCGCGCATCCGGATGCCGAGATCGAGTACCTCGGCGAGCGGATCCCCGTGCGCGCCGAGCTCGTCGGCGACGATGAACGCGAAGAGGTGTGGCGCACGCTCGAGGACCAGTGGCCCGGATACCGGGGCTACGAACGCAGCTCGGGTCGCGTGCTGCGGGTGTTCCGGCTCATCCCGCGCTGAGGTCGCACGCGCGTGTGCCCGCTCAGTCGCGGTGTGACGACCACAGCGAGTCGCGCGTGCCGGGGATGAGGCGCCGCCACAGGCCCCCGCGTTCGTGGTCGGCGATCGCCGCAGGCAGTTCGACGGTGAAGTTCTCGATGCCGCGCGCGCCGCTGCGCACCGCACTCGAGACGGCGCTGCCGACGAGCACCCCGAGCGCGACTCCCAGCACGCCCGCGAGCGCGGCCCAGAACACGTCCATGCTGCTGCCGCCTCCCACCACCGAGGTCAGCCCGATGACGCTCGCCGCGCCCGGCACGAGCAGCCAGAACGCCGGCAGGAAGGTCAGCTGGGCGGGCGCGCCGCGCCGCAGGGTCTCCACCCAGAGCACGAACGGCGTCACGACGAGCGCCCCCGAGAACCCGCTGAGCGCCGGCCCGAACAGTGCGCCTCCGGCGGTCTGCCCGCCGTACGCCACCAGCAGCGCCGCGAGCACCCAGCCGAAGGTCGCGGCGGGCGCCGAGAAGTGCAGGTAGTTGCCCACCGCGAGCAGCAGGATGCCGACGAGCGCCACCCACCAGGGGAACTCGTCGGCGACCGGCGCGTAGTCGTAGCTCGTCGCCCCCATCACGGCCCCCGCCGCGAGGATGCCCGACGACAGCAGGGCGAGGGTCACGAGCCCCGAGACGAGCCGCGCCGATCCGGCCACCGCCTGGCCGGTCGCGAGCTCTCGCGTCGCGTTGGCGAGCATGCCGCCCGGCAGGAAGGTCACGAGCGGCGCGATGAGCAGCAGCAGCGGGCTGCCGATCTCGAAGCGCTGGGCGAGCCAGAACACGACGATGCCGCACGCGAACGCCGCCGCCACCGGGAACACGAGCTGCAGCGCGGGCGAGCGCACGAGCTTCACGAGCCCCACCAGCAGACCGAGCGCGGCGCACAGCGCGAGCCCCTGCCAGGTGGGCACGAGCAGCAGCGACAGGCCGGCCGTGAGCACGGCGTGCCCGAGCACCCGCACCGGCCAGGCGAAGCGCGGCCGCTGGGCGCCGATCTCGTTGAGGCGGCGGATGCCGTCCGCCGGGTCGAGATGACCCGCCTGGGCGAGCTTCAGCAGCCCGTGCAGCGCGGCGATCTGGTCGAAGCGGAACTCCACGACCGAGCCGTCGCGCACCATCCCGCGGCCCTGGATGACGCCGTCCACCTGCACGAGCACGACGGTCGGCAGGATGATGAACTCGGTGTCGCCGACGCCGTAGGCGCGCGCCACCCGGGTGAGCGTCGACTTCACGGCGTCGACCGACTCGCGGGCCGCGATCATCGCCCCGCCGATCCCGAGCAGGAACTGCCGCAGCAGCTGCGCGTCGTCGGGGCTCGCCACGGCGTTCCTCAGCCGGCGCGCGACGCCGCGCGCTCGGGGTGGGCGTCGAACCACTCGGCCACGTACCAGCAGGTGGGGGTGATCTTCCGGCCCGAGCGCTCCACGTCGTCCACCGCGAACTCCACGAGCTGCGCCGCGTACCCGTGCCCGCGTTCGGACGGCACGGTCACCGTGTGGTGGAACACCACGGATGCGCCCTGGTCGCGGTACTCGAGCACGCTCACGAGGGCGCCGTCGCGCCGCAGCGTGTAGCGGCGGGCATCCGGCTCGTGGGCCAACTCGATCGCCATGCACCCAGCGTAGGCACCTCGGGGCCGCATAGCCTGGAGCCGTGAGCATCCGTGACATCCCGCTGACCACGATCGACGGCGACACGACGACCCTCGCCGCGCTCGGCGACAAGGCCGTCATGGTCGTGAACGTCGCCTCCCGCTGCGGCAACACCCCGCAGTACGAGAAGCTCGAGGAGCTGCAGAAGCAGTACGAGGACCGCGGGTTCACCGTGCTCGGCTTCCCGTGCAACCAGTTCATGGGTCAGGAGCCGGGCTCCGCCGAGGAGATCAAGGAGTTCTGCTCCACGACCTACGGCGTGACCTTCCCGCTCATGGAGAAGACGCGCGTCAACGGCTGGCACAAGCACCCGCTGTACGCCGCCCTCACCCAGGTGCCGGATGCCGAGGGCAAGGCCGGGCGCGTCACCTGGAACTTCGAGAAGTTCCTCGTGGCCCCCGACGGTTCGGTCACCCGGTTCCGTCCGAAGACGCAGCCCGACGCCCCCGAGGTCATCGCCGCGATCGAGCAGGCGCTGCCCGCAGAGTAGAGCCGCCGAGTAGGCCCCGCCGGTTCCGCCGCCGCTCAGTGGCCGCGGAGTCGCTCGATCTCGCGACGGTCGCGCTTGGTGGGGCGGCCCGCGCCGCGGTCGCGCACCGCGAACACCGTGCGCTCCTCCTTCGGCGGGGGAGCGGGCGTGAGGTCGTCGAACGCCGCCGCGGCGAGCGCCGCGCTCACCCGCTTCACGAGCAGCTGGCGCACCACGAGGATGCGCGTGCCGTGGCCGGTCACGACGCGCACCTCGACGCCCGGGCGCACCGTCTGGGCGGGCTTCGCGTTGTCGCCCGCGATCTTCACGTGGCCGGCCTTGCAGAGCGCCGTCGCGGCCGACCGCGACTTCGTCACCCGCACCGCCCACAGCCACGCGTCGATGCGCACCCCCGGCTCAGGCATCCGCGCCTCCCCGGCGGGCGCGCACCGGCTCGCCCTCGTCGCGCACGCGCTCGACGAGCTCGCGCCACGGGCCGCGCATGGCCGTCTCGGGCACCTCGGCCCGACGCTCCGGCTCGGGCGCGTGCACCTCGATGCACCAGGTGAAGCGGTCGGCGCCGTCGGGCACCGCACCCTCGTCCCACGGGCAGGCGTCGACGAGTCCCGCCCAGCCGTCCGGTTCGCCCGACTCGACCCGCCAGCCGCGGCGGATGCCGGCGATGCCGCCCGTGCGGGTCACCCGGATGGCGACCGCGGGGGCGTCGGGCGCGCTGCCGGGCGTCGCCTCGGGGTCAGGCCCGTCCGCCATCGATCGTCACTCCCACACCGTCCCAACCGGCACGCACCGCGTCGACCTCCGCCGACACCTCACCGTAACGCGCCGCCGCGGCCCGCGCCGTGGCGGCGGCGAAGCCCGCGAAGTCGACCGCCGGGTTCAGGCCGCCCGTCAGGGTGTCGTACCAGATGACCCCGGCGCGTTCCCAGGCGTGCCCGCCGAGCGCGTCGGCCGCGAGCACGAAGGCGCGGTTCGGGATGCCGGAGTTCAGGTGCACGCCGCCGTCGTCGTCCCGCGTCGTGATGTAGTCGTCGAGGTGCGCCGGCTGCGGATCCTTGCCGAGAACGTCGTCGTCGTAGGCGGTGCCGGGCTCCCGCATCGAACGCAGCGCCCGCCCCTCCACGGCGGGCGTGAAGAGCCCCTCGCCGACGAGCCAGCTCGCCTCGGCGGTCGTCTGCCGCCGCGCGTACTGCTCCACGAGCGCGCCGAACACGTCCGAGATCGACTCGTTGAGCGCCCCGGGCTGGTCGTGGTACTCGAGGCCCGAGGAGAACTGCGTGACGCCGTGGGCGAGCTCGTGCCCGATGACGCTCAGCGAACGGGTGAAGCGCTGGAACACCTCGCCGTCGCCGTCGCCGAACACCATGCGCTCGCCGTCCCAGAAGGCGTTGTCGTAGAGGCGCCCGTAGTGCACCGTCGCCCGCAGCGGCAGGCCGGCGTCGTCGATCGAGTTGCGCCCGAAGACCTCCGAGAACAGGTCGAAGGTGGCCCCGAGACCGTCGTAGGCCTCGTCGGCGGCCACGTCGCCGGAGGGCTCCTGCCCCTCGCGCCGGACGACGCGACCCGGCAGGACCTCGCGGCCGCCCGCATCCGACACCTCGCGGTCGGGGGCGTCCGAGAGCTCGGCGACGAGCGAGTCGCCGTCGACGCTCAGCGTGAGCCGTGCGGCCTTGCGCGGGGCGTCCATGCGCAGCGTGCGGCGCGCGGCCGCCGTCGCCGCGGGGAACCGCTCCGCGTCGGCCGTCGCGAGGCGGGCGAGCAGGTACGGGGGGACGATGCTGCGAGCCATGCGGGGGAGCCTACGCCGCACCCCGGATACCGCACCCGGTTAGGCTGGCGGCATGACCCGGGCCCCGCACGACCCGCGTGCCCGGCGCGCGCACGGCCCCGGGGATGCCTGGGTCGACGGTCCGCAGGGCCGGTACTGGGGGCGCTTCGGTGCCGCCGGGCTGCTGCTCGCGCACCCGGAGGCCGGTGTGCTGCTGCAGCTGCGCGCCGAGTGGAGCCACCTGGGCGGCACCTGGGGCATCCCGGGCGGCGCCCGTCACGACGAGCACGAGTCCGCCGTCGCGGGGGCGCTGCGCGAGGCGGACGAGGAGGCGGGCGTGCCGAGCGAGCTCGTGGCGGTGCTCGGCGAGTCGGTGTGGGATCTCGGCTACTGGTCGTACACGACCGTCTACGGCCGCGCGCTCGAGTTCTTCGAGCCGGTCATCGGCGACGCGGAGAGCGTGTCGCTGCGCTGGGTGGCGTTCGACGAGGTCGAGCGGCTGCCCCTGCATCCCGGTCTCGAGGCGGGCTGGCCCGCCGGCCGCACCGCCCTCGCCGAGCTCGACCCCGAGCTCGCGGCCGCGATCAGGCGCTGACGAGCGCGTCGCCCGACTCGGCGGCGAGCGAGCTCTTCCAGGCGACGAGGCCCCGCACCGTGTCGTCCGGGTCCTCCGCGAGCTCGGCCATGACATCCGCGGGCACGAAGTAGTTCACCGCGACCCAGCCGCGCACGGTCGCCGAGTCGTCGTGCGCCAGCTCGCGCAGCACGTCGCACGGCGCGGCGTTGTTGCGGGCGACGCACGCGCGCACCCCCTCGTCGGAGTCGTGCGACAGCGCCTCGAAGACCTCGACGGGCGTGTGGTACGAACTCGCCGCCGACTCGCGGATCTTGGGGTTCGCATCCGCCGCGAGCAGCCGCAGTCGCCGGACCTTCGACTCCGTCATCTCGGGCGCCGGATGCCGGGCCGCGATCTCCTCGGCCGTCACCATGCTGGGCGCGAGGGCCTTCAGCTGCGCGCGCTGGGCGGGGGTGTTGAAGCGGATGCACGACATGTCCCCACGCTAACGCCGATGCCGGGTGCGGCCACCGTCCGAGACGGCGAGTCCGCACCCGGCATCGGCCGAGCCGCTCGGTTACACGCGGCGTCCGCTGATGAAGCGCAGCAGGAACACGATTGCCGCGATGACCAGCAGCACGATCCCCACCCACAGCAGGAAGTTGAGCGACTGGACGAACCCTCCCGTGAACAGGAGCACGATGGCGATGATCGCGATGATGATGCCGAGGATGTTCATGGTGGCGTCTCCTTCTCCGCACCCCGCGTGGGGGAGCGGTTCCCGGTCGTGGCGCCCGCCGGGGTGCCGGGGGCGTCCGTTCGACCGTGGTCAGTCAACCGTCGGCCCGCGAATCGCGAAAACCCCTTGCGCTCAAGTGGTGGGAGCCGCTACGCGCGCCTGACGCGGGAACCACGGCACGATCGGCGAGACCCGCGCCTGGTACTCGGCGTACTCGGGGTACTTGGAGCGCGTGATCGACTCGGTGAAGATCGTCGACCCGACGAACAGCACGGTCAGCAGCGCCGGCCCCACGACCGTCCACAGCACGACGGTGCCCGCGGCCGAGGCGCCGAGCAGGAACAGGATCCACCACTGGCTCTGCTCGAAGAAGAAGTTCGGATGCCGCGAGAAGCGCCAGAGGCCGGTCTGCACGAAGCGGGGCGAGGGCTCGCGGCCCGCCGCCACCTCCGCCTTCTTGACGGCGTGGAAGTCCCACTGCTGCTGGTCGGCGACCGTCTCGCCCGCGAGGGCGGCGAGGAACAGCACGGCGAGCGCGGCGTCGAGCGGCCCGAAGGGCGTCGGGTGCTCGAGAGCCGTGAGCGCGGGCAGCGTGATGAGCACGAGCAGCGTCATCTGGTACAGCACGATGAAGAACAGGTTGAACGCCTGGAACGCGAGGGGAGACATCCGCCCGCGCAGCACGGCCCAGCGGTAGTCCTCGACACCCGAGTAGCCGCCCTTGCGGGCGAAGTTGAAGGTGAGCCGGGCGCCCCACAGCGTCACGAGCACGGCCATCACGACGAGTCGCGCATCCGCGAATCCGGAGAAGCCCGCGAGGATCCACACGTAGACGACCGGCACGACCGACCACAGCCGGTCGACCCACGAGGTGTCGCGCGTGACGAGCGAGGCGATCCAGCAGAACGCGCTCGCCGCGGCGGCGACGAGCACGACGACGTGCAACGGGGTCATGCGGGAATCCTAGGCGTCGCTAGACTCGCCGCGAAGGAGGTCGGATGGGCACGGTGAGCACGCGGGTGGTGACGATCCCCAATGTGCTGAGCGTCGTCCGCCTCGTCCTCATCCCTGTCTTCCTGTGGCTGCTGGGCACCTCCCAGTTCGGCTGGGCGCTGCTCGTCATCGTCGTCTCGAGCCTCACCGACTTCGTCGACGGCTGGATCGCGCGGCGCTTCGACCAGGTGAGCCGCGTCGGGCAGCTGCTCGATCCGGCGGTCGACCGGCTGTTCATCTTCTCGACGCTCATCGGTCTCGCCTGGCAGCACTTCCTGCCGTGGTGGCTCGTGATCGTCATCGTGCTGCGCGATGTGACGCTCGTCGTCATGGGGATCGTGCTCGCGAACTTCGGCTACGGACCGCTGCCGGTGCACCATCTCGGCAAGGTGGCGACCTTCGCGCTGCTGTTCGCGCTGCCCACCCTCGTGCTCGGGCGGGCCTTCCCGGACCTCGCCGCCTACAGCGATCCGGTGGGCTGGGCGCTCGCCCTGTGGGGCGCGTTCCTCTACTGGTGGGCCGGTGTGATCTACCTCGTCGAGACCGCTCGTCTCGTGCGGATTCCACGGGTGGCGGACGCGGCCCCATCGGATACTCTGGGGGACTGAAGGAGGGCGCCATGGTCGACGACGCCACTGACCGACCCGAATCGGTCCCATCCGATGCGGTCAACACCCCTGCCGCGCCGGATCCCGTGTCGAACGATACGACGGCGCACTTCACCGACGACTTCCGCAATCAGCTCGCCGCCATGGAGTCCGTCTCCGGCGAGGAGCAGGAGGCGATCGCGGCGCTGCCGTCGGGGTCGGCCCTGCTGGTCGTGCGTCGCGGGCCGAACGTGGGCGCGCGCTTCCTCCTCGACGCGGATGTGACGGTCGCGGGCCGCCACCCCGACGCCGACATCTTCCTCGACGACGTGACCGTGTCGCGCCGTCACGCCGAGTTCGTCCGCACCGGATCCGCCTTCCAGGTGCGCGACCTCGGCTCGCTCAACGGCACCTATTTCGACGGCGTGCGCATCGACTCGGCTCTGCTGAGCGACGGCGCCGAGGTGCAGGTGGGCAAGTTCCGACTGACGTTCTACGCCTCGCGGGCCGACCGCGGTACGACCGCCTGATGCCGGCGGCAACGGCAGCCCGCGCGGCGGGCGCTTCTCCTCTTCTGAGCATCGGGCAGGTGCTCGCCCGGCTGAACCCGGAGTTCCCGGACCTCACGCCGTCGAAGCTGCGCTTCCTCGAGGAGCGTCAGCTCATCACCCCGAGCCGCACCGAGTCCGGCTATCGCAAGTTCTCGGCCGCCGATGTCGAGCGGCTGCGGCTCGTGCTCTCGATGCAGCGCGACTACTTCCTGCCGCTCAAGGTCATCCGCGGCTACCTCGCCGAGTTGGATGCGGGGCGCGAGCCCGTGCTGCCGGGCGGGGTCACCGTGACCGCGCCGTCGATGCTGCCGAGCGAACGGCGGCTGTCGCGCGAGGAGCTCATCCGCGAGGCGGGCGCGAACGCCATGCTGCTGCAGGATGCGATCTCGGCGTCGCTCATCGTGCCGGCCGACCACTACGGCGAGGACTCGCTCGCCGTGCTCCGGTCGCTCGTCGAGCTGCAGCGTTCGGGCATCGAACCCCGGCACCTGCGGGGATTCCGCGCCGCCGCGGAGCGCGAGCTCGGTCTCATCGAGTCGGCGCTCATCCCGATCGCGCGCCGCAAGGACGCCTCCAGCCGGGCGAAGGCGCAGGAGCTGGCCCGCGAGATCGCGGGGCAGCTCGAGGTCGTGCGCTCGAGCCTCATCCGGTCCGCGCTCGGCCGGCTCTGAGCCGCGGGGCGCACTTTTCGCGCGACACGCCGAGCGCTCGTGCGGATGTGATTGATGGTGCCCTCTCGGGTGGGTACCGTGGACATCAGCAGCGAGCCTGAACCTCAACTTCAACCTGAGGGTTACGGCGCACAGGGAGGACGGTCGACATGAGCGACACCGGCGAGCAGAGCGCCCGCGACGCGGGGCCCCGCTACGACCTCGGACTCCTCTTCACCGACGGGCTGCCCGACCTCGACGACACGACCGGCTACCGCGGCACCGTCGCGGCCCGCGCCGCCGGCATCAGCTACCGCCAGCTCGACTACTGGGCCCGCACCGAGCTCGTCGAGCCCACCATCCGCGGGGCGGCCGGTTCCGGCTCGCAGCGCCTCTACGGCTTCCGCGACATCCTCGTGCTCAAGCTCGTCAAGCGCCTGCTCGACACCGGCATCTCGCTGCAGCAGATCCGCACCGCCATCGGGCAGCTGCGCGAGGCGGGCGTCAACGACCTCGCCCAGACGACCCTCATGTCCGACGGCGCGAGCGTGTACCTGTGCACCTCCGACGACGAGGTCATCGACCTCGTGAGCCGCGGGCAGGGCGTCTTCGGCATCGCCGTCGGCAAGGTGCTGCGCGAGGTCGAGTCGAGCCTCGTCGAGCTGGACTCCACGAGCCCCGACCCCTCCGACGAGCTCGCCGCCCGCCGCGCGAAGCGCGCCGCCAGCTGAGCGGATCCCGCTAGGAGGGTTGCACCTCGGCGAGCTTCGAGGTGCGCAGCACGCGCTCGAGCAGCAGGTCGAAGTTGTGCGCCATCTCCTGGGCGCCCTCGCCCGGCCAGACGTGCAGCGGCTTCGCGGCGCCCTGGGCCTGCTGCAGCGAGGTGCGCTCGGGCAGCTGGGGCGAGAGCACGAGCGGCCCGAACATGTCGCGCAGCTCCTTGATGCGGAACTGGTGCTCGAGCGACTGCACGCGCGCGCGGTTGACGATGATGCCGAGCGGCTGCAGGCGCGGGGAGATGCCGCGGCGGATCTCCTCGATCGCGCGCAGCGCGCGGTCGGCCGCCGCCACCGAGAACAGGCCCGGCTCCGTCACCACGACGACGCGGTCGGAGGCCGCCCACGCCGTGCGGGTGAGCGCGTTGAGCGACGGCGCGCAGTCGATGAGCACGAGCTCGTACTCCTTCTCGAGGTGCGCGAGCGCCTCCTCGAGCTTCCAGATGTCGCGGATCGACGGATGCGGTCCGTCGAAGTTGATCGCGGAGGGCGATCCGATGAGCACGTCGATCTTGCCGGTGCGCCCGCGCGTCCAGCCGGAGGGGGCGATCGCGGCGCGCACGATCTTCTCCTTCGGCGAGGCGAGCACGTCCGCGACGTTGAGATGACCGGCGACGTTGATGTCCATGCCGGTCGACACATCCGATTGCGGGTCGAGGTCGACCACGAGGGTCGAGATCCCGCGCGCGAAGGCCGCGGATGCGAGCCCGAGCGTCACCGTCGTCTTCCCTACGCCCCCCTTGAGGGAGCTGACGCTGAGGACATGCACGAGAAGGCAGCCTACCTTCACTAGTCTGAGAGAAGCCAAACCCCCTCCGAAGGCCCGGCCCGCCGGGAGGAAAGGACCGCATGTTCTCGAAGATCCTCGTGGCCAACCGTGGCGAGATCGCCATCCGCGCCTTCCGCGCGGCGTACGAGCTGGGGGCGCGCACGGTCGCGGTCTACCCCTGGGAGGACCGCAACTCCATGCACCGCCTCAAGGCGGACGAGGCCTACCTGATCGGCGAGGAGGGGCACCCGGTCCGGGCGTACCTCGACGTCGACGAGATCATCCGGGTGGCCAAGGAGTCCGGGGCCGACGCGATCTACCCCGGCTACGGTTTCCTCTCCGAGAACCCCGAGCTCGCGGCCGCGGCGGCCGCCAACGGCATCACCTTCATCGGCCCCGGCGAGCACGTGCTCGAGATGGCGGGCAACAAGGTCACCGCGAAGGAGCACGCCATCGCGGCGGGCGTCCCGGTGCTCATGTCGACCCCGGCCACGACCGACATCGAGGAGCTGCTGCGCGGCGCCGACGAGATCGGCTTCCCCGTCTTCGCGAAGGCGGTCGCGGGCGGCGGCGGTCGCGGGATGCGGCGCGTCGACACGCGCGAGGAGCTGCGTCCCGCGCTCGAGGCGGCGATGCGCGAGGCGGACAGCGCCTTCGGCGACCCGACAATGTTCGTCGAGCAGGCCGTCGTGCGGCCCCGCCACATCGAGGTGCAGATCCTCGCCGACGCGACGGGTGAGACCATCCACCTCTTCGAGCGCGACTGCTCGGTGCAGCGGCGCCACCAGAAGGTCGTCGAGATCGCGCCCGCCCCGAACCTCGACGAGTCGATCCGCCAGGCGATGTACCGGGACGCCATCGCCTTCGCGAAGTCGATCGGCTACGTGAACGCGGGCACCGTCGAGTTCCTGCTCGACACCGCGGGGGAGCGCGCCGGACAGCACGTGTTCATCGAGATGAACCCGCGCATCCAGGTCGAGCACACGGTCACCGAGGAGGTCAGCGACGTCGACCTCGTGCAGGCGCAGATGCGGATCGCCGCGGGGGAGACCCTCGAGGAGCTGGGCCTCCACCAGGAGGAACTGCAGCCGCGCGGCTTCGCCATCCAGTGCCGCATCACGACCGAGGACCCGGCCGCCGGTTTCCGCCCCGACACCGGCAAGATCACCACCTACCGTTCGCCGGGCGGTGCCGGCATCCGCCTCGACGGCGGCACGGTGGCCGCGGGTGCGCAGGTCTCGCCGTACTTCGACTCGATGCTCGTCAAGATGATCTGCCGCGGGCGCGACTTCCCGTCCGCCGTGCGCCGCGCACGTCGTGGCCTCGCCGAGTTCCGGCTGCGGGGCGTGGCGACCAACATCCCGTTCCTGCAGGCGGTGTTCGACGACCCCGACTTCCTTGCGGGCGACGTGTCGACCTCGTTCATCGAGGAGCGCCCGTGGCTCGTGCGCGGGCGCGAGTCGCGCGACCGCGGCACCAAGATCCTCAACTGGCTCGCCGACGTGACCGTCAACCATCCGAACGGCGACGGGGGCGGTGCGATCGACCCCGCCCTCAAGCTGCCGGTCGTCGACCTCACGCAGCCCGCGCCGGCCGGCTCGCGCCAGCGGCTGCTCGAGCTCGGCCCCGCCGGGTTCGCGTCGGCGCTGCGCGCCCAGACCGCGCTCGCCGTCACCGACACGACCTTCCGCGACGCCCACCAGTCGCTGCTCGCCACGCGCGTGCGCACCAAGGACCTCGTCGCCGTCATGCCCTACCTCGCGCGCCTCACCCCGGGCCTGCTCTCGGTCGAGGCGTGGGGTGGCGCCACCTACGACGTCGCGCTGCGCTTCCTCGGCGAGGACCCGTGGGAGCGACTCGGCGCGATGCGCGAGGCGCTGCCGAACATCGCCATCCAGATGCTGCTGCGCGGCCGCAACACGGTGGGCTACACCCCGTACCCGACGCAGGTCACCGAGGCCTTCGTGCAGGAGGCCGCCGCGACGGGCGTCGACGTCTTCCGCATCTTCGACGCGCTCAACGACGTCGACCAGATGCGCCCCGCCATCGACGCGGTGCTCGCGACGAACACGACGGTCGCCGAGGTGGCGCTCTGCTACACGGCCGACCTGCTCGACCCCGCCGAGCAGCTCTACACGCTCGACTACTACCTGCGTCTCGCCGAGCAGATCGTCGACGCGGGCGCCCACATCCTCGCGATCAAGGACATGGCCGGTCTGCTGCGCGCCGGTGCCGCCGAGAAGCTCGTGGCGGCGTTGCGCGAGAACTTCGGCCTGCCCGTGCACGTGCACACGCACGACACGGCGGGCGGCCAGCTCGCGACCCTGCTCGCGGCGAGCCGCGCCGGAGCGGATGCCGTCGACGCGGCCTCGGCGCCGATGGCCGGCACCACCTCCCAGCCGAGCCTCTCGGCCCTCGTCGCCGCGACCGCCCACACCGACCGCGACACGGGCCTCTCGCTCGAGGCTGTGAGCGACCTCGAGCCCTACTGGGAGGCCGTGCGCCGCGCCTACAAGCCCTTCGAGTCGGGCCTGCCCGGCCCGACCGGCCGCGTGTACCACCACGAGATCCCCGGCGGACAGCTCTCGAACCTGCGCCAGCAGGCGATCGCCCTCGGACTCGGCGACCAGTTCGAGAAGGTGGAGGACTGGTACGCGGCGGCCAACCGCATCCTCGGCCGCCCCACCAAGGTCACCCCCTCCTCGAAGGTCGTCGGCGACCTCGCCCTGCAGCTCGCCGCGACGAACGCCGACCCGGCCGACTTCGAGCAGAACCCCGACAAGTACGACATCCCCGACTCCGTCATCGGCTTCATGGCGGGCGAGCTCGGCGACCTGCCGGGCGGCTGGCCGGAGCCGTTCCGCAGCAAGGTGCTGAGCGGTCGCGAGGTGCGCATCGGGGTCGAGGACCTGAGCCCCGAGGATGCGGCGGCCCTCGCGGGCGACTCCCGTACCCGGCGCGCGACGCTCAACCGGCTGCTGTTCCCCGCGCCCACCAAGCAGTTCGAGGAGGTGCGCGAGCAGTACGGCGACCTCTCCAACCTCGACACGGTCGACTACCTCTACGGCCTCAGGCAGGGCGTCGAGCACACCGTGCACATGGGTCCGGGCGTGAGCCTGTTCGTGGGGCTCGAGGCGATCGGCGAGGCCGACGACAAGGGCATGCGCACCGTCATGACGACCCTCAACGGGCAGCTGCGCCCCGTCTTCGTCCGCGACCGCGGCATCTCGGTGAAGACGGCGAGCGCGGAGAAGGCCGAACCCGGCAAGCCCGGGCAGGTCGCGGCACCGTTCTCGGGCGTCGTCACCCTCAAGGTCGCCGAGGGGGATGTCGTGGAGGCGGGTACGCCCGTCGCGACGATCGAGGCGATGAAGATGGAGGCCGCCATCACGACCCCCGTCGCCGGTCGCGTGGTGCGCCTCGCGATCCCCCTCACCCAGCAGGTCGACGCCGGAGACCTGCTGGTCGTGGTCGAGTAAGGTCAGCCCATGGTGCGGAACACGGGGGAGGACCCCGACGACGGAGGTGCCCTCGCGGAGCCCGCCGAGGGCGGCCCGTCCGCATCCGCGCTCCCCGACAGTCTCACCTTCTCGGTCGAGCTGCCCGCGCGCCCGCACGAGACCCCCGAGGACGAGGTGGAGCTCGCCCTCGACCAGGTGGTGGCGACGCCGGGATCCGTGCTGCCGGTGGTCGCCGAGCCGGGGACCGGCACGGTCTCGATCGAGGTGGTCTCCGACATCGTGCACGTCGCCGACGAGGAGACCGTGCCCACCGACGAGGTGCCGATCGTGCCCCTGCCGGGCGACGAGGAGCTCTACAGCCGCCGCGGCCGTGGCCGCGTCGCGACGAGCCCCGAGCCCGCGGCGATGCTCACGGCCGACCGGCTCATCGAGCCGCGGCACACCAAGCACGCCCCCGAGGGCGCCTGGCCGTCGTTCGTCTACGCGAGCACCCTGCACCTCGTGAACCTCGGCGACTCGGCCAAGGTGCGCGAGCGCAAGGCGCTCGACGCCCGCATCGCGAAGCGGCTGGAGGGCGGAACGCGCTTCGTGCCCGTGCTCACCCGCAAGGGCGGCGTCGGCAAGACCACCATCACGACCCTGCTCGGCATGGCGCTCGCCGATGTGCGCGAGGACCGCATCATCGCCGTCGACGCGAACCCCGACCGGGGCACGCTCTCCGAGCGGGTCGCCAAGCAGACCCGCTCGACCGTGCGCGACATCGTCACCCACGCCGCCGCCATCAAGGACTTCAACGAGTTCTCGAGCCACGTCTCGCGCGACGAGACCCGCCTCGACGTGCTCGCCTCCGACACCGACCCGCTGCTGTCCGAGGCCTTCGACGAGAACGACTACAACGTCGTCGCCGACCTCGTCACGCGCTACTACTCCATCTGCCTCACCGACTGCGGCACCGGCATCGTGCACTCCGTGATGCGCGCCACCCTCCAGCGCGCCGACTCGATCGTCGTCGTCTCCGGCGGCAGCGTCGACGAGGCCCGCCTCGCCTCCGAGACCCTCACCTGGCTCGAGGCGAACAACTACGGCCACCTCGTGCGCAACGCGGTCGTCGCCATCAACACCGCCACCCAGGGCACGAACCTCGTCAAGCTCGACGAGATCGACGCGCACTTCTCCTCGCGCGTGCGGGCGGTCGTGCGGATGCCGTACGACCCCGAGCTGGCCGCCGGCTCCGTGGTGCGCTGGAACCTGCTCAAACCCTTCACCCGGGCCTCCGCTCGCGAGCTCGCCGCGATCGTCATGGACGGCCTCCCGACCAGCAGAAACGCATGACCGAACGACAGATCCGCCTCTTCGGCGACCCCGTCCTCCGCTCGAAGACCGACCCCATCGCCGACCCCGGCGACCCGCGCGTGCGCGCCCTCGTCGAGGACCTCGTCGACAGCGTCGCCCTGCCCGGCCGTGCGGGCGTCGCCGCGACCCAGATCGGCGTCGGGCTGCGCGCCTTCAGCGTCAACATCGACGGCGACATCGCCTACGTCCTCAACCCCGTGCTCGAGGTCGCGGGGGAGCCCGAGCTCGTCGACGAGGGCTGCCTCTCGGTGCCCGGCTTCTACTTCCCGCGGCTGCGCCACCCCTGGGCGCGCGTGACGGGCGTCGACGTCGACGGCGACGAGGTCGTCCTGGAGGGCGAGGGCCTGATGGCCCAGGCCCTCCAGCACGAGTGCGACCACCTCGAGGGGAAGCTCTACATCGAGGGGCTCGAGCCCGACACCAAGCGCGAGGCGATGCGCGCCATCCGTCAGGCCGACTGGTTCGCCCGCTGATCAGCCGGTGACCGAGATGCCCTGCGTGGCCGGGGCGCCCGCGTAGAGCGCCTCGATCTGCGGCGCGAAGTCCTTGACGATGACGGCGCGCTTGATCGACATCTTCGGGGTGAGGTGACCGCTCGCCTCGGTGAACTCGATCGGCAGGATCTGGAACTTGCGGATCGACTCCGCGCGCGACACCCGGGCGTTGGCCGCGTCGATCGCCCGCTGCACCTCCGCCTGCACCTTGGGGTTGTTCGCCGCCTCCTCGAGCGACATGTCGCCCGCCTCGCCGTTGTTGTTGAGCCACACCGGGAGCATCTCGGGGTCGAGCGTGATGAGCGCCGAGATGAACGGCTTCTGGTCGCCCACCACGACGACCTGGCCGACGATCGGGTTGGCGCGGATCGGGTCCTCGAGGGCGGCCGGGGCGACGTTCTTGCCGCCCGCCGTCACCAGGATCTCCTTCTTGCGGCCCGTGATCGTCAGGTAGCCGTCCTCGTCGAGGGCGCCGATGTCGCCCGTGTGGAACCAGCCGTCCGAGAAGACCGCAGCGGTCTCCTCGGGCTTGTTCCAGTAGCCGCCGAAGACGTCGACGCCCTTCACGAGCACCTCGCCGTCATCCGCGATCCGGATGCCGACGCCCGGGAGCGCGGGGCCCACCGTGCCGATCTTGAACTTCGAGACGATGTTCACGGTCGCGGGTGCCGTGGTCTCCGTGAGGCCGTAGCCCTCGAGGATCTTCACCCCGAGGCTGCGGAAGAAGTGGCCGAGGCGGAGGCCGAGCGGCGCGGATCCCGAGACGGCGTAGGCGACGTTGCCGCCCATCGCGGCACGCAGCTTCGAGTAGACGAGCTTGTCGAAGATCGCGAACTTGATCTTCAGGCCGAGCGGCACGTGCCCGGCGTCGAGCGCCTTCGAGTGCGCGATCGCGACATCGGCCGCCTGGTGGAAGATCTTGCCCTTGCCGCCCGCCGTCGCCTTCTGCTCCGCCGAGTTGTAGACCTTCTCGAACACGCGCGGCACCGCGAGCAGGAACGTCGGCTTGAAGCTCCCGAGCGCTGGCAGCAGCTGCTTGGTGTCGGCCTGGTGGCCGACCTTGACGCCGGTGTGCACGCTCAGCACCGCGATGAAGCGCGCGAACACGTGCGCCGTCGTGATGAACAGCAGCGTCGAGGCGCCGGGGGCGACGACCTCCGGCATGACCGCGGCCGCGTTGCGCGAGGTCTCGACGAAGTTCGAGTGGGTGAGGATGCAGCCCTTCGGGGTGCCCGTCGAGCCGGAGGTGTAGATGAGGGTCGCGAGGTCGGAGCCCTTCGCCGCGCTGCGACGCTCCTCGACCAGCTCGTCCGAGACCTCGGTGCCGCTTGCGGACAGCTTCTCGAGGTCGCCGAGGCCCAGCTGCCACACCTTCGTGACCTGGGGGAGATCGGCGGCGACCTCGTCGAAGCGGGCGAAGTGCTCGGCGTTCTCGACGATGAGCGCCGTGGCGCCCGAGTCCGAGAGCGTGTAGGCGATCTGCGCGGGGGCGGAGGTCTCGTAGATCGGCACGAGCACCGCGCCGGCGAACCAGGTGGCGAAGTCGACGAGCGTCCACTCGTAGCGGGTGCGGCAGATGAAGCCGATCTTCTCGCCGGGCTGGATGCCGGCGGCGATGAGGCCCTTCGCGAGGGCGACGACCTGGCGGTGGAACTCCGCGGTCGTGATGTCCTCCCAGCCGCCGTCGGCGGTCGGGAGCGAGAACAGCGGGGCATCGGGGCTGATCGCGAGACGGTCGACGAGCAGGTCGGTCGCGTTCGCCTCCGGGTCGGCTGGGACGGCGGCAGGGACGTAGATCTCGTTCACGGCAACTCCTTCGGTACCGGTGCGGGTCGGGTGTGCTTCCACTGTAACCCGGCGTGTCACCCGTTCGCGCCGTCCGAACCCGGCCTCTGGCTAGACTCGTGGCTCGTGCATGCCATCGGAATCGACATCGGCGGGACCAAGATCGCGGGCGGACTCGTCGCCGAAGACGGCACCATCGTGCGCCAGGAGCGCCGCCCGACCCCCGCGGGAGACGGCGCCGCCATCATCCAGGCGGTCGTCGACGTCGTCGAGACGCTGCGCGCGGGGGAGCAGGTCGCGGGCGTAGGGGTCGCCGCCCCCGGCTTCATCGACGCGGCGCAGTCGACCGTCTACTACACCCCCAACATCCCGTGGCGCAGCGAGCCGCTGCGCGCCGACCTCTCGGAGCGGCTGCCCGGGCTCGACATCACGATCGACAACGACGCCAACGCCGCCGGATGGGCGGAGTACCGTTTCGGCGCCGGGCGCGGCTACCGCGACATGACGCTGCTGACGATCGGCACGGGCGTCGGCGGGGCGATCGTCACCGAGGGGCACCTGCTGCGCGGGGGCTTCGGCGCGGCCGCCGAGATCGGCCACATGCGCGTCGTACCGGGCGGGCTGCCGTGCGGCTGCGGGCAGCGCGGCTGCATCGAGCAGTACGGTTCGGGCCGCGCCCTGCTGCGCTTCGCGAACGAGATCGCCGACCAGCGCGGCATCGGCCAGGCGCTCGCCGCCGCGCGCGACGAGCACGGCGAGCTCGACGGCCACCTCGTCTACGAGCTCATCGTCGCCGAGGACCCGGGCGCGCTGTTCGCCCTGCGGGAGCTCGGCGGCTGGCTCGGCCAGGCGGCCGCATCCCTCAGCGCCGTGCTCGACCCCCAGGTGTTCGTCTTCGGCGGCGGGGTCGCGGCGGCCGGGGAGCTGCTGCTCGACCCGATCCGCGAGGCCTACCTCGCCCACCTGCCCGCCCGGGGCTTCCACCCCGAGCCGCACTTCGCCACGGCCGAGCTCGTCAACGACGCCGGCGTCGTGGGTGCGGCCGACATCGCCCGCACCCACGCGGCGGCCTAGACTCTGAGCTCGGAGGTCGCGGAGTGTTCTACCTGTTCCTCAAGAACGTCATCGTCGGCCCGTTCCTGCTCTCGGTGTTCCGCCCCTGGGTGCGCGGTGCCGAGCACGTGCCGCCGAAGGGCGCCGTGATCTTCGCGAGCAACCACCTCTCCTTCATCGACTCGGTGTTCCTGCCGCTCGTCGTCGACCGGCAGATCCGCTTCCTCGCCAAGAGCGAGTACTTCACGGGCCGGGGCCTGCGCGGCTGGATCGTGAAGACCTTCTTCCTCGCCATCGGCCAGCTGCCGATCGACCGCTCGGGCGGCAAGGCATCCGAGGCATCCCTCAACACCGGGCTGGAGCACCTCGCCACGGGCGGGCAGCTCGGCATCTACCCCGAGGGCACCCGCAGCCACGACGGGCGGCTGTACCGCGGTCGCACGGGCATCGCCCGCATGGTGCTCGAGTCGGGCGCCATCGTCATCCCGGTCGCGATGATCGACACCGACAAGGTCATGCCCGTCGGCGCGAAGCTGCCCAAGGTGCGCCGGGTCGGGGTCGTGTTCGGGGAGCCCATCGACTTCTCGCGCTTCGCGGGGATGGAGGGCGACCGCTTCGTGCTGCGCTCCATCACCGACGAGATCATGTACGAGCTCTCGCACCTCGGCGGCCAGGAGTACGTCGACGTGTACGCCTCGAGCGTCAAGGGCCGCCCGCAGTCGGCGGCATCCCCGGCGCTCGGCTAGGCTGGTGCGCTGGGCTGTCCGCCCGCACCGACGCAATCCGACCAGAGGACCCACCCGTGGTAGACCCCACCGAGACCATCGTGCAGGCAGATCCCTCCGTGATCGCCGGTCTCGACTATTGGCGGAACCTGCCCATCAAGCAGCAGCCGGAGTGGGCCGACCCGGAGGCGGTGCGCGCGGCATCCGCCGAGATCGCGAGCCTGCCGCCGCTCGTCTTCGCCGGTGAGGTCGACATCCTGCGCGATCGCCTCGCGCATGCGGCCCGCGGTGAGTCCTTCCTGCTGCAGGGCGGCGACTGCGCCGAGACCTTCGCGGGCGCCACCGCCGAGCAGATCCGCAACCGGGTCAAGACGCTCCTGCAGATGGCGGTCGTGCTCACCTACGGCGCCTCCATGCCGATCGTGAAGATGGGCCGGATGGCGGGGCAGTTCGCGAAGCCCCGCTCGAGCGACCTCGAGACCCGCGGCGACGTCACGCTGCCCGCCTACCGTGGCGACATCGTCAACGGCTACGACTTCACGCCCGAGTCGCGCCAGGCCGACCCGCGTCGGCTCGTGCAGGGGTACCACACGGCGGCCTCGACGCTGAACCTCATCCGCGCCTTCACGCAGGGCGGCTTCGCGGACCTCCGCCAGGTGCACTCCTGGAACCGGGGCTTCGCGTCGAACCCGGCCAACCAGCGCTACGAGGGCCTCGCCAAGGAGATCGACCGCGCCATCCGCTTCATGGAGGCGGCCGGAGCCGACTTCGACGAGCTCAAGCGCGTCGAGTTCTACACCGGCCACGAGGGTCTGCTCATGGACTACGAGCGCCCGATGACCCGCATCGACTCGCGCAACGGCACGCCCGTCAACACCTCGGCCCACTTCCTCTGGATCGGGGAGCGCACGCGCGAGCTCGACGGCGCGCACGTCGACTACTTCTCGCGCATCCGCAACCCCATCGGGGTCAAGCTCGGGCCCACCACGACGGTCGAGACGATGGAGAAGCTCATCGACAAGCTCGACCCCGAGCGCGAGCCCGGGCGTCTCACCTTCATCACGCGGATGGGGGCGGGCAAGATCCGCGACGCGCTGCCGCCGCTGCTCGAGGCCATCAAGGGCATGGATGCGACCCCGCTGTGGGTCACCGACCCCATGCACGGCAACGGCATCACGACGCCCACCGGCTACAAGACCCGGCGTTTCGACGACGTGGTCGACGAGGTGCGGGGCTTCTTCGAGGCGCACCGCGCGGCGGGCACCCACCCGGGCGGCATCCACGTGGAGCTCACCGGCGACGACGTGACCGAGTGCCTCGGCGGCTCGGAGCAGATCGACGAGGCGACCCTCGCGACGAAGTACGAGTCGCTGTGCGACCCGCGTCTGAACCACATGCAGTCGCTCGAGCTCGCGTTCCTCGTCGCGGAGGAGCTCACCGCGAGGTGAGCGCCCCCGCGAGCGGGCGACGCAGTGCGGAGGAGCTCACCGCGAGGTGAGCGCCTCCACGAGGCTCAGGCGCGGCTGCCGTGCCTCGTGGCGACCAGCAGGAGCAGTCCGGCGACGAGGGCGAGCGCGCCGAGCCATCCCGCGGTGATCGTCTCGGCGGCACCGGAGTCGGCGAGCGCGGGTGCGGCCGCGGGTCCGGCATCCGTCTCGGGATCGGGGTCGTCGGCCGGCAGCTCCGCGTAGCGGAACGCGACCTCGACCCCGCCCGTCTCGGGGACCGCGAACGTGGCGGGGGAGACCTGCGCCGCCGCCGTCCAGACGTAGCTGCTCGCGTCGAAGTCCCCCGCGAGGTAGCTCGCCGTGGCGCTGAGCGTGCAGGTGGAGCCTTCGGGCAGGCGCAGGGCGAGCGGGCCGGTGAGGTCGAGAGAGGCGGTGCCGGACATCGTCGTCCCCGAGACGTCGGCGCACGTGAACGCGATCGGGAAGGCCCGTCCCGTGCCACCCGTGTAGCCACCGGGGCCGTCGACGACGCCTGAGACCTCGACGGTGTCGACGGCGAGGGGACGGTAGACGATCGGCAACGCCGAGGTGCCCTGGTCGGTCACGACCACCGGGATGGGCACGACCGGGTCCCCCCATTCGACGTCGCCGAGGGTGGTGAGCAGCGAGCCACTCGGTCGATTCGCGACGACCGCGCACGTCCTGCCGCTCGCGATCCCCGTGACCGTCACGGGCGCGGCGGTGGTCAAGGTGGAGAAGGTCCCCGTGTATCCACCCCCGCAGTCGTAGCGCCCCGAGAAGGTCTTGGTCGATCCGCCGATGTACACCGAGCCGGGGTCGTCGACGGACGCGCTGATCGTGATCGCCCCCGACGACTGCCGGACGGTCGCCGTGCACGTGACGGAGGTCTCCTCGACGAGGCTCACGACATCGGCGACGACGGGCAGCGACGTGGGGCCGTCGTTGCACGCCCAGTTCCCGAGCTGCACGAAACCGTACTGCGCGGGTCCTGTGCCGAGCAGTGAGAGCGTGTAGTCGCCCTCGGGCACGGTCTGCAGGGTGGCATCGGGGGTGGTGGCGGGGCCGCCGACCGTCGTCGGGCCGACAGCCGTCACCGTGAAGCTGCTGGGTGGGACGGCGCCTCCCTGCACGACGACCCAGAGGGTCAGGCTGAGCTCGCCCTCCGCGGCGGATGCGCGCGGGGTCTGGGCCGGAGCGATGACGAGGGCGGACGCCACGAGGGCGAGCAGGGACGTGCGGAGGAGGGCGCGGAACATGGGACTCCAGAGCTCGGGTGGCCCCATGCTAGCGGCGTGAGGTCAGCCGACCGCGAGCCGCACCTTCACCTTGTCGTTCAGGTGCAGTTCGGTGCCGGCACCCGGGTCGATCTCGACGACGACCGCCGAGCTCGGGATGCCCTCGCCGATGAACTCGCTCGCGTTGTTCCAGTAGGTGAAGCCGAGCCCCGCGTCCTGCAGGGTCTTGCGTGCCTCGTACCAGCTGCGGCCGACGATGTCGGGCACCGGGATCGGCTGGCGGCCCTGGGAGACGTCGAGCACGACCACGTCCGAGGGGTGCAGCGGGCCGGTGGGCGGCACGATGCCGATGACGAGGCCCTCGGCGATGTCCTCGCTCCAGTCGAGCTGGGTGCCGGCGTCGACCGTGAGGCCCACGGCGACGAGCTTCGCGGTGGCCTCGTCGATCGACAGGCCCGCGACGTCGGGCACCCGGCCCGCCGACACGACGAGCGCGACGGTCTGCCCCTCGTAGAGCTGCTGGTCGGCGGCGAGCGCGGGGGAGCCGCCCGAGACGTCGAGCTCGCCGACCGCGGCCGAGAGCACGACGTCCTCGTCCTGATCCGAGAACTGGCGCACCACATCCTCGTCGAGCACCATGTTCGCGGTGCCGATCGCGGTGGTCGCGTCGGAGAGGCTCATGCCCGCGAGGGCGGGCAGGGTCGTGGGGGCGGGCCCGATCGACACCTGCAGGGTCACCACCGTGCCCTTGCGGATGCTCGTGCCGGGTTCGGGGTCGGTACCCGCGACGAGGTCGGCGGGCACGTCGATGCTGGTGACCTGCTGGGTGTCGGCCGCCACCTCGATGCCGAGACCCTCCAGCAGCTCGCGCGCCGCATCCGGCTTCATGTTCACGACCGACGCCGGGATCGTCACGTGCGCGCCCGGGCCCGCACCGAACCACCAGCCGGCGCCGCCCGCGGCGAGCGTCAGCAGCAGCACGAGCACGAAGGCGAGCCGGCCCCGGCGACGACGGGAGGCGGCCTTCGCGCCGAGCTTCGCGGCGTTGGGGCTCACGGGGGCGGTGTCCTGCGGGGCGATCGGGGCCCGACCGCCGAGCACCTGCGTCTCGGCCGTGCTCTGCCGCGCCGAGGGCAGCACCATGGTCTTCTGGGTGGCGGTCGCCGCGGTCGGCAGCGCCGTGGTCAGCAGGGTCTCCGTGTCGCGCACCTGGTCGAGCAGGATGCGCGCGTCGCGCGGTCGCTCCTCCGGGTCGCGCGCGGTCGCCCACAGCACGAGCTCGTCGAGCTCGGCGGGCACGGCGTCGTTGGCGTTCGACGGCGGCGGCACCGAGTCGTTCGCGTGCTGGTAGGCGATCTGCATGGGCTGCTCGCCCTTGTACGGCTGCTCGCCCGTGAGCATCTCGTACATCATGATGCCGACCGCGTAGATGTCGCTGCGGGTGTCGGCGATGCCGCGCGTCACGAGCTCCGGGGAGAGGTAGGCGATCGTCCCGAGCAGGGCGGCGCCGGTCGCGGTGTTCGCGGACGCCGCGCGCGCGAGCCCGAAGTCGCCGATCTTGATGCGCCCGTCATCCGCGAGCAGCACGTTCTCGGGCTTGAGGTCGCGGTGCACGATGCCGGCCTTGTGGGCCGCGGAGAGGCCCGAGAGCACGGCCTCGGTGATGTCGATGGTCTGCTCGGGGGTGAGCGCGCCGTGCTCCTGCAGCAGCTCGCGCAGGGTGATGCCCGGCAGGTACTCCATGACGAGGTACGCCGAGTCCTCGTCCTGGCCCTGGTCGAAGACGTTCACGACGTTGGGGTGCGCGAGCCGGGCGGCCGAGCGCGCCTCCTGGATGAAGCGCTGCTTGAACTGGCTGTCGTCGGCGAGGTGGCCGTGCATGACCTTGACGGCCACGCGGCGTTCGAGCCGCAGGTCGGTGGCGAGGTAGACGGTGGCCATGCCGCCGCGGGCGATGCGCGACCGCACCTGATAGCGGCCGTCGATGAGACGGCCGATCAGCGGATCGGTCGTGCTGGTGGTCACCTCTCGAGTGTAGGAGGGCCCGTCGTCCGCATCCGGATGCCACACGGGGTGCGGCGCCAGGGGAACCGTGGCGAGCGGCTCCGTCAGCCCAGTTGAGCCAGCCATGCGGTCGCGCTCGTCTCCCACTTCGCGTACGCGTTCGGGTACGCCGAGATCTGCACCGCCTGGGCGGCCTGGGTGAGGCTCATCGACTGCCAGCCGGGGATGTCGAGCAGGCCGCGGGTGACGCCCGCGTTGGGGTTCGACGGGCCGCCGTAGAAGAGCCGTGCCGCGTGCGGGGCGTTGAGGATCTGCTCGCGCGTGCCCCAGCCCGTGCTCGGACGCTGCTGGAAAAGGCCGAGCGAGTCGCGGTCGCCGTAGTCGATGTTGCGCAGGCTCGACTCCTGCATCGCCGCGGCGAGGGCGATCACGATGCCGCGGTCGGGCACCCCGAGCTCGCGTCCGATCTGCACGATGATGCGGGCGTTGGCGGCCATCTCGGAGCTCAGCGGGGTGACCGTGCTGCCGTCCTGCACGACGTTGACGCCGGGGATGGTCAGGCTGCGGCCGGCGTAGATGATGCTCGACCAGCCCAGCCCGTTGGCGTCGAGGATGGACTGGATGCCGACGCCGAACTTCTTGGCGATCGAGGAGATCGTGTCGCCCGACTTGATGAGGTAGCTCGTCGTGAGCACGGGTGCGGGCGTCGAGACGACCGGGGTGGAGGCGGGGTCGCCCGACTCGTCGACGCCGGTGGTGGGCGTCACCGAGGAGACGTTCTCGGCCGCGAGGGTCGCCCCGGGGATCGCGATCGTCTGCCCGGGGTAGATGATGCTCGACCAGCTGAGGCCGTTCGCGGTGAGCACCGACTGGGTCGAGACGCCGAAACGCGCCGCGATGCGGCTGATCGTGTCGCCCTTCTGGATCGTGTAGCGCCCGCCGGTCGTGGCGACGGGGGCCGTGGATGCGGTGGGCGCGACGGAGCCGCTCGTGAGCTTGAGCACCTGACCGGGGAAGATGAGCGACTTCCAGCCGAGGCCGTTGAGGGCGAGCACGCTCGCCGTGGCGAGGCCGTAGCGTCCCGCGATCGACGAGACGGTGTCGCCCGCCTTGACGGTGTAGGTGGTGGGGGTGGCGGATGCCGCCTGGGTCTTGACGGTGGACGTCGCGGCCGCGACGGCGGCGCGCACCGTGCTGCCGAGCGTGGTCTTGGGCTTCGCCGGCTTGCGCTCGGCGGCGGGGGTCGCGTTCACCGGGGCGACGGCGCCCGTGACGGTCAGCGTGCCGGCGAGCAGGATCGGCACGGTCGCCATCATGCCCTTGCCGAGGGCGGAGCCCACGGGGAGCTCGCGGGCGGGCCGTGCCGGGACGCGTGCCGCGGGGAGCGCCGTGGGGGTGAGACCCGCGAACACGGTGCGTGCCCGATCGGTCGCCTCATCGGTGTCGTACATCCCTGACCTGCCTTCCCCTCCGGCCTCGGGGGCGTGGTGCCTCGGGGGATAACGTGTCACAGATGATTAACAGTGTCAATTAGCGTGGCTGATGTTATGTGAGTTTACATGTTCGTAACATTTGACTTGCGCCGTCGCCCCCGTCGCGACATGGCACGCTAGGAACGTGACCGAACCCACCGCGTGGCTCACCATCCCGGACCTCGTCGAGGCGCTCGGCCTTCCGCAGGGGCGCGTGCGTCGTCTCATCGAGGATCGCCACCTGCTCGCGATCCGCGTCGACGGGGTGCTCCAGGTGCCCGCCGACTTCATCGAGGCGGGCGAGCCGCTGCACGAACTGCGCGGCACCCTCATGCTGCTCGCCGACAGCGGCTACAGCGACGAGGAGGCGATGCACTGGCTCCTCGAGGAGGAGGACAGCCTGGGCGTCGCCCCCATCGCCGCGCTGCGCGCGGGGCGCAAGTCCGAGGTGCGGCGCATCGCGCAGGCCCTCGCCTTCTGAAGGCCCTCGCTCAGGCGTCGCGGCGGGTGACCCGCTCGGCGAGGTCCGCGAGAGCCGAGGTGGCCGCGCCGCCGAGGGGGGCATCCGCGAGCGCCTCGCGCGCGACCCGCACGTTGTGGGCGATGATCCGCTCCACCTGATCGGCGGCGCCGGAGTCGCGCACGGTGTTCTGCAGCATCCGCACCTGCGCCTCGTCGAGCCCCGGATCCCCGAGCAGCTCGTCGAGCACCCGCACCGCGGTGGGCGGCATCTTCTGACGGGCCAGGCCGATGAGCACCGTGCGCTTGCCCTCGCGCAGATCGTCGCCGGAGGGTTTGCCCGTGACGGCCGGGTCGCCGAAGACGCCGAGCATGTCGTCGCGCAGCTGGAACGCGACGCCGAGCGGCAGCCCGAACGCGCGCAGCGCCGTGAGCTGGGCGAGCGAGCCTCCCGCGAGGGCGCCTCCGATCGCGAGCGGCGCCTCGACGCTGTATTTGGCCGACTTGTAGACGATCACCTTGTGGGCACGGGGGAGCGCCTCGCCGTCCGGCCGCGAACGCCAGGAGTCCTCCTCGAGCACGTCGAGGTACTGGCCGACCGTGACCTCGGTGCGCATCCGCGTGAACTCGGCGCGGGCGGCCGCGGCGGCCTCGCGGTCCGCGATGCGGGCGAGGCCCTCCTCGAAGAGCTGGTCGCTCCAGCCGAGCAGCAGGTCGCCGAGCAGGATCGCGGATGCCGCCCCGAAGTCCGCGGGGTCGCCGTCCCAGCCCTCCTCGCGGTGCAGGGCCTCGAAGGCGCGGTGCGCGGAGGGCCGGCCACGACGCAGGTCGGAGCTGTCGATGATGTCGTCGTGCACGAGCGCCGCGGCGTGGAACAGCTCGAGCGCCGCGGCCACCGAGATGACGGCGGGGAGCTCCGCGTCGAGGTCGGGCCCCTCGAGCTTGGGCAGCGGGTCGCCGCTCTCGGCGATCGCCGCGACCGAGCGCCATCCCCAGTAGCAGAACAGGGCGCGGAACCGCTTGCCGCCGGCGAGCAGCTCGCGCGCGCGGGCGACGAAGGGCTCGAGGTCGGGCGAGATCGAGGCGAGCTCGGTCGCGTGGACGTCGAGTGCGTCGTCGATCCGAGCTGCCACCCGGTCGACTAACCGCGTACTCCCAGCCACCTCCCTAGCCTAGCCAGGCCCGCGCGCCTACAATCGACTCACCGGCCCTGACGACTGCGTGCCGGATGCTGAAGGAGCACGACATGCCGCTTTCGGAACAGGAGCAGCGACTCCTCGACGAGATGGAGCGCAACCTCTATCACAGCGAGGCCGACGACGTCACGACCGTCGGTGCCCGTCGGGGCCGTGCCAACGCGACGGCCATCGTGCTCGCCGCCCTCGGCCTCCTCGTGGGGCTCAGCCTCCTCGTGCTCGGGGTGGTCGTGCACCAGCCCCTCGTCGGCATCGCCGGCTTCGCCGTCATGTTCGCGGGCGTCATGCTCGTGGCGGCGCCGCCGCTGCGGTTCACGGTGCCCTCCGCGCCCCGCGATCGGCACTGATCCCCGCGGGGCGGCTGACGCGCCTCTGAGCTCCCGCTGATGAGCCGGCCTTCGGGCCGGCTTTTTTCATGCCCGGATTCTGGGCGGCGCGTGGATTTTCCCTCCACACTCCTCCACCGCCTTCTGCCCTGATATTCATTGGGCTCATCTCGCGACATGTGATAAATCTGTGGTCGTTTTGCTTGTTTGGTGGTGATTGGTGGAGTAAAGTGGAGAAACCTGGATCCGGCCGGAGCGAAGGGGGAGGACATGCTGCTCGGCACGTTCGTCCCCAAGCTCGACGAGAAGGGGCGCATCATCCTCCCGGCGAAGTTCATGGGGGACTTCGAGGGCGGCGTCTTCATGACCCGCGGCCAGGAGCACTGCGTCTACCTCTTCAGCCGTCGTGAGTTCGAGGCCCTCCACGAGCGCGCCCGGCAGGCGTCCGTGACCGGCAAGAAGGGGCGCGACTTCCTCCGCATGTTCCTGAGCGGGGCATCCGAGGAGGTCCCCGACAAGCAGCACCGCGTGACGATCCCGCCGATGCTGCGCGACTACGCCGGCCTCGACCGCGAGCTCACCGTCATCGGGGCGGGCAACCGCGCCGAGATCTGGGACACCGCCGCCTGGAACGAGTACTACGCGCAGGCCGAGGCCGACTTCGCCGACACCGACGAGGAGGTGATCGCGGGCATCTTCTGATCCCTCGGATGCGACCCTCAGCCGCGCTCCCTGGCACACCTTCCCCGGTGCCAGGTCGCAGCGGATGGGGATCGGATCCGGGGGACCGGCCCCACCGCCATGGCAGATCAGCTCCACGTCCCCGTCCTGCTCGAGCGCTGCATCGAGCTGCTCGCGCCCGCGCTCGAGGCGCCGGGCGCCGTCGTCGTCGACGCGACGCTCGGGCTCGGCGGTCACTCCGAGGCGCTGCTCGAGCGCTTCGAGCGCATCCAGCTCGTCGGTCTCGACCGCGACCGTCACGCCCTCGCCCTCGCGGGGGAGCGCCTCGCCCGGTTCGGCGACCGCGTGCACCTCGTGCACACCGTGTACGACCGGCTCGACGAGGCGCTCGAGGGGCTCGGCATCGCGCGCGTCGCCGGCATCCTGTTCGACCTCGGCGTCTCCTCGATGCAGCTGGACCAGGCCGAGCGCGGCTTCTCCTACGCGCAGGACGCGCCGCTCGACATGCGGATGGACGACACGGCCGAGCTGACCGCCGCACGCGTGCTCGCCGAGTACGACGAGGCCGAGCTGCGCCGCATCTTCTGGGAGTACGGCGACGAGAAGCTCGCCCCGCGCTACGCGCGCCGCATCGTGGAGGAGCGCCGGAGCGCCCCCATCGAGACCTCGGCACGGCTCGTGGCGATCATCGACGCCGCGACCCCCGCGGCCGCCCGCCGCGCCGGTCACCAGTCCAAGCGCGTCTTCCAGGCGCTGCGCATCGAGGTCAACCAGGAGCTCGCCGTGCTCGAGCGGGCGATCCCGGCCGCGCTCGACGCCCTCGAGGTAGGCGGCCGCATCGTCGTGCTCGCCTACCAGTCCCTCGAGGACCGCATCGTGAAGCGCGAACTGCAGACCAGGTCGACCTCGACCGCCCCGCGCGGGCTGCCGGTGGAACTGCCCGAGCACGCCCCCGAGCTGCGCCTGCTGGTGCGCGGGGCGGAGCTCGCCGACGACGAGGAGCGCGCCCGCAACCCGCGGGCGACGCCCGTGCGGCTGCGTGCCGCGGAGAGGATCAGGGAGGCCGCATGAGCGCCGTCGCCGAGGCCGTGCTGCAGCCGGCATCCGCCCCCCGGGAGGCGCCGCGCCGGCACCTCGACATCGCCCCCACCCGGGCCCAGCGCCGTGCGCGGCCGCGCATCTACGCGGCGCTCGTCGCGGTGGGCGGCATCGGTGCGATCCTGCTGGCCCAGCTGCTCATGAGCATCGTGCTCGCCGACGGCGCGTACCAGATCTCGGCGCTGCAGACCGAGAAGCGCAACCTGCTCCGCGAGCAGCACGCCGCCCAGGAGGACCTCGAGCAGCTGAGCTCCACCCAGAGCCTCATCCAGAACGCCACCGCGCTCGGCATGGTCACGAGCGGCAACCCCGTCTTCCTCGACGTCGCAACCGGCCAGGCGCTCGGCGTCTCGGCCGCGCCGAAGGGCCAGATCGTGGGCTCGGGCGGCAACCTCATCGGCAACTCGCTCCTCGCCGACGGCTCGACCCTGCTCGACCCCGCGACGATCGCGGCCGCCCAGCAGGGCGACGACGGCGCCGCCCTCGTGACGACCCCGGATGCGGCGGCGGGCGCGGTCTCGGGTGTCGCTCCCGTGACGTCGACCCCGGGCACGCTACCGTCGCCCACGACCCGCTGACGGCAGGAGCACAGTGATCACCGCACGAGGAAGCCGCCGCCGGCTCACCCTGGCGCTCGTCGCCGTCTTCGTCGTGATCGTGGTCTTCGGGGTGCGGCTCGTCGACATCCAGGTCGTGCGCGCCGAGACGCTCAGCACGATCGCGGGCAGCAACTACACGAGCGCGACGATCTGGGGCACCCGCGGCAGCATCGTCGACGCCAACGGCACCGTGCTCGCGACGAGCGTCGACCGCTTCAACATCACGGCGTCCCCGAAGCTCGTCGACCTCGCCGGCTTCCAGCGCGTCGAGAAGGTCGACGGCGAGAACAAGCGCGTCGACGTGAGCTTCTCCGACGCCGTGAACGAGATCGCCCAGCTCACGGGCGCCGACATCCAGCAGCTCACGACGGCGCTCACCTCCGACCCCGACTCCGACTTCGTGTACCTCGTGAAGTCGGTCAAGCTCGACGTGTTCCGTGCCGTCACGGCCCTGCGCATCCCGTGGGTGTACAGCGAGCCGCAGCCGGCCCGCAGCTACCCGAACGGCGCCATCGCCGGCAACCTCGTGGGCCTCATGGGCACCGACGGTGCGCTCTCGGGCACCGAGCTCAAGTGGAACGAGTGCCTCGCGTCCACGAACGGCACGACGGAGTACGCCTACAGCGCCGACGGCGTGCGGATGCCGGGCTCGGAGGTCGTGGAGACCCCGGCCGTCGACGGCGGCACCGTGCACCTCACGATCGACGCCGACCTGCAGTGGTTCGCCCAGCAGGCGCTCGCCGAGCAGGGCACCGCGATCGGCGCCCGCTGGGGAACCGCCATGGTCGTCGAGGTGAAGACGGGCCGCATCGTCGCCGCCGCCGACTGGCCCTCGATCGACCCGAACGACCTCAACTCCGCCTCGGCCGACGACTCCGGTTCGCGCATCTTCACGGCGCCGTACGAGCCCGGCTCGCTCATCAAGACGGCGACCGTCGCGGGCATGCTCGACGCGGGCGTCATCACGGCCGACACGCAGCTCACGGTGCCCTCCGCCTACTACATCGGCAAGGACGTCATCCACGACTCCTGGGCGCACGACGCGGTCAACTACACCGTCGCCGGCATCCTCGTGAACTCCTCCAACATCGGCATCGGCATGCTCACCGAGCGCCAGCCGCTCGCCGACCGCATCGACTACCTGAAGGCCTTCGGCTTCGGATCGCCGACCGGCGCCGACTTCCTCGGCGAGGAGGCCGGCACGGTGCACGGCGTCGACTCGACCGACCCGGTCACCGCGGTGACCCAGCAGTTCGGCCAGGGCATGACGGCGACGAGCGCGCAGGTCATGAGCATGTACCAGACGATCGGCAACCACGGCGTGCGCATCCCGCTGACCCTCGTCGACGGCTGCGAGCACCCCGACGGCAGCTACACCGCGGCGCCGACCCCCGAGGGCGAGCGCGTCGTCTCGCAGTACGCGGCCGACACGACGGTCAACATCCTCGAGAACGTCGTCACGAACTACCACCTCGGGCCGACGCTCTCCGTGCCGGGCTACCGCATCGCCGCGAAGTCCGGCACCGCCGAGGTCGCGGCCGGCGGCCGCTACACCTCCGACCGCATCGTCTCGGTCGCGGGACTGCTGCCCGCCGACGACCCCCAGTACGCGATCGATGTGACCTTCGCGTTCCCGACTACGATTAAGTCGTCCCGAGCGGCAGCACCCACGTTCCACGCCCTTGCGGAGCAGGTCATCAAGACGTTCCGGGTCCCCCCGTCGACGGAGCCCGCCCCGAGCATCCCGCTCACCTGGTGAGAGCGCCCGCCGACAGACCCACAGGAGGCCGAGCAGCGTGAGCTCACGGCACCCCTCGATCCCGGAGGACGCCGCATGATCCCGTTCCGGCTCGACGAGCTGGCCGAACTGCTCGGGGGCGAGCTCCTGCTCCCCGCGGACACGGACGCGCGGACGGTCGTGGACGGCGGTGTGGAGACGGATTCGCGGCTCGTCTCCGCGGGCTCGATCTTCTTCGCCTTGCCCGGCGAGGTGACCGACGGCCACCTGTTCGCCCCGGCCGCGGTCGAGGCGGGCGCGGCGTTCGTCGTGTGCCGGGAGGACCTCGGGCTCGAGGTGCCGCAGCTCGTGGTGGCCGACGGCCTCGAGGCGCTCGGCGAGCTCGCCCGGGAGGTCGTGGCGCGCGTGCGCGCGGGCGGTCGCCTCCGGGTGGTGGGCGTCACCGGCTCGAACGGCAAGACCACGACGAAGAACCTGCTGCGCGCGATCCTCGCCGAGGAGGGCCCGACGGTCGCCCCGCGCGACTCCTTCAACAACCAGGTGGGCGCGCCCATCTCGATGCTGCGCATCGACCACGACACGCGCTTCCTCGTCGTCGAGATGGGGGCGAGCGGGGCGGGCAAGATCGCCCGGCTCGTCTCGATCGCCCGCCCCGACATCGGGGTCGTGCTCAAGGTCGGCCTCGCGCACGCGGGCGGCTTCGGCGGCATCGACGCCACCGAGGAGGCGAAGGCCGAGATGGTCGTCGAGCTGCCCGAGACGGCCGTCGCGGTGCTCAACGCCGACGACGACCGCGTGGCCCGCATGGCGGGGCGCACGGCCGCGCGCGTCGTGACCTTCGGACAAGCTCCCGGGGCCGAGGTGCGCGCCGAGGACGTCGAGGCGACCGCAGCCGGCACCCGCTTCACCCTCGTCGTCGACGGGGTGCGCCGGCCGGTCGGGCTGCGCATCCTCGGCGAGCACCACGTCATGAACGCCCTCGCGGCGATCGCGGTGGTGCGCGAGCTCGGCATCGACCTCGATCGCGCGATCGCGGCGATCGAGGCCGTGCCGCGCGCCGAACGCTGGCGCATGGAGCTCTTCGAGCGGCCGGACGGCGTCACGGTCGTCAACGACGCCTACAACGCGAGCCCCGACTCGGTCGCCGCCGCGCTCAAGACGCTCGCGCAGATCGCGCGCCCCGAGGGCCGCCGCACGGTCGCGGTGCTCGGCGAGATGGCCGAGCTCGGCGAGTACGCCCAGGAGGAGCACGACCGGATCGGCCGCCTCGTGGTGCGGCTCGACATCCGCAAGCTCGTCGTCGTCGGCGACGCGGCCCGCCACATCCACGCCGCCGCCGGGCTCGAGGGTTCGTGGGACGGGGAGTCGGTGCTCGTGGCGGATGCCGACGCCGCCTACGATGTGCTCCGTGACGAACTGCGGTCAGGCGACATCGTGCTCGTGAAGTCGTCGAACTCGGCGGGCCTGCGCTTCCTCGGCGACCGGCTCGCGGCGACGGGGGCCGACTCGTGATCACACTGCTCATCGCGGGCGCCTTCTCGCTCGTCTTCACGCTCTTCACGACACCGCTCTGGATCCGCCTGTTCAAGCGGCTCGGCTGGGGCCAGTTCATCCGCGACGACGGCCCGCAGTCGCACCACACCAAGCGCGGCACGCCCACGATGGGCGGCATCGTCTTCATCACGGGGTCCGTGCTCGGCTACCTCGTGGGGCACCTCGTGACCGAGACCCCGCTCACGATGGTCGCGACGCTCGTGCTCGGGATGATGGTGGGCCTCGGTCTCGTCGGCTTCGTCGACGACTTCCTGAAGACCCGCAAGCAGCGCAGCCTCGGCCTCGGCGGCTGGTCGAAGATCGCCGGGCAGGCCATCATCGCCACGGTCTTCGCCCTGCTCGCGCTCGGCTTCCCCGACGAGAACGGCCTCACCCCGGCGTCGACCTTCATCTCGGGCGTGCGCGACATCGGCTGGCTCGACCTCTTCGCCTTCGGACCCGTGATCGGCGTCATCCTGTTCCTCGTCTGGGTCAACATCATCACGGTGTCGGCATCCAACGGCGTGAACGTGGCCGACGGCCTCGACGGCCTCGCCTCGGGGGCCGCGATCTTCTCGGTGTCGGCGTACATCTTCATCGCCTTCTGGCAGTTCAACCAGTCGTGCTTCAACGTCAACATCGACCCCGACGTCTACTACAAGTGCTACGAGGTGCGCGATCCCATCGACCTCGCGGTCGTCTCCGCCGCCATCGCGGGCAGCCTCGTCGGGTTCCTGTGGTGGAACACCTCGCCCGCGCAGCTGTTCATGGGCGACACCGGCTCGCTCGCGCTCGGCGGCTCGCTCGCGGCGCTCGCCATCCTCACCCGCACCGAGCTGCTGCTCGTGCTCATCGGCGGGCTCTTCCTCATCACCACGGGCTCGGTCATCGTGCAGCGCACCTGGTTCAAGATCACCAAGTGGCGTTACGGCCAGGGCAGGCGGGTGTTCCTGATGAGCCCGCTGCATCACCACTTCGAGCTCAAGGGCTGGGCGGAGATCACCGTCGTGGTGCGGTTCTGGATCATCGGCGCGCTGTTCGTCGCGGCCGCGGTCGGCGTGTTCTACCTCGAATGGATCAGCCGCTGAACGCGCGGCTCGAGCATCTGACCAGCTGGCACGCCGACTGGTCGGGGCTGCGGGTCGCGGTGCTCGGACTCGGGGTGACCGGGTTCGCGGTCGCCGACACCCTCGTCGAGCTCGGTGCATCGGTGCTCGTCGTCGCGGCGCGCGGCAGCGAGGAGCACCGCGGGCTGCTCGACGTCATCGGGGCGCGGTTCCTCGCGCATCCGGATGCCGAGGGGGCCCCCGAGGAGCTGCTCGCCTTCGCGCCCGAGCTCGTCGTCGTGTCGCCGGGCTACCACCCCGACCACCCGCTGCTCGCCTGGGCCGAACAGACCGGCATCCCGGTGTGGGGCGACATCGAGCTCGCGTGGCGACTGCGCGACAAGGTCGTGCGCGCCGACGGCACCCCCGCCGAGTGGGTCCTCGTCACGGGCACCAACGGCAAGACGACGACCACCCAGCTCACGGCGCACATGCTCGTCGCGGGCGGCCTGCGGGCGGCTCCGGCGGGCAACATCGGCATCCCCGTGCTCGACGCGATCCGCGACCCCGGCGGCTTCGACGTGCTCGTCGTCGAGCTCTCGAGCTACCAGCTGCACTGGAGCCACCGGAACGCCGGCGGCGAGCTCGCCCCGCTCGCGAGCGTGTGCCTCAACATCGCCGACGACCACCTCGACTGGCACGGCTCGCGCGAGGCCTACATCGCCGCGAAGGGGCGGGTCTACGAGAACACCCGCGTCGCCTGCGTGTACAACCGCGCCGACGAGGCGACCATGCACCTCGTCGAGGACGCCGAGGTGCAGGAGGGCTGCCGCGCGATCGGCTTCGGCCTCGGGGTCCCGGGCCGCAGCGAGCTCGGCGTCATCGAGGGCATCCTCGTCGACCGCGCCTTCCTCGAGGAGCGCCACACGCATGCCCTCGAGCTCTCGACCGTCGAGGAGCTGCGCGACTCGGGCCTCGCCGCGCCGCACTCGGTCGCCAACGTGCTCGCGGCATCCGCCCTCGCGCGCGCGGCCGGCGTCGAGCCCCGGCACGTGCGGGAGGCGATCCGCAGCTTCCGGATGGACGCCCACCGCACCGAGCTCGTCGCGGTCGCGTCGGGGGTGAGCTGGGTCGACGACTCGAAGGCCACCAACGCCCACGCCGCCGACGCGTCGCTGCGCGCCGCGGAGAGCGTCGTCTGGATCGCCGGGGGCCTGCTCAAGGGCGTCGACCCGGCACCGCTCGTCGAACGGCACGCCGGGCGCCTGCGCGCGGCCGTCGTGATCGGTGCGGAACGCGCCGAGCTGCTCGCCGCGTTCGAGCGACACGCGCCCGGCGTCCCGGTGCTCGAGGTCGACGGATCGGAGACTGTGGACGTGATGTCCGCGGCGGTGCGCGCGGCAGCATCCGTGGCTCAGCCGGGCGACGTGGTGCTCCTCGCTCCCGCGGCGGCCTCGATGGATCAGTTCACGGACTACGCGGATCGCGGACGGCGGTTCGCCGAGGCGGTGCGGCGGCACCTGGAAGGGGGAGACGGTGACGACGACCCGACCCTCCCGACCGGAGCCGGCGGCGCCTAAACCGGCTGCCGCGCCCCGCGGCGTCACGGCGTTCGTGCGCCTGCGCCGCATCTTCGCGGCCGAGACCCCCGAGTACTCCCTGCTGCTCGGCACGACGCTCTTCCTCGTCGTGTTCGGCCTCGTGATGGTGCTGTCGTCGTCGTCGATCGAGTCGAGGGCCTCCGACGGGGATTTCTTCGCGCGCGCGGCGCGGCAGGCGATGCTCGCGGGCGTCGGCGTGCCGCTCATGCTCATCGTGTCCCGCGCGCCCGTGGGCTTCTGGAAGCGCTGGGCGTGGCAGGCGATGATCGCCGCCATCGTGCTGCAGTTCCTCGTCGTCGCCACCAACCTCGGCTTCGGCAGCTACAACCGCAACTGGCTCTACCTCGGCAGCTTCAGCTTCCAGCCCTCCGAGGCGGTCAAGCTCGCGCTCATCGTCTGGCTCGCCCTCATCGTGAGCACGAAGGCCCGTCTCATGGGGGACTGGAAGCACGTCGCCATGCCGATCCTGCCCTTCGCGGGCGGCGCGATCTTCCTCGTGCTCGTCGGCAACGACCTCGGCACCGCGATCATCCTGTTCGCGATGGTGCTCGGGGCCCTCTTCTTCGGCGGCGTGCGGATGCGGATCATCGCGGCGCTCGTCGGCCTCATCACGATCGCGGCGCTCATCCTCGTGCAGCTGAGCGACTCGCGCAGCGGCCGGTTCTCGGCGTGGCTCGGCGGCTGCAGCGACCCGAGCCTCGCGGGCGACGAGTGCTACCAGACCCTGCACGGCTGGCAGGCGCTCGCGAACGGCGGCTTCTTCGGCGTCGGCCTCGGCAACTCGGCCTCGAAGTGGAACTGGCTGCCCGAGGCGGAGACCGACTTCATCTTCGCGATCATCGGCGAGGAGCTGGGCCTCGTGGGCGCGGTGCTCGTCGTGCTGCTCTTCGCGGTGCTCGCGGTGTGCTTCGTGCGCATCATGCGCCGTCAGACCGACCCCTTCGTGAAGCTCGCCACGGGCGTCGCGATGGTGTGGATCATCGGTCAGGCCTTCGTCAACATCGCCGTCGTCCTCGGGCTGCTGCCCGTGCTCGGCGTGCCGCTGCCGCTCGTCTCGGCGGGAGGCTCCTCGCTCGTGACGACGCTCGTCGCGATCGGCATCGTGCTGTCGTTCGCCCGCACCGATCCGCGCGCGACGGAGCTCGCCCGGTGACCGTCTACCTGATGGCCGGGGGCGGGACCGCCGGCCACGTCAACCCGCTGCTCGCGACGGCCGACCGGCTCCGGGAGCTCGAGCCCGACGCGGAGGTGCTCGTGCTCGGCACGGCCGAGGGGCTCGAGGCGCGTCTCGTGCCGCAGCGCGGCTACGAGCTCGTCACGGTGCCGCGGCTGCCGTTCCCGCGCAGGCTCGACGCCGACGCGCTGCGATTCCCGGGCCGCTGGCGGGCGAGCGTCGCCGCGACCCGCGAGATCCTGCGCGACCGGGGCATCGACGCCGTCGTCGGCTTCGGGGGCTACGCCGCCGCACCCGCCTACGCCGCGGCGCACCGGGAGGGCGTGCCGCTCGTCATCCATGAGGCCAACGCCCGGCCGGGCATAGCGAACCGCTACGGCGCCCGGCTGACGCGCTTCGTCGGCACGGTCTTCCCGTCGACCCGCATCCGGCACGGACGCGTCGTCGGCCTGCCGCTGCGTCGCGAGATCGAGCGGCTCGACCGCTTCGCCGCGCGCCCCGAGGCTCTCGCGACGCTCGGACTCGCCGAGGGTCGCCCGACGCTGCTCGTGACGGGCGGCTCGACCGGCGCCCGCCGCCTCAACGAGGGCGTCTCGAGCGGCATCGACGCGATCCTCGCCGCCGGCTGGCAGGTGCTGCACATCACGGGCAGCCGCGCGCCCGTCGACGACCCGGGGCTTCCCGGCTACCGGCTGCTCGAGTACTGCGACCGGATGGACCTCGCCCTCGCGGCCGCCGACCTCGCGCTCTCGCGCGCCGGCTCCGCGACCGTGAGCGAGCTCGCGGCCCTCGGCATCCCCGCGGTCTTCGTGCCCTACGCGGTCGGCAACGGCGAGCAGCGGCTCAACGCGCAGGACGCCGTCGCGGCGGGCGGTGCGCTGCTGGTCGCCGACGCCGACTTCGACGAGGAGTGGGTGCGCGGCCCGTTCGTCGACCTCCTCGAGGATCCCGCGCTCGTCGCCGACATGGCCGCCCGGATCGCCACGACGGGCGCGCGGGACGGTGCCGACCGGCTCGTCGAGCTCGTCCGGGAGGCGGTGGTCGCCGACGCGTCGGCGGCGTCCGCGACCGAGAGGTAGCGTTGGCAGGATGATCAAGCCCGATCTCGACCAGGAGCTCCCGGAGGACCTGGGCGCCGTGCACTTCGTGGGCATCGGCGGGTCCGGGATGAGCGGCATCGCCCGGATGCTGCTCGAGGCGGGCCACCGGGTGACGGGCTCCGACGTGCGCCACTCGGCCGCCGTCGACGAGCTGCGGGCGATGGGGGCGCGGATCGCGATCGGCCACGACGCGGCGAACGTCGGCGATGCCGACACGGTCGTCGTGACGGGTGCCCTCTGGCAGGACAACCCCGAGTACCGGCGGGCGCTGGCCGACGGCATCCCCGTGCTGCACCGTGCGCTCGCGCTGAACTGGCTGATCCGCGGGCACCGCACCATCTCGGTCGCGGGAGCCCACGGCAAGACCACCTCGACGGGCATGATCGTGACGGCGCTGCGCGAGCTCGGCGCCGATCCGGGCTTCGTCAACGGCGGCGTCATCGCCGGCTACGGGCGCAGCTCGGCGTCCGGCGGCGGCGAGCTGTTCGTCGTCGAGGCGGACGAGTCGGACGGCTCGTTCCTGCTCTACGACACGGCCGTCGCGCTCATCACCAACGTCGACGCCGACCACCTCGACCACTACGGCACGCAGGAGGCCTTCGAGGACGCCTTCGTGCGCTTCGCGCAGGGGGCGAGCGAGTTCGTCGCGGTGTCGAGCGACGACCCCGGTGCACTCGCCGTCGCCGCGCGGCTCGAGGGCACGCGCGTCGTCTCGTTCGGCTACGCGGCGGATGCCGAGGTGCGGGTGCGCGACGTCGTCGCCGAGGGGCCCGTCTCGTTCACGATCGACTACGACGACCGCTCGCTGCCGGTACGGCTCGCGATCCCGGGCGCCCACAACGCGGTCAACGCCGCGGGCGCCTTCGCCGTGCTCGCGACGCTCGGCTTCGCCCCCGAGGCGATCGTGCGCGGCCTCGAGACCTTCGCCGGCACCGGCCGCCGCTTCGAGCTGCACGGCGAGGTGCGCGGGGTGCGGGTGTTCGACGACTACGCCCACCACCCGACCGAGGTCGCGGCCGCCCTCGCGACCGCGCGGTCGGTCGTCGGCACCGGCCGCGTCATCGCCATCCACCAGCCGCACCTCTACAGCCGCACCCGCATGATGGCGGGGGAGTTCGCCGAGGTGTACGAGCGGCTCGCCGACCACACGGTCGTGCTCGACGTCTACGGCGCCCGCGAGGACCCGGAGCCGGGCGTGACGGGCGCGCTCGTCGCCGAGCGCTTCGGCGACCCCGGGCACGTCGACTACCTGCCGGACTGGCAGGCCGCGGCCGACCGGGTCGCCGAGCTCGCGCGCGAGGGCGACCTCGTGATGACGCTCAGCTGCGGCGACGTCTACCGGATCATCCCGCAGGTGCTCGAGGCGCTCGAGGAGCCGCGGCCGTGACCGGGCGGCGACCGTGAAGCGGCCCGAGGGCTTCGACGCCCCCGAGCCGGTCGCGCCCGCGCGCGACAAGGCCGCCCGCACCGCCGTGCGCGAGAAGCCCGCGGCGAAGCCCGCCGCACCGCGGCCCATCCGGGAGGAGCAGGCGCGCGAGAAGCCGGTGAAGGCGCGCCGGGAGAAGGCCGCACGGCCCCCGCGGCCCTCGGCGGATCGGGTCGCCGCCGCGGAGCTCCGCGCGGCCGAGCGCGCGCGCAAGCGCTACGAGAAGCAGGAGCTCAAGCGGTTCACCCGTCGCGTGCGGCGTCGCCGGATCGCGTGGGCCACGGGCGTCGGCATCGTCGTCATGCTCGTCGCGCTGAGCGTCGGCGCCGTGTACTCCCCGCTGCTCGCCCTCCGCGAGGTGCAGGTCGACGGCACGAGCCGCCTCGACCCCGCGCAGCTGACCGACGCGATCGACGGCCAGCTCGGGGTGCCGCTCGCCCTGCTCGACGAGTCCCGCATCCGCGACGAGCTCGGGCAGTTCACCCTCATCCGCAGCTACACGACCGAGCTCATCCCGCCCGGCACCCTGCTCGTGCACATCACCGAGCGCACGCCGGTCGGCACGATCGTGCGGGGCGCCGAGTTCGACCTCGTGGACCCGGCCGGTGTCGTGATCGCGACGACGACCGAGCGCACCCCGGGGATGCCGGTGATCCGCGTCGAGGGGGACGACGTCGACTCGGCCGCGTTCCGCTCGGTCGCGGAGGTGCTCCTGGCGCTGCCCGAGTCGCTCCACGCGCAGCTCGACACGGTGTCGGCCACGACGCGCGACAACGTCACGCTGACGCTCGCTGGCTCGGATCAGCGTGTCGAGTGGGGGAGCGCCGACCGTTCGGACCACAAGGCGCGCGTGCTCGCCGCCCTGCTCGCGATCCACGCCGGCAGCGGTCCGGGCCTCTACGACGTGTCGGCTCCCGGCACCGCGGTCTTCCGCGCCGACTGAGCTCTCCGGTTTCGCGACACGCGGGGTGTCGCGGGGGTGCGCGCGTCGCGGGCGCTTACCGTGAGGGCAATCAACAGTACTGAGAAAGACTCCAAACCTCAAGTAGAGGTTGAGGGTTTTCTCCAGGAGGCCGGACGTGACTTCGAACCAGAACTACCTCGCCGTCATCAAGGTCGTCGGTATCGGCGGCGGTGGCGTGAACGCGGTGAACCGGATGATCGAGCTCGGCCTGCGCGGCGTCGAGTTCATCGCCATCAACACCGACGCCCAGGCGCTGCTCATGAGCGACGCCGACGTCAAGCTCGACGTGGGCCGTGAGCTCACCCGCGGACTCGGCGCGGGCGCCGATCCCGAGGTCGGCCGACGCGCCGCCGAAGACCACGCGGAGGAGATCGAGGAGGCCCTGACCGGCGCCGACATGGTCTTCGTGACCGCGGGCGAGGGCGGCGGCACCGGCACGGGCGGCGCGCCCGTCGTCGCGCGCATCGCGAAGTCCATCGGCGCCCTCACGATCGGCGTCGTCACCAAGCCCTTCGGCTTCGAGGGCAAGCGCCGCCAGGCGCAGGCCGAGGTGGGCGTCGCGGCGCTCAAGAACGAGGTCGACACGCTCATCGTCGTGCCGAACGACCGCCTCCTCGAGATCAGCGACCGCGGCATCTCGATGCTCGAGGCCTTCTCGACCGCCGACCAGGTGCTCCTCGCCGGTGTGCAGGGCATCACCGACCTCATCACGACCCCCGGCCTCATCAACCTCGACTTCGCCGACGTCAAGTCGGTCATGCAGGGCGCTGGCTCCGCGCTCATGGGCATCGGCGCGAGCCGGGGGGCCGACCGCGCCATCAAGGCGGCCGAGCTCGCCGTGGCCTCGCCGCTCCTCGAGGCCTCGATCGACGGCGCGCACGGCGTGCTGCTGTCGATCCAGGGCGGGTCGAACCTCGGCATCTTCGAGATCAACGACGCGGCCCGCCTCGTGCAGGAGGCCGTGCACCCCGAGGCGAACATCATCTTCGGCGCCGTCATCGACGACACCCTCGGCGACGAGGTGCGCGTCACGGTCATCGCGGCCGGATTCGACGGCGGCGAGCCGATCGTGCGTCCCGCGCAGCCCGAGAAGCGCAGCAGCTACGTCGAGGCCCCCGTACCGGTCGCGGTCGGAGCGGCGGGCGCGACGCCCGAGGTGCCGGACGCCGAGGGCTGGTCCCGCGAGCCCGAGGTGCCCGTGGTGGCCTCGCTCGAGGACTTCGACGACGACGCCGACCTGGACATCCCCGACTTCCTGAAGTAGTGGACTCCGAGCCGCCCCTCGCCGAACGGCTCGCGGCCGTCGACGCCGGCATCGCGGATGCCGCGCGCGCGGCCGGCCGCGACCCCGGCGAGCTCACGCGCATCGTCGTCACGAAGTTCCACCCGGCATCCCTCGTGCGCGAGCTCGCCGCCCTCGGCGTGCGCGACGTCGGCGAGAACCGGCACCAGGAGGCGCAGGCGAAGGCCGCCGAGACATCCGAGCTGGGACTGCGCTGGCACTTCGTCGGCCAGCTGCAGAGCAACAAGGCCCGCGCCGTGCGCGGCTACGCGGCCGCCGTGCACTCGCTCGACCGCGACTCGCTCGTCGACGCCCTCGCCGCGCCCGACGCCCCGCCGCTCGACGGTTTCCTCGAGATCGACCTCTCGGGCGAACCCGGCCGCGGCGGCGCCGACCCCGCCGACGCGGAGCGACTCGCCGAGCGCGTGCTCGCCACTCCGGGGCTGCGGCTCGCGGGCGTGATGGCCGTCGCGCCGCTCGGGCAGGAGGCCCGTCCGGCCTTCGCCCGGCTCCGCGAGGTCTCGGAGCGCATCCGCGCCCTCTCGCCCGGTGCGGACCGCATCTCGGCGGGCATGTCGGGCGACTACGCGGAGGCCATCCTCGAGGGCGCGACACACCTGCGGATCGGCACGGCAATCACGGGAAAGCGACCGATCCCCGGTTAATCTCGGGGTGAACGCACGATCCGGAGGACGACATGGCGAACCCGCTGCGCAAGACGATGGTCTACCTCGGCCTGGCCGACGAGGACTACGACGAGGCCGCCGAGCAGTCGGCCGCCCCGGTATCCGCATCCGCGCCCGCCGCGCAGCCCGCGACCTCGCGCCCGGCCCCCGTGACGCCCCTGCGCCGCGCCGCCGCGCCGCGTCCCGCGCCCGCCGGCATGAACGAGATCCTCACCGTGCACCCGCGCCACTACCGCGACGCGCAGACGATCGCCGAGAGCTTCCGCGAGGGCGTGCCGGTCATCATCAACCTCTCGCAGATGAGCGAGCCCGAGGCGCGCCGTCTCATCGACTTCGCGAGCGGCCTCTCGATGGGTCTCTACGGCAAGATCGAGCGCGTCACCAGCAAGGTCTTCCTGCTCTCGCCCGAGCACGTCGCGGTGAGCGGCGACCAGGCCGAGGCGGAGTCCGACGTCGACGCCGGGTTCTTCGACAAGTAACACCCGTCACACCCGCCCCACTGGCAACCGAACGGGGGGCAGAGGGCGGGACGCCGCGCGGCTGTAATCTGGAGACCCAGTCACCTTCGACTCCTGGCTGAACCTTGCTACGGTTGTGGGATTCGAGTGACAACCGGATGGAAAGCAAGCGAGGTGCGGTCATGGCTCTGACGCCGGAAGATGTCGTCAACAAGCGGTTCAACCCCACGAAGTTCCGTGAGGGATACGACCAGGACGAGGTGGACGACTTCCTCGACGAGGTGGTCGTCGAGCTGCGCCGCCTGAATCAGGAGAACGAGGAGCTGCGCCAGCGGCTCGTCGCCGCCGACGGCCGCATCAGCGAGCTGCAGCGCTCCGCGAGCCAGGCGCCCGTCGCGCCGGCCCCGGCCGCGCCGGCTCCCGTCGCCGCCGCCCCCGCACCCGTCGTCGCCCCGGCCCCCGTCTCGGCACCTCCCGCACCGGTGCCCGCGCCGCAGGCCGCCCCCGAGTTCCCCGCGGGCCAGGACGGGTCGATGGACCAGAGCAACACCAACAACCTGCTCCAGCTCGCCCGCCGCCTCCACGAGGAGCACGTGCGCGAGGGCATGGAGAAGCGCGACCAGCTCATCGCCGAGGGCCACGCGACCGCCGCGCGCCTCGTCTCGGACGCCGAGACGCAGCAGCGCACCGCGATCGAGACCCTCGAGCAGGAGAAGGCGGGCCTCGAGCACCGCGTCGAGGAGCTGCGCGTCTTCGAGGCCGAGTACCGCGAGAAGCTCAAGGGCTACATCGAGGGCCAGCTGCGCGAGCTCGAGTCGGCGGCGCCGATCGCGGCCGCCGAGGCGCCCGCCCAGCAGGCCATCACCTCCGCGACCCCGGTCTACGGCGAGCAGCCGGCCCCCGCGCCGGCCTACGGCGCCCCGGTCGAGGCGGCGCCCGCGCCCGACTTCGGCACGGTCGAGCCCGCGCCGGTCGCCGAGTTCCCGGCCCCGGAGTACCAGGCGCCCGAATATCAGGTGCCGGAGTACCAGGCCCCGGAGTACCAGGCCGCCGAGTTCCCGACCCCGGAGTACCAGGCGCCGTTCGGCGGCGACCTGAGCCAGGCCCCGGCGCCGCAGCCGGCCTCGGCCTCCACGCCGCCGGCCTACGCGGGCTTCCCCGCGCCGCAGCTCGGCAGCGACGCACCGCAGCCCGAGCAGAGCTCCGAGCAGCCCGACTACCCCGCCTACTCGCAGCGTCTCAACGAGTACCCCGGCCTTGGCGGCAACTGAGCCGCAGGGCACGTCGGACGACACAGGGCGTGCACGCGTCAGCGTGCGCGCCCTCGTGCTGCTCGGCGTCGTCGCGCTCGGCATCCTCGCCCTCGACCAGTTCGCCAAGTACCTCGTGGTGACCAACCTCGAGCTCGGTCAGGTGGTGCCCGTGCTCGGCGAGGTGCTGCAACTGCACTTCGTCAAGAACTCCGGGGCGGCCTTCTCGCTCGGCAGCGGCTTCACCTGGGTGCTCTCGATCGTCGCGGTCGTCGTCGTGATCCTCATCATCGTCTTCGCGCGGCGCATCAAGTCGGTCGCGTGGGCGTGGATGTTCGGGCTGCTGCTCGGCGGCGCCCTCGGCAACGTCACCGACCGCCTGTTCCGCGAGCCCGGTTTCGGCACCGGCCACGTCATCGACTTCCTGCAGCTGTGGGGCTTCCCGGCGATCTTCAATGTCGCCGACATCGCCATCGTCACCGGGATGGGGCTGTTCGTGCTCCTCACGGTGCGCGGGGTGGGACTCGACGGCGTGCGCTCCGGGGACTGACATGGAGCGACGCGGAATGCCCGTGCCCGACGGCCTCGTCGGGGACCGGGCGGATGCCGCCGTCGCGCGCCTGCTGGGATTCTCGCGCACCTTCGCGGCGGAGGTCGTGGAGGCGGGCGGGGCGACGCTCGACGGGACGGTGCTCGCGAAGTCCGACCGCATTCGCCCCGGCTGGCTCGAGGTCGAGTGGGCGCCGAAGCTCGAGCCCACGGTCGTGCCGCAGCTCGTCCCGGGCTTCGCCGTCGTGCACGACGACGACGACATCGTCGTGATCGACAAACCGGTCGGGGTCGCCGCGCATCCCGCGAGCGGCTGGGACGGTCCCACGGTGCTCGGCGCCCTCGCGGGCGCCGGCTACCGGATCTCGACCTCCGGTTCGGCCGAGCGGCAGGGCATCGTGCACCGCCTCGACGTCGGCACGAGCGGCCTCATGGTCGTCGCCAAGAGCGAGCGGGCCTACACCGAGCTCAAGCGCGCCTTCCACGACCGCGACGTCGACAAGATCTACCACGCCGTCGTGCAGGGCCACCCCGATCCGTTCTCGGGCACGATCGACGCGCCCGTCGGGCGGCATCCGGGCTCCAGCTGGAAGTTCGCGGTCACCGCCGACGGCAAGCACGCCGTCACCCACTACGACACGCTCGAGGCGATGCGCGCCGCCACCCTGCTCGAGATCCACCTCGAGACCGGCCGCACCCACCAGATCCGCGTGCACATGTCGGCGCAGCGACACCCCTGCGTGGGCGACATCCTGTACGGCGCCGACCCCACGCTCGCCGCCCGGCTCGGCCTCACCCGGCAGTGGCTGCACGCCGTCAAGCTCGGATTCCGGCATCCGGCGACCGGGGAGTACGTCGAGTTCGAGACACGCTACCCCGACGACCTGCAGCGCGCCCTCGACGTCCTCCGCGACGATTAGTCTGGAGTACCGAGCCCCGACGGAGACCGTGTGACGAGCAGCGATTCCTTCGTGCACCTGCACGTGCACAGCGAATACAGCATGCTCGACGGGGCCGCCCGCGTCGGCGACCTCATGAAGGCCGTCGCCGAGCAGGGCATGCCGGCGATCGCCGTCACCGACCACGGCAACAACTTCGGCGCCTTCGACTTCTGGTCGCAGGCGACCGCCGCGGGCGTCAAGCCCATCATCGGCACCGAGGCGTACCTCACGCCCGGCACCCACCGCACCGACAAGACGCGCGTGCGCTGGGGCAACGGGGGAGAGGACGACGTCTCCGGCTCCGGCGCCTACACCCACATGACGATGTGGGCAGAGAACACCGCGGGAATGCACAACCTGTTCCGGCTCTCCAGCCTCGCCTCCATCGAGGGCTACTACTTCAAGCCGCGCATGGACCGCGAACTGCTGCAGCGGTACGCGAAGGGCATCATCGCCACCACCGGCTGCCCCTCCGGCGAGGTGCAGACCCGCCTCCGGCTCGGCCAGTACGAGGCCGCCCGGGAGGCCGCGGCCGAGTTCCGCGACATCTTCGGCAAGGAGAACTTCTTCGTCGAGCTCATGGACCACGGGCTCGGCATCGAGCGTCGCGTCATGGCCGACCTCATCCGGCTCTCGAAAGACCTCGACCTGCCGCTCGTCGCCACCAACGACCTGCACTACACGCACGCGCACGACTCCTCGGCGCACGAGATCCTGCTGTGCGTGCAGTCGGGCTCCACCATGGCCGACCCGAACCGCTTCAAGTTCGACGCGCAGGAGTTCTACCTCAAGACCCCGGCGCAGATGCGCCAGCTGTTCCGCGACCACCCCGACGCGTGCGACAACACGCTGCTGATCGCCGAGCGCTGCGAGGTGGAGTTCAACACGAGCGCCAACTACATGCCGCGCTACCCGGTGCCCGCGGGCGAGACCGAGGAGAGCTGGTTCGTGAAGGAGGTCGAGAAGGGCCTCCACGAGCGCTACCCGAACGGCATCCCGGAGGAGGTGCGGCAGCAGGCCGAATACGAGACGGGCGTCATCACCCAGATGGGCTTCCCCGGCTACTTCCTCGTCGTCGCCGACTTCATCAACTGGTCCAAGGACCACGGCATCCGCGTGGGACCGGGCCGCGGCTCGGGTGCCGGCTCGATGGCCGCGTACGCGATGAAGATCACCGACCTCGACCCGCTGCAGCACGGCCTCATCTTCGAGCGGTTCCTCAACCCCGACCGCGTCTCGATGCCCGACTTCGACGTGGACTTCGACGAACGTCGCCGCGGCGAGGTCATCAAGTACGTCACCGAGAAGTACGGCGAGGAACGCGTCGCCCAGATCGTGACCTACGGCACCATCAAGGCCAAGCAGGCGCTCAAGGACTCCGGCCGCGTGCTCGGCTTCCCCTTCTCGATGGGCGAGAAGCTCACCAAGGCGATGCCGCCCGCCATCATGGGCAAGGACATCCCGCTCGGCGGCATCGTCGACCCCGCCCACCCGCGCTACAAGGAGGCGGGCGACTTCCGCACCCTGCTCGACACCGACGCGGAGGCGCGCACCGTCTTCGAGACGGCGCGCGGCCTCGAAGGGCTCAAGCGCCAGTGGGGCGTGCACGCCGCCGGCGTCATCATGTCGAGCGAACCGCTCATCGACATCATCCCGATCATGAAGCGGGAGCAGGACGGCCAGATCGTCACGCAGTTCGACTATCCGGCCGCCGAGGCGCTCGGCCTCATCAAGATGGACTTCCTGGGGCTGCGCAACCTCACCATCATCGACGACGCCCTCGACAACATCGAGGCCAACCGCGGCTTCCGGCCCGTGCTCGAAGACCTCGAGCTCGACGACCCCGCCGCCTACGAACTGCTCGCCCGCGGCGACACGCTCGGCGTGTTCCAGCTCGACGGCGGCCCCATGCGCGGCCTGCTGCGGCTCATGAAGCCCGACAACTTCGAAGACATCTCGGCCGTCCTCGCGCTGTACCGCCCCGGCCCGATGGGCGCCGACGCGCACACCGACTACGCGCTGCGCAAGAACGGGCAGCAGAAGATCGTCCCCATCCACCCCGAGCTCGAGGAGCCGCTGCGCGACATCCTCGAGACCACCTACGGCCTCATCGTCTACCAGGAGCAGGTGATGGCCATCGCCCAGCGGGTGGCGGGCTTCTCGCTCGGCCAGGCCGACATCCTGCGCCGCGCGATGGGCAAGAAGAAGAAGTCCGAACTCGACAAGCAGTACGAGGGCTTCTCGGGCGGCATGAAGGAGCGCGGCTTCTCCGACACCGCCGTGAAGGCGCTGTGGGACATCCTGCTGCCGTTCTCCGACTACGCCTTCAACAAGGCGCACTCGGCGGCCTACGGCGTGCTCAGCTACTGGACCGCCTACCTCAAGTCGCACTACCCGGCCGAGTACATGGCGGCCCTGCTCACGAGCGTCGGCGACGCCCGCGACAAGCTCGCCATCTACCTCAACGAGTGCCGGCGCATGGGCATCCACGTGCTGCCGCCCGACGTCAACGAGTCCATCGGCTACTTCGCCGCCGTCGGCGAGGACATCCGCTTCGGCCTCGGCGCGGTGCGCAACGTCGGCTTCGGCGTCGTCGACCAGATCCGCGCCGCCCGCGAGGAGAAGGGGGCGTTCACCTCCTTCCACGACTTCCTGCGCAAGGTGCCGCTCACCGCCCTCAACAAGCGCACCATCGAATCCCTCATCAAGGCGGGGGCCTTCGACTCGCTCGGCGCCACCCGCCGGGCCCTCATCGAGATCCACGAGGAGTCCGTCGAATCCGCCGTCTCCGTCAAGCGCAACGAGGCCAACGGCCAGGTCGGGTTCGACTTCGACTCGCTGTGGGACGAACCCGCCGCCGTCGACCACGTGCCCGAACGCCCCGAGTGGTCGAAGAAGGACAAGCTCGCCTTCGAGCGCGAGATGCTCGGCCTCTACGTCTCCGAGCACCCCCTCGACGGCCTGCAGGTGCTGCTCGCCAAGCACGCCAGCATCGGCATCGCCGAACTGCACGCCTCCGAGACCATCCAGGACGGCGAGACCGTCACCGTCGCGGGTCTGCTCACGAGCGTGCAGCACCGCACCGCCCGCAACTCCGGCAACCCCTACGGCGTCGTCACCGTCGAGGACTTCGGCGGCGAGGTCTCCGTCATGTTCCTCGGCAAGACCTACCAGGAGTTCTCGCCGGGACTGCAGGCCGACCAGGTGGTGGTGATCCGGGCCCGCGTCAGCCAGCGCGACGACGGCGTCTCCCTGCACGCGGCGAGCATGTTCGTCCCCGACACGGGCGCGAGCCTCGGCTCCGGCCCCCTCGTCATCCAGGTCGCCGAGAACCGCGCCACGACCGACGTCGTCTCCGCCCTCTCCGACGTGCTCATCCGCCACCACGGCGACTCCGAGGTGCGCCTGCGCCTCGTGCGCGGCGACTCCGCCCGCCTCTTCGAGATCCCCTACCCGGTCGCCGTCACCGCCGACCTCTACGGCGAGCTCAAGAGCTTGCTCGGCCCGAACTGCGTCGTCTGACGCCTCTCAGTCACGTTCCCCCGCTCAGGGGCCCGGATCTCGTCTCCGAGTCGCATTCCCTCGCGTGTCGTCGCTGCGCGCCGACGCGCTCCCGCCAGACCCGGTGCCAGCGACTCGGAGACGAGATCCGGGCCCCTTCGCTCGACGTCAGGCGGGGTCGCCGGGGCGGAGGAAGGTGCGCTCGTGGTAGAGGAGGGCCTCGTCGGGGGCGCCGAGGCCGCCGTCCTCGATCTGGGCGACGATGACGGCGTTGTCGTGCACGGGGTAGCGGCCGACGATGCGGCCGAGCATCCAGGCGGGCACGTCGTCGAGGAGGGGGAGGCCCAGGGGGCCGGGGGACCAGTGGTCGCCGTCGAAGCGGCGGTCGTGGTCCGCCGCCATGTGGGCGGCGACGCCGGCGTTGCGGGCGCCGAGGATGTGGATGATGACGTGGTCGGTCTGCTCGATGGCGCGCCACGCGCTCGACACGCGCGCCATGTTGAAGGTGGCGAGCGGCGGCACGGCGGCGAGGGAGGCGAGCGAGGTGGCGGTGAAGCCGACCGGGCGGCCGTCGGGGTCGCGCGCGGTGACGACGGAGACGCCGGCGGCGAGGCGCCGGAACGCGAGCTTGAAGGCGGAGAGGTCGTCGACGATGCGCGGCTCGTGCGGGGTGCTGCTGCTGTCTTCCATCACCGGGTCCAACTGCTCGGGGGGAGCGGCCATTCCGCGCCCTCTAGCATTGTCTCGCGATGATCCAGACTCTCGACCTCCGGGGCACCCGTCCGACGCGCGCCGAGCTCGGCGCCCTCATCCCGCGCGCCCGCGTCGACGTGGCGGTCGCCTCGGAGGCGGCGCACGCCCTCATCGAGGAGGTGCGCGAGCGCGGCTCGGCGGCGCTGCTGGACCAGTCGGAGCGCTTCGACCGGGTGCGGCCCGCGCGGCTGCGGGTGGGGGCCGACGAGATCGCGGCGGCCGTCGAGGCGCTCGACCCCGCGGTGCGGGCGGCCCTCGAGGAGGCGATCGTGCGGGTGCGCCGTGCCTCGGCCGCGCAGGTGCCGGCGCCCGCGGTGACGGAGCTGGGCCCGGGCGCCCGGGTCGAGCAGCGCTGGCAGCCGGTGCGCCGGGCCGGTTTCTACGTTCCGGGCGGGAAGGCCGTCTACCCCTCGAGCGTCGTCATGAACGTCGTGCCCGCGCAGGTCGCGGGGGTCGCATCGGTCGTGCTGGCCTCGCCGCCGCAGGCGCAGTTCGGCGGCTCGGTGCACCCGACGATCCTCGCCGCGGCGGGCCTGCTGGGCGTCGACGACGTGTTCGCGATGGGCGGCGCGGGTGCGATCGGCGCGTTCGCCTACGGGGTGCCGGATGCGGGGCTCGAGGCGGTCGACATGGTCACCGGTCCGGGCAACGTCTTCGTGGCCGCCGCGAAGCGTCTCGTGCGCGGCGTGGTCGGCATCGACGCGGAGGCCGGGCCGACCGAGATCCTGGTGATCGCCGACGGCACCGCCGACCCGGCGCTCGTGGCGGCCGACCTGCTGAGCCAGGCCGAGCACGACGAGCTCGCGGCCGCCATCCTGGTGACCGACGCCCCGCAGCTCGCGGAGGCGGTCGTGGCGGAGCTCGAACGTCAGCTCGCGGCGACCACCCACCGCGACCGTGCCGGCGCGGCGCTCGACGCGCCCCAGTCGGCGCTCGTGCTGGTGGACGACCTGGCCGCCGCCGCCGAGTTCAGCAACCTCTACGGCCCCGAGCACCTCGAGCTGCAGACGGCCGACCCGGATGCCGTGCTCGCCGACATCACGGACGCCGGCGCGATCTTCGTCGGCCCGTTCTCGCCCGTGAGCCTCGGCGACTACCTCGCGGGCTCCAACCACGTGCTGCCGACGGGCGGGCAGGCGCGGTTCTCCTCGGGGCTCGGGGCGGCGACGTTCCTGCGTCCGCAGCAGGTGGTGCGGTACGAGCGCGAGGCGCTGCGCGAGGTGGCTGACCGCATCCGCGCCTTCTCGGACGCCGAGGAGCTGCCCGCGCACGGCGACGCGGTGGTCGCGCGTTTCGAGTGAGGCGCGGGCCGAGCGGCTACTCTGAGGGGGATGTTCTGCCCCTTCTGCCGTCACCCCGACAGCCGGGTCATCGACTCGCGGACGAGCGATGACGGGTTGTCGATCCGCCGACGCCGCCAGTGCCCCGAGTGCGGCCGGCGCTTCTCGACGACCGAGACGGCGAGCCTCAACGTCATCAAGCGCTCCGGCATCGTGGAGCCGTTCAGCCGCGAGAAGATCGTCTCGGGCGTGCGGAAGGCGTGCCAGGGCCGCCCGGTGAGCGACGCGGATCTCGCGCTGCTCGCCCAGCGCGTGGAGGAGACGATCCGCGCGACGGGCGTGGCCCAGATCGACGCGAACGACATCGGCCTCGCCATCCTGCCGCCGCTGCGCGAGCTCGACGAGGTCGCCTACCTGCGGTTCGCGAGCGTCTACCAGGGCTTCGACTCGCTCGAGGACTTCGAGTCGGCGATCACCCTGCTCCGGGTGGAGCACGCGGCCGCGCACGAGCCCGCCGTCGCGACGGGCGACGACTCCTGAGGCGCTAGCCTGGGGGCGGCATGTACCGTCTCCTGTTCCGGCTCGTCCTGTCGCGTTTCGACCCCGAGACCGCCCACCATCTCGCGTTCGTCGTCATCCGCATCCTCGGCTGGCCGCTGCTGCGCCCGCTCACGCGCGCCCTCACCCGCCCCGCGGCCGCGCACGAGGTGCGTACGCTCGGGCTCCTCTTCCCCTCGCCGTTCGGCCTGGCCGCCGGTTTCGACAAGGAGGCGCTCGGGATCGCGGGGCTCGGCGCGCTCGGCTTCGGGCACGTCGAGGTGGGGACGATCACCGCGAGGCCGCAGCCGGGCAACCCGAAGCCGCGCCTGTTCCGGCTGATCCCGGATCGCGCGGTCGTCAACCGCATGGGCTTCAACAACGCGGGTGCGGTGGCGGCGGCGCCGCGCATCGCCCGCGCGCGGCGGGCGCGCATCCGTCCCGTGATCGGCGTCAACATCGGCAAGACGAAGGTCGTGCCGGTCGAGGAGGCGATCGAGGACTACCTCGTGAGCACGCGGCTGCTCGCGCCGCACGCCGACTACCTCGTCGTCAACGTCTCCTCCCCGAACACGCCCGGGCTGCGCGGTCTGCAGGAGCTCGACAAGCTCGAGCCGCTGCTCACCGCCGTGCGCGACGCCGCCGGGGAGGTGCCGGTGCTCGTGAAGATCGCCCCGGACCTCACCGACGACCAGGCGCTGCGGATCGCGGAGCTCGTGCAGCGCATCCGGCTCGCCGGCATCGTCGCGACCAACACGACCCTGTCGCGCGAGGGGCTCACGACGGATGCCGCGGTCGTCGCCGCGGCGGGGGAGGGCGGCCTCTCGGGCGCCCCGCTCGCCGCCCGCTCGCTCGCGATGCTGCGCCTGCTGCGCGAGACCGTCGGCCCCGAGCTGTGCCTCATCTCGGTGGGCGGCGTGACGACGGCCGCCGAGGTGCGGGAGCGCCTCGACGCGGGGGCAACCCTCGTGCAGGGCTACACGGCGTTCCTCTACGAGGGCCCCTTCTGGGCCCGCGCCGTCAACCGCGGGCTGTAGGCCTACGCGGGGAACTTGCCGCGCTTGACCTGGGGCTTCGGGAGGCGCAGGGCGCGCAGCTGGACGGCGCGCATCGTCGCGTACCAGCGGAACTTCTCCACCTTGCCCTCGCCGAACTTGGCGGTCAGCTTCTTCTGCAGCTGGGCGCACATGACGAGGCAGTCGACCGCCACGAGGATGATGAACACCCACACCGCGATGAGCGCGTAGTAGGCCACCTCGACGTAGGGCACGAAGTAGGTGAGGATCACGAGGAACATGAGCGGCAGCAGCAGCTCGCCCGCGCTCCAGCGCGCGTCGACGTAGTCGCGCACGTACTTCTTCTGCGGTCCCTTGTCGCGGATGGGGAGGAACTTCTCCTCGCCGTTGGCCATGCCGACCCGGGCCCGTTCGCGCTGTTCGGCGAGCTTCGCCTTCGACTCGCGGGACGCCGCCTTGCGGTCCTCGGGCACGAGCGGGCGCTTGCGGGCCGCCTCCTGCTCCTTGCGGGTGGGGGTGGCGTGCCCCTTGCCGGCGGACGGCGCGCTCTCCGGGTTCTCCGGGGCGTCGGCGGTCGGGTCGGTGGGGGTGTTCTTCGGCACGGGATCCTCGCTGGTCGGTCAGCTTAAGATAGCCCACATGGCTGAGTCCGACCCGTCGTCCGTGTCCGCCTCCACCCCCCGGGTGGACGAGTTCCGGGAGGCGGTGGCGGCGGGACTCCCGACCGCGCTCGCCGAACTCTCGGGTCTCGTGCGCATCCCGTCGGTCGCCTGGGACGGCTTCGACTTCGCCCACGTGCACGCGAGCGCCGAGCGCGTGGCCGAGCTCGCCCGCGAGCTCGGGGTGTTCGAGTCGGTCGAGGTCGTGCAGCTCCCGGTGTCCGCCGAGGGCTCGGATGCGCTCGGCCAGCCGGCCGTCGTCGCGAGCCGCGCGGCCCGCAACGGCAAGCCCACCATCCTGCTCTACGCGCACCACGACGTGCAGCCTCCCGGCGACGACGCCGCGTGGGAGTCGAAGCCCTTCGAGCCGACGGTGCGCGGCGACCGCCTGTACGGGCGCGGCGCCGCGGACGACAAGGCGGGGATCGTGGCGCACCTCGCCGCGATCCGCGCGCACCTCGAGGTGCTGGGCGACCCCGAGATCGGCCTCGTGCTGTACATCGAGGGCGAGGAGGAGTTCGGCTCGCGCTCGATCTCGACGTTCCTCGAGACCTACCGGGAGACGTTCGACGCGGACGTCATCGTGGTCGCCGACTCCGGCAACTGGACGATCGACATCCCGGCGATCACGGTGGGGCTGCGCGGCGCGGTGGCGTTCAACCTGCGCTTCACGACGCTCGAGCACGCCTCGCACTCGGGCATGTTCGGCGGTCCGGTGCCGGATGCCATGCTCGCGGCGATCCGCACCCTCGACACCCTGTGGAACCCGGACGGCTCGGTCGCCGTCGCGGGGCTCACCTCGCGCGAGGCGGAGACGCCCGAGTACGACGAGGCCCAGCTGCGGCGCGAGACGGGTCTGCTGCCGGAGGTCCAGGCGATCGGCCGCGGTGAGATCGTGTCGCGCATGTGGAACCAGCCCGCGATCACGATCACGGGCATCGACGCCCCGAGCGTGCGCGACGCCTCGAACACGCTCGTGCCGAGCGTGCGGGTGCGGGTGAGCGCGCGCGTCGCGCCCGGTCAGCGCGCGGAGGACGCCTACGAGGCGATCATCGGCCACCTGCGGGCGAACGCGGCGTACGGCGCGGTGCTCGAGGTCGACGGGCTCGACCTCGGGCAGCCCTTCCTCGTCGACACGAGCGGCTGGGCGGTCGCGGATGCCAAGGCGGTGCTCGGGGAGGCCTTCGGCAACCCGGCGGTCGAGATGGGGGTGGGCGGCTCGATCCCGTTCATCGCCGAGCTCGCGGAGCGATTCCCGAACGCGCAGATCCTCGTGACGGGTGTCGAGGACCCGGACTCCCGGGCGCACAGCCCCAACGAGTCCCTGCATATCCCGAGCCTGCAGAAGGCGATCCTGGCCGAGGCGCTGCTGCTGGCCCGACTCGGGGCGCGCTGACCAGCATCCACGGAGCTTCGGCGCTTACAATCGTGCACATGACGGACACGCTCGAGACCACCCACGGGGTCAGCCTCACCGACACGGCCGCGCAGAAGGTGCGCTCGCTCCTCGAGCAGGAGGGCCGCGACGACCTGCGACTGCGGGTCGCGGTACAGCCGGGCGGATGCTCCGGCCTCATCTACCAGCTCTACTTCGACGAGCGCCTGCTCGACGGCGACGCGACGCGCGACTTCGACGGCGTCGAGGTGGTCGTCGACAAGATGAGCGTGCCGTATCTCGACGGTGCCGCGATCGACTTCGAGGACACCATCCAGAAGCAGGGCTTCACGATCGACAACCCGAACGCCCAGGGAAGCTGCGCCTGCGGCGACTCCTTCCACTGAGTGGTTCGAACACGAGGCGTCCTCCGCGAGGAGGGCGCCTTTCGTGGTTATAGACTCGAAGACGAACCACAGCTTTCGTCCGAGAGGTCACAGGTGCGATCCAACCGCCCACAGGGTCCGGCCCGCCGTTCACGACTCGCCCGTTGGGCGGTCGTCCCGATCGGCCTCGCGGTCGCCGTCATCCTCGCCGGCTGCACGCAGGAGCAGCTGAACGGCTTCCTTCCCACCGAGTCCGGCACCACCAACCACGTCGACCGTGTCATCGGTCTCTGGGTCACCTCGTGGATCGTGCTGCTCGGTGTCGGCGTCGTCACGTGGGGCCTCATCCTGTGGGCCGCGGTCGTCTACCGTCGCCGCAAGGGCCAGACCGGGCTCCCGGTGCAGCTGCGCTACAACATGCCGATCGAGATCTTCTACACGGTCGTGCCGCTCATCCTCATCATCGGCTTCTTCGCCTTCACGGCGCGCGACCAGGCGGCCATCGAGGCCGACCCGGGCGACCCGGATGTGCGCATCGAGGCGATCGGCAAGCGCTGGTCGTGGGACTTCAACTACCTCGACGAGAAGCGCTACTCGGAGGGTGTGCAGGCGCAGCCCGACAAGGAGGGCAACCTCGAGGAGGGCTCGCTGCCGGTCCTGTACCTGCCGGTGGGCGAGAAGGTGGAGATCACGCTCGAGTCGCGTGACGTCGCCCACTCGTTCTGGATCATCGACTTCCTCTACAAGAAGGACATGATCCCCTCCCACACGAACTACATGTACTTCGTGCCCCTCAAGGAGGGCGTCTACCGCGGCAAGTGCGCCGAGCTGTGCGGTGAGTTCCACGCCGACATGCTCTTCGAGGTGCACGTGGTCTCGCGCGCCGAGTACGACGCCGCCCTCGCGAAGCTGCCCGAGGGCCGCAACGGGGTCGAGAACAACGTGAACCAGAACCTGCCCGGCAACGAGGGCACCAGCGAGGACGAGGACTGAGGCATCCGATGACCACCGCAGCTCCGGCTCGGCCGCAGACGATCCGGCCCAACACGACGCCCACCCGCAAGGGCAACGTCCTGGTCAAGTGGATCACCACGACCGACCACAAGATCATCGGGCACCTGTACCTGATCACCTCGTTCATCTACTTCTGCATCGGCGGTGTGCTCGCCCTCGTCATCCGCGTGGAGCTGTTCACGCCGGGCGTCGACGTGGTGCCGACGAACGAGGCCTACAACCAGCTGTTCACGATGCACGGCACGATCATGCTGCTGATGTTCGCGACCCCGCTGTTCGCGGGCTTCGCGAACGCGATCATGCCGCTGCAGATCGGCGCGCCCGACGTCGCGTTCCCGAAGCTCAACGCCTTCGCGTACTGGCTGTTCAACTTCGGATCGCTCATCGCGGTCGCCGGGTTCTTCACCCCGCAGGGCGCCGCGGGCTTCGGCTGGACCGCCTACGCGCCGCTCACGAGCACGACCTTCTCGCCGGGCCTCGGCGGCAACCTGTGGGTCTTCGGCCTCGCGCTCTCCGGCTTCGGCACGATCCTCGGCGCCGTGAACTTCATCACGACGATCATCACGATGCGCGCGCCGGGCATGACGATGTGGCGCATGCCGATCTTCACCTGGAACATCCTGGTGACCTCGATCCTCGTGCTGCTCGCCTTCCCGGTGCTCGCGGGCGGCCTGTTCGCACTCGGTGCGGACCGCGTGTTCGGCGCCCACCTGCTCGACCCGGCCAACGGCGGCACGATCCTCTGGCAGCACCTGTTCTGGTTCTTCGGCCACCCCGAGGTCTACATCATCGCCCTGCCGTTCTTCGGCATCGTCTCCGAGGTGTTCCCGGTGTTCAGCCGGAAGCCGATCTTCGGCTACAAGACCCTCATCTACGCGACGATCTCGATCGCCGCCCTGTCGGTGACGGTGTGGGCGCACCACATGTACGTGACCGGCTCGGTGCTGCTGCCGTGGTTCGCGCTCATGACGATGCTCATCGCGGTGCCCACGGGCGTGAAGATCTTCAACTGGGTCGGCACGATGTGGCGTGGCTCGGTGACGTTCGAGACCCCGATGATCTGGGCGATCGGCTTCCTCGTGACCTTCACCTTCGGTGGCCTCACGGGCGTCATCCTCGCCTCGCCGCCGCTGGACTTCCACGTCTCGGACTCGTACTTCGTCGTCGCCCACTTCCACTACGTCGTGTTCGGCACCGTCGTCTTCGCGATGTTCTCGGGCTTCTACTTCTGGTGGCCCAAGTGGACCGGCAAGATGCTCGACGAACGGCTCGGCAAGATCCACTTCTGGCTGCTGTTCATCGGCTTCCACACGACGTTCCTCATCCAGCACTGGCTCGGCGTCGAGGGCATGCCCCGCCGCTACGCGGGCTACCTCGCGGGCGAGGGCTTCACGTGGGAGAACCAGCTCTCCACGATCGGCTCCGCGATCCTGGCCGTGTCGATGCTGCCGTTCTTCCTGAACGTGTGGATCACGGCCCGCAAGGCGCCCAAGGTGACGGTCGACGACCCGTGGGGCAACTCGCGCTCGCTCGAGTGGGCCACCTCGTGCCCGCCGCCGCGCCACAACTTCACCTCGATCCCGCGCATCCGCTCCGAGTCGCCGGCGTTCGATCTGCACCACCCGGAGCAGCCCGTGCAGGTGGGCGTCGGTCCCGCGAAGGACGCGCCCGAGACGCCCGTGCTCGACGTCGCCGAGGGAGAGGTGAAGTAGCGCCATGCGCACCAACGCCAATCTGATGTGGCTCCTCGGAGTCTTCTTCTGGCTGTCCGCCGCCGGCTACACCCTGTGGGTGGTGATCGACCACGGCTGGGACTGGGGTCGGATCGAGTGGGTCGGCACGGTCGCGATGACCCTGTCGGGCGTGCTGGCCTTCTTCCTCGCCTTCTACCTCGGGCGCGTGCACAGCGCCCAGGGCGCGGAGCTGCCGCAGGACCTGCAGAACGCCGACATCGACGACGACGACCCGGAGATCGGGCACTTCAGCCCGTGGAGCTGGTGGCCGTTCGCCCTCGGCGCCGGCCTCGCGATCGTGTTCACGGGGCTCGCTGTCGGGCCGTGGGTGTCGTTCCTCGGCGGCCCGATCGCGCTCATCTCGATCGTCGGCTGGAACTACGAGTACTACCGCGGCAACTTCGCCCGCTGATGACCGTCCGTGAGGCTCGCGCCGGCGACGAGGACGCGCTCTTCGGCCTGGTGCAGCAGCTCGGGCACGCCTTCGCGCCCGAGCGGGCGGCCTTCGACCGCACCCTCGCCGGGTACCTCGCGGGGGAGCAGCCGACCGTGCTGCTGCTCGTGGTCGACGACGGCGAGGCGCTGCGCGGCTACGCGCTCACCACGATCGTGCCGTTGCTGTCGACGAACGGCCCCTCGGCCCAGCTGCAGGAGATCGTGGTGGCGGCCGACGCGCGCGGGCACGACTACGGCACGCAGCTCGTGCAGGCCGTCGAGCAGGCGTGCCGCGACCGCGGCGTCACCCAGCTGACGGTCGCCAGCCGACGCGCGGGCGGCTTCTACGACCGTCTCGGCTTCCACGAGTCCGCCGAGTACATGCGGCGCTTCTTCTAGCCGCAGCGGGCCGTACAGCGCGTCTGGCGGCGACTACTGACGCCGTGCGCTGGACATGGCGGCCATCTGGCCGGCCGTCGCCGTCTCGTGCAGCGCGACGGAGTTCAGCACGGCCTCGCGGTCGGACTCCGCGAGCGGCTGCTCGGTCGAGTTCCGCGTCACCCGGTGCTGCACGATGAGGAACGTGAGCCACACGCCGAGCAGCACGACCGTCATTCCGAGACCGATGTAGAACCCGAGTGGCATACCGCCAGTATGGCGGACGACGCGAGGAACCCCAAGCAGGTCCCCGGCCGCGCTCAGTGACCGTGGTGGTGCGAGGACTCCAGCTCGCCCTTCGTGACCGGGGCGATGCGGTCCTCGAAGAACCAGCGGGACAGCACGCCGCGCAGCTTCGTCGAGACCGTGATCTTGCCCTGCTTGTTGGGGCGCACCACGAGCGGTGCGTAGTCGTCGTAGCTCACGAGGCGCCAGCGCTCGAAGTCCGAGAGCTGCTCGTGGACCTCGATGTACTCGCCACCCGGCAGGCGCACGATGCGGCCGGACTCGAAGCCGTGGAGCGCGATCTCGCGGTCCTTCTTCTGCAGCCCGAGGCAGATGCGCCGCGCGACGATGAACGCCACGATCGGGCCGAAGATGAGCAGCGCCTGCAGCGCGTGCGTGACGCCCTCGATCGACAGCCGGAAGTGGGTGGCGATGAGGTCGGAGCTCGCCGCGGCCCACATGACCGCGTAGAAGGTGACACCCGCCGCGCCGATGGCGGTGCGGGTCGGGGCGTTGCGGGGACGGTCGGCGATGTGGTGCTCGCGCTTGTCGCCCGTGATCCACGCCTCGATGAAGGGGTAGATCGCCACGGCCACCAGGAAGATCCCCAGTACCGCGATCGGGATGAGGATGTACCAGGTGAAGGTGAAGCCGAAGAACACCGACTCCAGGTGCGGCGGGATGAGCCGCAGCATGCCGTCGGCGAAGCCGATGTACCAGTCGGGCTGGGTGCCGGCCGAGACGGGGGAGGGGTCGTACGGTCCGTAGTTCCAGATCGGGTTGATCGTCACCGTGGAGGCGATCAGCATGATGACGCCGAACACGATGAAGAAGAAGCCGCCGGCCTTCGCCGCGAACACCGGCATGATCGGGTTGCCGACCACGTTGCCCTCGGTGCGGCCGGGGCCCGCGAACTGGGTGTGCTTGTTGACGATCAGCAGGATCATGTGCACGCCGATCGCCGCGATGACGAGCGCGGGCAGCAGCATGATGTGCAGCATGTAGAGGCGGCCGACGATCGCCTCGCCCGGGAACTCGCCGCCGAACAGCAGGTACGAGATCCAGGTGCCGACGATCGGGATGCCCTTGACCATGCCGTCGATGATGCGGAGGCCGTTTCCGGAGAGCAGGTCGTCGGGGAGCGAGTAGCCCGTGAAGCCCTCGGCCATCGCGAGGACGAACAGCAGGAAGCCGACCACCCAGTTGATCTCACGCGGCTTGCGGAACGCGCCCGTGAAGAACACGCGCAGCATGTGCAGGCCGATCGAGGCGACGAACAGCAGCGCCGCCCAGTGGTGCACCTGGCGCATGAGCAGGCCGCCGCGCACCTCGAAGCTGATGTCGAGCGTCGAGGCCATGGCGGCCGACATCTCGACGCCCTTGAGCGTCGGGTAGCTGCCCTCGTAGATCACCGGGGCCATCGAAGCCTGGAAGAAGAACGTCAGGAAGGTGCCCGAGAGCAGGATGACGACGAAGCTGTAGAGCGCGACCTCGCCGAGCATGAACGACCAGTGATCGGGGAAGATCTTGCGGCCGAGCTCCTTGACGAGCCCGGACAGGCTCGTGCGGTCCTCGATGTAGTTCGCCGCGCCGTTGACGAAGCGCATCCCGGGACCGGGAGGGGTCTTCTCCTCGACGGGTGCCGTGGCGGTTGCGGAGGTGGTCACAGCGAACGCTCCCAGAAGCTCGGACCGACGGGTTCGTGGAAGTCGCTCTGGGCGATCAGGTAACCCTCGTCGTCGACGGTGATGGGCAGTTGCGGCAGCGGGCGCTTGGCCGGGCCGAAGATGACGGCGGCCTCGCGCGTGATGTCGAACTGCGACTGGTGGCAGGGGCACAGCAGGTGGTGGGTCTGCTGCTCGTACAGCGCGACCGGGCAACCCACGTGGGTGCAGATCTTCGAGTAGGCGACGATGCCGCGGAAGGCCCAGTCCTCGCGCTCCGGCGAGGGGTTGAGGTCTTCGGGGCGCAGCCGCATGAGCAGCACGGCCGCCTTGGCCTTCTCCTCGAGCGGGTGGTCGGACTCGTGCAGGTCCTCCGGGATCACGTGGAAGACCGAGCCGAGCGTGACATCCGAGGCCTTGATCGGGAGGCCGTTGGGGTCGCGCGCGAGGCGCGTGCCCTTCTTCCACATGGTGTGCTTGAGCAGCGTCGCCGGGTCGTCGGCCGGCGCGAAGTCGCGGAAGATGACGATCGCCGACAGCGGCGCGAGCGCGAGGGCGGCGATGAGGCCGTTGCGGATGAGCTTGCGGCGCGTGAAGCCGGACTCCTTGTTGCCGAGGGTGAAGATCTCGGCGGCGCGGGCGATCGTCTCGGGCTTGCCGCGGGTCTCGTGGCGCTGCTCGACGAGGTCGTGGCCGTCCATGAGCGACTTCGACCAGTGCACCGTGCCGAAGCCGATGCCGAGCAGGCCGAGCGCGAAACCGAGACCGAGGAACAGGTTGTTGAGTCGCACCGACTCGAGGTCGCCCTCGTGGATCGGGAAGACGATGTAGGCGACGACCGCGAAGACGCTGCCGATCATGGAGGCCAGGAACAGCCAGAAGACGCGGCGCTCGTTCTGCTTCGCCTTCTCCGGGTCGAGGTCGGAGACGCGGGGACGGTACGGCGGGAACCCGGGGTTCTCGACGGCGTCGTCCGAGATCACGGCCACACCGGCCGATACGGGCGACGGCGTGTGCGTCTCGACTGCGGTGCCGGGTTCGGCGCCGTTCGTCTCGGCCATCGACTTCCCCTCCTGTGTTTCCGTACTCACGTGCTAGTTCGACTTCGCCGTCAGCCACACGGTGATCGCGACGATCGAACCGAGGGCGAAGATCCAGACGAAGAGACCCTCCGACACCGGGCCCAGGTTGCCGAGGTCGAGACCGCCGGGCGACCCGCTCGTCTCGACGTGCTCGAGGTAGGCGATGATGTTGCCCTTGTCCTCGGGGGTGATGTTCGCGTCGTTGAAGACCGGCATGTTCTGCGGGCCGGTGATCATCGCCTCGTAGATGTGCTTGGGCTCGACACCCATGAGCGAGGGGGCGAACTTGCCCTGGGTGAGCGCACCGCCGGCGCCGGCCACGTTGTGGCACATGGCGCAGTTGATGCGGAACAGCTCGGCACCCGTCGGCAGGTCGTCGCCGGTCAGGTAGCGCTCGTCGGGGATCGAGGGGCCGGGGCCGAGCGACGCCACCCAGGTGGCGAGCGCCTCGATCTGGGCCTCGGTGAACTGCGGCTCCTTCTCCTCGGCCTGCGGGCCGGAGGCGGCGAGCGGCATGCGGCCGGTGCCCACCTGGAAGTCGACGGCGGCGGCGCCCACGCCGATGAGGGTGGGGCCGTCCTCGGTGCCCTGGGCCTGCAGGCCGTGGCAGCTCGCACAGTTGGCGGCGAAGAGCTTCTGGCCGTCCTCGGCGAGCTTGGTCACCTGGGTCTCGGTCGCGGCACCCGCGCTGCTCGAGGAGGTGAGTGCCGCATAGGCGCCGCCCGTGGCGAGCAGGCCGATGAGCAGGAGCGCCGCAGAGGCGAGCGGCGAACGCCTGCCGGAGCGGCGGCCGCGGGATGTGGAAGCGGAGGTCATGGTGAAGAGCTGGTCCGTTCTGCGGGCTATTTGAGGACGTAGATGACGAGGAACAGGCCGATCCAGACCACGTCCACGAAGTGCCAGTAGTAGGAGACCACGATCGCCGTGGTCGCCTCCTTGTGGGTGAAGGTCTTGACCGCGAACACGCGGCCGATCACCAGGAGGAAGGCGATGAGACCGCCGGTCACGTGCAGGCCGTGGAATCCGGTGGCGAAGTAGAAGACCGAGCCGTACGAGTCGGACTGGAAGCCGATGTGCTCGCTCACGAGCACGCCGTACTCGAAGATCTGGCCGACGACGAAGATCGCGCCGAGCAGGTAGCTCAGGAAGAACCACTCGACGAGGCCCCACTTGGTGACCTGGAACACCCCGCCGGTGCGGCGCGGCTGCATCCGCTCGGCCGCGAACACGCCGAACTGGGCGGTGAAGGACGACGCGACGAGGATGATCGTGTTGACGAGCGAGTAGGTGACGTTGAGCTTCGCCGTCTGCTCCTCCCACAGCCCCGGGGACGTGGAACGGAGGGTGAAGTAGACCGCGAACAGACCGGCGAAGAACATCACTTCCGAGCCGAGCCACACGATCGTGCCCACGGAGACGGTGTTCGGCCGGTTGATGACCGCGGTGCTCGGTGCGCTGACGGCGGAGGTAGTGGTCACCTGTCCATTATGGCCGATATCGCTCAGGGCGAATTCACCGGTTCGGGCCTGTCGCGTCGCGGGGGCCGGATGCGGCGTCGATCCGAGTCGGTACGATCGTGCGCATGCCCACAGAACTCACCTGGCCTGCCGTGCTCACCGAGCTGCTGGCGGGGGGTGATCTGTCCATCTCGGAGGCCGAGTGGGCGATGAAACAGGTCATGACGGGCGAGGCGACCGAGTCGCAGCTGGGCGCCTTCCTCATCGCCCTGCGCGCGAAGGGCGAGACGGTCGACGAGATCGTCGGCTTCCGCGACGCGATCCTCGCGAACGCGCGTCCGCTCGACGTCGACCCGCTGGCGCTCGACATCGTGGGCACGGGCGGCGACCGCTTCGGCACGGTCAACGTGTCGACGATGTCGTCGGTCGTCGCGGCCACGGCGGGCGCGAAGGTCGTCAAGCACGGCAACCGCGCGGCGAGTTCGGCATCCGGCTCCTCCGATGTGCTGGCGGCCCTCGGGGTCGATCTCGCGCTCGAGCCGGAGCGGGTCGCGGGCGTGCTCGACGAGGTGGGCATCACCTTCGTCTACGCCTCGCTCTTCCACCCCGGTTTCAAGAACGCCGGCCCCACGCGCGCCCAGCTCGGCATCCCCACGGTGTTCAACTTCCTCGGCCCGCTGTGCAACCCGGCGCGTCCCGAGGCGTCGGCGGTCGGCGTCGCGAACCTCGACAAGGTGCCGCTCGTCGTGGGCGTGTTCCAGACCCGCGGCGCGACGGCGCTCGTCTTCCGCGGCGACGACGGGCTCGACGAGCTCTCGACGACGGGGCACAGCCACGTCTGGGAGGTGTCGCGCGGCTCCGTCACCGAGCACGACCTGGACCCGGCCGACCTCGGCCTGCCGCGGGCGACCATCGACGACCTCCGCGGCGGCGACGCCGCCCACAACGCCGAGATCGTGCGGCGGGTGCTCGCGGGGGAGACCGGCCCGGTGCGCGACATCGTGCTGCTCAACGCGGCCGCCGGCCTCGTGTCGTGGGAGCTCGCGCAGGACCACACCCGCGGCGAGGAGGACATCCGCGACCGCTTCCGCGACAAGATCGCGATCGCCGCGTCGGCCATCGACTCGGGCGCCGCCGCCGCGAAGCTCGACGCCTGGGTCGCGGCGACCCGCGCGTAGCGCGCTACCGCGGACGCGGTGCCCGCAGGCGCTGCGGGTCGATGCCCGCCGGGATCCGGAAGCCCTTCACCTTGCCGACCGAGGTCAGCCGCTTGTCGACCTGCATGACCTCGGCCTTGGTGAGCTTGCGCGGGAACTTGCGCAGAGCCGCCGGGATCTTGTGGAGCGGGAGCGCCTCGACGTCCGGCCCCACGTAGAGCAGGTGCACGGGCACGTTCGGCAGCAGGCGGACGATGTTGGCGCGCTCCTTGTCGAGCATCGGCTGGGTGCGCGAGCGCGGTCCCTCGCCGATCAGCACGACGCCCGGGCGCCCGACGGCACGGTAGACGGCATCCTTCGTCTTCGGGCTGAAGCCGATGGGCTCCTCGTTGCCGATCCAGCTGCGACGCAGGCCGTTCTTCAGCACGGCCCCGACGGCGCCCGGCTGCCCGGAGATCTGCGTGTAGGCGGCGCGTTCGGCACGGCGGCCGAGCACCACGAGCACGAGCAGCACGCCCGCGAGCACGCCGGTCACGACGAACAGGATGATGCTGATGACGTTGCCGGGGGTGAGCCACACCGAGAGCACGATGCTCACGGCGACGGGCACCAGGAACGAGAGGATCAGGTACCAGACGATGCCCGGGTCGGAGCGGCGGGTCATCTGGAACACCTGCCACATCTGCTTGATGCGACCGGGTTCCTTCTCGGACTTGCTGCGTGCCATGGTTTCCAGCCTACGGGTACTCAGGACACGGCCTGCGCGAAGCCCCGTTCGCTGTCGGCGAGATGCCGCAGGTGCTCCGGGATGTCGCGGCCCTTGGCGAGCATCGACCGCGCCCACAGGCGGCCCGCTCGGTAGCTCGAGCGCACGAGCGGCCCCGCGAGCACGCCGAGGAAGCCGAGCTCCTCGGCCTCCTGCTTGAGCTCGACGAACTCCTCGGGCCGCACCCAGCGCGCGACCGGCAGGTGCCGCGGGGAGGGGCGCAGGTACTGCGTGACGGTGATGATGTCGCACCCGGCGTCGTGCAGTTCGCGCAGCGCCTGGCTGATCTCGTGACGCTCCTCGCCCATCCCCAGGATGAGGTTCGACTTCGTGATGAGGCCGGCGTCGCGCGCCTGCGTCAGCACGCCGAGCGAGCGCTCGTAGCGGAACGCCGGGCGGATGCGCTTGAAGATGCGCGGCACCGTCTCGACGTTGTGGGCGAACACCTCGGGCCGGCTCGCGAACACCTCGCCGAGGAGCTCGGGGTTGCCCGAGAAGTCGGTCGCCAGGATCTCGACGCCCGTCCCCGGGTTGGCGGCGTGGATCGCGCGCACCGTCTCGGCGTGCAGCCAGGCGCCCTCGTCGGGCAGGTCGTCGCGTGCGACGCCCGTCACGGTCGCGTAGCGCAGCCCCATCCGCTGGACGGATTCGGCGACGCGGCGGGGCTCGTCGGTGTCGTATTCGGCGGGCTTGCCGGTGTCGATCTGGCAGAAGTCGCAGCGGCGGGTGCACTGGCTGCCGCCGATGAGGAAGGTGGCCTCGCGGTCCTCCCAGCACTCGTAGATGTTGGGGCAGCCCGCCTCCTGGCACACCGTGTGCAGTTCCTCGGACTTCACGAGCGAGTGCAGCGCCGTGTACTCGGGGCCCATCTTCGCGCGCGTCTTGATCCATTCGGGCTTGCGCTCGATGGGCGTCTGGGCGTTGCGCACCTCGAGCCGCAGGAGCTTGCGGCCCTCGGGGGGCGCGGTCACGCCGGGACCCCTGAGCGGAGGCTCCCCGCGAGCGCCTCCTCGAAGCGACGCGTGACGGAGTCGACGACGTCGGCGGGGGTGACCGTGCGGCCGAGTTCGCGGCTCATGGTGGTGACGCCCGCATCGCGGATGCCGCACGCGATGATGGCGCGGTAGGGCTCGAGGTCGTTGCTGCAGTTGAGCGCGAAGCCGTGCATCGTGACGCCCTCCGAGACGCGGATGCCGATCGCGGCGATCTTGTCGGCGGGTGCTCCGGGGCGCTCGATCCACACGCCGCTGCGGCCCTCGACGCGGGTTCCGACGATCCCGTGGTCGGCGAGCACGCCGATGAGCATCCCCTCGAGCCGTCGCACGTAGGCGACGACGTCGATCGGGTCGGCGAGCCGCACGATCGGGTAGCCGACGAGCTGCCCGGGGCCGTGCCAGGTGATCTTGCCGCCGCGGTCGACGTCGATCACCGGGATCCGGTCGTCGACCGGGCGTTCGTGCGGCTCGGTCCGCTTGCCCGCGGTGTAGACGGAGGTGTGCTCCAGCAGGAGCACGGAATCTGGCGCCCGGCCGCTCGCGACGGCGGCGTGCAGGGCACGCTGCCGTTCGAAGGCCGTCGAATACGACACGGAGTTGGCGCTTAGCCCCGTGACGACGTAGTCGACCACGTGACCACCCTATCCGCCGCTCCTGCACAGCGCCGGACGTGTGACGTCATCCCCAGGTGAGGGCGCGGGCCCGGTCCGGCGACCGCACCGCGGGCGAGGATCGGCGGGTGGCATCCTTCGTCCCTCCCGCGACCGGCGTGCGGGTCGTGCGCGCGCTCGCACGCGACGAGCACGTCGAGACGCTGCTCGTGCAGCTGGACGGGGAGGACGGTCAGGCGCCGGCCGCCCTGCTCCGCGCGCTCGACGAGGCCGGCGCGGTGCGACGGCGACGGGAGCTCGTCGCCCTCGACCGCGGTCGGGGACCGGGCGTCGTGGAGGTGCTCGACGTCGTCGACGACGCACCGACGCCGGCCGTGCTGCTGCGGCACCTGCCGGGGCCGCGGCTCGGCGAGGTGCTCGCGCGCCGCGAACGGTGGGAGGCGGGGGAGGCGGTGACGCTGCTGACCGGCGTCGCCGACACGGTCGCGCGCCTGCACGACGTCGGCGTCGCGCTCGGTGTCGGCGGGCTCGGCGGCGTCGTGCTCGCCGCGTCCGGTCCGGTGGTGACCGAGCTCCCCGCCCCCGGTCTGTTCGCCGCGGAGGCGCCCGAGGTCGTGCGCGCCGGCGTGCCGGAGGTCGGCGACGACCGCGAGGCGCTCCGGGGTCTCGCGCTCGAGTTGCTGGGTCGGGTGTCCGGCGCGCGAGCCGCCGCGGCGCTCGAGCTCGCGACGCGGATCGCGGGCACGGCCCCCGATGCGCTGCTGCCCGCGCTGCGGCACGGCCTCGGCGAGCTCGCCGCCGGCACCGCGGTCCGCCCGGTCGATCCGGAACCCGAGCGCGGTCCCCTCGCGGACGCGTCACCCGCGCCGGTGCACGGGGTCGCCGACGAGGTGGGGGGTCCCGCCGGTGCGGGGCGATGGCTCGAGCTCGCCGGCGCCGGTGAGCTGCGCGGACGCGTCGAGGAGGTGACCGCCCGCATCCGCACCCTGCTCGACGGGATGCCGGCGTTGCGGCGCCGACTCGTGCTCGGCGGCGGAGCGGCCGTCGCGGCGGGCGCGGTGCTCCTCGCGCTCGTCCCCGGTCCCGCCGAGCCCGCCGAGGGGAGCGCAGTCGAGGCCGCGACCGGCACGCAGGCGCCCGTGGAGCCCGCGGGAGCGCCCGACGGACCCACGGTGTCCGACGACCCGCTCGAGGCGCTCACGGCGCTGCTGGGGCTGCGGGAGGCGTGTTTCCGAGAGCTGTCGCTGCTGTGCCTCGAGCAGGTGGATCAGCCGGGATCGGCCGCCCTCGCCGCCGATCGCGCGGCCGTGCAGGCCCTCCGCGACGGCGGTGAGTCGACGGCCCCCGCCGCCGATCCCCGGGGGGCGCGGATCGTCGAGCGCCTCGGGGACAGCGTGCTCGTGGAGATCGGCCCCGAGACGGCTCCGGCCTCGCTCCTGCTGATGCGGGGCGAGGCCGGATGGCGTATCCGCGACTGGATCGCGGCGGGACCTTCTGCGGACTAGATGCCGAGGCTCCCGCGGAAGTCGCCCGCCTCGAGACGGGCCTTGACGGCGCCGAGGAACCGGGCGGCGTCGGCACCGTCGATGATGCGGTGGTCGTACGACAGCGCGAGGTAGACCGTCGAGTGGATCGCGATGGCGTCGGTGCCGCCCTCGCTCACGACGACCGGCTTCTTCACGACGACACCCGTGCCGAGGATCGCGGACTGCGGCAGGAACACCACGGGGGTGTCGAACAGCGCGCCGCGCGAACCGGTGTTGGTGAGCGTGAAGGTGCCGCCGGCGAGCTCGTCGGGCTTGAGCTTGTTGTCGCGCGTGCGCTCCGCGAGGTCGGCGATCTGCGCTGCGAGGCCCGCGATGTCGAGCTCGCCCGCGTCGCGGATGACCGGGGTCAGGAGCCCGCGCTCGGTGTCGACCGCGATCGAGATGTTCTCGGTGTCGGGGTAGACGATGCTCTCGCCGTCGACGCTCGCGTTGATGATCGGGAACGCCTTGAGCGCCTCGGCCGCGGCCAGGGCGAAGAACGGCATGAACGAGAGCTTGTTGCCCGTCTTCGCGAGGAACTCGGCCTTCACCGCGTCGCGCAGCTGTGCGACGCGCGTGACGTCGACCTCGACCACGGTCGTGAGCTGGGCGGTCGAGTTCATCGAGATGACCGCGCGCTCGGCGACGACCTTGCGCAGTCGCGACATCGGCACGACCGTGCCGCGCAGCGGCGAGACCTCGGGCGCCGCCGCGGGGGCCGCGGTGGGAGCGGCCGGAGCCGAGGGCGCCTCGGCGGCCGGTGCGGCGACGGCGGCGAGCACATCCTGCTTGCGGATGCGGCCTCCGACCCCGGTACCGGTCACGTCGTCGAGGGCGACGCCCTTCTCGGTCGCGAGCTTGCGGACGATGGGGGTCACGTAGCCGGCGTGCGAGGTGGTCGCGGGGCTCGCGGCGGGAGCCTCGGCGACGGGCGCCTCGGGCGCAGGCTCGGCGGCCGCAGGGACCTCGGCGGCGGGGGCCTCCGCGACCGGGGCTTCGGCGACGGGCGCCTCGGCGACCGGCTCCGTGACGGCGGGCGCGGCAGCGGGCTCCTCGACCACGGGGGCTTCTGCGACGGGTGCCGCGGGGGCTTCCGGAGCGACCGGCGCCTCGGCCACGGGGGCCTCGGCGATCGGTGCCGCAGCTGCGGGCGCCTCGGCCACCGGCGCCTCGGGCGCGGGGGCCTCGGCGGCGGGGGCCTCGGCGGCGGGGGCCTCGGCGGCCGGAGCCGCCTCACCCGAACCCGAGCCGTCGCCGATGCGCACGAGCGGCGCACCGACCTCGACGGTCTCGTCCTCCGCCACGAGGATCTCCTCGACGATCCCGGCGACGGGAGAGGGGATCTCGGTGTCGACCTTGTCGGTGGACACCTCGAGCAGAGGCTCGTCGACCTCCACACGGTCGCCGACCTTCTTCAGCCAGCGGGTCACCGTACCTTCCGTGACACTCTCGCCGAGTGCCGGGAGGCTGACGGATTCGCTCATCGGTGATGCTCCTTGTTCAGGCGTGTCGTTCTAGCTTAGCCGTGGCGCTCAGACGTGGAGGGGCTTCCCGGCGAGAGCCAGGAAGGTCTCGCCGAGGGCCTCGTTCTGAGTCGGGTGGGCGTGGATGTAGGGGGCGATGTCCTCGGGGTACGCCTCCCAGTCGACGACGAGCTGCGCCTCGCCGATGAGCTCGCCGACGCGGGCGCCGATCATGTGCACGCCGACGACGGGGCCGTCGTTCACCCGGATCGCCTTGATGATGCCCGAGGTGCCGATGATGTGGCTCTTGCCGTTGCCCGCGAGGTTGTACTCGAACGCCGTGACGTTCTCGGCACCGTACTTCTCCTCGGCCTTGGCCTGGGTGAGGCCGACGGAGGCGACCTCGGGGTCGGAGTAGGTGACCTTGGGGATATTGACGTCCTCGACGTGGATGGGGTCGAGGCCCGCGAGCACCTCGGCGACGAAGATGCCCTGCTGGAAGCCGCGGTGCGCGAGCTGGAGGCCGGGGACGATGTCGCCGACGGCGTAGACGCCGGGGACGGTGGTCTGCAGGTTCTCATCGACGACGACGAAGCCGCGGTCGAGCTGCACGCCGACCTCCTCGTAGCCGAGGTTGGCGGTGAGCGGGCCGCGGCCGACGGCCACGAGCAGCAGCTCGGCCTCGACGGTCTCGCCGTTCTCGAGCGAGACGACGACGCCCGACTCGTTCTGCGTGACGCCCGCGAAGCGCACGCCGAGCTTGAAGTCGATGCCGCGACGGCGGAAGGCGCGCTCGAAGTGCTTCGAGATCGACTCGTCCTCGTTCGGCACGAGGTGGGGGAGCGCCTCGATGATCGTGACCTCGGCGCCCCAGCTCTTCCAGACGCTCGAGAACTCGACGCCGATGACGCCGCCGCCGAGCACCGCGACCTTCTTCGGCACGAAGTCGAGCGAGAGGGCCTGCTCGGAGGTGATGACGCGGCCGCCGATCTCGAGCCCGGGGAGCGAGCGCGAGTAGGAGCCGGTGGCGAGGATGACGTTGGTGCCCGTGATGATCTGGTCGCCGACCTGCACGGTGGTCGGGGAGGTGAGGCGGCCGGTGCCCTCGATCGTCGTGATGCCGCGACCCTTGAGGTGCGCCTGGAGGCCCTTGTACTTGCCGGCCACGATCCCCTCGCGGTAGGCCGTGACCGCCGCGATGTCGATGCCGCCGAGCTGGGCGCCGACGCCGTACTTCGCCGCCTCGCGGGTGACGTCCGCCACCTCCGCGGAGTGCAGGAGGGCCTTCGTCGGGATGCAGCCGACGTGCAGGCAGGTGCCGCCGACCTTGTCCTTCTCGATGAGGGCCACGGACTTGCCGAGCTGGGCGTAGCGCAGGGCCGCGGCGTAGCCACCGCTTCCCGCTCCCAGGACGACGAGGTCGAAGTTCTGTTCGGACACCGGAGAAACTCCCTTGCGCTTCACGTGTCGGAACCCCGCGAGATCGGTGGTGTCGCGAGGAGGGGAAGGGCAAGGCTTTCCTTGCCGCATCGACCCTACTACGCGCCCGCGAGATCCGCCGTCAGAGCCAGCATGGTGCGCACGGCGACCGCCGTGGGCCCGCGCCCGATGCCGCCGTAGGGGCTCCCCGAGTTGTATGCGGGCCCCGCGAGATCCAGGTGCGCCCACCCGCGGGCGGCGCCCGGACCGTCGCCGCCGGCCGTCCCCGCGAAGCCGCGCAGGAAGTGGCCGGCCACGAGCATGCCGCCCGCGGTATGTCCGAGCTTGGCGTTGGCGAGGTCGGCGATGTCGCTGTCGAGCACGGATCGCAGCTCGGGCGGCAGGGGCATCGCCCACATGGGCTCGTCGGATCGGGCGGCCGCGGCGATCACGGCGCCCACGGCCTCGTCGTCGCCCATGACGGCGGTCGTGCGCTCGCCCATCGCGATGCGGGCGGCGCCCGTGAGCGTCGCGAGGTCGACGAGGAGGTCGGGTCGCTCGGCCGCGGCGGCGGCGAGCCCGTCGGCGAGCACGAGGCGGCCCTCGGCATCCGTGTTGGTGACCTCGACGGTCGTGCCGCTCCAGGTGCGCAGCACGTCGCCGGGGCGCAGGGCCGAACCCGAGGGCATGTTCTCGGCGAGGCACAGCCACGCCGTGACGCGCACCGGGAGGCCGAGTCGGGCCGTGGCGAGCAGCACCGCGAGGGCGGTCGCGGCACCCGTCATGTCGTACTTCATGGTGGGCATCGACGACGGCGGCTTGAGCGACAGTCCGCCCGAGTCGAAGGTGATGCCCTTGCCGACGAGGGCGAGATGCGCCGCGGCTCCCGCCGGCTCGTAGCGCAGCACGACGAGCCGCGGCGGACGCGCCGACCCCGCGCCGACGGAGAGGATGCCGCCGTAGCCGCCCTCGGCGAGCTCGGCCTCGCGGAGCACCTCGACCGAGACCGGGAGCCCCTCGGCGAGCTCGCCCGCGCGCTGCGCGAAGGTCTCGGGGTACAGGTCGGCGGCCGGGGTGTTGACCAGGTCGCGCACGGTGTGCAGGGCGGTCGCGGTCGCGGCCGCGCGCTCGACGATGCCCGTGGCGTCGAGTTCGGCGGGCACGTGCAGCACGATCCGGCGCGGCGGGCGCCGCCGGTCGAGGTCGCCGCCCGTCTTGTAGTCGAGGAAGGCATAGGCGCCGCTCGCCGCGGCCTCGAGCACGAGCTCGGCCTCGTGGGCGTCGGCGACGGGGAGGCCAAGGGCGAGGGAGGCGTTCCCCGCCGCCTGGCGGCCCGCGCATCCGGCGGCCGCGCGCAGCGACTCCCGGGTCGCGGTCGCGCCGAGCCCCACGAGCGCGATCGGCGCCGTGCTGCCGTCGACGGCGGGTGCGCGCCGGAACTCGTCGGCGCCCCCCGTCACCCCGAGCGAGACGAGCATCGCCCGCAGCTCGGGGAAGGAGTCGGCGGGCGCGGCGAGCTCGGGGCCGTCGGGCGTCTTCACGACGCCGAGGACGAGCAGGTCCGCGTCGGTCGAGGTGGCGGGGGCGGTGCTCAGTCCGAGCTCGGCGACGGTCATGCCGCCAGGCTAGTCGTGCCGACCCCGCCTGTTCGCTGTGAGCGCCACGACCGGCCCCGCGCGTCCCGGCGCGGTCGGGAGGGCTGCTCCTACACTCGAAGGCATGCAGGATCCGGGCGAGCTGTACACGCTGGTAGGCGACGTCTCGGACGTCCCGGCCGGGCTGCACCTCGTCGCCGGGCTCACGGGCTTCACGGATGCCGGATCCGCCGTCGCGCAGGTCACCGAACTGCTGCGCGACTCGGCCGTCGACCGCGAGCTCGTCGTCTTCGACAACGACCTGCTGCTCGACTACCGGGCACGCCGCCCCGTGCTGTTCTTCGACGAGGACCACCTCTCCGACTACCAGCCCGCCCGCCTCGCGCTCTCGCTCGCCCACGACGAGCTGCACCGGCCGTTCCTGCTGCTGACCGGCTACGAGCCCGACTTCCGGTGGGAGGCGTTCACGCAGGCGATCCTCGACCTCGTCGAGCGCTTCCAGGTGGTCGACACGACCTGGATCCACGCCATCCCGATGCCGACGCCGCACACCCGCCCCCTCGGCGTCACGGTGAGCGGCAACCGCACCGAGCTCACCGACACCTACTCCGTCTGGCGCCCGCGCACGCAGGTGCCCGGCAACGCCCTGCACCTCGTCGAGTACCGCCTGCAGGAGACGGGGCACGCGACCGCCGGCTTCGTGCTGCTCGTGCCGCACTACCTCGCCGACACCGAGTTCCCGCTCGCGGCGGTCACCGCACTCGAGAGCATCAGCGCGGCGACGGGCCTCATCTTCCCGACCGACGAACTGCGCGAGCAGGGGCGCGAGTTCATCCAGAAGGTCGAGGACCAGGTGGCGGGCAACGCCGAGCTCGAGCGGCTCGTGGCGACCCTCGAGGAGCGCCACGACAGCTACATGGAGGAGAACCCGCTGCCGTCGCCGCTCGTCGACGAGGACGGCGAGCTGCCGAGCGCCGACACCATCGCGGCCGAGCTCGAGCGCTTCCTCGCCTCGCGTCGCGACGATCCGCGCGCGTAGCCGCGTAGCCTGACCGGGTGAACTCCGCACGGTCGTGGCTCGTCTTCGGCGGCGCGACGTTCGCGTACCTCATCGCCGTCATGCAGCGCACGACGTTCGGCGTCGCGGGCGTCGAGGCCACCGACCGCTTCGCGGTCAACGCCGCCACCATCTCGGTCGTCGCGGTCGTGCAGATCGTCGTCTACGCGGTGCTGCAGATCCCGGTGGGGGTGCTCGCGGATCGCGTGGGCGCGCCCCTGCTCATCGTCTGCGGCGCCGTCGCGATGGCGGCCGGACAGGCGCTGCTGTCGATCTCGGGCGGGATCTGGCTCGCGCTGCTCGCGCGGGTGCTGGTGGGGATGGGCGACGCCGCGACCTTCGTGAGCGTCATCCGCCTGCTGCCCGGCTGGTTCGAGGGGCGCATCCTGCCGCAGCTGTCGCAATGGGTCGGGATGGCCGGGCAGCTCGGGCAGATCGTCTCGATCTTCCCCTTCGCCCTGCTGCTGCACGTGCAGGGCTGGACGCCCGCGTTCCTCGCGGCGGGCGCCGCCTCGGTCGGCGCCGCCGTGCTCGCGGCCGCGCTCGTGCGCCGCGGCGCCCCGAACCTCACGACCGGCGAGCTGCGCACGATCGACCCGCTCGAGACGGGACTGCGGGCGAGCCTCGCACGCCCCGGCACGCAGCTCGGATTCTGGGCGCACCTGCTCGGCGGCACCGTGCCGACCATGCTCGGCATCATGTGGGGCTACCCCTTCCTCACGGCGGGGCTCGGCTACGACCCGGCCACGGCATCCGGGGTGTTCTCGATGATGGTCGTCGGCACCCTCGTCTCGGGGCCCATCGTGGGCCTGCTCGTGGCGCGGTTCCCCCGGCGGCGCAGCGACCTCGTGCTCGTCATCGCGTGGGGCGCGATCGCGGTCTGGACGGCGACGCTGCTGTGGCAGCCCGTGCCGCCGCTGTGGCTCGTGGCCGCCCTGTTCCTCGCCGTGGGGGTCTGCGGACCGGCCTCGCTCATCGGCCTCGACGTCGCCCGCAGCTCGAACCCGCACCACGCGCACGGCTCGGCCACCGGGGTCGCGAACTCGGGCGGATTCGTCGGCGGCTTCGTGGCGATGCTGCTCGTGGGAGTCGTGCTCGACGTCGTCGACGAGGTGCGGGTGGCGGGCGGCGCGCCCTCCGAGCTCTACGGGCTCGACGGCTTCCGCATCGCCTTCTTCGCGAGCTACCTCATCGCCGTGATCGGAACCGTCGGTCTGCTCGCGAAACGCCGCCACACCCGCCGGCGGCTGTACGAGGAGGAGGGAATACAGATCGCCCCCCTGTGGGTTGTACTCCTCAGTGCGCGCGGCCGGAGGCGCCCTCCGGGTGTGCGACAATAGACAACCGAAGACCCGGTCGAATCCCCGGATCGTGTGCCCGCCCACCGTCAGGTGGCGTGTGAGCCCACGGGGGACTTGACACGGGTCTACGTACTGCCCAGACGCACCTCCCACCCGCGAAAGGGGTCAGCATGGCCACCCCCTCGACGTCCGCGAAGGACGCTGTCAAGGACGACAGCGCCACCCCGAAGAAGACAGCCCCGAAGACCGCCGCCGCGCCGGCGAAGACGACGGCCGCCAAGACGACCGCCGCCAAGGCTCCGGCCGCGAAGACGGCCGCCACCAAGGCGCCCGCGCCCGCGAAGGCGACGGCTGCCAAGACCACCGCAGCCAAGACCACCGCCGCGAAGGCCCCGGCCGCCAAGGCGCCGGCGAAGGCCGCCCCCAAGGGCAAGGCCGCGCCCGACACCGAGACCGACGAGCTCGAGACCGAGCTCGACGAGGACGAGCCCGTCGCCCTCGAGGAGGACGACGAGGAGTCGGAGGACGGCGAGGGCGCCGCGGCCGAGTCGACCGAGGGCAAGGACGACGAGGAGAACGGCGACGCCGAGGCGTCCGAGGACGACGACGAGGACGACGAGACGGAGTCGACCGGCACCGACGAGCCGCTCCCGACCGGTGCGCTGCGCCTGTCGATGGCGGACGACGAGGACGAGGTCCCCGTGTACTCGGCCGCCATCACCGGCGCGACCGCCGACCCGGTCAAGGACTACCTCAAGCAGATCGGCAAGGTCGCCCTCCTCAACGCGGAGCAGGAGGTCGAGCTCGCGATGCGCATCGAGGCGGGCCTCTTCGCCGAGGAGAAGCTCTCGGCGATGTCCGACTCCGAGAAGCGCAGCCAGCTCGGCCGCGAGCTCAGCTGGGTCGCCCGCGACGGCCAGCGCGCCAAGAGCCACCTGCTCGGCGCCAACCTGCGTCTCGTCGTCTCGCTCGCGAAGCGCTACACGGGCCGCGGCATGCAGTTCCTGGACCTCATCCAGGAGGGCAACCTCGGCCTCATCCGTGCCGTCGAGAAGTTCGACTACACCAAGGGCTTCAAGTTCTCGACCTACGCGACATGGTGGATCCGTCAGGCGATCACGCGTGCCATGGCCGACCAGGCCCGCACCATCCGCATCCCCGTGCACATGGTCGAGGTCATCAACAAGCTCGCCCGCGTGCAGCGTCAGATGCTGCAGGACCTGGGCCGCGAGCCCACGCCCGAGGAGCTCAGCCGCGAGCTCGACATGACCCCCGAGAAGGTCATCGAGGTGCAGAAATACGGCCGCGAGCCGATCTCGCTGCACACCCCGCTCGGCGAGGACGGCGACAGCGAGTTCGGCGACCTCATCGAGGACACCGAGGCGGTCGTGCCGGCGGACGCCGTGGGCTTCACGATGCTGCAGAAGCAGCTCGAGAGCCTGCTCGACTCGCTCAGCGAGCGGGAGGCGGGCGTCATCCGGATGCGCTTCGGCCTCGGCGACGGCATGCCCAAGACCCTCGACCAGATCGGCGACACCTTCGGCGTCACGCGCGAGCGCATCCGCCAGATCGAGTCGAAGACCATGGCGAAGCTGCGTCACCCTTCGCGGTCGCAGTCGCTGCGCGACTACCTGGAGTAAGCCGGATGGAGCACCGCCCCTACGAGGAGCGCAACCGCCCGCGCGAGTACGAGGTCGACGGCGTCGTCTACGAGCGCTACCCGATCAAGACCCACGTGGTGCTGCCGGGTGAGGCGCTCGAACCCGTCGTCGAGCAGTACGGCCTCGAGCGGCTGCAGGACGGCGACTGGTTCTTCATGACCGAGAAGATGGTCGCCGCCACCCAGGGCCGTGCCTACCCGGTCGCCGAGGTGAAGGCGCGCCCCCTCGCGGTGCGGCTCTCGAAGCACGTCATCAAGACCCCGTGGGGGGTCGGGCTCGGCATCCCCGAGACGATGGAGATGGCGATCCGCGAGGTCGGCACCGTCCGCATCCTGGTGGCCGCCGCCGTGTCGGTGGTCTCGAAGCTGTTCGGTCGCACGGGCGACTTCTACCGCGTCGCGGGCAAGAAGGCGCGCGGCATCGACGGCCCCGGCTACCCGACGATCCCGCCGTTCGACGAGATGGTCGTGCTGACGGCCGCCGAACCGTACGCGGTGTGCGCGCGCATCAAGGAGTTCCTGGCCGGCAAGGGCAAGGACGTCGAGGTGCTGCTCGTGGACATCAACGACCTGGGCGGCAACATCCTCGGCTCCACCGTGAACCCCGAGCAGGAGAAGCTCGCGGTGCGGGTGCTCAAGGACAACCCGAGCGGGCAGGGCCACGAGGCCACGCCGCTCGGCATCATCCGCCGCCTCGGCTAGTCCAGGTACTCGCGCGGCAGGCGCGTCGAGGCGCGGGCCAGGATCTCGTCGCCGATCGAGGCGGACCAGGCGGCCCAGTCCTCGACGGTCGGCTCGCCGAGCTCGCCCGGGCCGTAGACGATCGCCGCGTCGCCGGGCGCCGCGTCCGCCTCGACCGTGAGCGTGTCGATGCCGACGGCGAGGACGCGGGCGCGCGATCCGCCGAGCAGCACCTCGGCGCCGAGGCCGCTCGGGCCGAGCACCGACGGCGGGACGCCGTCCGCCGAGCCCACGTCGAGCACCGCGATGCCGTCGCGCGCCTCGATGACGGCCGCGTGCAGGCTCAGGGTGCCGCGCATGCCGAGGCCCGGGCCGTCGACGTCGTCGAAGGGGGAGACGCCGTAGGCGGCGATGCCGAAGCGCACGAGGTCGAGCCGTGCCTCGGGCTCGCGGATGCCGGCGGAGCTCGCCGCGAGGTGCAGCAGCGGGCGGTCGGGCCCCTCGAGCGGCACGCCGAGCGCCCCGGCGACCGCGACGGCCGCGTGGAACTCGGCGAGCGCCGCCGCGTCCGCCTCGGGCGACGCGTCGGCCAGGTGCGACCACAGCCCCACGATCCGCAGCGCCCCCGCATCGACCAGCTCGAGCGCCTCGGCCACGAGCCCCGGCCAGTCGGCGGGGTTCGCTCCGTTGCGGTGCAGCCCCGTGTCGACCTTGAGGTGCACGCGGGCGGGCAGCGCGGCGCGCGCCGCGGCGACCCGCCGCAACTCGGCCTGGGAGGAGACGCCGAGGTCGACCTCGGCCTCGATCGCCGCGCGGAAGTCGGTGTGCTCGCCGTGCAGCCAGGCGAACAGGGGCGCACGGATGCCCGCCTCCCGCAGCTCGAGGGCGGCCGGCACCTCGAGCGTGCCGAGCCACTCGGCACCCGCGGCGAGTCCCGCGCGGGCGACCGGCACCATCCCCAGACCGTAGGCGCCCGCCTTGACGGCGAACAGGGTGCGCGAGGGAGCCGCGATCGCGGCGAGCGTCGCCACGTTGTGGCGGATCGCGTCGAGGTGGATCGTGAGCCGTGCCGTCATCGCGCCTCCCGGCGGATGCGGTGGCCGAGCCCCGCGGTCAGCGCGAGCGGGTCGCGTTCGGTCCAGGCGGCCCACTCGAGGGCGCTCGGCGCCCCGTGGGCCGGGTCGCCGAACAGCACGGCGTGCGCGCCGAGCACGGGCGTGTCGTCGCCGCACGAGGCCACGAACTGGTCCATCGCGATCCGCCCCACGAGCGGGCGCCGACCCTCCGCGACGAGCACCTCGGCACGGTTGGAGGCGAGTCGCGGCACGCCGTCGGCGTAGCCGAGCCCGACGAGCGCGAGCGTCGTCGGCCGCTCGGTGCGGTGGGTGTAGCCGTAGGAGACGCCGGCGCCGGCACCGACGCGCTTGACGGCGACGATCTCGCCCTCGAGGGTCAGCACCGGGCGGGCCCCTGGCGCGAGACCGTACACCTCGGGTCCGGTCAGCGACTCGGCCACGGGGGAGCGGCCGGCCACGATGTCGCGGAAGCCGAGAGCACGGGCTCGGGCGGCATCCGCGTCGTCGCTCACCACGACGCCCGTGAAGCCGAGCTCGCGGGCGACCGGGCCGACGAGCGCGAGCGAATGCCCGTAGGCGTCGGCGCGCGCATCCAGCAACGCGTCATCGACCCCGGCGAGGTTGGCGGCCAGCGCGTCGAGGTCGACGAGTGCGCGGCGGTGCAGCCCGGGGGCCGCGACCGGGTGGGTCTCAGCCAGCGACCGGCTCCCGGAGCCGGTCGGACTCGTCGTGCCACTCGAGCGCGGTCTCGATGAGCTTCGGCTTGTACTCGGCACCGTGGTGGGCGCAGAAGAGCAGCTCGCCGGTGCTGAGGGTCACCCGCACGTAGGCCTGGGCGCCGCACATGTCGCACCGGTCGAAGGCGGTGAGCGCGGGACGCTCCAGCTCGACCGTGCCTTCGCTCGCGATCTGGGACATGTCCTGCTCCTTCCCTCGGGTTCGGTGTGGTGCGTTGCTCCATGAAAGCACGGCGAGCCTGAAGATTCCGGCTGGACGGAGGGCATTTCGCCCCTGGCGTACCCGGATGGGGGGCCTGGCGCCCCGCACGCGAGGGGCCTATCGTGCTGGCATGGGGGATTCGGGGGGATCCGTGGTCGCCTGGTGGCCTGCCGGGCGTCTCGGCGTGCTCGCGGCGGCCGTCGTGGTGCTGCTGCTCGCCGTCGGGGCGGTCGGCGGAGCGGCCGCGATGGCCGACGCCTCGCACACCACGCGCGCGGATCGGGAGCCCGTCGTCGACCCCGTCGACCCCGCCCCCGCGACCCCGCTGCCCGCGGCCGAGCCGCTCGCCCCCAAGGCCGCCCCGAGCGGTCCCGCGGTCGCGGCGAGCTACTACATCCCGCCGGCGCCGGTGCGATCCACGCGCACGCGCTCGGGCGGATCCGGGGGCTCGGGCGGCGGCGGGTCGTCCGCCGTCGGCTCCTCCGACGTGCTGAGCCTCACGAACGCCCGCCGCGCCGAGAACGGCGTCGGGCCGCTGTCGTCGAGCTCCACGCTCGTGCAGATGGCGTGCGACTGGGCCGCCCAGATGGCCGGAGGCGTCGGCCTCGTCCACAACAACGTCCGCCCGCCAGGCGCCCGCGCGTGGGCCGAGAACATCGCGGCCGGCTACCGGAGCGCCTCCTCGGTCGTCGACGGCTGGATGAACTCGAGCGGCCACCGCGCCAACATCCTCAACGGCACCTACACGCAGATGGGGGCGTGCTCCGCGGATGCCGCGGACGGCACGCGCTACTGGGTGCAGAAGTTCGCGGGCTGAGCCCCGCGGCACCCGGGTGCGCCTGCCGGGGGGCGACGGGGGCCGCGGTTAGGCTCGAGCGGTGACCGACTACAGCGCCCGCCATCTCTCCGTGCTCGAGGGGCTGGAGGCGGTGCGCAAGCGTCCCGGCATGTACATCGGCACGACCGATTCGCGTGGCCTCATGCACTGCCTGTGGGAGATCATCGACAACTCCGTCGACGAGGCGCTCGGCGGCTTCGGCGACCGCATCGAGGTCATCCTGCACGCCGACGAATCGGTCGAGGTGCGCGACCGGGCCCGCGGCATCCCCGTCGACATCGAACCGAAGACGGGACTCTCGGGCGTCGAGGTCGTGTTCACGAAGCTGCACGCGGGCGGGAAGTTCGGCGGCGGCTCGTACGCGGCCTCCGGCGGCCTGCACGGCGTCGGCGCCTCCGTCGTGAACGCGCTCTCCGAGCGGCTCGACGTCGAGGTCGACCGCGACGGCAAGACCTGGGCGATGTCGTTCCACCGCGGGGAGCCGGGCGTGTTCGCGGACGCCGGCGCGCCGACCCCCGACGCCCCCTTCACGCCCTTCGTCTCGGGCAGCGAGCTGCGCGTCGTGGGCAAGGTCGCGAAGGGCGTCACGGGCACCCGCATCCGGTACTGGGCCGACCGCCAGATCTTCACGAAGGGTGCCGGGTTCCAGACCGAGGAGCTCTTCGGCCGCGCCCGGCAGACGGCGTTCCTGGTGCCCGGCCTCGGCCTCGAGATCCGCGACGACCGCGGCGAGCAGCCCCAGGTCGAGAGCTTCCGCTTCGACGGCGGCATCTCCGAGTTCGTCGACCACCTCGCCCCGGATGCCGGGGTCACCGACACCTGGCGCATCCAGGGCTTCGGCGGCTACACCGAGACGGTGCCCGTGCTCCAGGAGAACGGCCACATGGTGCCGACCGAGCTCACGCGGCAGTGCGAGGTCGACCTGGCCCTGCGCTGGGGCACCGGCTACGACACGGTCATGCGCAGCTTCGTCAACATCATCGCCACCCCGAAGGGCGGCACCCATCAGCTCGGCTTCGAGCAGGGGCTGCTGAAGTTCCTGCGCGCCGAGGTCGAGAAGAACGCCCGCCGGCTGAAGGCGGGCAGCGACAAGCTCGAGAAGGACGACGTGCTCGCGGGCCTCACCGCGGTGCTCACGGTGCGCATCCCCGAGCCGCAGTTCGAGGGGCAGACGAAGGAGGTGCTCGGCACCCCCGCCATCCGCGCCATCGTCGCGAGCGTCGTCGGTCGGGGGCTCCAGGAGCGCTTCGCGAGCACCAAGCGCGACGACAAGACACAGTCGGCGCTCGTGCTCGACAAGGTCGTCGCCGAGATGAAGTCGCGCATCTCGGCGCGCGCCCACAAGGAGACGCAGCGCCGGAAGAACGCGCTCGAGAGCTCCTCGCTGCCCGCCAAGCTCGTCGACTGCCGCTCGAACGAGGTCGCCGACACCGAGCTGTTCATCGTCGAGGGCGACTCGGCCCTCGGCACCGCCAAGCTCGCCCGCGACTCCGAGCACCAGGCGCTGCTGCCGATCCGCGGCAAGATCCTCAACGTGCAGAAGGCGTCGGTCGCCGACATGCTCGGGAACGCCGAGTGCGCCTCCATCATCCAGGTGATCGGCGCGGGCTCCGGCCGCAGCTTCGACCTCGAGGCGGCGCGCTACGGCAAGGTCATCATCATGAGCGACGCCGACGTCGACGGCGCCCACATCCGCACCCTGCTGCTCACGCTGTTCTTCCGCTACATGCGGCCCATGATCGAGGACGGCCGGGTGTTCGCGGCCGTCCCCCCGCTGCACCGCGTCGTCGTGGTGAACCCCGGTTCCAAGCCCAACGACATCCTCTACACCTACTCGGAGCAGGAGCTGCAGGGCGTGCTCGCCTCGCTCAAGAAGGCGGGCAAGAGCTACCAGGACCCGATCCAGCGCTACAAGGGTCTCGGGGAGATGGATGCCGACCAGCTCGCCGAGACCACGATGAGCCGGTCCCACCGCACCCTGCGTCGCGTGCGCGTCGAGGACGCGGATGCCGCGAACCGCGTCTTCGAGCTGCTCATGGGCAACGACGTCGCGCCGCGCAAGGAGTTCATCATCGCCGGGCAGGGCCTCGACCGCTCCCGCGTCGACGTGTGATCTGTCAAACGCTGTAGCGCTTGTCTTCGGGCGCCGCCGATCACCGCCGCGCGAGGTGAGGCGCTACAGCGTTTGACAGGGGGTCAGAGGGCGCGGCCGACGGAGGCGACGACCGCGTCGAGCGGGGTGCCGGAGGCGTCGCGCTTGGCGCCTGCCTCCGGGAGGGTTCGGGCGGCGCCGTCGGACGAGACAGCGAGGGCGGGAGCCGGGCCGACCCAGGCGAGGGCGAGCGATGCCTCGCCCTTGAGGAACGCGTGCGCGCGCACGCCGCCGGTCGCACGGCCCTTGCCCGGGAACTCGGCGAAGTGCGAGACCTTGCCGCGCCCGGCATCCGCACCCGCGAGGGTCTCGGCGGGGGTCGAGATCGTGACGACCACGGCATCCGCCGGGTCGACGGCACCGAAGAACAGCACGGCGGCCTTCGCCGAGAGGTTGATGCCCGCCATGCCGCCCGCCGCGACGCCCTGCGGCCGCACCTGCGCGGCTGCGAAGTGCAGCAGCTGGGAGTCCGACGCCACGAACACGAGCTCGTCGGCATCCGTGCCCTGCGCGACCCCGACCACCTCGTCGCCGGGCTTGAGCGCGATGACCTCGAAGTCGGGGCGGTTCGGGTAGCCGCCCGCCGCGACGCGCTTGACGACGCCCTGGCGCGTGCCGAGCGCGATGGGCTCCTCGGAGGCGAGCGAGACGAGGCCGAGCACGCGCTCCTTCTTGTCGGCGATGCCGAGGTAGTCGCCGATGCGGGCGCCCGCCGCGAGCTGCACCGAGTTCGCGGGCACCGAGGGCAGGTCGACGGGGGTGAAGCGGATGAGCCGCCCGCGCGAGGTGACGGCGCCGAGCTCGCCGCGGGTCGTGCCGCGCACCGTGGAGAGGATCGCGTCGTGCTTCGCGCGCCGGGTCGCGGGCGCCGGTCCGTCGACGCCCTCGGGCAGGTCGATGCGCACCGCGCGGCCGGTCGTCGAGAGCACGACGAGGGTGGGGGAGTCGGCGATCTCGAGCGACACGCCGGCGGCCGCCTTGCGGGCGGATGCCGTGGCCGCGACGTTCGCGCCGGCCTCGGTCAGCAGGGTGCGGCGCGGCGTGCCGAAACGCTCGGCCACCTCGTCGAGCTCCTCGCCGACGGTCGCGCGGATGCGTGCCGGGTCGGCGAGCAGCGCCTCCAGCTCGGCGATCTCGGCGCGCAGCCTGTCGCGTTCGGTCTCGAGCTCGATGCGGCTGAAACGGGTGAGGCGGCGCAGCTGCAGCTCGAGGATGTAGTCGGCCTGCAGCTGCGAGAGGTCGAAGACCTCCATGAGCCGGGTGCGCGCCTGCGCCGTGTCGTCGCTGCCGCGGATGACCTGGATGACCTCGTCGATGTCGAGGATCGCGATGAGCAGGCCCTCGACGAGGTGCAGGCGCTCCTGGCGCCGGGCGAGGCGGTAGCGCGAGCGCCGGGTGACGACCTGGATGCGGTGGTCGAGGTAGACGCGCAGCAGCTCGCGCAGACCGAGGGTCTGCGGACGCCCCTCGACGAGGGCGACGTTGTTGATCGAGAAGCCGTCCTCGAGCGGGGTGAGCCGGTAGAGCTGCTCGAGCACCGCCTCCGGGGAGAACCCGGTCTTGATGCCGATGACGAGCCGCAGCCCGTTCTTGCGGTCGGTGAGGTCGGTGACGTCGGCGATGCCCGTGATCTTCTTGGCGTTCACCCCGTCCTTGATCTTCTCGATGACCTTCTCGGGCCCGACGAGGTACGGCAGCTCGGTCACGACGAGGCCGGTGCGGCGGGCCGAGAGCTGCTCGATCGAGACCTTGGCGCGCGTCTTGAAGCTGCCGCGCCCGTTCGCGTAGGCGTCGCGGATGCCGTCGAGGCCGACGATCGTGCCGCCCGTGGGCAGGTCGGGGCCCGGCACGTAGGCCATGAGCTCCTCGAGGGTCGCCTCGGGGTTCTCGAGCAGGTGCCGCGCGGCCCCCGCCACCTCGATGAGGTTGTGCGGGGCCATGTTGGTGGCCATGCCGACGGCGATGCCGCTCGCACCGTTGACGAGCAGGTTGGGGAAGGCGGCCGGCAGCACCTCGGGCTGGGTGAGCTGGTTGTCGTAGTTCGGGACGAAGTCGACGACGTCCTCGCCGAGCGACTCGACGAGCGCGAGCGCGGCGGCCTGCATCCGCGCCTCCGTGTAGCGGGGGGCGGCGGGGCCGTCGTCGAGCGAGCCGAAGTTGCCGTGCCCGTCGACGAGCGGCACGCGCATCGTGAAGTCCTGCGCGAGACGCACGAGGGCGTCGTAGATGGCGGTGTCGCCGTGCGGGTGCAGGCGCCCCATGACGTCGCCCACGACGCGCGCCGACTTCACGTGGCCGCGGTCCGGGCGCAGCCCCATCTCGTTCATCTGGAAGAGGATGCGGCGCTGCACGGGCTTGAGTCCGTCGCGCGCGTCGGGGAGGGCGCGCGCGTAGATGACGGAGTAGGCGTACTCGAGGAAGGAGCCCTGCATCTCGGTCGAGACGTCGACATCCTCGATGCGCTCGCCGGTGCCGACAGGACTGGATGAGGGGTTTTCGGGCGGAGTCATAAGATCGACGCCATGCTACCGGCGGCGAAAACCCACAGGGTGAGCCTTGCCGATGTCATGCCGAATTGCCTCGAGACGCTCGCCGGGCGGCGGTCCCGGATCGGGCTCCCGCCGGTCGAGAAGGCCGTCGTCGTGGTGGTCGACGGCCTCGGGCACGCTCAGCTCGCCGAGCACGCGGGGCACGCGCGCACCCTCGCGGCACGGTTGCCCGCCGACGCGGCGATCGGCTCCGGTTTCCCGACGACGACGGTCGCGGCCCTCACGAGCCTGACCACGGGCGAACCGGCCGGCCGTCACGGACTCGTCGGCTACCGGGTGCTGGATCCCGCGACCGACCGCGTGATCAACCAGCTCTCGGGGTGGGAGGGGCTCGACCCCGCCCGCTGGCAGCGGATGCCGACCGTCTTCGAGCGCGCCGCGGCGGACGGCATCCGCACGCCCGCGATCACCCACGCGCGCTACCGCCACTCGCCGCTCACGCTCGCCATGCTGCGCGGGGCGGAGTTCCTCGCCGCCACGGATGCCGCCTCGCGTCGCGAGCGGCTGCGGGAGGTGCTCGCGGCGCCCGGTCGGGCCCTCGTCTACTACTACGTCGCCGACCTCGACGTCGCGGGGCACGCGCACGGCGTCGCCTCGGGGGAGTGGGTCGCGGCGCTCGAGGCGCTCGATGCCGAGCTCGCGGGTGCGATCCGGCTGCTCGGGTCGCGCGACGGGCTCGTCGTGACGGCCGACCACGGCATGGTCGACGTGCCCCCGCACGCGCAGCGGCTCGTGCCGCCCGCGCTGCTCGAGGGCGTGAGGCACGTCGCGGGGGAGCCGCGCTGCCTGCAGCTGCACCTCGAGCCGGGTGCCGATCCCGAGGAACTCGCGGCGCGCTGGCGCGCACACGAGGGCAGGCGCGCCTGGGTGGGCACCCGGGCGGAGGCGCTGGCGGCCGGCTGGTTCGGCGCGGTCGACCCGGAGGTGGAGCCGCGCATCGGGCAGGTGCTCGTCGCGGCGCGCGGCGACCACGCCTACTACGCCGACCCGGACGACACGGGCCGTCGCATGGTCGGGCAGCACGGCTCGCTCACGCCCGCCGAGACGGCGGTGCCGCTCCTGCGGTTCGGGGCGTACGCCGCCGGCTAGTCCTCGTCGGTGCGGGCGCCGAAGACGATCTCGTCCCAGCTGGGCATCGAGGCGCGACCGCGGCGCTTGCCGAGCGGGCCGGTGGCGCCCGAGGAGCCGGAGGCCTTGGCTGTCGGCTGCGTCATGGGCACGGGCGGCACGTCGAAGGTGTCGAGCGGCACGTCGACGAGCTTCACGACCCCCGTGCTCGGGTGGCTCGCGAGGCCCTGCTCGGCCTCGTCGAGGTCGAGCGGTTCGCGCTCCCCGCGCCGACGGCGCAGCGCCTCCAGCAGGTCGGCGGTGTGGTGGGTGCCCACGGGCTCCTCGGCGGGGGCGGGGCGGGCGCCGAACTCGATCTGGGTGAACTCGACCGAGGTGATGATCGTGCTGTCGCCCTCGTCGTCGACCGCGAAGGCGCCCGAGTCGAAGCGGGCGTCGTCGCGCTCGTCGAGCGGCACGGCGCGCAGGCGCGGGATGAGGCTCTGCGGCAGCTCGCCCTGCTGGGAGAGCGTCACGGCCTCCTGGTTGATGGGGGTGAGCGACTGCTTCTTGGGGTCGAAGCCCCAGCGGGCGTCCCGGTCGATGTCGGCCGCGGAGAAGGTGAGCTTCACGATCCAGCCGCCGCCCTGCTCCTTCCAGCTCGACCAGCGCTCGCCCGTGGCGCCCGCGTCCGAGAGGCGTTCGCGGATGACGGAGCCGAACGTCGCGCCGGACGCGAGCGGGTCGGTCTCGACCGCCATGTGCACGGGCACGTTGAGGGCCGACTCGACGACGTACTCGCGTTCGGCGAGCACGGGGCCCTCGAAGCGGCGGATGTACTCGAGCGAGGCGCCCGTCACCCGGGCCACGTCCTCCGCGGTCATGCCGGCGCGGATCTGGGCCTGGATCTCGCGCGGCGCGAGGCGGCGCGTCGGGCCGGAGTCGGGCGTCGAGGCGCGCAGACGGGACTGAAGCGTCTCGTCGACGGCGACCCGGTATTCGGCCCCGTCCTCCGAGGCGACCAGGAGCGAGCCGTTCTCGACTCCGATGACCTTGAGCTCTTGCATGCTGAACGACCTCCAGCCGTCACGATTCAGCGCAATGCTGACACGTCGGCCCCCCGATCCCCGGGAATATCGCGGGCGTGCCGCGAGTTGCACCGGCAGCGGTTCCGAGGGTTTCTGGGAGCCGCCTGGGAGGGTTTGCGCTTCCGCATCCGATGATGCAGACTGACGCCGCTTCACCAGCACGCGCCGAACTAGAGATGGATGGGAATGGCTACCGACTACGACGCCCCGCGGAAGACCGACGACGACACCGAGTCGATCCAGGCCCTCCAGGAGCGTGTGCCCGACAAGCTGTCGGGTGTGGTCGACGTCGATGACGCCGACAACCCGGGATTCGAGCTCGGAGGGTCCGACCTCTCGGACCTCGACCTCGACGTCGTCGTGCTCCCCCCGCAGGAGGACGAGTTCACCTGCGTCAACTGCTTCCTCGTCAAGCACCAGTCGCAGTTCGACCACAAGACCGACCTCGGGCCGATCTGCATCGAGTGCGCCGCCTGATCAGGCGCTGAGCGCCTCCGCGAGCGCGTCGGCACGCCTCGACGAGATGAGCCAGTAGGGCGTCGGGTCCTGCGGGTCGTCGAGTTCGACCCGCACGACGTCGGGGATCCACCCCCGGATGAGCAGCCAGGCGTCGGCGTGCAGCCCCACGCCGCGCTCGGCGACGGCATCCGCACCGTGCGCGGCCCGCACCGCCGCGACGACCGAGAGCGGCAGGCGTGCGCGCCCCGCGCGCAGCTCGCCGTCCGACACCTCGACGGTCGGCGTCGTGACGAGCAGCACGACGACGATCGCCCCGTAGAGCCCCGCCGCGACGAGCGCGCCCGCCACGGGGGAGATGGGCAGGAAGACGAGCAGGCTCGCCGGGATCACGAGCGCGGTCGCGAGGAAGATCCACGGCGAGGGCCACAGCCGCTCGCGGAAGACGGGGTTCGTCGAGGTCATCGACACCATTCGACCATGGACTATCGTCGTGGGGTGACCGAGACCGTCGAGGTGCTGTTCCGCGGCGACATCCCGCCCGCCTACGCGCACCCGGGGGATGCCGGCGCCGACCTCGTCTCCACCGACGACGTCGTGCTCGCCCCCGGCGAGCGCGCGACGGTCGGCACGGGTGCCGCGATCGCGCTCCCCGACGGCTACGTCGCGTTCGTCGTGCCCCGCAGCGGCCTCGCCGCGAAGCACGGCATCACGATCGTGAACAGCCCCGGCACCGTCGACGCCGGGTACCGCGGCGAGATCCGCGTGACCCTGCTCAACACGGACGCGCGCGAGAGCTACACGATCGGTGCGGGCGACCGGATCGCGCAGCTCATCGTCATGCCCGTGAGCCGCGCCCGCTTCATCCCCGTCGAGCGGCTGCCCGGTTCCGACCGCGGCGAGGGCGGCTTCGGCTCGACGGGCTACTCGACCCGAGGAGGAACCTCATGACCGACGCTCCCGAGGACGTGCCCGTCGAGCACCCCAAGTCCGGTCCCGCCGATCGTGAGACGGCCGGCCCGCTCGACGTCGCCGAGGCGAACTCGGTGCGTCCGTACGTCGACCTCGGCGGGGTGAAGATCCTGCCGCGCCCCGAGCTCGCGCTGCGGCTCGAGATCGAGGAGGGCAGCAAGCGCGTCGTCGCGGTCGCCCTCGACTACGCCGAGTCCACCCTGCAGGTGCAGCCGTTCGCGGCGCCGCGCACGAGCGGGCTGTGGCACGAGATCCGCGCGCAGATCGTGGAGCAGATCGCCCGCCAGGGCGGCACCACCCAGCTCGTCGACGGCCCGTTCGGCCCCGAGCTGCGCGCCGAGCTCCCCGTGCCCGAGGGCAACGCGCCGGGCGTGCGGATCGCGCGCTTCGTCGGCGTCGACGGCCCGCGCTGGTTCCTGCGCGGCGTCATCAGCGGCAAGGCCGCGGTCGACCCGGAGGCGGCGGCCAAGATCGAGGACCTGTTCCGCAGCATCGTCGTGGTGCGCGGCTCGACCCCGATGCCGCCGCGCGACCTCATCGCGCTGCACGTGCCCGCGAGCGTGCAGGCGCCGGGCACCGGCGCCACGATCTGATGCCGACGCGGGACGCCGACCCGACGCCCAGGGAGTCGCCCGAGGAGCGGACGGACGGGGCCGAGGCCCCGTCGTTCTCGGATGCCTTCGCCGCCGCCGCGCGCCGCTCGGCGCTCGGCCGGGTCGCGCCGGGCGAGGCCCCCACGGCGGGCGCGCTGCTCGCGGCGATCGGCGGGGTGCGCGGGCTCGTGGAGTCGATCCTGCCGCCGACGATCTTCCTCGTCGTCTACACCCTCACCCGGCAGCTGCTGCCCTCGGTGCTCGCCCCGCTCGTGCTCGCCGTGGTGTTCATCGTGGCCCGTCTCGTGGCGCGGCAGCAGGTCATGTCGGCGATCGTGGGCGCGGTCGGCATCGGCATCTCGGCGCTGCTCGCCCTGTGGAGCGGTCGGGCGGCGGACAACTTCCTGCTCGGGCTCGTCATCAACGTCGTGCTCGTCGTCGTGATGCTCGTGAGCCTCGCCGTGCGGCGGCCCTTCATCGGCGTCATGGTGGGCCTGCTCACGGGCGACACCGCGTGGCGTGCGGATGCGGCGAAGGTCCGCGTCGCCGTCATCGCCACGATCCTGTGGGCGATCCTGCCCGCGATCCGGCTCGCCGTCGAGCTGCCGCTCTACCTCGCCGACGACGCGGCGGCCCTCGCGACCATGAAACTCCTGCTCGGTGTGCCGCCCTACGCGATCCTGCTCTGGGTGACCTGGCTGCTCATCCGCAGCGCCTGGTCGATCCGGCGTGGCGCGGAACCGTCCGAGACGGCGTAAGATATCTTGATGTCAAGATAAATCGACTCGGGTGCGCCGGGGCGGACAGGCTTAGGCTTGCCTTGCTGGAACTGCGCCCGTGTCGGCCGTCAGGATGGCTGAGCACGGGCATCCGGACGCACGCCAGAGGAGACGACAGTGTCGAGCATCAACAGCTTTTCCGCCCAGGACACCCTGAACGTCGGCGGGACGGACTACGAGATCTTCCGGATCGACACCGTCCCCGGCTACGAGAAGCTGCCCTTCAGCCTCAAGGTGCTGCTCGAGAACCTGCTGCGCACCGAGGACGGCGCCAACGTCACGAAGGCGCAGATCGAGGCCCTCGGCTCGTGGGACCCGGACGCCGAGCCCGACACCGAGATCCAGTTCACGCCCGCGCGCGTCGTCATGCAGGACTTCACCGGTGTGCCCTGCATCGTCGACCTCGCCACGATGCGCGAGGCCGTCACCGCCCTCGGTGGGAACCCCGACAAGATCAACCCGCTCTCGCCCGCCGAGATGGTCATCGACCACTCCGTCATCGCCGACCTCTTCGGCACCGAGAACGCCCTCGAGCGCAACGTCGAGATCGAGTACGAGCGCAACGGCGAGCGCTACCAGTTCCTGCGCTGGGGCCAGACGGCCTTCCAGGACTTCAAGGTCGTCCCCCCGGGCACCGGCATCGTCCACCAGGTCAACATCGAGCACCTCGCCAAGGTCATCTACGACCGCGTCAACGGCGGCGTCCTCCAGGCCTACCCCGACACCTGCGTCGGCACCGACTCGCACACCACGATGGTCAACGGCCTCGGCGTGCTCGGCTGGGGCGTCGGCGGAATCGAGGCCGAGGCCGCGATGCTCGGCCAGCCCGTCTCGATGCTCATCCCGCGCGTCGTCGGCTTCAAGCTCACCGGCGAGATCCCCGCGGGCGTCACCGCGACGGATGTCGTGCTCACGATCACCGACATGCTGCGCCGGCACGGCGTGGTCGGCAAGTTCGTCGAGTTCTACGGTGCCGGCGTCGCCTCCGTGCCGCTCGCCAACCGCGCGACCATCGGCAACATGAGCCCCGAGTTCGGCTCGACCGCCGCCATCTTCCCGATCGACGACGTCACGCTCGACTACCTGCGCCTCACCGGGCGCGACGAGCAGACCGTCGCCCTCGTCGAGGCCTACGCCAAGCTCCAGCACCTGTGGCACGACGCGGCCCACGAGCCCGCCTACTCGGAGTACATGGAGCTCGACCTCGGCACCGTGGTGCCCTCGATCGCCGGGCCCAAGCGCCCGCAGGACCGCATCCTGCTCTCGGAGGCGAAGAACCAGTTCGAGAAGGACATCCTGAACTACGCGACGGCGTCCACCACGCACGACATCGTCGACCTCGAGTCGAAGCACTCCTTCCCGGCATCCGACCCGGGCGCCGTGCCCGGCGACGAGGAGACCGAGACGCGCGAGGTGCACATCTCGAGCGGCGCCCCGGCGAACGCCTCGAAGCCCGTCAAGGTCACGACCCCCGAGGGCGCGAGCTACCTGCTCGACAACGGTGCGGTCACCCTCGCGGCCATCACCTCCTGCACCAACACCTCCAACCCCTCGGTCATGATCGCGGCCGGCCTGCTCGCCAAGAAGGCCGTCGACAAGGGCCTGAAGCGCAAGCCGTGGGTCAAGACCACGCTCGGCCCGGGCTCGAAGGTCGTCACCGACTACTACGAGAAGTCCGGACTCGACAAGGCGCTCGAGGGCCTCGACTTCTACACGGTCGGCTACGGCTGCACCATCTGCATCGGCAACTCGGGTCCGCTCATCGAGGAGGTCTCGACGGCCATCAACGAGAACGACCTCGCCGTCACCGCGGTGCTCTCCGGCAACCGCAACTTCGAGGGTCGCATCAGCCCCGACGTCAAGATGAACTACCTCGCCTCGCCGCCGCTCGTGGTCGCGTACGCGCTCGCCGGTTCGATGCACTTCGACTTCGAGACGGATGCGCTCGGCAAGGATCAGAACGGCGACGACGTCTTCCTGAAGGACATCTGGCCCGACCCGGCCGAGGTGCAGCAGATCATCGACTCGTCGATCTCGCGCGAGCAGTTCATCAAGCAGTACGCGACGGTCTTCGACGGCGACGAGCGCTGGACGAGCCTGCCCACCCCGGAGGGGCCCATCTTCGAGTGGGATGCCGACTCGACCTACGTGCGCAAGGCGCCGTACTTCGAGGGCATGTCGATGGAGCTCACCCCGGTCGCCGACATCCACGGGGCCCGCGTCATGGCGACCCTCGGCGACTCGGTCACGACCGACCACATCAGCCCGGCCGGCAACATCAAGGCAGGCACCCCGGCGGCCCAGTACCTCGAGGAGCACGGCGTCGAGCGCAAGGACTTCAACTCCTACGGCTCGCGCCGCGGCAACCACGAGGTGATGATCCGCGGCACCTTCGCGAACATCCGTCTCAAGAACGAGCTCGTCTCGGCCGTCAACGACGGACAGATCGTCGAGGGCGGCTACACGCGCGACTTCACGCTCGAGGGCGGACCGCAGTCGTACATCTACGACGCGTGCGAGAACTACGCCGCGCAGGGCACCCCGCTCGTCGTCTTCGGCGGCAAGGAGTACGGATCGGGCTCCTCGCGCGACTGGGCGGCCAAGGGAACCTCGCTGCTCGGCGTCAAGGCCGTCATCACCGAGAGCTTCGAGCGCATCCACCGCTCGAACCTCATCGGCATGGGCGTCGTGCCGCTGCAGTTCCCGGCGGGCGAGTCGTGGAAGTCCCTCGGCCTCGACGGCACCGAGATCGTCTCGATCACGGGTCTCGAGCAGCTCAACGAGGGCGTCACGCCGAAGACCGTGCGCGTCGTCGCCTCGCCGAGCGAGTTCTCGCCCGAGGGCAAGCAGACCGTCGAGTTCGACGCGGTCGTGCGCATCGACACCCCCGGTGAGGCCGACTACTACCGCAACGGCGGAATCCTCCAGTACGTGTTGAGGTCGCTCGTTTGATCGCGGGCGTAGGCTCGAATCCATGAGCCTGCTCGAGACGATCCACGGTCCGCGCGACCTCGATCGGCTGAGCCGTGAGGAGCTCGAGCAGCTCGCGGTGGAGATGCGCGAGTTCCTCGTGCGCGAGGTGGCGAAGACCGGGGGTCACCTCGGGCCGAACCTCGGCGTCGTCGAGCTCACGCTCGCGATGCACCGGGTGTTCGACTCGCCGCACGACGCGATCGTCTTCGACACCGGCCACCAGAGCTACGTGCACAAGCTGCTCACGGGGCGTCAGGACTTCAGCCGGCTGCGCGAGCGCGGCGGGCTCGCGGGCTACCCGCAGCGTTCCGAGTCCGAGCACGACATCGTCGAGAGCTCGCACGCCTCGAGCTCGCTGAGCTGGGCCGACGGCATCTCGCGCGCCTTCGCGATGACCGGCCAGGGCGACCGCTACGTCGTCGCGATGGTCGGCGACGGCGCGCTCACGGGCGGGATGACGTGGGAGGCGCTCAACAACATCTCCGACGACAACTCGCGCCGGCTCGTGATGATCGTCAACGACAACGGACGGTCCTACGCCCCGACGATCGGCGGCATGGCGCGCTTCCTCAACACCGTGCGCACGCGGCGCGCCTACCGCTCGCTGTACTTCTCGAGCCGGCGCTTCTTCGACCGGCTCGGCAGGCCGGGTCAGGCCGTCTACCGCGGCACGCGGGGCGCCATCCACGGCTTCCTCTCGCGCTTCTCCAACAACGAGGCGCTCTACTCCAACCTCGACATCAAGTACCTCGGCCCCGTCGACGGCCACGACCTCGGCTCGCTCGAGGAGGCGCTGCGGCAGGCGAAGGCCTACGACGCGCCCGTCATCGTGCACGTCATCACGCAGAAGGGCAGGGGATACGAGCCCGCCCTCGCCGACGTGGCCGACCAGTTCCACGCGGTCGGGCAGATCGACCCGGAGACGGGCGACCCGCTCGAGCACCCCAGCAAGCCCTCCTGGACCTCGGTGTTCGCCGACGAGATCGTCGAGCTCGCCGCGCGCGACCCCCGGCTCGTCGGGATCACGGCCGCGATGCTGCGCCCGACGGGGCTCCACAAGTTCGCGGAGCGCTTCCCCGACCGGGTGTTCGACGTCGGCATCGCCGAGCAGCACGCGGCGACGAGCGCCGCGGGGCTCGCCTTCGGCGGTCTGCACCCCGTCGTCGCGATGTACGCGACCTTCGTCAACCGCGCCTTCGACCAGGTGCTCATGGACGTCGCCCTGCACCGCGCGGGCGTCACCTTCGTGCTCGACCGGGCGGGGGTCACGGGTCCCGACGGCCCGAGCCACCACGGCATGTGGGATCTGGCGATCCTGCAGGTCGTGCCCGGCATCCGGATCGCGGCGCCGCGCGACGCGACACGGCTCCGCGAGGAGCTCGCGGAGGCCGTGCAGGTCGACGACGGACCGACCGTCGTGCGCTTCTCGAAGGGCTCGGTGGGCAACGAGTTCGACGCCGTGCGTCGCACCGACGACGGTGTCGACGTGCTGCGGGAGGCCGCGCACCGCGATGTGCTGCTCGTGGCGGTCGGACCGATGGCCGACCTCGCGATGCGCGTCGCCGACCGGCTCGCGGACCAGGGGATCGGGGCGACCGTGATCGACCCGCGCTGGGTGATCCCCGTACCCGGCAGCGTCATCGAGCTCGCCCGCGAGCACCGGCTCGTCGTCTCGATCGAGGACGGCATCCGCGTGGGCGGCGTGGGCACCCGCATCCGTCAGGACTTGCGGGCGGCGGGCGTCGACACCGCCGTGGACGAGCTCGGGCTGCCCGACGAGTTCCTCGAGCACGCGAGCCGCGACCAGGTGCTCGAGGAGGCCGGACTCACCGACCGGCACATCGCGCGCGACATCGTCTCGCAGGTGCTCGGCACCCGCATCCCGGTGGCGCGCCCGCTGCCGGATGAGCCCGCGCGGGAATACGACGCCGAACGCGGCCGTTAGCCCCCTCCGTGCGGCCACCCGATGTCGGTGGTGCGCTGTAATGTTGACGCCGTACACATACCGTACGTTCCCGGGCGCAGAACGCCCACCACCACCCCCACCGGAGGCACCGTGACCGACAACGCCCTGCAGAACACCGCCGGCGCTCCCGACCCCGCCGTGGCGCGCCGGAACCGTGTCGCGATCGTGCTGCTGCTGGCCGCCGTGTTCGTGGTCTTCCTCAACGAGACCACCATGAGCGTCGCGGTGCCCGAGATTATGGAAGACCTGCGCATCACCCCGAGCCAGGGCCAGTGGCTCACGACGGCCTTCGCGCTCACCCTCGCGGTCGTGATCCCGGTGACGGGGTTCCTGCTCGAGCGGCTCAACACGCGCCCCGTGTTCATCACCGCCATGTCGTTGTTCTCGCTCGGCACGCTCATCGCCGCGACGGCGCCCGGGTTCGGCCCGCTCGTCGCCGGCCGGGTCGTGCAGGCGATGGGCACCGGCATCATGATGCCGCTGCTCATGACGACCGTGCTGACCCTCGTGCCGCTGTCCGACCGCGGGCGCATCATGGGCCGCATCTCGATCGTGATGTCGGTGGCGCCGGCCATCGGCCCCGCGGTGTCCGGGCTCATCCTGCAGTTCAGCGCCTGGCGCGGGCTGTTCTGGGTCATGCTGCCGATCGCGCTCGTGATGCTCGGCATCGGCATCGCGCGCGTGCCCAACGTCTCGGAGCCTCGGAAGGTGCCGCTCGACGTGCTGTCGGTCGTGCTCTCGGCGTTCGGCTTCAGCGGGGTCGTGTTCGGCCTCAGCAACCTCGGACTCGCGGCGGAGGGCAAGGCGATGATGCCGTCGTGGATCCCGCTCGTGATCGGCGGCGTCGCGCTCGCGCTGTTCATCCTGCGCCAGCTGCGCCTGCAGCGGCGGGATGCGGCGCTGCTCGACCTGCGCACCTTCCGGTCGCGCAGCTTTACCGTCTCGATCCTGTTCTTCGTCATCCTCATGGCGGTGCTGTTCGGCGTCGTGATCCTGCTGCCGATCTACCTCGAGCGCGGACTCGCCATCGACACGCTCGTCATCGGGCTCACCCTGCTGCCCGGCGGCCTGCTGATGGGTCTCATGGGGCCCTTCGTCGGGCGCGTCTACGATCGCCTGGGGCCGGCGCCGCTCGTCATCCCGGGGTCGATCGTCATGAGTGCGGCGATCTGGGCGATGACCTTCTTCGACGCGCACACCCAGGTCTGGTTCGTCCTCGTGACGCACATCGTGCTGAGCCTCGGTCTCGGGCTGCTGTTCACCCCGATCTTCACGACGGCGACGAGCGCGCTGCCGCCGCACCTGTACTCGCACGGCTCCGCCACGATCGGCACCGTCCAGCAGGTGGCGGGTGCCGCAGGAACGGCGGCCTTCATCGCCCTGCTCGCGATCGGCACCTCGGCCGCGGGAGCCTCGACGCCGGAGGCGGCGACGCCCGAGGAGCTGATCGCGGGCGTGCACTGGGCCTTCCTCGGCGGCGCGCTGCTCTCCCCGCTCGCCATCGTCGCGGCCTTCTTCGTGCGCAAGCCCGTGCAGCCCGAGCTGAGCGACGCCGAGCTCGAGGCGGTCGCGCACCACTGAGTCGCGACCGGGGCCGCTCAGCTGCGCGACAGGTGCAGCCGGGCGGCCTCGGTGCGCGAGGAGGCGCCGAGCTTGCGCAGGATCGCCGAGACGTGCACCGACACGGTCTTGCGGCTGATGTAGAGCCGCTCGGCGATCTGCCCGTTGCTGAGCCCCTCGGCGATGAGCTCGAGCACCTGCAGCTCGCGCGCCGTGAGCTCGTCGCGCGCCTCGCCGACCGGGTGCCCGCCGAGTCCGGCATCGTGCAGCAGCTCGTCGGCCCAGCGTACGACGAGCGTCGCGCCGAGCCGGTCGGCGTCGTCGCGGAGCGCGCCGAGGGTCGCGGTGGCGGCCTCGCGGTCGCCCGTGCGCAGCTGGGCGCGGGCGAGGCCATAGGCGAGTTGGAGCCGGGTCAGCACCGAGGTCGTCTCCGCCCGGGACTCGTCGAGGGCGTGCTGCCACAGCCCCACGTCGTCGCCCGCGCCGCTCGGTCCGCCCAGCTCGGCGGCGGCGAACGCGCGCCAGAGCGGACGGGTGGGCCAGTCGTCGCGCTCGAGCACCGCCTCGAGGGCGCGTACCTGCTCGCCGTGCAGCGTCGGGTCGGCGGCGGCATCCCGACGACGGGCGATGATGCGCGCGACGACGGGGGCGACGGGCAGCTCCCACGGCGGTGAGCCGAGTCGGGGGCGCTCGACGAGCCGCCCCGCCCACTCCCACGCGTCGTCGAGCCGGCCGAGGGCGAGCTGCACCTCGGCGATGTCGAGCGCGAGCCCCGCCGAGACCTGGTCCTCGAACTCGGCCAGCTGCGTCATGCTGCCCTGCCAGAGCTCGAACAGCGCCCGTGCCTCATCCGGCTCGCCGCGCCACAGCACGGAACGGATGCGGGCCCGCCGCAGGTAGGTGCGGAACACGGCGGGCGGTTCGAGGTCGAGCGCGTCGGCGATGAGCACGTCCGCCCGATCCCATTCGCCGATCGAGAAGAGCGGGTCGACGGTGTTGACGGCGAGGATGGCGCCCGAGGTGCGGGCGACGCCGGCATCCTCGGCGATGCGGATGCCCTCGGTCGCGACCGCGATCGACTCCCGGAAGCGCCCGAGCAGGTGGAGGGTGTCGGAGTAGTTGACGTGATAGCGCAGCAGGGCGTCGCGATCGTCGCCGGCCTCGCGGAGGGCGAGCGCGTAGTCCTCGTCGGCCTCGTCGAGCCGACCGAGATGCGCGAGGGTGCCGGCACGCACGTTCGCGGCGACCGAGCGGATGCGTCCCGCGTCGGCCGGGGCGAGTTCGAGCGCGCGGGTGGATGCCCCGATCGCCTGCTCGCTGCGGCCCGAGACCATGTACTTGCTGGCCGCCTCCGAGAGGATGCCGGCGCGCAGCAACGGGTCGTCGTCGTCCGAGAGCAGGGTGAGCGCCTCCTCGAACATGAGGAGCGCCTCGATGCGCCCCTCCGCGTCGATCATGAGGCCGCGGGTGCGCAGCAGGCGGGCCCGCTGCACGGCGTCTCCCGGGTCGACCTGCGCGAGCGCCTGCTCGATCGTGGCGAGCCCGCGCGGCGCCTCGCCGGCACTGCGCCAGGCGCGCGCGACGATTTCGAGCAGCGCCACCTGACCGAGTCCGGCGGTGCCCTCGGGGTCGGCGACGCGATCCCACAGGGAGAGGGCGCGCTCCCCGAGTTGCGCGGCGCTCGCGTGCGCGTACGCCGCGCGGCTCAGCCACATGCCCTCGAGCGCGGTGCGGAAGGCGCTCTCGAGCTCGTGCGCCTCGAGCCAATGGGCGGACACGAGCACGGCCCGTGCCGCGCGCCGGGCCGGATCGACCGGATGCGCCTCGAGCGCGGTCGCGTACCGCGCGTGCACGCGGGCCGCCTCGCCGGGCAGCAGCTCCGCGGCGACCGCCTCGCGGACGAGCGCGTGGCGGAAGTCGTAGCCGCGTCCGGAGACGACCGCCACGCCGGCTTCGATCGCGCTGCGCAGCGCCTCCTCGAGCGGCTCCGTGTCGAGCTCGGCGACGCCCGCGAGCACCTCGTGCGGCACGTGTCCGCCCCCCGCCGCGAGCGTCCGCATGAGCCGTCGCGATCCGGCGGAGAGCGTCTCGTAGCGGGCGAGCAGCAGCTCACGCAGGGTCGAGGGGACGGCGCCCGTCGTGCCGTCGAGACCGCAGCTCAGCAGCTCCTCGACGAAGAACGGCACCCCTTCGCTGCGTTCGAACAGGGCGCGGGCCTGCTCGAGGGTCGGGGCCGTGCCGAGGATGCCCGCGGCCTGGGCGCGCACCTCGGTCGCGTCGAGCCGTTCGAGCAGGATGCGCGTGGCCCGGCGGTTGCGCTCGAGCTCGGCGAGGAGCCCGCGCAGCGGGTGGCCGCGGGCGACGTCGTCGCTGCGGTAGCTGAGCAGCAGCAGCACCCGGCCGCTGCGCTGCATCCGGGCGAGGAAGCGGAGCACGTCGAGGGTCGCGGCGTCGGCCCAGTGCAGGTCCTCGATGGCGACCACGACGGCGCGGTCCGCCGAGAGCCGTTCGAAGACGGTCGTGACGGCCTCGTCGAGCCGGGCGATGCCGAGCCGTTCGTCGCGCTCGTCGGGGATGCGCACCTCGACGAGCGAGCGCAGCACCTCGGCGCCACCCGCGGCGGCCGCGAAGACCGCGTCCTCGCCGAAGGTGCTCACCAGGTCGCGGAAGACGCCCGTGAGCGGCGCGTAGGGCAGTCCGACGGCGCCGAACTCGACGCACTGGCCGCGCGTCACCACCACCTCGGCGTCGAGCGAGCCCAGGAACTCCTCGAGCAGACGCGACTTGCCGATGCCGGCCTCGCCGCCCACCACGACGATGCGGGCGTCGCCGCCGGCTGCCTCGGCGAAGGCCGCGCGCAGCTGCCCGAGCTCGGCCTCACGACCGATCAGGGGGGAGGAGGGTGCGCCACGCATCCCCCCATCGTGCCACCGGGCGCCGACGGCGGTCCGGCGGCCGGATGGTGGATTCAGCGGGTCACCGCGTGGTGCGGACGGGCGAGGAACCCGAAGCGGGCGCGCAGCGGACGCCTCGCGGCGGCGGATGCGTCGGCCTCCGTGCGCGCGGCGGCGAGCCGGGCGCGTTCGGCGGCGACGGCGAGCTCGCGCTCGCTCGGACGGGAGGCGGTGAAGGCGAGGTCGGCGCGGATGTCCATGCCTCGAGCTTCCGCTCTGAGGTAGGCCGCCCGGATCGGGAGATGTCCCTATTTCTCCGGCGGCCTACCTCAGGCGTGGCGTCCGCGCGTGCGCGACCCTCAGGCCACGCCGCGGATGGGCGGGTGGTGGAAGGTGTCGCCGAAGGCCTGCTCGCTCGCACCGACCCGGTCGAGGTACGGCGTCGCGCCGCCCATCTGGAACGGCCAGCCCGCGCCGAGGATCATGCACAGGTCGATGTCCTCGGCCGCCGCGACGACGCCGTCCTCGAGCATCCGGTGGATCTCGTCGGCGAGCCCCACCTGCAGCCGCTCGCGCAGCTGCTCGGGGGTGAGGGCGACGGCATCCGCGGGGCGGTGCTTCTTCACGATCGCGAGGGCCTTCTTGTCGTAGCCCGTGATCTTGCCCTTGGCGTCCTTCTCGAAGATCGCGCCGTACTCGGCGAGCTCGTGCAGGGCCGGGCTGTCGAAGAAGCGCTCGGGGAACGCCGTGTGGTGGGTGTCGAGCACGTGCGCGCCCACCTTGAGGCCCACGAGGTCGAGCAGCACGAACGGGTCCATCGGCAGGCCGAAGGGGCGCGCCGCCTCGACGACGTCCTCGAAGGAGGCGCCCTGCTCGACGGCGTGCATGGCCTCGCCGAGCACCTTGGCGAGCACGCGGTTCACCACGAACCCGGGGGTGTCCTTCGTGATGACCGCGTTCTTGCGCAGCTTCGCGGCGGTCACCATCGCGGTCGAGAGCGCGGCATCCGTCGTCTGCGGGGTCTTCACGACCTCGATGAGCGGCATGACGGCGACCGGGTTGAAGAAGTGGAAGCCCACGAGGCGCTCGGGGTGCTTCAGCTTCGCGCCGATCTGCTCGACGGAGAGCGAGGAGGTGTTGGTGGCGAGGATCGCCTCGGGGGAGATGTGCTGCTCGACCTCCGCGAAGACGTCCTGCTTGATGCCGAGCTCCTCGAAGACGGCCTCGATGACCCAGTCGCAGTCGGCGAAGTCGGCCTTGTCGGTCGTGCCGGTGACGAGGGCCTTCAGGCGGTTGGCCTCGTCGGCGTCGATGCGGCCCTTGCCGAGCAGCTCGTCGATCTCGCCGCGGATGTAGTCGAGACCCTTGTCGACGCGGGCCTGGTCGAGGTCGGTGATGACGACGGGCACCTGCAGTCGGCGCACGAACAGCAGCGCGAACTGGCTCGCCATGAGGCCGGCGCCGATCACCCCCACCTTCGTGACCTTCTGCGCGAGCTCCTTGTCGGGGGCGCCCGCGGGACGCTTGGCGCGCTTCTGCACGAGGTTGAAGGCGTAGATGGATGCGCGGAACTGGTCGCCCGCGACGAGGTCGGCGAGCGCCTTGTCCTCGGCGAGGAAGCCGGTCTTCTTGTCGGTGTTCTTGGCCGCCTTGAGCAGTTCGAGGGCCTGGTAGGGGCTCTTCGCGACCTGCCCGATGCGGCTCTTGAGGGTCTTCTCGGCGATGCCGATGGCGATGTCCCACTTGGCGAGACGCTCGAGCTTGCCGGGCTGGTTCGGCCGCTTGACCTTGGTGGCGCCGGTCAGCACGCCGTCGGCCCACCGCAGCGACTCCTCGAGGAAGTTGGCGGGGGCGAACATGGCGTCGGCGATGCCGAGCTCGAAGGCCTGCGGTCCCTTGAGCATCCGGTTGTTCTTGAGGGGGTTCGAGATCACGACCTCGAGGGCGTTCTCGATGCCGATGAGGTTCGGCAGCAGCCAGGCGCCGCCCCAGCCGGGGATGATGCCGAGGAACACCTCGGGCAGCGCGAGCGCCGGCACCGAGGAGTCGATCGTGCGGTAGTCGGCGTTGAGCGCGATCTCCACGCCGCCGCCGAGGGCGAGGCCGTTGATGAACACGAACGACGGCACGCCCAGCTCGCCGAGCTTGCCGAGGGTGGCGTGGCCGAGCTGCGCCATCCGCAGACCGGTCTCGTAGTCGGTCAGCTCGCCGACGCGCGACAGGTCGGCACCCGCGGCGAGGATGAACTGCTTGCCGGTGACGGCGACCGCGTCGATCTCCTTCGCCGCGGCGCGCGCGGCGAGCTCGTCGAGCCGCTCGCCGAGTTCGGTGAGCGTCGCGTGGCCGAGCGTGTTCGGGCGCGTGTGGTCACGACCGTTGTCGAGCGTCAGCAGCGCGAGGCGCTTGCCGCTCGGCAGCACGATGTCGCGCACGTAGGAGTGCGTGACGACCTCGTCGGGATCGATGAGGGCGCTGAAGTCGAGCCCGCTGTAGTCGGGGAGGCTGCTCTTCGCCATGGCTTACTTCGCTCCCTTGTAGTGGGGGTTCTCCCAGATGACGGTGCCGCCCTGGCCGAGGCCGACGCACATGGCGGTGAGGCCGTAGCGCACCTCCGGGTGCTCCTCGAACTGGCGGGCGAGCTGGATCATGAGGCGCACGCCCGAGGAGGCGAGCGGGTGGCCGATCGCGATCGCGCCGCCCCAGGGGTTCACGCGCGGGTCCTCGTCGTCGATGCCGAAGTGGTCGAGGAAGGAGAGCACCTGCACGGCGAACGCCTCGTTGAGCTCGAAGAGCCCGATGTCGGAGATCGACAGGCCCGCCTTGCGCAGCGCCTTCTCGGTCGAGGGGATCGGGCCGATGCCCATGACCTCCGGCTCGACGCCCGCGAAGGCGAAGGACACCATCCGCATCTTGACGGGGAGTCCCAGCTCGCGGGCCGCCTGCTCGCTCGCGATGAGCGAGACGGTCGCGCCGTCGGTGAGCGGCGAGGCGTTGCCCGCCGTCACCCGGCCGTGCGGGCGGAACGGGGTCTTGAGACCGGCGAGGCCCTCCATGGTCGTCTCGGGGCGCAGGCCCTCGTCCTGGGTCGCGAGGCCCCAGCCGGCCTCGCTCTTGATGGCGACCGGGATGAGGTCGGGCTGGATCTTGCCCGCCGCGTAGGCCGCGGCGACCTTCTGCTGGCTCAGCATGCCGAAGCGGTCGCTGCGCTCCTTGGTGAGCTGCGGGAAGCGGTCGTGCAGGCGCTCGGCGGTGTTGCCCATGTTGAGGGCGTCGGGCGAGACGAGCTTCTCGGCGAGGAAGCGCGGGTTCGGGTCGGCGTTGAAGCCCATCGGGTGGCGACCCATGTGCTCGACACCGCCCGCGATGCCGATGTCGTAGGCGCCGAACGCGATCGCGCCGGCGATGGTCGTGACGGTCGTCATGGCGCCCGCGCACATCCGGTCGAGCGCGTAGCCCGGCACGGAGAGGGGGAGGCCCGCGAGGATCGCGGCCGTGCGGCCGAGGGTGAGGCCCTGGTCGCCCTGCTGGGTGGTGGCCGCGATCGCGACGTCGTCGATGCGATTCTTCGGGAGGTTGGGGTTGCGCTCGAGCAGACCGATCATCGCCTTGACGATGAGGTCGTCCGCACGGGTGTTCCAGTACTGGCCCTTCTCACCCGCGCGTCCGAACGGGGTGCGGACCCCGTCCACGAACACGACTTCCGGGCGGTGAGCCGACGGCGCTTGGGCCACGATGCCTCCAAGATCAGGGGGTCGGATGCGCGCACGCGTGTGCGGCATCCGGGTTCTCCTCCGATCCTAGGCAGGCCCCCTCGGGCGCGCTCGAATCGTTCGACGGAAGCTACTACGCCTCGGCGGGGGTGCCGGTGTCGGCTTGGCGCGCCTCGACAAATGCGTCCGCGATGAGCCCCGCGAGCTGCTGCACCTGCCAGGGCCGTGCCCCGTGCGCCGTGAGCGCGTCGCCGATCGTCTCCGCCGTCGTCTCGGCGGGCGGCGCCCAGGCGACGCGGCGCAGCGTGTCGGGCGTCAGCATGTTCTCGACGGGGATCGAGAGCTCCTCCGCACGCGTCGTGATGGCGGCACGGGCGCGCTTGAGGCGACGGTCGGCCTCGGGGTTCTTCTCGGCCCACAGACGCGGGACCGGCACCCCGTCGCCCGTTCCGCGCATGCTCGGCGGCTCGGGGTCGGCCATGCCGGCCTCGACGGCCGCCCACCAGCGGTCGAGCTCGCGACGGCTCGCCCGCCCCGTGAACTCCTTGAGGGCGGCGAGGTCGCGCTTGCTGGTCGGCTGGGCGCGCGCGACGGCCACGAGGGACAGGTCCGGTACGAGGCGCCCCGGCGCGGTGTCGAGCTCCTGGGCGAGGGCGTCCCGCGCGGTCCACAGCGCTCGGGCCACCGCGAGCTGCCGGGGCGAGCGCAGCGCGTGCATCCCGGACAGGCGTCGCCAGGGCTCCTGCCGCACGGGCGTCGTCTTCTCGAGCACGGCCGCGAACTCCTGCCGGGCGATCTCGTCCTTGCCCGCCTCGTGCAGCAGCTCGGCGATCCGGTCGCGCAGATCGGGCAGCAGCTCGACGTCGAGGGCCGCGTAGACGAGCCAGCCCTGGGGGAGGGGCCTCGTCGACCAGTCGGCGGCCGAGTGGGCCTTCGCGAGGTGGATGCCGAGCAGCTCCTCGACGACCGTCGCGAGCCCCACCCGCGGCAGCCCCGCGAGGCGCGCGCCGAGCTCGGTGTCGAACACCTCGTCGGGGTCGAGGCCCACCTCGCGCAGGCAGGCGAGGTCCTGGCTCGCGGCGTGCAGGATCCACTCCTCGCCGTCCATGAGGTCGGACAGCTCGTGGAAGTCGCCGATGGCGGGCGGGTCGAAGAGGAACACGCCCGCGCCGCGCCGGAACACCTGGATCAGGTAGGCGCGCTGCGAATAGCGGAAACCGGAGGCGCGCTCGGCATCGACCGCGTAGGGACCGAAGCCGTGGGCCAGCGCATCCACGGCGACGAGGTACTCCTCGCGGGTGTCGATCACCGTCACTTCGGGGTGATCGGCGTCGGCCGTCGGCGCAGGGACGTCAGTCACGCGGCGCCCGTCGGTGGGGGAGCAGGGAGACGGCGTCGGACGACGGCGGCAGACCCGCGAGCATGCACAGCAGATCGCACCAGGCCTCGACCTGCTCGCCGATCGCGGGACCGCCGGGGGTCCACGAGGCGCGCAGCTCGAGCTGCGCCGCGTCGCCCTGGCCGGCGAGCTCGCCGAAACCCGCCGAGAGCACCTTCGTCGCGGTGCCCGACGCGGCCGAGTAGTCGGCCAGGCGCGCATCGAGCGCGTCGATGAGCCACGACCAGGCCACCTCGGCGATGAACGGGTCGACGCCGATCTCCGTCTCGAGCGGCGCCTGCGCGTAGGCGACGACGCGGAACGGTCCGCCCCACGCCTCGGGCTCCTCGGGGTCGTAGAGCAGCACGAAGCGGCCCGTGCCGAGCACGGAGTCGATGCCGTGCACCGTCGGGCGCACGTCGGCCGCCAGGGCGATCGAGTACGGGGCGAGGCCCGTGGGCGCGTCGATCTCGACGACGGCCATCTCCGGGCGCGGCTGGGCGGCGCGCACCGACTCGACCGCGAGCCGGAACGGCGGCGGGAGGGGGCGATCGGACTCGGAGGCGGCCACGAGGGAAGCCTAGGATTCTGGGGAAGGGCTTCGGCGATGCCACGCCGTCGCCGAAGCGGAGGTGACCGTGGGACGTCGATCGGGTTCGGGCGCCGACGTGCTCCGCGTCGTCGGCTGGACGGCGCTCGGGGTGGGGGTCGCGGCGGCCGCGACGATCGGCGTGCTGAGCGCCCTCGTGGCGCGCACGGTGCTCATCCCGCCGTCCCGCCGCGAGGACGACATCCGCATCCTGGGGCTCGACCTCGAGGGCCACCGCATCCGCCTCTCGGCCACGAGCGACTCGCTGCTGCCGGGCGAGTACAGCTTCTGGTTCTCGGGCGATACCGGCCACGCCAAGGTGGGCGAGATCGTCGACACGGATCGCGGGGGCGTCACCCGCGAGCTGCTCGAGGTGGACTTCGGCGACCTCGCGGCCGCCCGCCGCGGGCGCTTCAGCGGGTGGTTCTGGCTGACGCCGCGCGACCTCGGGCTGCCCTACGAGAACGTCACCGTGCCGACCCCGCTCGGCCCCGCACCCGCCTGGTTCCTGCCCGCGGAGGACGGCGAGTCGGATCGCTGGGTGATCCAGGTGCACGGCCGCGCGGTGCGCCGCTCCGAGACCCTGCGGGCGGTGGCCCCGTTCCGCGACGCGGGCTTCCACTCGCTGCTCGTCTCCTACCGCAACGACGGCGAGGCCCCGCGCAGCTCCGACCATCGCTACGCGCTCGGCGACCGCGAATGGGTCGACGTGGACGCCGCCATGGCCTACGCGATCGCCCGCGGCGCGCGCGAGATCGTGCTCATGGGCTGGTCGATGGGCGGCGCGACGGTGCTGCAGGCGCTCACCCGCTCGCCGCGGGCGGCGCTCGTGACGGGTGTCGTGCTCGACTCGCCGGTCGTCGACTGGATCGCGACCCTCGACTTCCAGGGGCGGATGCGCCGCCTGCCGCGCGTCGTGCGGCGCTGCGTGTACCTGCTCATCCGCTCGCGGTGGGGGCGGATCGTCACGGGGCTCGCGGAGCCGCTCGACCTCGCCCGCCTCGACTTCGTGACGCGCGCCGCCGAGCTCGACCGGCCCATCCTGCTGCTGCACAGCATCGACGACGGCTTCGTGCCGGCGACCGCCTCGACGGCGCTCGCGCTCGCCCGGCCCGACATCGTGACGTTCGAGGAGTTCACGATCGCGCGCCACACGAAGCTGTGGAACTACGACCGCACCCGCTGGGAGGACGCGATCCGCAACTGGCTCCCGGGGCTGAGCAGCCACCGCGCGTAGAGGCCCCCGGCGTCGTCGACGAGCAGGCTCGCGAGTTCGAGCGGCACGGACGGCCGCGCGGCGGCGCCGAGCACCGGCAGCCCGCCCCCCGTGAGTCGCGGACTCGTGCTGAGGCACAGCTCGCCCACGAGGCCCGCGTCGACGAGGGCGGCGGCGAGCGAGGGTCCGCCCTCGCAGACGATGGCGGGGGAGCCCGCCTCGGCGAGGGCGGTGAGCGCCGTCGCGAGGTCGACGCGTCCGTCGGCCGTCTCGGGGAGGGCGAGGAAGCGATGCGGCGCGGTGAGCGTCTCGGCCGTGCGGTCGCGGGCGCGTTCGGGCCCGAGCACCCAGAGCCGATCGGGGTCGTCCGCGTCGCCCGTCTGCGAGCCGCGGAAGTCGCCGGATGCCGTGAGCGCCGCGAGACGCGCCGTACGCGGCAGCAGGTAGCCCTCCGCACGCAGGCTCGCGGCGCCGACCAGCACGACGTCGCTCTCGGCGCGGATCGCCCCGAGCACCGCGCGGTCGGCGCGGCTCGACAGCGACTCGGAGGTGCCGTCGTCGCCGCGGGCCGACCCGTCGACGCTCGCGACGAGGTTGACGCGGATGCCCGCCGCATCCGGAGCCCGCCGGTAGCGTTCGCGCAGCCGCTCGCGCGTGTCCGGCTCGCCGACCGTGATCGGCTCCCCGGGCTCCGGATGCACCGGCGTGAGGATCACGCGGAGCGTTCCCGCACCTGGCGCTGGGTGCGCCCGAGCAGCCCCGACATCCCGCGGATGCGCAGCGGGCTCACGGCCTCGGTGAGCCCGATCGTGAGCGGGTAGTCGGACGGCACCGCGAGCACCTCCTCGACGGTGAGCCCCGCGAGGCCCTGCACGAGGATCGACGCGAAGCCGCGCGTCGTGGGTGCCTCGCGCGGGGCCGTCGCGTACAGGTGCACGATCCGGTCGTCGTCCACCTCGACGAAGATGTAGACCGGCGACTGGCACTCCTCGACCCGCTCGAGCAGGTCGGGGTGGTCGGCGAAGCGTTCGGGCAGCTCGGGCAGCTCCTGGGAGAACTCGAGCAGCAACTGCAGGCGGTCGGCCTGGGCGAGCGCGAGGAAGTCGTCGCGGATCTCCGCGAGCTTCGCGGGCAGAGCGCTCACGCCGTCACCCGCGGGGACGGCCCCCACTCAGCGTGCCGGGACGGCGCCGGGCTCGGCCCCCTTGACGATGGGGACGCGCACGGCGCTGCCCCACTCGGTCCACGACCCGTCATAGTTGCGCACTCCCTCGAAGCCGAGAAGGTGGGTGAGCACGAACCAGGTGTGGCTCGAGCGCTCGCCGATCCGGCAGTAGGCGATCACGCTATCACCGTCCTTCAGGCCCGCGCCGTCGCGGTAGATGGCGTCGAGCTCGGGCTTCGTCTTGAAGGAGCCGTCCTCCGCGACGGCCTTCGCCCACGGCACGTTCTGGGCGCTCGGGATGTGGCCGGCGCGCAGCGTGCCCTCCTCCGGGTAGGCGGGGGCGGTGGTGCGGTCGCCCACGTACTCCTCGGGGGAGCGCACGTCGACGAGCGGGTTGCCGAGGTGGGCGAGCACGTCCTCCTTGAAGGCGCGCACGGCCGAGTCGTCGCGCTCGACGACGGGATACTCGACGGTCTCGCGCACGGGGACCTCGGTCGTGTACGCGCGGCCCTCGGCCTCCCACTTCGCGCGGCCGCCGTCGAGGAGACGCACGTCCTCGTGGCCGAAGAGGGTGAACACCCACAGGGCGTAGGCGGCCCACCAGTTGTTCTTGTCGCCGTAGATCACGACGGTGTCGTCGCGCGAGATGCCCTTGCGGCCGAGCAGCTCGGCGAAGCCGACGCCGTCGAGGTAGTCGCGCAGCACCGGGTCGTTGAGGTCGGTGTGCCAGTCGATCTTGACCGCGCCCTCGATGTGGCCGGTCTCGTACAGCAGCACGTCCTCGTCGGACTCGACGACCACGAGACCGGGTTCGCCGAGGTGCTCGGAGAGCCACTCGGTGCTGACGAGGCGCTCGGGGTGCGCGAAGTTGGCGAAGGCGGGGTTCGGGTCGGTGGCGACGGCCATGGTGGGCTCTCCTTGAGGCTAGGCTTGCTGCTCGACCAGGGTAGGCAGTCGTCCCCGGGCGCCGCAGGAGTGCCGTAAGAGTTCGACACAGTCCCGCGCCCCGCCATCCGCCGCTTTGCTCCACCGTCGAAGGGCCCGCATGCCGCAGTCGACCCCCGCGTCGCTCCTCGACCGCGCCCCCGAGATGTCGGGTGCGGAGATGGCCGCGTCCCTCGTGCCGCCGCGGCAGTTCGCCGAGGCGACCCTCGAGAGCTACCGACCCGATCCGGACTTCCCCTCGCAGGCGGAAGCCGTGGCGAAGGTGCGCGCGTTCGCGGAGTCGATGACGGGCGGCGGTCGCGGCTTCTTCGGGCGTCGCAAGGGACCGGATGCCAAGCCCGGCATCTATCTGGACGGCGGCTTCGGCGTCGGCAAGACGCACCTGCTGGCCGCGCTCTGGCGCCTCGCGCCCGGCCGCAAGTACTTCGGCACCTTCATCGAGTACACGGCCCTCGTCGGCGCGCTCGGCTACGCGCAGGCCGTGCAGCTGCTCACGGGCGCCTCGCTCGTCGCGATCGACGAGTTCGAGCTCGACGACCCGGGCGACACCATGATGATGACCCGGCTGCTCGGCGAGCTCGCGGCGACCGGCACCCGCATCGCCGCGACCTCCAACACCCCGCCGAACGCCCTCGGCGAGGGGCGGTTCGCCGCGATCGACTTCCTGCGCGAGATCCAGGCGCTCTCCGACCGCTTCGACATCGTGCGGATCGACGGGCTCGACTACCGCCGCCGCGAAGTGGAGGGGCACGCGGCGGTCACCGCCGAGGACGGCCTCGAGACCGCCCTCGGCGAGCTCGCCGCGCCCACGACGCTCGACGACTTCGACCCGCTGCTGCGGCACCTCTCGCGCGTGCACCCCTCGCGCTACGTGCGCATCGTCGCGGGTCTCGGCGGGGTCGGGCTGCGCGGCGTGCACACCCTCACCGACCAGGCGGATGCGCTGCGCTTCGTGGCGTTCGTCGACCGGCTCTACGACGAGCAGGTGCCGGTGCGCGCCTCCGGCACGCCCCTCGACGAGGTGTTCGGCGAGGAGATGCTCGTGGGCGGCTACCGCAAGAAGTACCTGCGCGCGATCTCGCGGCTCATCGCCCTCACGAGCTGAGCCGGGCGACGACCGCGGTCGTGACGCCCCCGACGACGAGTGCCACGAGCGACCCGGTGAGCACCGCGAGGGTCGCCGAGGCGACGAGCGGGGATTCGCCGCGGAAGGCCAGCTCGGCCATGAGCAGCGAGATCGTGAAGCCCACCCCGCCGAGGGTCGCCACGACGAGCACCTCCGGCATCCGCAGCGCGGTCGCCCGTTCGGCGGCCGGGGCCATGCGTCGCGCGAGCAGCGCGCCCGCGGTGATGCCCACGAGCTTGCCGAGCGGGAGCGCCACGAGCACGGCCCAGAACACGGCGCCGAGCCCGCCCTCCCGCGCCTCGGGCACGATCACGAGCGAGGCGCTGAACGCGAACAGCGGCAGCACGAGACCGTTGACCCACGGTTCGAGCGCGTGCCGGGCGCGGCCGGCGGGGCCGGCGGCGAAGACGAGGCCGAGCGCGACGCCGGCGATCGTCGCGTGCACGCCCGAGAGCAGCACGAGCAGCCAGCTCGCGACCCCGAGTACGACGAGCAGGGCGATCCGCACGGGTGCCGGGAGCGTGCGCCGCGCGCTCAGCCAGCCGAAGGCGGCGATGAGCGGCACCGCGAGCAGCAGCGGCACCGGCTGCAGCTCGCGCGTGAAGAACATCGCGATGATCGCGATCGCGATGAGGTCGTCGAGCACCGCGAGGGCGAGCAGGAAGGCCCGCACCCGGCGGGGGAGTCCGCGGCCGAGCAGGGCGAGCACGCCGAGGGCGAAAGCGATGTCGGTCGCGGTCGGGATCGGCCAGCCGACGTTCTGCGCGGGGTCGCGCACGATCGCCAGGTAGACGAGGGCCGGCACGACGACCCCGCCGGTCGCCGCGACGGCCGGGGCGAGCGCCTTGCGCGGCGTGTCGAGCTCGCCGCGGGTGAGCTCGTGGCGCAGCTCGATCGCCGCGACGAGGAAGAACAGCGCGAGCAGCCCATCCGCGATCCAGTGGCCGGGCGAGAGGTCGAACAGCGCCACGCCCGTGGCGGGGTGGGCGTCCCGGATGCCGATGACCGTGCGTCCCGCGGGGGAGTTGGCGAGCGCGAGCCCCGCGATCGCCGAGACCGCCAGGGCGATGGCGGCGGCGCGTTCGGAGCGGAAAAGCTGCACCACGCCACTCTTCCATGCGTTCCCGGGCTGGATTCGCAGTAAAGCGGCAGCGGCGGGAAACCTGATGTTTACATTCGCGCGACGCACGTAACACTGGCGAAACGCGTCACGCAATGAAACGAAACGTGCCCCTCCCAGACTGAGGGCCGTACCCGAGGAGCATCGATGCTCACCCACGAACGTCCGACGGTGCGTCCTATGCAAATCTCAGAGAGGTAAGAAACCTATGGATACCGGCGAACTCGCTTGGGCCATCACGGCCTCTGCGCTGGTTGTCTTCATGACGCCGGGCGTTGCCTTCTTCTACGGAGGGCTCGTCAAGGCGAAGAGCGTCGTCAGCATGATGATGATGAGCTTCGGCGCTCTTGGCCTGATCAGCGTCCTGTGGATCCTCTACGGCGCGAACATGTCGGCCGTGGACAGCGCCTGGGCCTTCGCGGGCAACCCGTTCTCGGACTTCGCACTCGGCTCCGCCGACAACGAGGGTCTCGTGAGCGCGCTGTTCGGGGCGACCTTCGCGATCATCACCGTCGCGCTCATCTCCGGCGCGATCGCCGATCGCGCGAAGTTCGGATCGTGGATGATCTTCGCCGGACTCTGGGCCACCTTCGTCTACTTCCCGGTCGCGGCCTGGGTCTGGGGCGGCGGCTGGATCCTCAGCCTCGGCGACACCTTCGGTCTCGACTACACCGTCATCGACTACGCCGGTGGTACCGCGGTGCACATCAACGCCGGTGCCGCCGCTCTCGCCCTCGCGCTGGTGCTGGGCAAGCGCATCGGCTTCGCCAAGGGCATCCAGAAGCCGCACAACGTGCCGCTCGTGCTGCTCGGCGCGTCGATCCTGTGGTTCGGCTGGTTCGGCTTCAACGTCGGTGCGGAGTTCCTCAACGACCTCGCCGGCGCGGGCCTCATCGGCCTGAACACGCTCGGCGCGACCGCGGCCTCCATCCTCGGCTGGCTCATCGTCGAGAAGATCAAGGACGGCAAGGCCACGTCCGTCGGTGCCGGTTCCGGTGCCGTCGCGGGTCTCGTCGCGATCACCCCGTCCTGTGCGAACCTGACGCCGGGCTGGGCGCTCCTGCTGGGTCTGCTCGCCGGTGCCGTCTGTGCTCTCGCGATTGAGCTGAAGTTCAAGCTCGGCTTCGACGACTCGCTCGACGTCGTGGGCATCCACATGATCGGTGGTCTCATCGGAACCCTGTACCTCGGCTTCTTCGCCACCGGCACCGGCCTCTTCACCGGTGGCGACGGCATGCAGCTCGTGATGCAGGCGATCGCGGCCTTCGGTGTGCTGATCTACTCGTTCCTGGTGGCGCTCATCATCGGCTTCCTCATCCAGAAGACGATCGGCTTCCGCATCAAGAGCGAGGACGAGCTCGCGGGCGTCGACACCGTCGTCCACGGCGAGGAGGGCTACGTCCTGGCCGACTAGTCGCCCGGGATCGTCCCATAACCCGAAGCGGGGCGCCGTCTCTTCCGGAGGCGGCGCCCCGTATCGTTGTCGGCACCCGCCCGTCGAATCCGTCGCCACCCGGAGGCGTCATGTTCGCTCTGCTCGTCGCGTCGTTCCTCGCGAGCGTCGTGATGGCTGCTGCCGTGGTGGCGATGCTGCGGCCGCCCGACCCCGGCGAGGTGGTGCTGCGGGCGGTCACCGCGACGTTCCTCGCGTGCGGCATGACGGTGCTCGTGGGCCTACTGACGGATGCCGACACGGCGGAGTTCCTGCTGGCGCTCGCGCTCGGTGTCGCGCCCGTGACGGTGCTGCTGGGCGCCGCGGCGGGGGAGGCCGCCCCCGGTGAGCGGCGGGTCGCACGCTCGCTCGTGTACCTGTGGGCGGGGATCGTGTTCCCGCTCTGCGTCGTCGTGCCGGCCCTGGTGTTCCGCGGCTGCGCGACGCCCGAGTGCCGCGTCGAGGACTTCGGCGGGGGACTGCCGCTGCTCGTGTCGTCTGCGGCGTCGGTGCTGCTCGCCTGGCGCGCGCACGAGGCCGGACCCGAGCGCGGCTGGCTGCGGTTCTCGCTCGCGGTCGCGGTGCTGTGGCTCGGCGTCGCCGTCTGGCTCGCGAGTCTCGAAGGCGCGATCGACCCCTATACCGGGCGCATCCTGCTCGCGGCCGTGGCGTCACCGGCCGGCGGGGCGATCGCGTGGCTCCTCGTCGACGTCCTCCGGCGCGCCGAGCGGCATCCGGTGCGGTCGCTCGCGGATGGCGTGGTCGCGGGGCTCGTGGCGATCGTGCCGGGCGCGGCGACCGTGTCATTCCCGTGGTCGTTGCTCGTCGGGGCGCTGGCGGGGGCCGTGGCGGCGCTCGTCTTCGGCGCCCGACGCCTCGCCTCGGCGGGTCGGGCGGGTCACTGGGCGCTCGTGGTGCTGAGCTCGACGGCCGTCGGCTACCTCGCGCCCGCGATCTCGGGTGACACCATCGGACTCGTCTTCTCGGGACGCATCGCGGCACTCCTGCCGCCGCTCGTCGCCTTCACGGCGGTCGGCGCGATCGGGGTCTTCACGAGCGCGATCTCGTGGCTCGTCATCGCGAAACGCAAAAAACCCCCTGTGTGACCAGGGGTTTTCAGTGGGCGATACCAGACTCGAACTGATGACCTCTTCCGTGTGAAGGAGAGCGGCGGGGTTCGGGAGGCCCCGAGATCCCAGTGTCTTGCAGGGGTCGCGTCAGAATCGGCATCACCCAACATCACTGGATTTGACCCCCATGAAAGGAAAACGTGGGCAAGTCTGGGCAAGCCGAGGGCCCAATATCCCGGGCGTGTCGCGACCGCGGCCGGGGCCTGAGCGGCTACTCGTCACCCTGCCACACGTGCCGCGCATAGACGGGTCATGGACGACGAACGGGAAAGCCCCTGGCAGCAACTGCCAGCCGCGGCGAGGTGGGAGCTCACGAGTCCAGGAGAGCTCCCCATTCGGTGCCCTCGATCGGCCAGCCGAGCATGTAGGCAACGGAAGCCCTCGCGGTATCGAGGTCTGCGACTCCGAGAGCCACCGCGGCCGCCTCAGCCTCGACGGCCTTCGCGATTACCTCTGCAGCCTCCCCCGGAGCTCCTCTGCTTCGGCAAGGGTGTGCACGCGCCGTCCGCTAGGTCGTCGACGCTCAGCCTCCGCCTCGTTCTCGGCTGCGCGCCCTCGCTTCCACTCGGCTTCAAGGAGGTTCGGCGCACAGGCATAGTGGGGAAGCGACCTCGCGACGGCGGCGAGGAAGTACTCGCGGAACAGCGGCGGGCCGTACGGCAGCATTCCGCCGTAGCGGGCATCGAGCGCGCAGCCCGCGGCGACATCCGCGTCGTTGAGCAGTAGAGCGTCGTCGGGCACCGGCTCATAATGCCAGCCGCGGCAGACTACGGACGCTGCGGGGCGCCTAGCCGTCGTCGACAGTGAAGGCATCATGGGGATGCGATCGCACTTGACCCGAAGGAGCTGACCAGATGACTCTCACCCTCGACCCCATCTTGCGCAGTGCGGGCATAGACCCCGCCAGCGCTCAGGCGATCCGCCACGCCTACGTGCCGGTGCACGAGGACACGGGCCTTCGCGGGATCGGTCCGGACTCCACGGACGACGAGATTCTCACGTACACCAGCCAGCAGTCGGCGCGGTCGCGGGCTTTCCCCACATCCCCGCCGCGCACCTGGGTCGTCTTCATCCGCGAGGGCGGAGACCGCGCTCGGCTCTGGGCCGTCGTCGAAAACCGAGGCGAGGTCGCCAACGATGGCGCGCTCCGCACGTTCGACCTAGTCGTGACAGACCAGATGGCCGACTTGCGCGATCGGCTCGTGATCGGCTGGCCGTCGCCGCGCGCCTGGCGGCTGAACGGGCAGACCGCGGCCCGATACCCCGTCCTGGAGATCGCGGACGCGCGGCCCGTGCCGTTCCCCGGATTCGACCGCCTCGTTCTCGACTACGCCCAACTCCAGGCGGTTATGCGCGAGCACCGCTACGCCGCCTGGCGTACAGCGCTCGAGTCGGTCGCCGGCGTTTACCTCATCACGGACCTGCGAGACGGACGGCAGTACGTAGGCAAGGCCGACGGCCAGGAGAGCATCCGCCAGAGATGGTCCGCGTACGCGGCGAACGGCCATGGGGGAAATCTCGAACTGCGAGGGGTTGACCCAAGCGCCTTCCAGTTCTCTTTGCTGCGCGTATTCGACCCCGCGACTCCGACACGAGACGTCGACGCCGCGGAGAGCCATTTCAAGGTTGCGCTTGGCACTCGTGCCCACGGGCTCAACCGCAACTGACGAGGCCGGGACGCCGCAGGTAGACGCGTCGAGATGGGGCGCGTCGCGACAGGTACCTTGTCGGATATGTCGACAGGGAAGTTGCTAGCGCGGGATGTGTATCCGGGCTGGAAGCGCATGGCGGCGTCGGCGACGGAGTCGATCCGCGTGTTCACTCCGTACCTCGATTCCCTCCTGGCGCGCCTGCTGGCAAATGCGGTGATCTCGACCCCTCAGATATCCGTCGTCACAGACCTTTCTCCGAACTCGGGTGCGCTCACCTACCGGAGGCAACTCCTCGGCCTGCGCCAGCTCCTCACCGCGGGTGTCGAAGTACGTTCGTTGCCCCGACTTCACGCGAAGGTCATGGTGGTTGACGGCAAGCGGCTGACCGTCGGCTCGCAGAACTTCACCTCGTATGCCCGCGGTAGCCGCGAAACGACTGCATCGTTTGCATCTGCTGGCTCCGAGCGTGACTTCCTCGCGGAACTCGACCGATGGTTTGCGGAGTCGACCATGGTTGACCTCGCACTAGTCGAAGCTCTGCTCGACGGTCTGAAGGCTGAGCTCGAAGCCGAGCGGGACGCACATGCCCTGGTCGTGGCCAGGTACGAGGAGCTACTGGAGGAACACCAAGACAGGCAGCGACGCCTGGCGATCGGAGTTCGGAACCCGTCGTTCACTGCCCGCCTCGAACGGGCCGCAGCGACGGCGCAGAAGCGCATGGCGCAAGCATCGCTGCGCGCTTGGGTTGACTGGACTGACGGGTACTACAAGGCGCTCGTGGTCGACGAGTACGCGGATCTCACCCGCTGGTCGATCAACGAAGCCGACGGCTCGGTGGGCCAGGTGAGGCTGACCAAGCTCTACATGCATCCAGTGTTGCTCGCGCCGTCAGGCCGGATGGGCTTTGCGCGTCTCGCGATGACAAGGTCGACCTACGTGCGCTTTTCCGTGGACATGGGAGCGTTCACCGTAGGAGGCCTCCGGTTCAACGTGAGCGTCCGCCTGCCCAAGAAGCCCGACGAGGCGAACATGGAGATCGTGCTGCGCCCAGCGGCCGAATACGCCACCGGCGGGCTCACACTGAGGTTGGCGTTCGACGGCGCCGCGTTCGAAGTCGTGTCATGCCAGCCGGTGGACGCGAATCCGATCCGGTACCGCGACAACTACTGGCTCGACTGGAAGGCTGTGGATGTTGACGAGCTCGTGGCCGCCGTTACGGATCCAGCGAACGTGGCTTCGCTGACGTCGTTCGCGCTTCAGCCCTTCCGCTACAAGGAGCTCGGTACCCACGACAAGAACGCCGCCGAGTTCTTCCCGGCTCACTGCACACTGACACTTGTCCAGGTGGGGGAGCGGCGGGTTCTCATCGCTCGTGCTCGCTGACCCCGGCGCGGCCTCGGCCTCGCCGTGCGCCACCGCACAGCAGTCGTGACGCCGACGAACTGCGAGCTCAACTCCGCGCCCCTCGCCGCGCACGCGACGCCGCCTCCGAGCTCGCCGCGCAGGCGCGACGCCGCGCCCTGTGCGGCAATGCTCCGACAGCGGTGCGGCGATGTGGCGTTTGCGCTGGCCGCTCCGCGGCCGGAGTCAGCTCGTCGAAGTCGGCACGAGGACGTGTAGGGGACGCCGGGCGCGCAGCGCCCGGCCATGTAGACGTGGCGCGGGCGAGGAACGATCGAGACGCTGACGCCGGGGAGCGCGGCGACCCGGCGAGGCGCTCTTTGCGCGTATCCTGGCATCGACAAGGTGGGCGGTCACGATGACGGGCTATCAGCAGCCGGAGGCCAGCCTGGGCCTCCCCGAGGGCATGTCCCTCGTGGACTGGGCGAGTGCTCGCGCATCCGCTGAGGACGATGTCCAGCAGTTGGGCCGGCTCTTCAAGCGGCTCGATGAGCTCCTGGCTCCCGGCGGCGCTCCGGTCGCGAAGCTCGGGCGGGAGAATGCCAGCCGGTGGATCTCGTCGACGACGTCCACCATGTGGGCGGTGCGCCAGATAGCTGACCGCCATAGCGGGCCAGCACTCGCAGCGCAGGTAGCGAATACGAGACCCTAAGCGTCGGCGCCTCAGCCGCCGTTGAGCGCCAAATCTTGGTGCTGGATCGGCGGGACGCCGATCGGAAGTATCGCAAGGACCAAGCTGCGAGAGAGCCACGTCAGCGCGCTTCGAAGAAGCAGTCCACCTCGAAGAGGACGGCTGCATCGGATGCCCGCGTACCGGCCAAGGCGCGCACGGGTCGGCCGGCGGAGGTGCCGGGTGTTGGCTGGAAGATGATCGGAGGCGTGGCGCACTTCCCGACCGGTCGCTCGCGGCGCGCGCTCTGCGGTGCCGAACTTCAGGCGAACGCTCCGACCGGCGCGGGCGCCTACCTTTGGTGTCGTCCCTGCATGGATCTGAGCCGCCTGCCGGCGGCGGAGCGAGAGCGACTGGCCCTGGCCCAGGCGGCTGCGAAGGACTGGGCGGAGAAGACCCGGCGGAGCGGGGAGACCTCGGACAAGCGAGCCAAGGCGCGCCGCCCTCGGGAGCGCTCTGAGTACTTGCAGCGCGAATACGGCGACAGTGTCCGCACTGTTTCCGGCGGGCTTCCAAGCCTTGGGAAGGGCTAGCTACGCGGCCGCAATCTCCCGCTCTGCACACTCGACGATCTTGGCAGCGAGGCTGCGGCCGTGCACCGTTCGCTTCCGGGGGATGCTGCTGGACCCCTCGGAGGTCGAGCGAACTGGTTGGATGGCCCTGACACCGCGTCAGCCGCGGACCCGACCGACTGGGAAGGAGCAACCCATGGCGAGCGAGAGCTGCCCCATTTGTGGCGAGGAAGCCGACGCCGATGAGCTCGACCCTCACGGCCACTTCGACACGGACGACGACGACGAGGACTAGGACTAGGCCGCAGCGGCGACCGGGGCCACGAACGCTGCGGCCTTCCCGCTGAACTCGGCCGAGAACCCAGCCCGCGCGAGAATCTCGCCGAGTTCGTCGTGGACTGCCGACGCAGTCTCTGCGTCGACCAACTCGGGACGCACCACAACGGCGAGCCGGGGGACCCAGGTCTCGATCGCCGCGCGGTCCGTGCCCGACGGAGGAGCCCCCGCCACATCGAGCGCACGGCGGAGGATTGCGCGGGCTACGCGTCGTCGCTGGTACCGCTCCTCGCGCCCCGCACGGTATGCCTCCAGCCGCTGCCGCTCCCTCGCACTCGCCTCCTGCATCTCGCGGCGGCGGTCCGTGGCGACGAAGACGGCCAGCGTCTCCTCGGCGATCGTATCAAGGGCCGACAGGAGGTCGATGCCGGGCTCGCGCAGCCCCCATCGGTCGAGCTCCTTGACCCCAGCGCGGAGTCCGGCCGGCGTGAGCCCCACCCAAGCCCCGGGTTCGGCGTTGTGGAGCAGCAGCGCGAGGAACGCCCGCGGCCCCAGCGCCCCCTCGGAGTAGCTCCACGCGGGGTGAGCCGCTGTGGCGATAACGGCTGCGAGCGGATCGGTGTCGGGGCGCCCCTGGGCCAGCGCCTCGATCGCATCGCCATGCGCCCACGCGACCTCGTTCGCCTCAGCGTCCAGCTTGGTAAAGCGGAACAGCAACCGCCCTCCGCCCGCGCTGCCCGTGCGCCTGGTCCACCGGGCCCCGCGTTCCAGCGCGGTGAGGATCTTCTGCGCCTGCCGCGGTGTGGTGTTGATCTGCCCTGCCAGCCAGCCCGCGGTCACCATGACCGCGGTCTTCGCCTCAGGCTCGCCAGTGACCTCGACGGCGCGTGCCGCGGTCACTGCGGCGGCGAGGCGCACCCGCGGCTCGGCCCTCGAAGAGATCGCCGCGTTGTCGGGAAGCGGCGAGAGCAGTCGGGCCACGGCTCGGCGCGCGATCTGTCGGCGAGCTGCGTCAACACCCTCACCCGTCCGCATCTCCTCCAGGTGCCGTGCCGCGCGCGCAGCGGCGGAGCGTGCGACGCCGGGGGAGGCGAGAACTTCGCGCAGCTCCGTGTCTCGGGAAGAGATCCATGCGGTGACGGCCGGCTCACTCCAGCCGGCGGCAAGGGCGCGCGTGTAGAGAGCGAGCAGGCGTGCCTGTGGTGTCTGATGCTGACGAGCGCGATCGGCGAGCGTGCGCGATAGCAGCGGCCCGAGAGCAGGGCGAGCGGGGCGAGAGCTACCGGTGTCGGCAGAGAAACGAGGGGTCATGCTGGTCTCCGATGCGTTCCTAGTGTGGTGCCGCATCCCAGCCGCGCAGCGGCTGTGGACTCGGCTACGACGTATGTATGCGGCGCAACGAGGAACCGCGGCAGAAACCGGGCTCGGCTGCGCCTCGCCCGGCGTGAACGGGACGCTGGCGCACCGTGGCGAATCGCATGCGCGCGGGACGCGGCGCTGAGCGGCTCGGCGGGTTCGTCGCGCAGCGGCGGGCGGCGAAGCCGCCCGCGTGGTCGTCAAGCTGACGCTGCGATGCTCGATGCGAGCGGACCTGGTCGGCGGCGTAGAGGGTGCGCGACGTCGACGCTACGGGGCTCGGCATCGGGCCTGGCACGAGGCGCGGTGCTGAGTGTGGTTCGAAGCCGACAGATTGCAGGCTGAGGTTGAGAAGCTACCTACTCAGATTCCAAGGCTGATCTGCATTCTCACGACCGAGTGAATCATCGACTCAACCCATCCGCTCCAGTTGGTCGCGCATCTCCGGAACCAACTTCAGAACTAACCTGATCGAGAACGTCGTGCCTGACGCTGCTATCGCACGGCGTCGAGTTGCCCACAGAGGCGGAGCGTCAGACCGCGCACCTCAGTACCGGACGCCGAGATCGGGAGGTACTCCGTTGCAGTGTGCGTGCCGTCCGACTGGGTCACTACGAAGATCACACGTCCTTCAGCCTCGCTATGGATCACATGCACGTGCGGTCGCTCGGAAGTGATCTGCCCGTCGGGACCGTAGAAGGCACCAATCCGAGAAGCGTCAGCGTTGCTCTCGCTGTAGTAGCCCTCCGGGCGGCTGGGGCGAGGATAGCGCGCATAGTCGTCAGCATTTGCAGCTTTCTGTTGCAGCGCGTGGAGCTCCTTCCGTAGCGCCGCGACCTCCTTGTTGAGCGTCTCCATGCGAGACAGCGCCGCATTTCGTTCCTTCTCGACGGCTGCGTTGTGAGCATCGACATCGCGCTGCATGGCCAAGTCATCGCGTTCGAGTGCCTCCGCTTCCCGGAGTAGCTCTTCTCGCTCGGACATGTAGGCGGTGACTTTCTTCGCCAGAGAGGTGTAGCGCCGGCCGAAGTCCATCGCTTCGCGGCGCAACGCATCTTGCGCCGCCGGATCGCGCGCCGCTACGGCTCTCCGTTTGAGCTCATCACCTTCGCGTGCCAGCGACTGTTGCCGCTGCTCGGATACATCGTCGGCACGCCGACCTAGGGCCTGCGCTCGCGCTTCAAGTCGCGACCTCCTTTCACCCAGGTCGCGGGCACGTTGCGACAGCGACTGCTTTCGAGATGACCCTGCTTTGGCCCGTTCGAGGATCTGCTGTTGTTCCGATTCCAATGTGCGAAGGCGCTGTTGCAACGTCGCAATCTCGTGGGTGCTGTCTGACACGGCGAATCGGCTCCTAGCGTCGACGCCCGATATGCCGAGCAGATGCGGACTGGGCACAGTCGTGGGCCTTATGTTGTAGCAGGTCTCAGCGCCTTGGCGCAACAGGGCCGGCTGGCCGAGAACAACGGCTCACTTCGTTCGCCGGCGCAGCGGCAAGCACACGCGATGAGGTCGTTGAGCTACGTCGCGCGCCACGGTGCGTCTCGTGGTCGCGGCGCTTCGTCGCGTGGCGGCGGGCCGGCTACGCCGGCCCGCGTGTCGGTTCGTTCTGCGGTGTGAGCGTGATGAGGACGTGCCGTGCGAGGGCGGGACGGATCGCATCGGAGGCGGGGCTGGGAGGGCTTCGGGGTCGGCGGGGACGCAGCGCTGGGCGGCTGATCGATCCGAAGCCAATCAGGGTGTAGCTAGGGCTGGGGTTCAGAGGTTCATGATGATCAGGATCTTGATCAACTACCCGACCGTAACCACCACCACCGCCCGCGCCGCATCCCCCTGCGTCTGGCTACACTCGGCGCACAAGCGATTGGAGCCGCGGATGACCTACGACCCCGAAGAGCATGGCCGCAGGGCCAACGCATGGCGCTACGGCGAGGGCACGAAATGGGATCAGGACGAAGTCTGGATTACGGGTGCAGGCGACATGATTCCGCTGGAGGACCTCGAAGCCGACCATCTCCACAACATCGTCGGCCGCATCGAGCGAGGGAGCAGCGCGGACGCCGTCGAGGATACGCCGCTAATGCGCCGACTTCGCGAGCTCGACGGCGACGGCGGATAGACCTGAGCCGGACCTTCGGCCCGGCGCCAAGGGCACGCACCCTCGACGCCAGCGCCGAGCCATCGGCAGCGGGGGAGCGGTTCCACCCGTTCCCCACGGCTAAACCACACGACCTGCGGCACACGGCGGCGTCCATCGCCGTGCAGGCGGGCGCGAGCGTGAAGGCTCTCCAGCGGATGCTCGGGCATGCGTCGGCTTCTATGACCCTCGACCGGTACGCAGGGCTGTTCGACGAAGAGCTTGACGACGTGGCCGCGCGCATCGGCCGCGCGTTCGACGACGACGACGCCACAGCCTGACCGTGAGTCGGCCTAGATGCGCCCCGGGAGCCAGTCCTGGGGCGTTTCTTTCTGTGCTTGCCCTGCCCACAAGAGATCCAGATCAGGCGTGGGCAAGTCGTGGGCACGGCCCCGAAATCGCGGACGGAAGCTAACCCCGCAGAAACAGAAAACCCCCGGTCAACCGGGGGTTTTCTACTGTGGGCGATACCAGACTCGAACTGATGACCTCTTCCGTGTGAAGGAAGCGCGCTACCAACTGCGCCAATCGCCCGCGACGACCATCCTGCCACATCCGCGGGAGTGCCAGGCGCCATCCGCGCGCCCCCGTCACACGGGGCGCGCCGGTTTGGCCCTCGCCCGAGGATGGGCTACAGTCGAACACGCACGCCGCAAGGCGGGCAACGCGGATGTAGCGCAGTTGGTAGCGCATCACCTTGCCAAGGTGAGGGTCGCGAGTTCGAGTCTCGTCATCCGCTCGAGTGGAGTCTCACGGTCCACCGGGAAACCGGCACCTGGGCCGCACACCTGGTGGCGTGGCCGAGAGGCGAGGCAGCGGCCTGCAAAGCCGTCCACACGGGTTCGAATCCCGTCGCCACCTCACTCACCGCACCGATCAGCCCCATCGATCGGAACGGGCGATTGGCGCAGCGGTAGCGCGCTTCCCTGACACGGAAGAGGTCACTGGTTCGATCCCAGTATCGCCCACCAAGATCCGGCCCCTGCCTCTAGGGTCGTTGTCATGAGCGACCAGACCACCTCCGCCCCTCCCGGTTGGTATCCCGACGCCCAGGTCCCCGGTGGGGAGCGCTGGTGGGACGGGATCGGCTGGACCGACTTCCGCCGCACAGCCTCGACCGTGCCGCCGGCGGTCGTCGCGAGCTACGCGAGCCCGTACGGCTACGCATCCGCGACGACCCTGCCTGGAGGTCCCGTCCCGCTCTGGGCGCCGCTCTACGGGGCGACGATGGGGCAGGCGTGGCAGCGGTTCTGGAAGAAGTACGCGGACTTCACGGGGCGCGCCTCCCGGTCGGAGTTCTGGTTCGCCTACCTGTGGATCATGATCCTCGTCTTCGGCACCTACCTGCTGCTCGGCATCGCGGGCGGCGTGCTCGGCGCCGTCACGGCATCGAACGGCTACTCCTCGGGCTCGGGGGCGTTCGGCGTGGTCTACGGGCTCGTGTCGCTCGTGCTCATCGTCGGATGGATCGGGATGTTCATCCCGTACCTCGCCGTCGCCGTCCGGCGGCTGCACGACGCGGGCTACCCGGGGACGTATCTGCTGTTCTCGCTCATCCCGTTCGTCGGCGGCATCCTGATGATCGTCTTCCTCGTCTCCGAGTCGAAGCCCTCGGGCGCCATCTACGACCGGCCGACGAGCTGACGGGATCCCGGGGAGGAGCACGATGCGCGCACCCGTCGTATCCGGCGTCATCCTCGTCGCGGCGGTGCTGCTCCTCGCGGGGTGCACGGCGCCTCCCGCGCCCGAACCGGAACCCGACTGGGGGCTGTCGCAGGTCGCCGACCCCCTCCCGCTCGAGCAGCTCGCGGCGTTCAGCGGCGTCGTCATGCTCAACACGGACGCCGACTGCACGGGCACCCTCGTCGACACCGGGGTGCCCGACGGGCCCGCGTGGGTCCTGACGAACGGCCACTGCGCGGGCGACCTGGGGCGATTCGACCAGCAGACCACGATCGGCGCCGCCGGCGTAGGCCACGCGGTGTTCCTCCGGGCCGCCGGCAACCTCGACGCCACCTACTCGCGCGACGTCGTCGAGGTGGGCTACTCCACCATGCGGTTCACCGACACCGCACTCGTGCGCCTCGAGGGCACGCTCGGCGAGCTGCAGGCGCTCGGACTGCGCGCCGTGCCGATCGCCGACGACGAGCCCGCACCGGGCGACGAGGTCGTCAACGTCGGGGTGCCGGTCCAGCACCTGGACGAGGACGACCGGGTGCTGCGCCGAGGCGAGTGCACCCTCGGCGAGCAGCAGACGCTCATCGAGGGCTCCTGGACCTGGTTCGGCGCCTGGGCGAACGACTGCCCCGGCATCGTGCAGGGATCGAGCGGCTCCCCGCTGCTGCGCCTGGCATCCGACGGCACCCCCGAGGCGATCGTCGCCGTCATCAACACGACGACCGCGGGGGCCTCGCGCGACATCGGCGGCCCCTGCTTCCTGCAGCAGCCGTGCGAGATGCACGACGGTGAGGCGCGCCTCGTCGTCGACACGAGCTACGCGCAGAGCGTCGCCGGCATCGGGCGGTGCCTGGATGCCGCGACGGGGGAGCTCACCTTCGGCGAGGGATGTCCTCTGCCGAGGGGCGACGTCTGGGTCGAGTTCGGCGGGGGGCCCTTCCGCGGCGGTGATCTGCCGGACGGCGTGGGCCGGTTGCCGCGCGTGAGTCTCATCGGCGAGGAGGCGGGCACGGTGCGCACGGCCCTCGTGCCGTTCGGCGACGGGCGGGCGTGCCTCGACCCGGAGACCTATGCGGGGGCGGAGCAGCACGATCTCCCGCAGGCGGGGGAACGCTGGGAGGTGGTCGGGCTCGAACTGCCCGTCACGCTGCCCGAGGTCGAGGGGCGCTACCACCTCTGCGCCGTGCGCGGCGAGGCCTACGACCGCGCGGCCGCCGTGCTGTTCGAGGTCGATCGCACGCCGCCCCGCTACCCGGCGAGCGCCGAGGTGCTCCGCGGCGACGACGGATCGGTCTTCGTGCAGCCGCACTTCAACCCGCCGGAGATCGGCAGCGTGCGCTTCACCTGGGGACCGAAGGGCGAGGTCGACTGCACCGACACGGCCGCGTTCGAGGACTTCCTCATCGTGCCGGTGGCGATCGCGCCCGACGAGCTGCCCGCGACGTATTGCCTCTACGGCATGGACTTCGCCGGCAACCCGAGCGAGGTCACCGTCATCGACATCCCCCGTTCGTGAGCGCGCGGTGACGCGCCGACCCGGATGCGGCCGGCACCGCGGCCGGGGACCGACGATGGCTCCATGACCGTGGCGGAGCAGAGCGCGCACGCCCGAGCCGCGCCCTCCGCCGACGCCGCGGACGCCGCAGCCGGCTTCCGCGCGCCGTACCGTCCCGAGCTCGAGGGACTGCGGGCGGTCGCGATCCTCCTCGTCGCCGCCTCGCACCTGTGGTGGGGGCGCATCTCGGGCGGCATCGACGTGTTCCTCGTCGTCTCCGGGTACCTCATCACCGTCACGCTCGTGATCCGCTGGATCCGCACCGGCGAGGTCGGCGCGGTGCGCTACCTGCGCAGCCTCGGCGGTCGGCTGCTGCCCGCCGCGCTCCTCGTGATCGGCACCGTGGTCGCGGTGTCGACGGTGCTGCTCGCCGCGACGCGCCCCGCGCTGCTCGGCGACATCCTGCGCTCCTCCGGCTGGGCGGCGCTCTTCGGCGAGAACTGGTACCTCGCCTTCGCGACGGGCGGCTACCTCGACGCCGACCGGGTGCTGAACCCCGTCGAGCACTTCTGGGCGCTCTCGATGCAGGTGCAGTTCTACCTCGTCTGGCTCGTGCTCGTGGCGGTGCTCGCGGCGGTCGTCGGGCGCCGCAGCACGGCGCAGCGGCGGATGCGGCTCGCCGTGACCGCGATCGCGGTCGTCGCCCTCGCCTCCTGGGCGTGGTGCGTCGTCGAGACCCTCCGCGATCAGCCCGTCGCCTATCTCGACACCTCCGCGCGCATCTGGGAGTTCGCGGTGGGCGGGCTGCTCGCGCTGCTCGGGGCGCGGCTCGTCCCGGGACGGGTGCTCGGCTGGATCGTCGGCTGGTTCGGGCTCGCGATGGTCGTCGGGCTCGGCTTCCTCGGCGACTTCGACCCCTGGTTCCCCGGCATCGCGTCGCTCTGGCCCGTGGCCGGCACCGCGCTCGTGCTCATCGGTGCGAATGCCGCCGCGGGCGGCGCGGAGCGGCTGCTCGGCTCACGACCGTTCGTCTGGCTCGGCGGGCTCGCCTTCGGGCTGTACCTCTGGCATTGGCCCGCGATCTCGGCCCTCGCGATCCTGCAGAACCGGCGCGAGTTCACCGTGACCGACGGGCTCACCATCGTGCTCGCGGCGCTCATCGCCTCCTGGGTCATGAAGCACGCGTTCGAGCAGCCCTGGCAGCGCTGGGGGAGGCGCACGCCGTGGGCTGCCATCGTCGCGGCGGTGCTCGTCGTCGCGCTCGGCGTCGGCGCGCTCGTCGCCGTCCCCCCGGCCTTCCCCGCGGCGTCGCCCACCTCGAGCGAGACCCCGGTCGACACGGAGTCGCCCACCGACGACCCGCAGTACCTCGACGCGCCCGACGTGTTCCCCGACGCGGGCACCCTCGCCGAGCGGGTGGCCGCATCCGCGGAGTGGGAGACGCTCCCCGACGGGATCCTGGCCGACGCCGACTCGGCGACGACCGCGTACCTGGGCGAGGAGTGCGTGCACGGCACCACGTGGGCGACGGCGTGCACGCTGGGCGACCCGGACGCCGAGCACACCGCGGTGATCGTGGGCGACTCGGTCGCCGCCAGCTGGCTGCCCGCGCTGTCGAACGCCCTCGGGCCGGCCTGGCGCGTGGTGCTCGCCGTGCAGGGAGCCTGCTCCGCGGCCGCCGTCGCCGCGTACTACGACCGCCAGACCGACCCCGCGTGGGTCGCGCAGTGCGCCGCGATCCGCGCGGACCGCGAGGCGGGAATCGTCACGAGCGACCCCGAGCTCGTCGTCTTGACCAGCTCCTCGCGCACCCTCGACCGCCTCACCAGCGGAGCCACCGGCAGCGAGGCGACGGCGGAGTGGCGACGGGGGATGGAGGAGAGCCTGCGTCGACTCGGTCACGTCTCGTCGCAGCTCGTCGTCATCGCGCCGCCGCCGCTGTCGGTGGCGAGCTGCGGATCGGCTGACTTCGAGCCCGGGGGGACCTCCTGCCGGGTCCCGCTCACCCCCGAGTGGCGCGAGCAACGTGCCGCCGAGTCGGCGGCCGCGGCGGCCATGGGTGTCTCGTACGTCGACACCAGCCCCTGGTTCTGCACGCCGGCGGGCCTGTGCCCGTGGGCGGTCGACGGTTCGGTCGCGCGCACGGACACGCATCACCTGACGAAGGAGTTCTCGGCGCGGCTCGCCGCCGTGATGCGCACGTCGCTCCTCGAGGCGGCGCCCGGGCTGCCCGACGTCGGAACGCGGCTCGACGCGCCGGTAAAGTAAGGGGAATGAGCGCCCAGACCGGCTTCGAGCTGTTCCCCGACCGCTCCGTCATCGCGATCCGCGTGAACGGCGAGCTGAAGGACAAGGCGACGACGGTCACCGAGACGGATGTCGTGGAGCCGGTCGAGGTCAGCTCGGCCGACGGGCTCAACATCCTGCGCCACTCGACGGCGCACGTCATGGCGCAGGCCGTGCAGCGCATCAACCCGGAGGCGAAGCTCGGCATCGGCCCGCCCGTGCAGGACGGCTTCTACTACGACTTCGACGTCGCGGAGCACTTCTCGCCCGACGACCTCGCCGCGATCTCCAAGGAGATGGACCGCATCATCCGCTCCGGCCAGCGCTTCGTGCGCCGCGTCGTCACGGACGACGAGGCGCGCGTCGAGCTCGCCGACGAGCCCTACAAGCTCGAGCTCATCGGCCTGAAGGGCGGCGCCGAATCCGGGAAGGACGGCGAGAGCGTCGAGGTCGGGGCCGGCGAGCTCACGATCTACGACAACGTCGACCGTGACGGGAACGTCGCCTGGAAGGACCTCTGCCGCGGCCCGCACGTTCCGAACACCGGCGCGCTCGGGGCCTACAAGCTCACCCGCGTCGCCGCGGCGTACTGGCGGGGTTCCGAGAAGAACCCGCAGCTGCAGCGCCTCTACGGCACCGCCTGGCCCACCAAGGACGAGCTGCGCGCCTACCTCGAACGCCTCGAAGAGGCGGCGAAGCGCGACCACCGCAAGCTCGGCAAGGAGCTCGATCTGTTCTCCTTCCCGGACGAGATCGGCTCGGGCCTCTCGGTGTGGCACCCGCGCGGCGGCGTCGTCCGCATGGAGATGGAGCAGCACGCCCGGCGCCGCCACATCGCGGCCGGCTACACCTACGTGTACACGCCGCACATCGCCAAGGAGGACCTCTTCCTCCAGTCGAACCACCTCGTCACCTACAGGGAGGGGATGTTCCCCCGATCGTCATGGACGAGGAGCGCGACGCGGACGGCGCGGTCACGAAGCAGGGCCAGGACTACTACCTGAAGCCCATGAACTGCCCGATGCACATCCTCATCTACAAGGAGCGGGCTCGCAGCTACCGCGACCTGCCGATGCGGCTCGCCGAGAACGGCACGGTGTACCGCAACGAGCTCTCGGGCGCCCTGCACGGCCTCACCCGGGTGCGCGGCTTCACCCAGGACGACTCGCACCTCTTCGTCACCCCCGAGCAGCTCGAGGAGGAGGCGACGAAGGTGCTGGAGTTCGTCATCTCCATGCTGCGCGACTTCGGCCTCGACGACTTCGAGCTCGAGCTCTCGATGCGCGACGACGAGAAGTCGAAGTGGATCGGATCGGACGAGTTCTGGGACTACTCGACGAACGCGTTGCGCAACGTCGCGAGGGCCTCGGGGCTCAAGCTCACCGAGATGCCCGGCGAGGCTGCGTTCTACGGCCCCAAGATCGACCTCAAGACCCGCGACGCGATCGGTCGCACCTGGCAGCTGTCGACCGTCCAGGTCGACCCCAACCTGCCCGAGCGCTTCGGCCTCGAGTTCACCGACCGCGACGGCCAGAAGAAGCGCCCCATCATGATCCACCGGGCCCTCTTCGGATCCATCGAGCGCTTCTTCGCGATCCTGCTCGAGCACTACGCGGGCGCGTTCCCGGTGTGGCTCTCGCCCGTGCAGGTCGTGGGCGTCCCCGTGGCCGACGAGTTCGCCGACTACCTCGGCGAGGTCATCGACCGGCTGCGGGCCGACGGCGTGCGCGCCGAGCTCGACACGAGCGACGAGCGGATGCAGAAGAAGATCCGCACCCACACGCTCGCGAAGGTGCCGTATCAGCTCATCGCCGGCGCCCAGGACCGCGACGCGGGCACCGTGAGCTTCCGGTTCCGCGACGGTCAGCAGGAGAACGGGATCCCCGTCGACGAGGCCGTGCGACGCATCCGCGCAGCGATCGACACCCACGCGCAGGTCTAGGGCAACAATCCTGCGCACGACGCAGGGATCTTGCGCATTCCCCCTCTAGCGCCCCGCCCGGGCGTGCGGATACGTTACCCAGCAGGCGCCGAATAGACCCATGGGTCTACCCGCGAAGGGGGGCGGCGTCGCATGCCGCACCACCACTCGCGGAAGGGAAGCCATGCGCTCTCGTCGGTCTGTCCTCGTGTCCGTTCTCGCCGCATCGGCACTCGTCACGGGGGCGATCGCCGGCCCCGCGTACGCGGCCGATCCCGGTTCCGGTTTCACCGCCACGACGGTGACCCCCGAGGCGCCTCCGCTGGATCTGGCGCGCTCCAAGTCCGGTCAGCTCGCCGAGAGCGACGACGCGCTGCTCGCACGCTCGGATGCGACGGTGATCCCCGTGATGGTCAAGGTCGACATCGACCCCGTCGCCTCGTACGCGGGGGGCATCGAGGGCTACGCCGCCACGAGCCCCGAGGTCACCGGCAAGGAGCTCTCGCTGAGCGACCCCGCGGTGAAGAAGTACCTCGACTACGTGAACCAGGTGATCGCCGAGACCCGTGACAGCATCGTCGCGGCCGTGCCGTCGGCGAAGACGATCACCACCTACGCGGTCGCCTACGGCGGCCTCGCGATGACGGTCAAGGCGCGCGACGCGAAGACCGTGCTCGGCGTGGAGGGCGTCGCGGCCGTTCAGGACAACTCGCTGCGGCACCTGCCCACCTCCGACACCGGTTCGCTCTCCGCATCCGCCTCGGCCGTGAGCGCCGCGGGGGCGGCCGTCGCCGCCGGCGGCAGCACGATCGACAACGACGCGAGCACCTTCATCGGCGCGGATGCCGTCTGGCCCTCGCTCGGCGGTCGCGACAAGGCGGGCAAGGGCGTCATCGTCGGCGTCATCGACACCGGCATCTGGCCCGAGCACCCGATGCTCGCCGACAACGGCCTCCCGAAGCCGGCGGGCGGCCCCTGGGCGTGCGAGTTCGGTCAGGGCGGCGACGCCGCGTTCGCGTGCAACGACAAGCTCGTCGGGGCCTACGCGTTCCTCGACACCTACCAGTCGCTCAACGCCATCGGCGCGGAGGACTTCTGCTCCGACGCCGGCTGCTCGGCCCGCGACTCCGACGGTCACGGCACGCACACCGCGACGACCGCGGCGGGCGACTACGTGTCGAGCGCACCGATCTTCGGCGTCGACCGCGGCCCGGTCAGCGGCATCGCACCCGGAGCCTCGGTCATCGCCTACCGCGCGCTCGGGCCGCTCGGCGGCTACACCTCCGACCTCCTCGCCGCCGTGCAGCAGGCGATCGTCGACAAGGTCGACGTCATCAACTACTCGGTCAGCGGCAGCGCCTCCGTCTACACGGACGCCGTGGAGCTCGCCTTCCTCGACGCCTACGCCGCGGGGATCTCGGTCAACGCCTCGGCCGGCAACGACGGTCCGGGCGAGTCCACCGCCAACCACGCGGGACCGTGGGTCACGACGGTCGGCGCCTCGACCTTCGACCGGCAGTTCGCCTCGACCCTGACGCTCACCTCGACCGACGGGGCCACCTACTCGAAGGCCGGCTCGACCCTCACGCAGGGCGTGACGGACACGCCCGTCGTGCTCGCGGCATCCGTGCCCGGGTACGCGGGCGGCGCGGCGTGCCTCGAGCCCTTCGCGGCCGGATCCGTGACGGGCCAGGTCGTCGTCTGCGCCCGCGGCACGAACGGCCGCGTCGAGAAGGGCTACAACGCCCTGCAGGGCGGCGCCGCCGGCATGATCCTCTACAACCCGGTGGCGAGCGACGTCGAGACCGACAACCACTTCCTCCCGGCGATCCACCTCGAGGGTCCCAACGACGAGCTGCTCGCCTTCCTCGGCGCGCACCCCGGCATCACGGCGACGTGGGCCGAGGGCCAGTCGACGGCGGCCCAGGGCGACGTCATGGCCGGATTCAGCTCGCGCGGCCCGATCGGCGAGTTCCTGAAGCCCGACATCACCGCCCCCGGCGTGCAGATCCTCGCGGGCCTCACGCCCGCCTCGACGGATCTCGCGACCGGACCGCAGGGGGAGCTGTTCCAGGCCATCGCGGGAACCTCGATGTCGTCGCCGCACGCGGCGGGCGTCTCGGCGCTCGTGATCGCCGCCCACCCGAACTGGACCCCCGGTCAGGTGAAGTCGGCGCTCATGACCTCCTCGCTGCAGAGCGTGACCAACCCCGATGGGAGCCCCGCGGGCGTCTTCGACCGCGGCGCCGGCAGCATCCGCGCAGACCGCGCGGTGTCGCCGACCCTCACCATCAGCGAGACGGCGGCGGACTTCCTCGCGAGCGCCGCGGACCCGCTCGGGCGTCACGACCTCAACATCCCGAGCGTGCTCATCGACCCGCTGCCCGGTGCCGCGGTCGTCAAGCGCACGGTCACCAACGTGAGCGGCAAGGCGCAGACCTTCACCGCGAAGGGAACGCTCGCGGGCGGGGCGCAGGTGATCGTCACCCCGGCCTACTTCACCCTGGCACCCGGCGCGTCGAAGACGCTCACGATCGTGCTGAGCGGCATCAACGTCGACGAGGGATGGCACGAGGGCCAGATCACGATCACCGCCTCGCGCAAGGGGGTCACCCCGGTCGTGCTGCCGGTCGCGGTCAACGTGGGCGAGGCCTCGCTCGCGCTCGCCCAGTCGTGCACGCCGACGGAGATCAAGCGGAGCAAGACGACGACCTGCACGGTCACCGCGTCGAGCACGATGCCGGTCGACGTGCAGGCGACGATCGACGTGCTCGCCAACCCGCTGCTCAAGGTGACCAAGGTCACCGCGCCGGCCACCAAGCGCCCGCTCGGCGCGACGTGGACCGGGACGCTGACGGCGGCCCAGCCGCCCACGATCGACGCGATCGACGCGGTCGACCCCGGGGACACCGCGAGCGGCGGCTACCTGCCGCTGTCGCTCTTCGGGGTCGCTCCGATCGCCGGCGTCGACGACGAGAGCATCACGAACTTCACCGTGTCCGACTTCGTCTACGGCGGTGAGGTCTACAACCGGATCGGTGTCGTCTCGAACGGCTACGTCGTGATCGGTGGGGGAGACGCGGGTGACGTCGAGTACGCACCGCCGGCATCGTTCCCCGACGCGGCGACCCCGAACAACGTGATCGCGCCGTTCTGGACCGACCTCAACCCGGCCGCCGGCGGAGCGCTCCGCGTCGGCACGTTGACCGACGGCACGAACGACTTCCTCGTGATCGAGTGGGAGGACGTGCCCTCGTGGAGCGACGGGGGTGAGAACTCCTTCCAGGTGTGGATCCAGCTCGGCACCGCCGAGAACCAGTGGATCACCTACGGAGGCGACCTCACCGCCGACTCCTCGGTCGGGTCGCTCTCGGGAGCCGAGAACCGCGACGGCACGAGCGGGGTGACGATCGCGGATGTCGACCCGGAGTCGGCCTACGTGCTGCACACGAGCCCGCCGACGGCGGGCGGGGCGGTGACCTTCGACTACACGCTGAAGGGCCTGCTGCGCGGCACGTGGTCGACCGCCGCGACCCTGCGCTCGGATGCCCTCGACACCATCCCGGTCGAGGTCACCAAGATCAAGGTCAAGTAGGCCGAGCGGATCGTGGGGGCGCCCCGGCGCCCCCACGATCCGCCGTGCCGGCGATCGCTACCCTGGTGACGATGACACGCGACTACGACGGCAGCGAATACCCGGACGCCGAGCCGTCCACCTCCCTCGCGGGCGTGCCCGACGGCTTCGGCCGGCTGTGGACCCCGCACCGCATCGCCTACATCGAGCAGGGCGGCGGCGCACCCGGAGACGAGTGCGTGTTCTGCACGGCGCCGACCCTGTCCGACGAGGACGCCCTCATCGTGCACCGCGGCGAACTCGCCTACGCCCTGCTCAACCTGTTCCCCTACAACAGCGGTCACCTGCTCGTGGTGCCGTATCGGCACATCGCGGGCTACGACGAGGCGACGGAGGCCGAGGTCGCCGAGATCGGCGCCATCACGCAGACGGCGATGCGCGTCATCCGCGGCACCTCCCACGCCGACGGCTTCAACATCGGCATGAACCAGGGGGCGATCGCGGGTGCCGGCATCGCCGCGCACCTGCACCAGCACGTCGTGCCGCGCTGGGCGTCGGATGCGAACTTCTTCCCGATCATCGCCCGCACGAAGGCGATCCCGACGCTCCTCGGCGAGGCGCGCGCGACGATCGCGGAGGCGTGGCCCGCTACCTGAGCCGACGCACCTCGAACTGCAGGGGCGGGTGGGCGTAGAACTCCTGCGCCTCGACGAGCTGCAGCTCGCGCTCGCCCGACTCGTGGGTCGCGCGCAGCAGCTCGTAGACGCTCGAGGTGGTGCGGGCGAGCGCGGTCGCGGCGTCGCCCGACTCCAGGTAGTGGGCCGTGAAGAGCGCCGCCGTCACGTCGCCCGAGCCGTTCGCCTTCATTGGCAGCAGCGGGGTCGTCACGATCCAGGCGCCCGCCTCGTCGACGACCATCATCTCGATCGTCTCGGGGTCGCGGTCCGGCCGTTCGACGCTCGTCACGAGCACCGTGCGCGGCCCCAACGCCCGCGCCGCATCCGCGGAGTCGAGGGTCGACTCGATCGTCGTCGGCGAGGTGCCGGTGAGGAAGCCGAGCTCGAACTGGTTGGGTGTGATGATGTCGGCCACCGGCACCACGCGCTCGCGCAGCAGCACGGGGATCGCGGGTGCGACGAAGCATCCCGACTTCGCGTTGCCCATCACCGGGTCGCACGCGTACACCGCGGAGGGGTTCGCGGCCTTCACGCGCGCGACCGCGTCGACGATGACGTCGCCGATGCCCTCGGAGCCCTGGTAGCCCGAGAGCACCGCGTCGATGCCCGGGAACACGCCGCGCTCCTCGACGCCGGCGATCACCTCGGCGACGTCCGCGGGCGGGATGAGCGGCCCGCGCCAGGCGCCGTAGCCCGTGTGGTTGGAGAAGTTCACGGTGTAGACCGGCAGCACCTCGACGCCGATGCGCTGGAGGGGGAACACGGCGGCCGAATTGCCGACATGGCCGTAGGCGACCGCCGACTGGATCGAGAGGATCTTCACCCGCACGATCATGCCACCGGCCGACGTGTGGCCGAGTGTGTCGCCCCCGGCGGATCGTGCCCCGCGCGGCGGAATAGGATTCCTCCCATGACGACCCCCGAATCCGGATCCACCGCCGCCACCGCCCTCGGTACCGACCGCGTCAAGCGCGGCCTCGCCGAGATGCTCAAGGGCGGGGTGATCATGGATGTGGTCACGGCCGAGCAGGCCCGCATCGCCGAGGACGCGGGTGCGGTCGCGGTCATGGCCCTCGAGCGGGTCCCCGCCGACATCCGCGCCCAGGGCGGCGTCGCCCGCATGAGCGACCCCGACCTCATCGACGAGATCATCGCCTCCGTGTCGATCCCCGTCATGGCGAAGGCCCGCATCGGCCACTTCGTCGAGGCGCAGGTGCTGCAGGCGCTCGGCGTCGACTACATCGACGAGTCCGAGGTGCTCTCGCCCGCCGACTATGTCAACCACATCGACAAGTGGCAGTTCACGACGCCGTTCGTGTGCGGCGCCACCAACCTGGGCGAGGCGCTGCGCCGCATCACCGAGGGCGCGGCCATGATCCGCTCGAAGGGCGAGGCGGGCACGGGGGATGTGTCGGAGGCGACCAAGCACATCCGCACCATCACCTCCGAGATCAACGTGCTGCGCTCGAAGACCAAGGACGAGCTGTACGTGGCCGCGAAGGAGCTGCAGGCCCCCTACGAGCTCGTGGCCGAGATCGCCGAGACCGGCAAGCTGCCCGTCGTGCTGTTCACGGCAGGCGGGGTCGCCACCCCCGCGGATGCCGCGCTCATGATGCAGCTCGGCGCCGACGGCGTGTTCGTCGGCTCCGGCATCTTCAAGTCGGGTAACCCGGAGGCGCGTGCCGCGGCGATCGTGAAGGCGACCACCTTCTTCGACGACCCGGCCGTCATCGCGGACGCCTCGCGCGGTCTCGGCGAGGCCATGGTCGGCATCAACGTCGCCGACCTGCCGGCCCCCCACCGCCTCGCCGAGCGTGGCTGGTAACGCGCCGAAGGTCGGCGTCCTCGCCCTCCAGGGCGACGTGCGCGAGCACCTCGCGGTGCTCGGCGCCCTCGGGGCGGATGCCGTGCCGGTGCGCCGCCCGTCCGAGCTCGCCGAGGTCGCCGGGCTCGTGCTGCCCGGCGGCGAGTCGAGCGTCATCGACAAGCTGAGCCGCCTGTTCGGGATGCGGGAGCCGGTGCGGGAGCGCATCGCCGCCGGGATGCCCGTCTACGGCACCTGCGCGGGCCTCATCATGCTCGCCGACTCCGTGCTCGACGGCATCGCGGGGCAGCAGAACTTCGGCGGGCTCGACGTGGCGGTGCGCCGCAATGCCTTCGGCAACCAGAACGACTCCTTCGAGACCGACCTCGACGTCCCGGCGCTCGGCGAACCGCCCGTGCACGCCGTCTTCATCCGCGCCCCGGTGGTCGAGAGCGTGGGCGCGAACGCGACGGTGCTCGCCTCGCTGCCCGACGGCCGGATCGTCGCCGTCGAGCAGGGCAACCTCCTCGGCACCTCCTTCCACCCCGAGGTCACGGGCGAGCACCGCTTCCACGCCCGCTTCCTCGACCGGGTGCGCGCCACCTCCTGACGGGCCATGCTGGGGGCATGAGCCTCTACTCGGACTTCGCCCCCCGCCGCACCGTGCAGATCGTGGCGGACGTCGTCGCCATCGTGGTCGTGATCGTCGCCGTGCTGCTCGGGGTCGCCGTGCACGGCGCGATCGCCGCGCTCGGCGGCGTGCTCGTGAAGCTCGAGGAGGCGGGCGACGGCTTCCAGGGCACGATGGGCGAGATCGGGGACCGGCTCGGCGAGGTGCCCCTCATCGGCGACGGCATCCGGGGGCCGTTCGACTCGGCGGCCGGCGCGGGCGGCTCGCTCGCCGACGCGGGACGCGCGGGGCAGACGATCGTCGAAAACATCGCGACGGCCGCCGGGGTCGGGGTCGCGCTGCTGCCCATCGCGATCGTGCTGCTCGTCTGGCTGTGGCCGCGCGTGCGCTTCGCCCGCCGCGCCGCGGAGACGCGCGCGCTCCTGCGGCTCGAGGGCGGGGAGCAGCTGCTCGCGCTGCGTGCGCTCGACGGCGCGCCCGCGAAGGAGCTCGCCGCGATCGCGCCGCACGTGGTGCGCGGATGGCAGGCGGGGGAGCCGGAGGTCGTGCGCCGGCTGGCCGCGCTCGAGGCCCGCGAGGCGGGGGTTCGGCTGCCCGCGCCCGCCGCGCCCTAGACTGGACGGCGGATTTCTTCGAGAGGGGCACCGTGAGCGGGCATTCCAAGTGGGCGACGACCAAGCACAAGAAGGCGGTCATCGACGCGCGTCGGGCGAAGTCGTTCGCGAAGCTCATCAAGAACATCGAGGTCGCCGCGAAGATGGGCGGCGCCGACCTCGCCGGCAACCCCACCCTGTACGACGCCGTGCAGAAGGCCAAGAAGACCTCGGTGCCGAACGACAACATCGATCGCGCCATCAAGCGCGGCGCCGGCATCTCGGGCGAGTCGATCGACTACCAGAACATCATGTACGAGGCCTACGGCCCGGGCGGCGTGGCCCTGCTCGTCGAGTGCCTCACCGACAACAAGAACCGTGCGGCCGCGGAGGTGCGCACGGCGCTCAGCCGCAACGGCGCGACCCTCGCCGACCCCGGCTCGGTCGCCTACAACTTCGCGCGCAAGGGCGTCATCTCGATCACCAAGGGCGACGGCGTGACCGAGGACGCGATCCTCGAGGCCGTCATGGAGGCGGGCGTCGAGGACGTCGTCGACCAGGGCGGCGGCTTCGAGGTCATCACCGACCCCTCGGAGCTCGTCGCGGCGCGCACGGCCCTGCAGGCCGCGGGCCTCGACTACGACTCGGCGGAGGCGGAGTTCGTGCCGAGCCTCAAGGTCGAGGTCGACCTCGAGACGGCGAAGAAGGTGTTCCGCATCATCGATGCCCTCGAGGACAGCGACGACGTGCAGAACGTGTTCGGCAACTTCGACATCCCGGCCGAGGTGCAGGCCGAGCTCGACGCCGAGGACTGAGCCACGCCCTCCTCCGCGCTCCGGGTGCTCGGCATCGACCCCGGGCTCACCCGGTGCGGCGTCGGCATCGTCGACGTGCTGCCGGACCGCCGGGTGTCGCTCGTGCACGTGGGCGTCATCCGCACCCCCGCGGATGCGGAGCTGCCGGCGCGTCTGCTCGCGATCTCGGAGGGCATCGGCGCCGCGATCGCCGAGTTCCGCCCGGATGCGGTGGCCGTCGAGCGGGTGTTCGCGCAGCAGAACCTGCGCACCGTGATGGGCACGGCGCAGGCGAGCGGCATCGCCGTCGCGAAGGCGGCGGAGGCGGGGCTCGCGGTCGCGCTGCACACGCCGAGCGAGGTGAAGGCGGCCATCACGGGCTACGGTTCGGCCGACAAGGCCCAGGTGGGTGCGATGGTCGCCCGGGTGCTGGGCCTCGCCGAGGCGCCGAAGCCCGCCGACGCCTCCGATGCCCTCGCCCTCGCGATCTGCCACGGCTGGCGCGGCGGGGCGACGGCGCCGGATGCGGGGGAGGCCGGGGGACTGACCCCGGCGCAACGGGCGTGGCGTGCCGCCGAGAAGGCGTCGGCGAAACGTAGACTCTAGAACATGATTTCGAGTCTCCGCGGTCAGGTGCTGCACGTCTCGGGGGGTTCGGCGGTCATCGAGGTCGGCGGGGTCGGCATGTCGGTCGCGCTCACCCCGGCGCACGCCGCGGGCCTGCGGGCGGGCGGCGAGGCCTTCGTGCACACGGCCCTCATCGTCCGGGAGGACGAGCTGAGCCTGTACGGCTTCGCGTCCCGCGAGGAGCTCGAGCTCTTCGAGCTGCTGCGCGGGGTCTCGGGTGTCGGACCGAAGTCGGCGCAGGGCGTGCTCGCGCAGTTGAGCCCCGACGAGATCGCCGCGGCCGTCGCCGCCGAGGACGACGTCCCGTTCCGCAAGGTGTCCGGCATCGGGCCGAAGACCGCGAAGCTCATCACGGTCTCGCTCGCGGGCAAGTTGCACGCCCCCGCGCGCGTCCCCGGCCGCGTCGCCCCCGCGGCATCCCCGAACGCGGATGTCGTGACCGCCCTCGTGGGCCTCGGCTGGCCCGAGCGCGTAGCGACCGCGACGGTCGACGAACTGCTCGCCGAGGCCGAGGGCGTCGCACCCGACACGCAGACCCTGCTGCGCACGGCGCTCGCACGGCTCGGACCGCAGCGGGCGGGGGTGGCGTCGTGACCGATCCGCTCACCGCGCCGACGCCCGAGTCGGAGGCCGAGCTCGCGTTCGAGGGGGCCCTGCGCCCGCGCTCGCTCGCCGAGTTCGTCGGCCAGCAGAAGGCGCGCGGCCAGCTCCAGCTGCTGCTGCGGGCGGCGGAGCTCCAGGCGCGCACGCCCGACCACATCCTGCTCGCGGGCCCGCCCGGCCTCGGCAAGACGACGCTCGCGATGATCGTCGCCCACGAGGGCGCCCGCCCGCTGCGCATGTCGAGCGGCCCCGCCATCCAGCACGCGGGCGACCTCGCGGCGCTGCTGTCGAGCCTGGTGCCCGGCGAGGTGCTGTTCATCGACGAGATCCACCGCATGGCGCGCAGCGCCGAGGAGATGCTCTATCTCGCGATGGAGGACTTCCGCATCGACATCATGGTCGGCAAGGGGGCGGGCGCGACGAGCATCCCGCTCGACCTCGCGCCGTTCACCCTCGTCGGCGCCACGACCCGCTCGGGCCTGCTGCCGAATCCGCTGCGCGACCGCTTCGGGTTCACGGCGCACCTCGAGTTCTACGACGACGCCGAGCTCGACGAGGTGCTCGCGCGTGCCGCGCGGCTGCTCGGCCTCGAGCTGCCGGCGGACGCCCGCATCGAGATCGCCTCGCGCAGCCGCGGCACCCCGCGCATCGCCAACCGGCTGCTGCGCCGCGTGCGCGACTACGCGCTCGTGCACGGGCGCCCCGCCGACCGCGAGTCGGTGCGGGCGGCGCTCGAGCTCTACGACGTCGACCCGCTCGGGCTCGACCGCCTCGACCGGGCCGTGCTCGACGCCATCCTGAGCCGCTTCGACGGCGGGCCGGTGGGGCTCTCGACCCTCGCCGTGTCGGTGGGCGAGGAGCCCGAGACGGTCGAGTCGGTCGTCGAACCGTTCCTCGTGCGGATCGGGATGATCAGCCGCACCCCGCGCGGGCGCGTCGCCACGCCGCGCGCCTGGGAGCACCGGGGGATGCGGCCTCCCGTGCGCGGCGCCGCCGTCGCCGGGACGCTGTTCGACGATGACGTATGATTCTGTGGAACCGTCCAGCCTCGCTCCGTAGGCTCTGCGCGATTCCTCACATTCCCGGAAGGCCTTCCTCCTCTCATGCCATTCGATCCGCTTCTCATCCTGCTGTTCGGCCTCCTGGTGGTGATGATCTTCTTCACCTGGCGCAACTCGAAGAAGCGCAAGGCGGAGGCCGAGGAGATGCAGACCAAGCTCGTGCCCGGCGCCGAGATCATGACGCAGCACGGCATCTACGGCACGCTCATCTCGATCGACGACGAGAAGAACGAGGCGATCATCGAGACGACCCCCGGTACGAAGCTGCGCGTGCACCGTCAGACGGTGGCACGCGTCGTCACGCCGGAGGAGCAGGAGCACGCCGACGAGGACATCGTGAGCGACGACGCGGACGCCTCCGTCGAGGATGCCGTGGCCGAGACCTCCGATGACGCCGCCGAGCCCGAGTTCGGCGAGCGCGTCGAGAAGCCCAAGCGTTCGCGCACCAAGCCCACCGAGACCGCAGAGTAGGCCGTGGCCGTACGTTCCACGCCGGTCCGCAAGGCCTGGCGCTCACTCACCTGGCTGGGCGTGCTCATCGCCCTGCTCCTCGGGCTGCAGACCGCCGGCGCCCTGTTCTGGGGCTGGGGCTGGACCCCGAAGCTCGCGCTCGACCTCGACGGCGGCACCCAGATCATCCTGACGCCCACCCTCGAGGACGGCGAGACGGTCACCGAGGAGCAGTTGCAGCAGTCGGTCGAGATCATCCGCAACCGCATCGATGCGGCGGGCGTCTCGGAGGCCGAGATCTCCACCCAGGGCGGCGACAAGATCGTCATCGCGATCCCCGGCACGACCCCGGACCAGGCGACCCTCGACCGCATCCAGCAGTCCGCCAAGCTCGAGTTCCGGGCGGTGCTCCTCACCGGGCAGCCCACGGCGACCGCATCCGCGACGAGCACCGACGACCCCGACGCGACCGCCACGCCGACCCCCACGGACGAGCCGACGGCCGAGTCCACGCCGACCGCGACGCCGACCGACGGCTCCGACCTCGCGTGGGTGACCCCGGAGCTGCAGGCGAAGTACGACGCGTTCACGTGCGACCAGGTCACCGGGTCCGGTGCCAACGCGGCTCCCGTCGACGAACCCCTCATCACCTGCGACAACTCCGGCACCGTCAAGTTCCTGCTCGGCCCGGCCGAGGTGCAGGGCGCGACGATCAGCGACGCGGCGGCACAGCTCAAGACCACGAGCACGGGCGCCACGACGGGCGAGTGGGCCGTCGTCATCACCTTCAACGCCGAGGGCACCCAGCAGTTCGCGGATGTCACGACGCGGCTCTACGGTCTCGACGGTGTGCGCAACCAGTTCGCGATCGTGCTGGACGGCCAGGTGATCTCGGCGCCGACGACCAACGCCGTCATCACCGACGGCCGCCCCGAGATCTCCGGATCCTTCACGCAGGAGAGCGCCAAGACGCTCGCCGACCAGCTCAAGTACGGCGCGCTGCCGGTGGGCTTCCAGGTCGAGAGCCGCGACACCATCTCGGCGACCCTCGGTCAGACGCAGCTGCAGTCGGGACTCATCGCGGGCCTCATCGGCCTCGTGCTCGTGTTCGTGTACTCGCTGTTCCAATACCGGCTGCTCGGCACCGTCACGATCGCCTCGCTCGTCGTGGCCGCGATCATCACCTACCTCGTGGTGAACATCCTGTCCTGGCGCGAGGGCTACCGGCTCTCGCTCGCGGGCGTCGCGGGCCTCATCGTCGCGATCGGCTTCACGGCCGACTCGTTCATCGTGTACTTCGAGCGCATCCGCGACGAGCTGCGCGACGGACGCGGGCTCGTCGGCGCCGTCGAGGCCGGTTGGAAGCGGGCGCTGCGTACCGTGCTCGCGGCCAAGAGCGTCAATCTGCTCTCCGCGGTCATCCTGTTCATCCTCGCCGTCGGCTCCGTGCGCGGCTTCGCCCTCACGCTCGGCGTCACGACCGTGATCGACGTCATCATCGTCATCCTGTTCACGCACCCCGTGCTGCAGCTCATGGCCTCCACGAGGTTCTTCTCGAGCGGGCATCCGGCGACCGGCCTCGACCCGACGGCGCTCGGCGCCGTCTACCGCGGCCGCGCCGAGTTCCGCGTCTCGAAGGACGCCCGTCGTGCCGGTGCGAGCCGCGAGGCCGAGCGCCGCCAGACGATCGCCGAGCGCAAGGCCGCCGAGCTCGCCGCCTCGAAGCCGTCGACCGAGAAGAAGGGGTCACGCTGATGGCCGGACCGTTCCAGCGTCTCGGAAACGACCTCTACACGGGCGAGCGCAGCGTCGATTTCGTCGGTCGCCGCCGCATCTGGTTCCTCATCGCGGGCGTGCTCATGGCGCTCTCGATCGCGGTGCCGTTCATCCGCGGCGGCGGGGACTTCCTCGCCGGCTTCAACTTCGGCATCGAGTTCCGCGGCGGATCGCAGTTCCTCGTCTCCGAGGTCGCCGAGGAGCACCTGCCGGTCGACACCTCGCTCGCCGAGCAGGCCGTGCAGGAGGTCGTGCCGGGTGCCGTCGTGCACGTGACGGTCGTCGGCGACGACGGCGTGCGCGTGCAGACCGACCAGCTGACCGACCCGCAGACGAGCTCCATCACGACGAAACTGCAGGACGCGTACGGCACCGAATCCGTGTCCTCGTCGTTCATCGGCGCGACCTGGGGCGCCGACATCACCTCGAGCGCGCTACGCGCCCTCGGCGTGTTCGTGCTGCTCGCCCTCGTCTTCATGGCGCTGTACTTCCGCACCTGGAAGATGTCGATCGCGGCGATCCTCAAGCTCCTGCACGACCTCATCGTGACGGTCGGCATCTACGCGGCGACCGGCTGGGAGATCACCCCGGCGGCCGTCATCGGCTTCCTGACGATCCTCGGGTACTCGCTCTACGACACGGTCGTCGTGTTCGACAAGATCCGCGAGAACACCGCGGAGCTCGGCGACGAGTCCAACCGGACCTTCGGCGAGGCGGTCAACCTCGCGGTCAACCAGACGCTCATCCGCTCCATCAACACGGGTGTCGTCGCGGCCCTCCCGGTCGCCGCGATCCTGTTCATCGGGGCGTTCGTGCTGGGCGCCGACACGCTGCGCGACATCTCGCTCGCGCTCCTCGTCGGCACCGTCGCGGGCACCTACTCGACGCCCGCGTTCGGCGCGCCGCTCTACGCGACGTTCCGCGAGCGCGAGCCCGAGATCGCCAAGCGCGACAAGCGCGCCCTTCAGCTTCGGGCGAAGGCGGCAGCCTGATCCGGTCGCGCGCGTCCTTCCCTCCTAGAATCGAGGTCCGGGGAGGACGCGCGCGATGAGCACCGAGGCGACACAGGGCATCGCATCCCGCCGCGCCCTCCTGCCGCGGCTGTTCTCCCGCGCGCAGCCCACCGGGGCGGTGGACCGGCTGCTGAAGACGGTGCGCTCCCACCACCCGAAGGCCGACCTCGCGCTCATCGAGCGCGCGTACAGCGCGGCCGAACGCGCCCACGACGGGCAGAAGCGGCGCAGCGGCGAGCCGTACATCACGCACCCGGTCGCCGTCGCCCAGATCCTGGCCGACCTCGGCATCGGACCGAAGACGATCGCGGCCGCCCTGCTGCACGACACCGTCGAGGACACCGAGTACACCCTCGACCTGCTGCGGGCCGACTTCGGCGACGAGATCGCGATGCTCGTCGACGGCGTCACCAAGCTCGACAAGCTCAAGTACGGCGACTCGGCGCAGGCCGAGACGGTGCGCAAGATGGTCGTCGCGATGTCGAAGGACATCCGGGTGCTCATCATCAAGCTCGCCGACCGCCTGCACAACGCCCGCACCTGGGGCTTCGTGCCGCAGGAGTCGGCGGCCCGCAAGGCGCAGGAGACGCTCGAGATCTACGCGCCGCTCGCGCACCGGCTCGGCATCCAGGCCATCAAGTGGGAGCTCGAGGACCTCAGCTTCGCCGTGCTCTACCCGAAGCTGTACGTCGAGATCGAGAGCATGGTGCGCGACCGCACGCCGCAGCGCGAGGAGTTCGTGCAGCAGGTGATCGACGCCGTGAACGAGGATCTGCGCTCCTCTCGCATCAAGGGGCAGGTCGTCGGGCGTCCGAAGCAGTACTACTCGATCTACCAGAAGATGGTGCTGCGCGGCCGCGAGTTCGACGAGATCTACGACCTCGTCGGCATCCGCGTGCTCGTCGGCTCGATCCGCGACTGCTACGGGGTGCTCGGCGCGATCCACGCCCGCTGGAGCCCGATCCCGGGCCGCTTCAAGGACTACATCGCGACGCCGAAGTTCAACCTCTACCAGTCGCTGCACACGACGGTCATCGGCCCCAAGGGCCGCGCCGTCGAGATCCAGATCCGCACCCACGAGATGCACCAGCGCGCAGAGTTCGGCGTCGCGGCGCACTGGAAGTACAAGGAGCGGGTCGCCGCCGGGCACGCCGACGACAAGGGGCAGGCCGGCAGCGAGATGGCGTGGCTCGCGCACATCAGCGACTGGCAGGCCGAGACCTCCGACCCGGGCGAGTTCCTCGACAACCTGCGCTTCGAGATCGGGGCGAAGGAGGTCTACGTCTTCACGCCGCAGGGGAAGGTCATCGGCCTGCCCGCGGGGGCGACGCCGGTCGACTTCGCCTACGCCGTGCACACCGAGATCGGCAACCGCACGATGGGCGCGAAGGTCAACGGCCGCCTCGTGCCGCTCGAGTCGAGCCTCGGCTCGGGCGACGTCGTCGAGATCTTCACCTCCAAGAACCCGGATGCCGGCCCGAGCCAGGACTGGCTCGCCTTCGTCAAGTCGGCGCGCGCCCGCAACAAGATCCGCGGCTGGTTCACGAAGGAGCGCCGCGAGGAGGCGATCGAGCAGGGCAAGGACTCGATCGCCCGCGCGATGCGCAAGCAGAACCTGCCGCTGCAGAAGCTCATGAGCCAGGACGTCGTGACGGGTGTCGCCGCGCAGATGCGGTACGACTCCGTCGACGCGCTCTACGCCGCCGTCGGCGAGGGCCATGTGTCGACCCAGTCGGTCATCGAGAAGGTGCTCGCCTCGCTGCAGACCGAGGTGGAGGCCGAGGAGGAGACCCTCGCCTTCACGCCCCGGTCCCGCGGGCGGGCGCTGCGGCCGAGCGACTCGGGCGTGCTCGTGCGCGGGGCCCCCGACATCCTCGTGAAGCTCGCGAAGTGCTGCACCCCGGTGCCGGGCGACGACATCGTGGGGTTCGTGACGCGCGGCGCGGGCGTCTCGGTGCACCGCTCCGACTGCGTCAACGTGAAGTCGCTGCTCGCCGAGCCCGACCGCATGATCGACGTGCAGTGGGCGCCGACCTCGTCGAGCCTGTTCCTCGTGCAGATCCAGGTGGAGGCGCTCGACCGCGCCGGGCTGCTCTCGGACATCACCCGTGTGCTCTCCGAGCACCACGTGAACATCCTGTCCGCCAACGTGTCGACCTCGAGCGACCGTCTCGCGATCAGCCGCTACGTGTTCGAGATGGGCGACACCGTGCACCTCGACCGGCTGCTCAACGCGGTGCGCCGCATCGACACCGTCTACGACGTCTACCGGGTCAACTCGGGCTGATCCGCGAGCGTCGCGGTGAGCCGCTCGACCGCGAGCAGCTTGCCCGCGAGGTGCCGCGCCTCCTCGAGGGACGCGAGCGCCTCGGCGAGTCCGAAGCCCCCGAGTGCGGCGAGGGTACGCACCTGCTCGGCGTCGACGAGGGTGAACGGCATCCGGAACCGGGCGAGGTCGACGGCGGTGCGCAACGGCGAGGTGACCGCGACGCCGCCGCAGTCGACCGTCTCGCCCGGCCGGATCACGGTCTCGACGACGTCGATGCCCTCGCCCGGCACGGGTGCCCACCGCGCCCCGGTGTCGACGACGAACTCGGGGCGGAGCGCCGGGAGGAGCGCGGCGCCCCAGATCCACGACGCGGTGGCCCGGGCCGGGATGAGGCGCCGCGAGCGTCCCGCGATCGCGGCGGCGGCCCGCAGCTCCGGGCACTCGGGCATCCCGACGGGCACGAACGCGTCACCGAGACGGAACAGCTCCCCGTCGAGGCGCATGGCCTGACGCACGGGATCGGGGAACTCGACGACGGGGAACGGTTCCATCCGCCCAGCATCGCGGGATACAGGGGTCCGCGGTTGTCGATCGCTGCCGATCGGTGCAGAACCGGGCCTGTGGAGAACTCAGCCGAGCGCGTCGAGCCAGGCGCGCTGGGCGGCGAGCGCCTCCTCGGCCTTCTTCACGCGTGCCTTGTCGCCCGAGGTCTTCGCGGCGGCCAGCTCGTCCTCGGCCTTCGCGATCGCGGCGTGCAGCTGGGCGGCGAAGCCCTCCGAGCGCGCCTGCTTCTCGGGATCGGTGCGGTTCCAGTGGTCGTCCTCGAGCTTGCGCACGGCGGCCTCGATCTTGCGCAGGCGGTCCTCCACGACCCGCACCTCGTCGCGCGGCACCTTGCCGATCTCGTCCCAGCGCCGCTGGATGCCCGTGAGAGTCGTGCGTGCGGCGGTGCGGTCGGTGGCCTTCAGCAGCGGCTCCGCCTCGTCGAGCAGGGCGAGCTTCTTCTCGAGGTTGGCGGAGAACTCGATGTTCTCGAGCGCGTCGGCCTCGGACTTCGCGCCGTAGAGCACGTCTCCGGCCGCCTTGAACCGCGCCCAGAGCGCGTCGTCGACCTTCTTGCCCGCGCGTCCCGCGGTCTTCCAGTCGTCGAGCAGCCGACGGTAGTCGGGGATGCCGGCGGCCCCCTTCGGGGCGAGGGCCTCGGCGCGCTCGACGAGGGTCTGCTTGCGGCCGCGTGCGTCGCGGTGCACGGTGTCGAGCTGGGCGAAGAACCCCTTGCGGGCGGTCTCGATCGTGCCGCGGGCCGCCCGGAACCGCTTCCAGAGCTCGTCGGCGTCCTTCTTCGGGATGCGCGGCGCCGAGTGCTGCGCCGTCTGCCAGCGCGCGAACAGCGCGTCGAGCTGGGAGGTGACCTGCTTCCACTGCGCCTTCGAGAGGTCCTGCGCGGCGAGCGCCTCGGCCTCGGCGACGAGCGCTTCGCGGTCGGCGACGGCATCCGCGACGGCCTGCTGCGCCTCGGCCGACTGCTTCTCGGTCGCGGCGCCGAGGGTCTCGGCGAGTCGGCCGAGCCGCTCGGCGAGGCCCTGCAGGTCGCCCACGGCGTTGGCGGTGGGGATCGTCGGCGCGAGCGCCGAGACGGCCTTCGCGACATCCTGGGCGTTGGCGCCGCCGCGCAGTCGCTGCTCGAGCAGGCTCACCTGGCCCTCGAGCTCGACGAACTTGCGTTCGTAGTAGGCGAGCGCCTCCTCGGGCGTCGCGTCGGGGTACTGGCCCACCGCGCGTTCACCGTCCGCCTCGCGGACGTACACGGTGCCGTCGTCGTCGACGCGGCCCCAGGGGGCCGACTGCTCGTCGCTCACTGCTCTCCCACCTCTGTCGTCGGCCGGTCGCCTCACGCCGGCCCGTGCCAGCCTATTGCAGGGTCAGGCTCGTGATGGTGGTCGGGATGGCGGGGGAGCCGGTGCCGTCGGTGCCGACCGTGTCGGGGTCGATGCCCGCCGAGGTGATCTGCTGGATGAGCTGGTCGAGGCCGCCGGTCACCTGTCCGACGACCGTGTAGCCGCCCGCGGTGTCGGCCGGGAGGGTCGTGTCGGCCGTGATGATGAAGAACTGGTGCCCCTGGCTGTAGGCGTCGCCGCCCGCGCGGGCCATCGCGATCGTGCCCGCGAGGTAGATGTTGTCGGCGGGTGCGTTCTCGATCGGGCCGTAGGAGAAGTCGGGGTCGCCGGCGCCCGTGCCGTCGAGCGAGCCGCACTGGATGAAGGAGAAGGTCTCCGAGTTCGCCATGCGGTGGCAGGTCTTGCCGGGGAAGTAGCCGTCCTGGTAGTCGGCGATCCAGCCCGAGACCGCCTGCGGGGCGAGGGCGCCGTCGAGGGCGATGTCGAGGGTGACCGTGTCGTTCAGGACGAGCTGGCCCGTCCAGGTGCGCCCCTCGGCGAGCGAGGAGTCGGGGGCGCCGATGTTGAGGTCGGCCTCGGCCGACGGCGAGGCGCTCGGCGAGGGCTCCGGCATGCCGGGGCCCGCGGTGAAGTAGACGACCTGGGTCGTGACCGCCAGGGCGGCGACGAGCACACCGGCGGCGATGCCGAGGATGTTGTCGCGGCGCCGACGGCGGGACTGGACGTCGTGCACGTCCTGCCGGGCCCGGTACGCGCGCAGACGCTCTCGGGCTTCACGCTGCTCGCGCTGCTGACGGTTCGATGCCACTCGCGGTCCTCTCGACGGGGCGCGATCCGTCGCAACCCAGGTCGACTTTAGTCAGCGGGTCTGAGCCCGCCAAACCACGCCGCACGGGTGCGTCGGGCGCCGCGGTTAGCATGAGCGCATGACCGGCCAGCAGGGACTCCGAACGGGCTCGACCCCGCTCGCGGTGCGGATGCGGCCCACCTCGCTCGAGGAGGTCGCGGGCCAGCGTCACCTGCTGACCCCGGGTTCGCCGCTCGTGTCGCTCGCACGCGAGGGTTCGGGTGAGGCGGGTTCCGTGTCGGTCATCCTGTGGGGTCCGCCCGGGACGGGCAAGACGACGCTCGCGCAGGCGATCGCACGCAGCTCGGGGCGGCGTTTCGTGGAGCTCTCGGCCGTGACCGCCGGCGTCAAGGACGTGCGTCAGGTCATGGACGAGGCGCGTTCGACGCGCGACCTCTACGGCGTCTCGACGGTGCTGTTCCTCGACGAGATCCACCGCTTCACGAAGGCGCAGCAGGATGCGCTGCTGCCGGGCGTCGAGAACGGCTGGGTGATCCTCGTGGCCGCGACGACCGAGAACCCCTCGTTCTCGGTCGTCTCGCCCCTGCTGTCGCGCTCCCTGCTGCTGACGCTCGAGCCCCTCTCGGAGGACGACCTCGCGCTGCTGCTGGACCGTGCCGTCGCCGACCCGCGTGGCCTCGACGGGGCGGTGGAGTTGGCGGAGGACGCGCGGGCGGCGCTCGTGCGGCTCGCCTCCGGCGACGCGCGGCGTGCGCTGACGGCGCTCGAGGCGGCGGCCGTCGTCGCGGCGTCGCCGGGCGGCGGTGCGGATGCGGGGGAGCCCCCCGTGATCACGGCCGAGATCGTGGCCTCCGCGGTCGACCGCGCGCTGCTGCGCTACGACCGGCAGGGCGACGAGCACTACGACGTCATCAGCGCCTTCATCAAGTCGGTGCGCGGCTCCGACGTCGACGCGGCGCTGCACTACCTGGCCCGCATGATCGAGGCGGGGGAGGACCCGCGCTTCATCGCGCGTCGCATCATGATCTCCGCCGCGGAGGACATCGGCATGGCCGACCCGAACGCGCTCTCCGTCGCGGTCTCGGCGGCCGAGGGCGTCGCCCTCATCGGCATGCCCGAGGGGCGCATCCTGCTCGCTGAGGCGGTCGTCTACCTCGCGACCGCCCCCAAGTCGAACGCCTCGTACCAGGCGCTCGACCGCGCGATCGCCGACGTGCGGGCCGGCCGCATCGGACGCGTGCCGAACCACCTGCGCGACGCCCACTATCCGGGGGCCAAGCGACTCGGGCACGGCAAGGGCTACAAGTACGCGCACGACGAGGCGTACGGAGTGGCCGAGCAGCAGTACCTGCCCGAGGAGCTCCGCGGCACCCGCTACTACGACCCCACCGGCAACGGCTACGAGCGCGAGGTCGGTCCGCGGCTCGAGCGGCTGCGCGCCCTCCTCGAGGGCAAGCCGATGCCGAAGCGCGACGACCCCGAGTAGCGCCGGGCGCGCGTCTGCTAGACTCGCCAGGTTCGACTCCGAACACATCCCACACTTCAGCTCCGCCGGTCGCGTCGACGTGCGCCCGGAACCACGGACGGGGGGATGCACGTCTGTGAGCCGCGAAAGTCGCGGCCATGTGTTGGAAGGAACCATTCGTGGTCACCAAGTCCCAGGACCGCCGCAAGGTCCGTCTCTCCCGTGCGCTCGGCATCCCGCTGACGCCGAAGGCCGCCAAGTACCTCGAGAAGCGTCCCTACGCTCCGGGTGAGCACGGCCGCACCAAGCGCAAGGCCGACAGCGACTACGCCGTGCGCCTCCGCGAGAAGCAGCGTCTGCGCGAGCAGTACGGCATCCGCGAGAAGCAGCTGCGCATCGTCTTCAACGAGGCCCGCCGCACCCAGGGCCTCACCGGTGAGAACCTCGTCGAGCTGCTCGAGATGCGTCTGGACGCCCTCGTGCTGCGTGCCGGCTTCGCCCGCACCACGGCGCAGGCCCGCCAGTTCGTCGTGCACCGTCACATCCAGGTCGACGGCAAGATCGTCGACCGCCCGTCGTTCCGCGTGAAGCCGGGCCAGCTCATCCACGTCAAGGAGCGCTCCGAGGGCACCGAGCCCTTCCAGGTCGCCGCGGCCGGCGGTCACGCCGAGGTGCTCCCCAAGACCCCGGGCTACCTCGAGGTCGAGCTCGACAAGCTCCAGGCCCGCCTCGTGCGTCGCCCCAAGCGCGCCGAGGTCCCCGTGACCTGCGACGTGCAGCTGGTGGTCGAGTACTACGCCGCTCGCTGAGCGAGCGGCGTAGTACTCAGCGCGGCGGATTACCGCCGCGCCAGAGACACAGCTACGCAGCCCTCAACAAACACAGGACGCCCCGGGATTCATCCCGGGGCGTTCCTCGCTCTGGACGCAACCCCGAACACGCATCCGCAGAACGTCATAGGCTAGGACAGTTGCGCGGCATCCCGCCGCCGACGCCGCGAACGAAGGAGGAACACGATGAAGGGTGCACTGCTTCTGATCGCCGGAGTCGCCATCGGCTTCGTGGTCGCGCACGAGGTCGCGAAGACCCCGCAGGGCAAGCAGTTCTTCGACGAGGTCGACCACAAGGCCAAGGAGTTCGGCGACGCGGTCGTGCAGGGCTACAAGTCGCGCGAGTCGGAGCTGCGTCAGGCGGTCGCGAACGCGCAGGACGCGATCGACGACCTCGCCAAGCGCGCCAAGAGCTAACACCGGCGCCGTCCATCCCGGCGGCGCGCCGTCCACGCCCCGTCCGGGGGCACATCCGAGGAACACCCGTGCAGACCGCTGAGATCCAACGCCGCTGGCTGACCTTCTTCGGCGACCGGGGACACACCGTCGTCCCGTCCGCGTCGCTCGTCACCGACGACCCGACCCTGCTGTTCACGGTCGCGGGCATGGTGCCGTTCATCCCGTACTTCACGGGCGTCGTGCCGGCACCCTTCCCGCGCGCCACGAGCGTGCAGAAGTGCATCCGCACCCTCGACATCGAGGAGGTCGGCAAGACCACGCGGCACGGCACCTTCTTCCAGATGAACGGCAACTTCTCCTTCGGCGACTACTTCAAGGAGGGCGCGATCGGCTACGCCTGGGAGCTGCTGACCTCCTCGGAGGCGGACGGCGGCCTGGGCTTCGAGGAGCGCGACCTGTGGGTCACGGTCTACGAGGACGACGACGAGGCGATCGAGCTGTGGAAGCGCGTCGCGGGGCTCCCCGAGCACCGCATCCAGCGGCTCGGCAAGGCCGACAACTACTGGCACACGGGCCAGCCGGGCCCCGGCGGACCCTGCTCGGAGATCTACTTCGACCGCGGTCCCGAGTTCGGGCCCGACGGGGGGCCGGCGGCCGACGACACCCGCTACCTCGAGATCTGGAACCTCGTGTTCATGCAGTACCTCCTCAAGGAGGTGCGCTCGAAGACCGACTTCGACGTGGCGGGCGAGCTGCCGAAGAAGAACATCGACACCGGCATGGGCATGGAGCGCGTCGCCTTCCTCAAGCAGGGTGTCGACAACATGTACGAGATCGACCAGGTGCGCCCGGTGCTCGACATGGCCTCCACGCTGTCGGGTCGTCGCTACGGTGCGGTGCACGACGACGACGTGCGGATGCGCGTGATCGCCGACCACGTGCGCTCGAGCCTCATGCTCATGACCGACGGCGTCGCGCCGTCGAACGAGGGCCGCGGCTACATCCTGCGGCGCCTGCTGCGTCGCGTGGTGCGCGCGATGCGGCTGCTCGGGGTCGACGCGCCGAGCTTCGCGGAGCTGTTCGACGCCTCGCGGCTCGCGATGCGCGACGCCTACCCGGAGGTCGACGCCGAGTACGAGCGCACCTCGCGGCTCGCGCTCGGCGAGGAGGAGGCGTTCCTGCGCACCCTCGCCTCGGGCACGACGATCCTGGACGTCGCGGTCACCGAGACCAAGCAGGCCGGCTCGGACGCCCTCTCCGGCGACACGGCGTTCCTGCTGCACGACACCTTCGGCTTCCCGATCGACCTGACCCTCGAGATCGCCGAGGAGGCGGGCCTCACGGTCGACCGCGCGGCGTTCGACGAGCTGATGACCGACCAGCGCACGCGGGCGAAGGCGGATGCGAAGGCCAAGAAGGGCAAGCTCGCCGACCTCTCCGTGTACTCGGAGTTCCGCGCCCAGGGCGAGACCGTCTTCACGGGTTACGACTACCTGCAGACCGAGACCCGCATCCTCGGCATCATCTCGGCCGCCGGCTCGGTGCCCGCGGCGTCGGCGGGGGAGGTCGTCGAGGTGATCCTCGCCGAGTCCTCGCTGTACCCGGAGGGCGGCGGTCAGGCGCCCGACAAGGGCTCGATCGTGGGCGACGGCTTCGACCTGGAGGTGCTCGACGTGCAGCGCCCCGTGAAGGGGCTCATCAGCCACACCGTGCGCGTGCGCTCCGGCGCGATCGCCGTGGGCGACGCGGCGACGACCGTCGTGGACCGCGAGTACCGGCACGCGGCCGCCCAGGCGCACTCGGCGACGCACCTCGTGCACGCGGCGCTGCGGCAGACCCTCGGCCAGGAGGCGCACCAGTCCGGCTCGTTCAACAAGGCCGGCTACATGCGCCTCGACTTCTCCTGGAACCAGGCGCTCAGCCCCGAGACGCGCAGCGAGATCGAGGAGATCGCGAACAACGCGGTGCGCGACAACCTCGAGGTGACCACCCGCATCCTGCCGATCGACGAGGCCCGCAAGGCCGGGGCGATGGCGCTGTTCGGCGAGAAGTACGGCGACACGGTGCGCATGGTCGACATCGGCGGCCCCTGGTCGCGCGAGCTGTGCGCCGGCATCCACGTGCGCACCTCGGCCGAGGTCGGCCTCGTGAACCTCGTGTCGGAGTCGAGCGTGGGTTCGATGAACCGACGCGTCGAGGCGCTCGTCGGGCTGGACGCCTTCCGCGACCTCGCGGCGGAGCGCGCGATCGTCGGCCAGCTCACCTCGAGTCTCAAGACGCCGCGCGAGCAGCTGCCCGAGCGCATCGGCGACCTCGTCGCCCAGTTGAAGGCCGCGGAGAAGAAGATCGCCGCGTTCGAGGCGGCCCGCCTCTCCGGCCGCGTCCCGGCGCTCGTCGAGCAGGCGTCCCGGGTCGGCTCGGTGCTCGCGGTGACGGAGGACGTCGGCGAGCTGCAGTCGGTCGACGAGCTGCGCAGCCTCGTGACGTCGGTGCGCGAACGGCTCGCCTCGGAGGCGGCCGTCGTGGCCCTCGCGGCGCGTGTCGCCGACAAGCCCTCGGTCATCGTCGCGACGACGGCGGGGGCGCGTGATGCCGGGGCGAAGGCGGGTCCGCTCGCCAAGCAGGCGGCCGCGATCCTCGGCGGCGGCGGCGGCGGCAAGGACGACCTCGCGCAGGGCGGCGGCTCGGACGTCGCCGCGATCGGGGCAGCGATCCAGGCCATCCGCGGCTCGCTCGGCGGCTGATGCGGCGCGGGGTGCGGATCGGCGTCGACGTCGGGCGTGCCCGGGTCGGGGTCGCGCGCTGCGATCCCGACGGGCTGCTCGCGACGCCGCTGGAGACGCTGCCGCGCGACGAGCGCACGGTCGCCGGCATCCTCGCCCACGCGGGCGAGTGGGATGCCGTCGAGCTGGTCGTCGGGCTTCCGCTGTCGCTCAGCGGGGGCGACACCGCCTCGACCGCGGATGCGCGCGAGGTGGCGGACGCCCTCGCGGGTGCGACCGAGCTCCCGGTGCGACTCGTCGACGAGCGCCTGAGCACCGTGACGGCTCACAGGCAACTCCAGGCCGGCGGTCGGCGCGCGAAGGGCTCGCGTTCCGTGATCGACCAGGTGGCCGCTGTTATCATCCTTCAGAACGCCCTCGACTCCGAGCGGACGTCGGGTCGACCCCCCGGAACCCTCGTCCACCGTACGAAAGACCCCGACAGTGGCCTCTGATCCGAGCTGGGACGACATCTTCGGACCCACCCGCACCGCGCCGACGACGGCTCCCGCCCCCTCGGCGCCCGACGACCCGGCAGCGCTCCCGTCCCGTCGCGCCCTGCGCGACGGCGGCGCACCGGCGGGCGGCTCGGGCCCCGCTCCCCGCACGCCCCGCAAGCGCAAGCGGCGCGGGGGCGGCGCGATCGCCTGGATCATCGCGACCGTCGTCGTGCTCGCCCTCCTGGTCGGCGGCGGCGTCACCGTGTGGGTCATGTTCGAGGACAAGATCCGCGACGTGCTCGGCATCGCCCCGCCGATCGACTACACGACGACCGGGAACGGCGAGGAGGCGATCGTCGTCATCCAGCCGGGCGACATCGGCTCCGACGTCGCCACGACCCTGCGCGACGCGGGCGTGACGATGACCTTCCAGGCGTTCTACGAGCTGCTGCTCGACAACCCCGACGTCACCTTCGAGCCCGGCAACTACCGGCTGCAGAAGGAGATGAGCGCGGCATCCGCCCTCGCGGCCCTGCAGGACCCGGCGAACCGCATCATCAACCAGGTGACCATCCGCGAGGGCATCAGCGCGGCATCCGCGCTCGAGCTCATCGCGGCCGCGACCGAGATCCCGCTCGATCAGCTGCAGGCGGAGGCCGCGAACTTCACCCAGTTCGGCGTGCCCGCGAACGCGCCGAGCATCGAGGGCTTCCTGTTCCCCGCGACCTACACCTTCGACCCCGGCATCAGCGCCCACGACGCCATCAAGACCCTCGTCGACAAGATGCTCGAGACGTTGGATGCGGCGGGCGTCGCCCCCGAGAACCGCTTCACGGTCATCACGATGGCCTCGATCATCCAGCGCGAGTCGGGGCCCGTCGTCGAGGACATGGCGAAGATCTCGCGGGTGTTCCAGAACCGGCTCGACCGCGGCATGAACCTGCAGTCGGACGCGACCGTGCACTACGGCCTCGGCGACACCTCCTCGGTGTGGACCTCGGCCGAGGCGCGCGCCGACGCCTCGAACCCGTACAACACCTACGCCAACCCGGGGCTCCCGATCGGTCCGATCGGCCTGCCCGGCGCCGACGCGATCAACGCGGCGCTGCACCCCGCCGACGGCGGCTGGCTGTACTTCGTCACGGTGAACCTGCGCACCGGGGAGACCGTGTTCTCGAACACCCTCGCCGAGCACGAGCGGGCCGCCGACCAGCTGTACGCGTGGTGCAAGGAGAGCGACGAGAACGCCGCCTACTGTGCCTGAGCCGCGTCGGCTGGCGGTGCTCGGCTCGCCGATCGCTCACTCGCGCTCCCCGCAACTGCACCTCGCGGCGTACCGCGTGCTCGGGCTCGACTGGGACTACGGGCGTCAGGAGGTCGACGACGCGGGGCTCGCCGGGTTCCTCGGCGGCCTCGGCCCCGAGTGGCGCGGGCTCTCGCTCACCATGCCGCTCAAGCGGCGGGTCGCCGAGCTCGTGCCCGAGGTCGACGACGTCGCCCGGCGCACCCGCCAGGGCAACACGATCCTGCTCGACGGCGGGGCGCCCGTGAAGGCGTTCAACACGGATGTGCACGGCGTCGTCGCGGCGCTCGAGGACGCGGGCGTGCGCGCGCCGCGCCGGGCGACGGTGCTCGGCGGGGGAGCCACCGCCGAGAGCGCCGCGGTCGCCCTCGAGCACCTCGGCGCCGAGGTGGTCGTCGCGGTGCGCGACGTGGCCAAGGTGACGGCGTCCGGCGCCTTCGGCGCGGCCCGGATCGTGGCGCTCGGCCCCGAGGCGGATGCCGCCCTCGCCGCGAGCGACGCGGCCGTCAGCACGATCCCGCCCGGTGCCGAGTTCGCGGTCGCACTGCCCGCGCTCCGACCCGAGCAGACGCTCCTCGACGTCGCCTACGCCCCCTGGCCCACACCGCTCGCCGCGGCCTGGGAGGCCGCGGGCGGGCGGGTCGTGCACGGGCTCGAGATGCTGCTGCACCAGGCCGTGCACCAGGTGCGCATCTTCGTCGCGGGCGACCCCGGCATCCCGCTCCCCGGGGAGGAGTCCGTGATCCGGGCCATGCGCGCCGCTGTGGAATGATCGGAACCATGCTGCGTTGGTTGACGGCCGGTGAGTCGCACGGACCCGAGCTGGTCGCGATCCTCGAGGGGATGCCGGCCGACGTGCCGATCCTCCCCGAGCAGATCCAGGCGGACCTGCAGCGCCGCACCCTCGGCTACGGCCGCGGCGCGCGCATGAAGTTCGAGCAGGACGAGCTCACGATCTCGGGCGGCATCCGCTTCGGCCGCACGATCGGCAGCCCCGTCGCCCTGCGGATCGGCAACACCGAGTGGCCGCGCTGGGTCGAGGTCATGTCGGCGACGCCGGTCGACCCCGAGACGCTCCCCAAGGGCCGCGGCGCCGCCCTCACCCGGCCGCGCCCCGGGCACGCCGACCTCGTCGGCATGCAGAAGTACGACTTCCCGGAGGCGCGCAACGTGCTCGAGCGGGCGAGCGCCCGCGAGACCGCCGCCCGTGTCGCCCTCGGCGCCGTCGCCCGGGCCTTCCTCGGCGAGCTCGGCATCCGCCTCGTCGCCCACACGCTCGCGATCGAGACGGTGCGCGTGCCCGAGGGCTCGCCGCTGCCGACGCCCGACGACGTCGACGCCCTCGACGCAGACCCGCTGCGCTGCTTCGACCCCGCCACCTCGGAGGCCATGGTCGCCCGCATCGACCGCGCCCACGACGACGGCGACACGCTCGGCGGCGTCGTCGAGGTGCTCGCCTACGGGGTGCCGCCCGGGCTCGGCAGCTACGTGCACTGGGACCGCCGCCTCGACGCGCAACTCGCGGCCGCGCTCATGGGCATCCAGGCGATCAAGGGCGTCGAGGTCGGCGACGGCTTCGAGACCACCCGCCGCCCCGGGTCGGCCGCGCACGACGAGCTCGTGACCGACGGCGGCGTCATCCGGCGCGAGTCGGACAAGGCGGGCGGCACCGAGGGGGGCATGTCGACCGGCACCATCCTGCGGGTGCGTGCCGGCATGAAGCCCATCGCGACCGTGCCGCACGCCCTGCGCACCGTCGACGTCGCCACGGGCGAGGCCGCCCAGGCGCACCATCAGCGCTCCGACGTGTGCGCCGTGCCCGCCTCGGGCGTCGTCGCGGAGGCCATGGTCGCGCTCGTGCTCGCGAACGCCGTGCTCGAGAAGTTCGGGGGCGACTCCGTCGGCGAGACCAGGCGCAACCTGGAGGCCTACCTCGCCGCCATCCCCGACGCGTTGCGCACGGGCGGCGTCACCGCATGAGCGGCCCGCTCGCCGTCTTCGTCGGGCCCATGGGATCCGGGAAGACCCGCATCGGCAAGCGCGTCGCCGCGGCGCTCGGGGTGCCCTTCACCGACACCGACAAGGTCATCGTCGCCCAGCACGGCCCCATCGCCGAGCTCTTCGACACCCACGGCGAGCCGCACTTCCGCGCCCTCGAACGCGACACCGTGCGCGAGGCGCTCACCGGTGCCGGCATCGTCTCGCTCGGCGGGGGAGCGGTGCTCGACGCGAGCACGCGCGAACTGCTCGCCGCGCATCGGGTCGTGTACCTCACCATCACCGCCGAGGCGGTCGCCTCCCGGCTCGGCGACGGCAAACGCCCCCTCGTCCGCGGTGGCATCGGCGACTGGCAGCGCATCTACGACGAGCGCAAACCCGTCTACGAGTCGCTCGCGAGCGTCACGTTCGACACCTCGCGGCTGCCCTACGACCGGATCGCCGCCGACGTCGTCACCTGGCTGGAGGCACGATGAGCGACACGACCGTCATCCCGGTGCGCGGCACCGACGGGATGCGCGACTACGAGGTGCACGTCGGACGGGGACTGCTCGGCGACGTCGCGCGGCACCTCGGCCCGCGGGTCGCGAAGGTGCTCATCGTGCACGCGCCCGCCCTCGGAGCCCGTGCGGAGCTGCTGCGCGAGCAGCTCGCCGACCGCTACGAGGTGCTGCTCGCCGAGGTGCCGGATGCGGAGGGCGCCAAGCGCGTCGAGGTCGCCGCGTTCTGCTGGCAGATCCTCGGTCAGACCGACTTCACCCGCAGCGACGCCATCATCGGCCTCGGCGGGGGAGCGACGACCGACCTCGCCGGCTTCGTCGCCGCCACCTGGCTGCGCGGCATCGACGTCGTGCAGCTGCCGACCACGGTGCTCGGCATGGTGGATGCAGCGGTCGGCGGCAAGACCGGAATCAACACCGCCGAGGGCAAGAACCTGGTGGGCGCGTTCTGGGCGCCCCGCGCCGTGCTGTGCGACCTCGAGCTGCTCGACACCCTGCCGCGCAACGAGATCCTCGCCGGCTACGCCGAGGTCGTGAAGGCGGGCTTCATCGCCGAACCGGAGATCCTCGACATCGTCGAGGCCGACCCGCAGCGCGCCACCGACCCCGGCACCCCCGAGTTCCGCCGCGCCGTCGAGCTCGCGATCGCCATGAAGGCACGCGTCGTCGGCGAGGACTTCACCGAGCAGGGCCTGCGCGAGATCCTCAACTACGGCCACACCCTCGGCCACGCCATCGAGCACGCCGAACGCTACCGCTGGCGCCACGGCGCCGCGATCGCGATCGGCATGATGTTCGCCGCAGAGCTCTCGCGGCTCACCCGGCATCTGCCCGATGCCGCCGTGGAACGGCACCGCCGCATCCTCGACTCGCTCGACCTGCCGACGAGCTACCCGGCCGGCCGCTGGCAGTCGCTGCTCGCGACCATGAAGCGCGACAAGAAGGCGCGCGGCGCCCTCATGCGCTTCATCGTGCTCGACGACATCGGCCGCCCCACCACGCTGCAGGGCCCCGACGAGTCCCTCCTCTTCGCGGCCTACCAGGAGATCGCCTCCTAGTCGCCCCGCCATCCCAAGCGGGGTCCGCTCCACGGGGGCGCGGGATGGCTAGGCTCGGGGCATGACACGCGTGCTGGTGCTCAACGGACCGAATCTGGGGAGGCTGGGCAGCCGGGAGCCGGATGTGTACGGCTCGCAGGATCTGTCGGCGTTGCGGGTGCTGCTGGCCGAGGAGGCGGGCGACGGGGTCGAGATCGACCTGCGTCAGACGGACGACGAGGCGGAGCTCGTGCACTGGCTGTACGAGGCCGTGGATTCCCGCATCCCGGTGATCCTGAACCCGGCGGCGTTCACGCACTACAGCTACGCGCTGCGGGATGCGGCGGCGCTCGTGACGAAGGCGGGTGTGCCGCTCGTCGAGGTGCACATCTCGAATCCGCACGCGCGTGAGGCGTTCCGGCACAACTCGGTGATCTCGGGGGTGGCGTCGGGCGTGATCGCCGGGTTCGGCTTCGAATCGTACGTGCTGGCGTTGGCGGCGGTTCGCCGCGCCGGATAGCCGTCGTTACACTCGTACGGGCGCATCCGCCCACGACATCTGCGAACGGAACAGCGAATCAGCATGGCCACGACGAACGACATCAAGAACGGCAGCGTCCTCAGCATCGACGGGCAGCTCTGGAACGTGGTGGAGTTCCAGCACGTGAAGCCGGGCAAGGGCGGCGCGTTCGTGCGCACCAAGCTGAAGAACGTGCTCTCCGGCAAGGTCGTGGACCGCACCTTCAACGCGGGCACCAAGGTCGACTTCGCGACGGTCGATCGCCGCGACTTCCAGTACCTCTACCGCGACGGCGAGGGCTTCGTGTTCATGGACACGACCGACTACGACCAGATCACCATCCCGGCCGGCACGGTGGGGGATGCGGCGAACTTCATGCTCGAGAACCAGAACGTGCAGATCGCGTTGCACGAGGGCGAGGCGCTCTACGTGGAGCTCCCGGCGTCGGTGATCCTCGAGGTCACCTACACCGAGCCGGGCCTGCAGGGCGACCGTTCGAGCGCGGGCACGAAGCCGGCGACGGTCGAGACGGGGTACGAGATCCAGGTGCCGCTGTTCCTGGAGACGGGCACCAAGGTGAAGGTCGACACCCGCACGGGCGACTACCTGGGTCGGGTCTGATCGCCTCGTGAGCTCCCGCACCAAGGCGCGCAAGCGCGCCGTCGACATCCTCTACAGCGCCGACCTGCGCGAGCGCGCCCTCGCGGACGCCCTCGTGGAGGAGTCGCAGCGCGCGGCGCAGCAGCCGGCCCGCGAGGGCTCGTGGGTGTACGCGCGCGAGATCGTGTCGGGCGTGGATGCGCACCTGGCGGAGCTGGACGCGGCGATCACCGCACACGCCCACGGCTGGACGCTGGAGCGCATGCCGGTGCTCGATCGCGCGATCATCCGGGTGGGCGCATGGGAGATCCTGCACAACGACGAGGTGCCGGACGGCGTGGCCATCTCGGAGGCGGTGCAGCTGGCCGCCGAGCTCAGCACCGACGACTCGGGCGGTTTCGTGAACGGCGTGCTCTCGGCGATCGCCCGCGATCGCTGATCGACGTCGTCATATTTCATTTCGTGACGCGCGCTTTTGCGCGCCGTTCCCGGTTCTCCCTACCGTCGAGCGTGTGACCCTGCTCGACGCCCCTGCCCAGGCCGCACTCCCCGTGCGCCTCTCGGGCGTCGGACGGCACTTCCCGAGCCCCGACGGGGGCCGGCGGGTGGTGCTCCGCGACGTCGACCTCAGCATCCGCGCGGGGGAGATCGTCGCCCTGCTCGGTCCCTCCGGGTGCGGCAAGTCGACGCTGCTGCGGCTCGTGTCGGGCCTGGACCGCGCGGACGCGGGTGAGCTGTCGATCGGTGCCACCCCGGTGGCGCCGCTGGACCAGCGCTGCGCGGTCGCCTTCCAGGAGCCGCGCCTGCTGCCGTGGCGCACCCTCGCGCGCAACGTGGAGCTCGGCCTGCCGCGCGGCACGGATGCGGCCCGCGGGCGCGCCCGTGTCGAGGAGCTGCTGCGGCTCGTGCAGCTCGACCACGCGGCGACCCTGCGGCCCCGTCAGGTGTCGGGCGGAATGGCGCAGCGCACCTCGCTGGCCCGCGCGCTCGCCCGCAACCCCGGCGTGCTGCTGCTCGACGAGCCGTTCGGCGCGCTCGACGCCCTCACGCGCCTCACGATGCAGGACCTGCTGCTCGACATCCACGCGGCCGAGCCGGCCACGATCCTGCTCGTCACGCACGACGTCGACGAGGCGCTGCAGCTCGCCGACCGGATCGTGCTGCTCGGCTCCGAGGACGGCGCACCGGGTGCGACCATCCGTCGCGTGCTCGAGGTCGGCAAGCGTCGCCCGCGCGACCGCGGCGACGCCCAGCTGGCGATCCTGCGCGCGGAGCTGCTCGCGCTGCTCGGCGTCGAGACCCACCACCCCGAGAACTACCTCACCCAGGCGATCAAGGCCCAGCGCGCCAAGCGCTCGGCCACCTGAGCGCCTCCGCACCATCCGTTCCACCCGCCATCACCACACAGCCCCTGAAGGACATCCCTCATGAAGAAGACCCTGCTCGCTGCGGCCGCCGCCGCGGCCACCCTCGCGCTCGCCCTCTCGGGCTGCGCGGGTGAGAACGCCACCCCGCCGGCCGCCGAGGGCGACGGCGACTCCTCGTGGAGCGGCACGACGCTCAACCTCGACTTCGCCACCTACAACCCGCTGAGCCTCATCATCAAGGAGCAGGGCTGGATCGAGGACACCCTCGGCGACGACGTGACCGTCACCTGGACCCAGTCGCTCGGCTCGAACAAGGCCAACGAGGGGCTGCGCGCGGGCGCGATCGACGTGGGCTCGACGGCCGGTTCCGCGGCGCTGCTCGCCCGCGCGAACGGTTCGCCCATCCACACGATCGACATCTACACGCAGCCCGAGTGGTCGGCGCTCGCCACCCGCCCGGACAGCGGCATCGACTCGGTCGAGGATCTGCGCGGCAAGACCGTCGCGGTGACCGTCGGCACCGACCCGTACTTCTTCCTGCTGCAGGCGCTCGACGAGGCCGGCGTCGACCCGAGCGAGGTCAACATCCAGAACCTGCAGCACGCCGACGGCGGTGCCGCGCTCGTCGCGGGCACGGTCGACGCGTGGTCGGGCCTGGACCCGATGATGGCCGCGCACGAGCTGAACGACGGCATCGAGCTGTTCTACCGGAACGTCGACTTCAACACCTACGGCTTCCTCAACGCGACCGAGGACTTCATCACCAACCACGCCGACCTCGCACAGGTCGTCGTGGACGCCTACGAGAAGGCCCGTGCCTGGGCGCTCGAGAACCCGGAGGAGACCTCCGCGCTGCTCGCCGAGGTGGCCGGCATCGACCAGGCCGTCGCCGACAAGGTGCTGCTCGAGCGCACCGTGATCGACCTCGACAACGTGCCGGGCGCCAAGCAGCTCGCCGTGCTCAAGGTCGTGGCGCCCATCCAGGTCGCCAACGGCGATATCGCCTCGCAGGATGCCGCGGACGACGCGCTCGACACCCTGTTCGACACCACGTTCGCCGAGGCGGCCGACCCGAGCCGGGTGGGCTGACGCGATGGCGACCGCCGTACTCACCGCGCCAGGCGGCACGGAGCCGCCCGTGCGGAGGAGGCGGCGGTCGCCGTGGCGCTGGGCGCTCGGCGCGATCATCCCGATCGTGCTGGTGGCGCTCTGGTGGGCCGCCTCCCATCAGGGCTGGGTACCCGCCTACAAGCTGCCGACGCCCGAGTCGGTCGTGCTGTCGGCGGTCGACCTGGCCGATCGCGGCGTGCTCTGGACGCACATCGGCATCTCGATCCAGCGCGTGCTGCTCGGTTTCGCGATCGGTGCCGTCGCGGGTCTCGCGCTCGGTTCGATCGTCGGCCTCTCACGCCTCGCGGACGGCCTGCTCGCGCCCACCATCGGCGCCGCGCGTGCGGTGCCCTCGCTCGCCTGGGTGCCGCTGCTCGTGCTCTACATGCAGTACGGCGAGAACTCGAAGGTCACCCTCGTGGCGATCGGCGCGCTCTTCCCCGTCTACACGACCGTCGCGGGTGCGCTGCGGCACGTCGACCCGCACCTCGTGGAGCTCGGCCGCGCCTACGGCTACAGCGGTGTGCGGCTGCTCACGACCGTGCAGCTGCCCGCCGTCATCCCCGCGATCGTCTCGGGCCTGCGGCTCGCTCTCGCCCAGGCGTGGCTGTTCCTCGTCGCCGCGGAGCTGCTCGGCTCGACGATGGGTCTCGGCTTCCTGCTCATCGAGTCGCAGAACAACGGCCGCCTCGATCGGCTGTTCCTCGCGATCGTCGTGCTCGCCGTGCTCGGCAAGGTCACCGACGCCCTGGTGGGCGTGCTCGAGCGGTTCCTGCTCAAGCGCTGGGGCTGAGCCCGGGCGCCACCTGCTAGCATCGTCACGATCGACGACCACCTTTAAGTCCGTCCCGAGAGGCGGGGAAGGAGGTCAGGATGACTGCACGCACCGTCCTGCAGGAAGCTGACATCACGCGCGCTCTGACGCGCATCTCCCACGAGATCCTCGAGTCCAATCGCGGCGGCTCGGATCTCGTCCTCCTCGGCATTCCGACTCGGGGGGTGCTGCTCGCCGAGCGGATCGCCGCCGTGCTCGCCCGGCTCGAGCCGGGCGCGGGCGTCGTGGGCGCGCTCGACGTGACGATGTACCGCGACGACCTGGACCGGCATCCGACCCGCACCCCGAGCCCGACGCGGCTGCCCGCGGGCGGCATCGACGGCAAGACGGTCGTGCTCGTCGACGACGTGCTCTACTCGGGCCGCACGATCCGCGCGGCGCTCGACGCGATCGGCGACCTCGGCCGCCCGCGCGCGGTGCGGCTCGCGGTGCTCGTCGACCGCGGTCACCGCGAGCTGCCGATCCGCGCGGATTTCGTGGGCAAGAACCTGCCGACTGCGGTCGCGGAGCGCATCTACGTGCGGCTGCGCGAGACCGACGGCGAGGACGCCGTCGCGATCGAGTCCGACCCCGAGGGGACGCGCGCATGAGGCACCTGCTGTCGACGGTCGGACTCGCCCGCGACGAGGCGCTCGGCATCCTCGACCTCGCCGAGGACATGGCCGAGGTCGCGACCCGCGCCGTCCCGAAACTCCCGACCCTGCGCGGACGCACGGTCGCCAACCTCTTCTTCGAGGACTCGACCCGCACGCGGCTCAGCTTCGAGGCGGCCGCGAAACGGCTCTCGGCGGACGTCATCACCTTCAGTGCGAAGGGCTCGAGCGTCTCGAAGGGGGAGAGCCTCAAGGACACCGCCCAGACGATCGCGGCGATGGGCATCGACGCGGTCGTGCTGCGGCACTCGGCCTCGGGTGCCGCCGAGGTGCTCGCCGGATCCGGCTGGATCGACGCCGCCGTCGTCAACGCCGGCGACGGCACCCACCAGCACCCCACCCAGGGGCTGCTCGACGCCTACACCCTGCGCAAGACGCTGCACGGCGACGCCTCGCGCGGCCGCGACCTCGACGGCGTGCGGGTCGCCATCGTGGGCGACATCCTGCACTCGCGGGTCGCGCGGTCGAACGTGTGGCTGCTCACGACGCTCGGCGCCGAGGTGACCCTCGTCGCCCCCCGCACCCTGCTGCCGACGGGCGTCGACGCCTGGCCCGTGCGGGTCGGCACCGACCTCGACGCGGCGATCGCGGAGGCGCCGGACGCCGTCATGATGCTGCGGGTGCAGCAGGAGCGCATGCACGCGGCGTTCTTCCCGCACGAGCGCGAGTACGCGAACGAGTGGGGCCTCGACGACGCACGGCTCGCCCGACTCGCGGCGGATACGATTGTCATGCACCCCGGGCCCATGAACCGCGGGCTCGAGATCTCGGCACGCGCCGCGGACTCGCCCCGGTCGGTCATCCTCGATCAGGTCACCAACGGGGTGTCGATACGGATGGCGGTGCTCTACCTCGTGCTCTCAGGTTCCGACCCGCGGGAGGTCGCGGAATGACCTCGATCCTCATCCGCGGAGCGCAGCTCCCCGACGGCGCGGGCACCGACCTCCTGGTGGAGGACGGTCGGATCGCCGAACGCGGTCCCTCGCTCTCCGCCGCCGGCGCGACCGTGATCGACGCCGACGGGCTGCTCGCCCTGCCGGGCCTCGTCGACCTGCACACGCACCTGCGCGAGCCGGGCTTCGAGCAGAGCGAGACGGTGCTCACGGGCACCCGCGCCGCGGCCTCCGGCGGCTTCACCGCGGTGTTCGCGATGGCCAACACCTCGCCCGTCGCCGACACGGCGGGCGTCGTCGAGCAGGTCGCCTCGCTCGGCGCGGAGCACGGCTACGCGACCGTCCGCCCGATCGGCGCCGTGACGGTCGGCCTCGCGGGGGAGCGGCTCTCCGAGATCGGCGCGATGGCCCGCTCGCGCGCCGGGGTGCGGGTCTTCAGCGACGACGGCAAGTGCGTGCACGACGCCCTGCTCATGCGCCGCGCGCTCGAGTACGTGGCGACCTTCGACGGCGTCATCGCCCAGCACGCCCAGGAGCCGCGGCTCACCGAGGGCGCCCAGATGAACGAGGGCGCGCTCAGCTCGGAGCTCGGCCTCGCCGGCTGGCCCGCGGTCGCCGAGGAGGCGATCATCGCCCGCGACGTGCTGCTCGCGGATGCCGTGGGCGCCCGGCTGCACGTCTGCCACGTCTCGACGGCGGGCAGCGTCGAGATCGTGCGCTGGGCGAAGGCGCGCGGCATCCGGGTGACCGCGGAGGTCACCCCCCATCACCTGCTGCTCACCGAGGAGCTCGCGCGCGGCTACGACGCCCGCTTCAAGGTCAACCCGCCGCTGCGCCGCGACGAGGATGTGCACGCCCTGCGAGCGGCCCTCGCCGACGGCACGATCGACATCGTCGCGACCGACCACGCGCCGCACCCGATCGAGACGAAGGAGTGCGCCTGGCAGGAGGCCTCCTTCGGCATGGTGGGGCTCGAATCCGCGCTCTCGGTCGTGCAGGCCGCGATGGTCGACACGGGGCTCATCGGCTGGGCGGATGTCGCGCGCGTGCTCTCGCGGACGCCCGCCGAGATCGGCCGCCTCGCCGGCTACGACGCCCCGTTCGAGGTGGGCGCGCCGGCGCACCTCACGCTCGTCGACCCCACCGCGACCCGCGTGTTCGGGCTCGCCGAGCTGCACGGCAAGGGCGTCAACTCGCCGTACCTCGGCCGCGAGCTGCCCGGGCGGGTCGTCGCGACCCTGCACGGGGGAGTGCCGACGGTGCTCGACGGCGTGCTCCGCGAGGCGGAGGAGGTCGCCCGTGGCTGACAAGTTCTGGCCCGTGCTGGTCATCGCGCTGCTGCTCGCCATCGCGGTCGGCTTCATGCTGCTCGGCTGGCGCAACCGCCGCCGCCGGCAGTCCGCGCTCGACGTGGTGGCCGTGCCGCCGGCCGAGATCGGTGAGGAGCTGGGGAGCGAGCGCGTGCTGTACTCGGCGACGACGCTCGCCGAGCAGCCGCTCGAGCGCATCGTGGTCGGCGGGCTCGGATTCCGCGCCCGCGGTCTCATGCGGATCGCGCGCGGCGGCGTCGTGCTCGACCTCGCCGGCACGGCGCCCGCCTTCATCCCGCTCGCCGACATCCGCGGGGTGGGGCTCGCGTCCTGGACCATCGACAAGGGCGTCGACGAGGACGGCCTCGTCTTCGTGCGCTGGGAGCTGGCGGGCACCCTCGTCGACAGCTACTTCCGCGCCGACGACCCCGACCGCCTGCTGGCGGTCCTCACCGAGCTCTCGCCGAGCGCCGCGGCCGCCGCGCGCACGGCGCACCCCGACACCCCTCAGGAAGAGGCCCCCGCATGATCGACACCGACCCCGCCGTGCTCGTGCTCGAGGACGGCACCCGGTACACCGGGCGCGCCTACGGCGCCCGCGGCCGCACCCTCGGGGAGGCGGTCTTCGCGACCGGCATGACCGGCTACCAGGAGACCCTCACCGACCCGAGCTACGCGGGCCAGATCGTCGTCATGACGGCTCCGCACATCGGCAACACGGGCGTCAACCAGGAGGATCCGGAGTCGCGGCGCATCTGGGTCTCCGGGTACGTCGTGCGCGACCCCTCCCGCGTCGTGTCGAACTTCCGGGCGACGGGCAGCCTCGACGCCGACCTCGGCGAGAACGGCGTGGTCGGCATCAGCGGCATCGACACCCGGGCCGTGACCCGCCGCCTGCGCGACGCCGGGTCCATGCGGGCGGGCATCTTCTCCGGCCCGGATGCCGCGCTCGGCGCCGAGGAGCAGCTCGAGATCGTGCGCTCCGGCGCGTCGATGGCGGGCCTCAACCTCTCGGCGCAGGTCTCGGTCGCCGCAGCCACGGTGACCCCCGCGCGCGGCGAGCGGCTCGGCAACCTCGCCGTGCTCGACCTGGGCGTCAAGCAGGCCACGATCGACAACCTCGCCGACCGCGGTTTCGAGGTGCACGTGCTCCCGCAGGACGTCACCCTCGAGGGCATCCTCGCCATCGACCCGGTCGCGGTGTTCTACTCCAACGGCCCGGGCGACCCGGCGGCCTCCGGCGACCACGTCGAGCTGCTGCAGGGGGTGCTGCGGGAGGGGCTGCCGTTCTTCGGCATCTGCTTCGGCAACCAGCTGCTCGGCCGCGCCCTCGGCCTCGGCACCTACAAGCTGCCGTTCGGCCACCGCGGCATCAACCAGCCCGTGCTCGACAAGGCCACCGGCCGGGTCGAGATCACCGCCCACAACCACGGCTTCGCCGTCGACGCCCCGCTCGAGGGCGTCATCGAGAGCCCGGCCGGCTTCGGGCGGCTCGAGGTGAGCCACGTGGGCCTCAACGACAACGTCGTGGAGGGGCTGCGCGCCCTCGACATCCCCGCCTTCTCGGTGCAGTACCACCCCGAGGCGGCGGCCGGTCCGCACGACGCCAACTACCTGTTCGACCGTTTCCGCGACATGGTCGCGGCCGACCTCGCGAAGAAGAACTAAGTGCCCAAGAGAGCCGACATCCAGAGCGTCCTCGTCATCGGGTCCGGCCCGATCGTCATCGGGCAGGCCGCCGAGTTCGACTACTCCGGCACGCAGGCCTGCCGGGTGCTGCGCGCCGAGGGGGTGCGGGTGATCCTCGTGAACCCCAACCCCGCGACGATCATGACCGACCCCGACTTCGCCGACGCGACCTACATCGAGCCGATCACGAACGAGATCCTCGAGGCGATCATCGCGAAGGAGCGCCCGGATGCCGTGCTGCCGACGCTCGGCGGCCAGACCGCGCTCAACGCGGCCATAGCGCTCGACGAGGCCGGCATCCTCGAGAAGTACGGCGTGGAGCTCATCGGCGCGAAGGTCGACGCCATCAAGAAGGGCGAGGACCGCCAGATCTTCAAGGACCTCGTGATCGAGGCCGGTGCCGACGTCGCGAGGTCCTACATCGTGCACACCCTCGACGAGGCGATCACGGCGGCCGACGACCTCGGCTACCCGCTCGTCGTGCGCCCGTCGTTCACGATGGGCGGCCTCGGCTCCGGCTTCGCCCACGACCGCGCCGAGCTCGAGCGCATGGTCTCCGACGGTCTGCACCAGTCGCCCACCACCGAGGTGCTCCTCGAGGAGTCCATCCTCGGCTGGAAGGAGTACGAGCTCGAGCTCATGCGCGACACCTCCGACAACACGGTCGTCGTCTGCTCGATCGAGAACGTCGACCCGGTCGGCGTGCACACGGGCGACTCGATCACGGTCGCGCCCGCGCTCACCCTCACCGACCGCGAGTACCAGCGGCTGCGCGACATCGGCATCGACATCATCCGCGCGGTCGGCGTCGACACGGGCGGCTGCAACATCCAGTTCGCGGTCGAGCCGACCACGGGGCGCGTCATCGTCATCGAGATGAACCCGCGCGTCTCGCGCTCCTCGGCGCTCGCCTCGAAGGCCACGGGCTTCCCGATCGCGAAGATCGCCGCGAAGCTCGCGATCGGCTACCGCCTCGACGAGATCCCCAACGACATCACGAAGGTCACCCCGGCCTCCTTCGAGCCGACCCTCGACTACATCGTCGTCAAGGTGCCCCGCTTCGCCTTCGAGAAGTTCCCCTCGGCGGATGCCACCCTCACGACCACCATGAAGTCGGTCGGCGAGGCGATGGCGATCGGCCGCAACTACACGACCGCCCTGCAGAAGGCGCTGCGCTCGCTCGAGAAGCGCGGTTCGAGCTTCCACTGGGACACCCACCTGGCGCCCAAGGGCGAGCTGATCAAGCTCGCGAAGACGCCCACCGACGGTCGCATCGTCACGGTGCAGCAGGCGCTGCGCGCCGGCGCGACGGTCGAGGAGTTGTATGCCGCGACCGGCATCGATCCCTGGTTCCTCGACCAGATCGTGCTCGTCAACGAGGTCGCCGACGAGATCGCGAGCCTGCGCCCGCTCGACGAGGCGCTCTTCCGCCTCGCGAAGGACCACGGCTTCTCCGACGCCCAGATCGCCCAGCTGCGCGGCCTCGAGGAGCAGCAGGTGCGCAACCTCCGCTGGCAGCTCGGCGTCCGGCCCGTCTACAAGACGGTCGACACCTGCGCGGGCGAGTTCCCGGCCCTCACCCCGTACCACTACTCGAGCTACGACCTCGAGACCGAGGTCGCTCCGAGCGACAAGCGCAAGGTGGTCATCCTGGGCTCCGGCCCGAACCGCATTGGACAGGGCGTCGAGTTCGACTACTCCTGCGTGCACGCGAGCTTCGCGCTGCACGACGCCGGGTTCGAGACGATCATGATCAACTGCAACCCGGAGACCGTGTCGACCGACTACGACACGAGCGACCGGCTCTACTTCGAGCCCCTCACCCTCGAGGACGTGCTCGAGGTCGTGCACGCGGAGTCGCAGTCGGGCGAGCTCGTGGGCGTCATCGTGCAGCTCGGCGGCCAGACCGCCCTCGGTCTCGCGAAGGGCCTCGAGGCGGCGGGGGTGCCGATCCTCGGCACGAGCCCCGGCGCGATCGACCTCGCGGAGGAGCGCGGACTGTTCTCCGGCATCCTCGACCGCGCGGGACTCATCTCGCCGCGCAACGGCACCGCCACCGACGCGCCGAGCGCCGTCGCCGTCGCCGAGGCGATCGGCTACCCGGTGCTCGTGCGTCCCAGCTTCGTGCTCGGCGGACGCGGCATGGAGATCGTCTACGACACCCCGAGCCTCGAGGACTACTTCGACCGGGTGCGCGACCAGGCCATCATCGGCCCGGGCTCGCCGCTGCTCGTCGACCGCTTCCTCGACGACGCCCTGGAGATCGACATCGACGCCCTCTACGACGGCGAGCGCCTGTACGTCGGCGGCATCATGGAGCACATCGAGGAGGCCGGTGTGCACTCGGGCGACTCCGCCTGCACTCTGCCGCCCGTCACGCTCGGCCGCGACGTGCTCGACCGGGTCGTCGACGCGACGCGCAAGATCGCCGAGGGCATCGGCGTCAACGGCCTGCTCAACGTGCAGTTCGCGATCGGCGCGGGCGTGCTCTACGTGCTCGAGGCGAACCCGCGTGCCTCGCGGACGGTGCCGTTCGTCTCGAAGGCGCTCGGCATCCCGCTCGCCAAGGCGGCCTCGCTCGTCATGGTGGGCCGCTCGATCGACGAGCTCGTGGGCGACGGCCTGCTGCCCGAGCACGACGGCTCGCGCGTGCCGCTCGACTCGCCCGTCTCGGTCAAGGAGGCGGTGCTGCCGTTCAAGCGCTTCCGCACCCGCGACGGCCACGTCGTCGACTCGGTGCTCGGGCCGGAGATGCGCTCGACCGGCGAGGTCATGGGCATCGACGCCGACTTCCCGCGCGCCTTCGCGAAGAGCCAGGACGCGGCCTACGGCGGGCTGCCCGACTCCGGCACCGTGTTCGTGTCGGTCGCCGACCGCGACAAGCGCGCCGTCGTGCTGCCGGTGCTGCGCCTGCAGCAGCTCGGCTTCGACATCGTCGCGACCGAGGGCACCGCCGAGGTGCTCGCGCGCAACGGCATCCGGGCCACCACGGTGCGCAAGTACTCGATGGGGCAGGGCGGCATCGAGGGCACGGTCGTCGACCTCATCAACACGGGGCGCATCGACGTGGTCATCAACACCCCGAGCGGCCGCAGCGCGCGCGCCGACGGGGTCGAGATCCGCACGGCGACCGTCGCGGCCGACAAGCCGCTGTTCACGACGATCGCGCAGCTCGGCGCCGCCGTCGGCTCGCTCGAGGCGCGCGGCTCCGAGGTGCGGGTGCGCAGCCTCCAGGACTACGCGACCGATCGCGCGGCCCGGGCGGGAGTCGCCGGATGACGGACGGATTCGGCGCCCGGCTCGCGGAGGTCGTCGCTCGACGAGGGCCCCTGTGCGTCGGCATCGATCCGCACGCGCCGCTGCTGGCGGCGTGGGGTCTCGGCGACGATGCCGCGGGGGTGCGCGAGTTCGGCCTCCGGGTGATCGACGCCGCGGCGTCGCGCATCGGCATCGTCAAGCCGCAGATCTCCTTCTTCGAGCGGCACGGCTCGGCGGGCTACGCGGTGCTCGAGGAGCTGCTCGCCGCGGCCCGTGCCGCGGGCCTGCTCGTCATCGCCGACGTCAAGCGGGGCGACGTCGGCTCGACCGTCGACGCCTACGGCGAGGCGTGGCTCACGCCCGGCACGCCGCTCGAGGCGGATGCCATGACGGCCGTCGCCTACCAGGGCTTCGGCTCGCTCGACGGCGTGCTCGCGCGCGCGGCCGCGGCCGGCAAGGGCGTGTTCGTGCTCGCGGCGACCTCCAACCCGGAGAGCGCGGAGGTGCAGACCCTGCGCACGGCATCCGGCGAGACCATCGCCGCCCGCATGGTCGCCCACGCGGCCGAGCACGGCGGGAACGTGGGCGTCGTGGTCGGCGGCACGGTCGAGCTCGCGGCCGTCGGCATCGACCCGGATGCGCTGCGGGCCGTGCCGGTGCTCGGTCCCGGCTTCGGGGTGCAGGGCGCCCGCCTCGCCGATGCCCCGGCGACCTTCGGCGCGGCGATCGGTTCGCTGCTGCCGAGCGTGTCGCGTTCGGTGCTCGGCGCCGGTCCCGACGGCATCGGCTCGGCGATCGACGCCGCGGTCGCGGAGGTGGCATCGTGGCAGAGGTGACGATGCCCGAGGTCGACCGGGTCGCCGCCTCCCGTGCGGCGATCGCCGCACGGCGCGCCCGCGCCGCCGTGAAGGAGGCCGTGCGCCGCCGTGAGCGCCGGCCGCTCGAGATCGCGGAGGCGGCCTGGGCCGACCCGAGCACGCCGGAGGGCAGCCTCCGCGTGCGCGAGCTGCTCACGAGCATCCCGGGGATCGGACCGAGCCGCGTCGCCCGCATCATGGAGGAGCTCGGGATCGCCGACGCCAAGCGCGTCGGAGGCCTCGGCGCCCGGCAGCGGGTGCGCCTGCGCGACTGGCTCGCCGCGCGCGACGTCGGCCCGCTGCGCGCCGCCGGGCGACTCGTCGTGCTCGCGGGGCCGACCGCGGTCGGCAAGGGCACCGTCTCGGCCCACATCCGCGACAACTACCCCGAGGTGCTGCTGAGCGTCTCCGCGACGACACGGCCGCCGCGTCCCGGCGAGGTCGACGGCCGCCACTACTACTTCGTCTCGGACGAGCAGTTCGACGCCATGATCGAGGGCAACGACTTCCTCGAGTACGCGACGGTGCACAACGCCTCCCGCTACGGCACCCCGCGTCCGCCCATCGAGGCGGCCCTCGCCGAGGGGCGCAGCGTCCTCCTCGAGATCGACCTGCAGGGTGCCCGGGCGGTGCGGGAGGCGATGCCGGATGCGCTGCTCGTCTTCCTGCTGCCGCCCAGCTGGGAGGAGCTCGTGCGCCGACTGACCGGCCGCGGCACCGAATCGGCGGCCGAGCAGGCCCGTCGGCTGGAGACCGCGAAGGTCGAGCTCGCGGCCCAGCACGAGTTCGATGTGCGCGTCGTGAACCACGACGTCGGACGCGCGGCCCGCGAGGTCGTAGAATTGCTGGCAGTGCCCGGAACCGATTCCGCGCGCACGCGAACGTGAGGAGAGCCGCATGGCCGACAACAAGGGCATCATCGACCCGCCCATCGACGAACTGCTGTCGAAGGTCGACTCGAAGTACCAGCTGGTGATCTTCGCCTCCAAGCGCGCCCGCCAGATCAACGACTACTACGCCGACCTGCACGAGGGCTCGCTCTTCGACAACGTCGGACCGCTCGTCGATTCGACGATCGACGACAAGCCCCTGTCGGTCGCGCTCCACGAGATCAACGAGGACAAGCTCGTCCTCACCCCGCTCGCCGAGTAAGCCCGACCCCCTCCGCGCATGAGCGATCCGCTGCGCGTCGTCGTCGGCATCTCCGGCGGCATCGCGGCCTACAAGGCCGTCGGTGTCGTGCGCGAGTTCGTGCTGCGCGGCCACGACGTGCACGTCGTGGCGACGGAGGCCGCGCTGCGGTTCGTGGGCCGGCCGACGCTGGAGGCGATCAGCCGCAACCCGGTCGAGACCGAGCTGTTCGACGGCGTCGCGGAGGTGCGGCATGTCGCGCTCGGCCAGTCGGCCGACCTCGTGGTCGTGGCCCCGGCGACCGCGAACACCCTCGCGAAGCTCGCGGCGGGGCTCGCCGACGACCTGCTCGGCACCACGATCCTCGCCTCCACGGCACCCCTCGTCGTCGCGCCCGCGATGCACACCGAGATGTGGGCCAACGCGGCGACGCGTGCCAACGTGGCGACGCTCGTCGCGCGGGGCGTGCACGTCGTAGGCCCGGCATCCGGGCAGCTCACCGGATCCGACAGCGGACCGGGGCGCATGTCGGAACCCGCCGACATCGTCGACGCCGCCCTCGCGGCGCTGCGGCCCCGCGACCTGGCGGGACGCCGCGTCGTCGTGACGGCGGGCGGCACGCGCGAACCGCTCGACCCCGTGCGCTTCATCGGCAACCGCTCGAGCGGGCGCCAGGGGGTCGCGATCGCGGAGGCGGCCGCCGCGCGTGGCGCTTCCGTGCTGCTCATCGCGGCGCATCTCGAGGTGCCGGCACCCTCGGGCGTCGAACTGCGCGAGGTCGGCACGGCGCTCGAGCTGCGCGACGCCGTGCTCGAGGCCGCCGCGGGCGCGGATGCCGTCGTGATGGCCGCCGCGGTGGCCGACTACCGGCCCGAGCACGTGGCCGAGACCAAGATCAAGAAGGAGACCCAGGGCGACGAGCTCGCCCTGCGGCTCGTGCGCAACCCCGACATCCTCGCCGAGGTCTCCGCCGCGCCCCGCGACGGCCGCACGATCGTCGGCTTCGCCGCGGAGACGGAGCCCGACGACGATCGGCTGCTGGAGCTCGGCCGCGCCAAGGCCGCCCGGAAGGGCGCCGACTATCTGGTCCTCAACAGGGTCGGCTGGAGCGAGGGTTTCGCCACGGAGGGCAACAGCGTCGTCATCGTGTCGAGGGGCGGCGATATAGTGACCCGGGCGAGCGGCTCCAAACGCGAGGTCGCCGATGCGATCCTCGACCTCGTGGTCTGAGCCGCACCTCCACCCCTTCGACGACATCGACCGAAACAGGCTGTCCGTGAGCTCCTCCCTGCGTCTCTTCACCTCCGAATCCGTCACCGAGGGTCACCCCGACAAGCTGTGCGACCAGGTGAGCGACTCGATCCTGGACGCGCTGCTCACGGTCGACCCGCACGCGCGGGTCGCGGTGGAGACGCTCGTGACGACCGGCCTCGTGCACGTCGCGGGCGAGGTGTCGACGACCGGCTACGTCGAGATTCCCGCGATCGTGCGCAAGCGCATCACCGACATCGGCTACGACTCCTCCGACGTCTGGTTCGACGGGCGCTCCTGCGGGGTCTCGGTGTCGATCGGCGGGCAGTCGCCCGACATCGCGCAGGGCGTCGACGACGCCTTCGAGACGCGCGAGGGCACGAGCCTCGACGACCTCGACAAGCAGGGGGCGGGCGATCAGGGCATCATGTTCGGCTACGCCACGCGCGAGACCCCCGAGCTCATGCCGCTGCCCATCTGGCTCGCCCACCGACTCGCCGAGCGGCTCTCGGAGGTGCGCCACCGCGGCGAGGTGGACTACCTGCGACCCGACGGCAAGACCCAGGTGACCGTCGGCTACGAGGGCGCCGTGCCGCGCACCATCGAGACGATCGTCATGTCGGCCCAGCACTCGCCGAAGGTCGGCAACGAGCAGTTGCGCTCGGAGCTCTTCGAGCTCGTCGTGCGGCCCGTGCTCGAGCGCGTCGACCTGCCGTGGGAGCAGGCGAACCGCTTCATCAACCCCACCGGGCGCTTCGAGATCGGCGGCCCCCAGGGCGACGCCGGGCTCACGGGTCGCAAGATCATCGTCGACACCTACGGGGGCGCGTCCCGCCACGGCGGCGGCGCCTTCTCCGGCAAGGACCCCTCCAAGGTCGACCGTTCGGCCGCCTACGCGATGCGCTGGGTGGCCAAGAACGCGGTCGCCGCGGGCCTCGCCGATCGGCTCGAGGTGCAGATCGCGTACGCGATCGGCAAGGCGGCCCCGGTTGGGCTCTACGTCGAGACCTTCGGCACCGGGGCCGTGTCCGACGCGGTCATCACCGACGCCATCCGCGAGGTGTTCGACCTGCGTCCGGCCGCCATCATCCGCGACCTCGACCTACTGCGTCCGATCTACGCGCAGACCGCCGCCTACGGCCACTTCGGCCGCGAGCTTCCCGACTTCACGTGGGAGCGGCTCGACCGCGTCGACGAGCTGCGCAGCGCCGCCGGGCTCTGACGGTGCCTCCCGTCGAGCCGACGATCGCGCGGGTCATCCTCGACACCCCGCTGCCGCAGCTCGACCGCCTGCTCGACTACCGCATCCCGGCGGGTATGGAGGGCGTCGTGCCCGGCGTGCGCGTCAGCGTGCCGCTGCGCACCGCGAACCGGATGACGCAGGGCTTCGTCGTCGAGCTCGCGACCCAGCAGGAGCATCCGGGCCCGCTCTCGGACCTCGAGGCCGTGGTGTCGAGTGCGGAGGTGCTGCGCCCCGAGGTGTGGCGGCTCGTGCGCGCGGTCGCGGACCGAGCGGCCGGGTCGGCGATCGACGTGCTGCGACTCGCGATCCCGAAGCGCCAGGTGCGGGTCGAGAAGGCGTGGCTGGCGGCGCGGGCGGCGGGCCGCGCCGAGCCGCCGCCGCTCGAGCGCGAGGCGCCCGTCGTGCCCGGCTACGCGACCGGGGAGGTCGACGCCCTGCTCGCGGGCGGGCGGGCCGCCCTCGAGGTCGACCCGGGCGTCGAGCGCGCGGGGGAGGTCTGGGTGGGTCGCTGGGCGCTCGCCCTCGCCGCCCTCGCCGCGCGCACCGTGACCCGGGGGGCGAGCGCCATCCTCGTTGCGCCCGACCACCGCGACATCCGCCAGCTGGAGGCGGCCCTCGGCGAACTGCTGCCCGCGGATCGCATCGTGCGCTTCGACGCGGGGCAGCCCGACGCCGACCGCTACCGCGGGATGCTGCGCGCGATGGGGGAGGAGCCGGTCGTCGTGCTGGGCGGCCGCTCCGCCGTGTACGCACCGGCCTCCCGGCTCGGACTCCTCGCGGTCTGGAACGACGGCGACCCGCTGCTCGCCGAGCCGTTGACCCCCTACGTGCACGCCCGGGACGCGGCCCTCATCCGCCAGGAGCAGCAGGGCGGCGCGCTCGTGTTCGCGGGGCACACCCGCACGACCGAGGTGGAACGGCTCGCGGAGCTCGGCTGGCTCTCGCGGCTCGCGCCCGAGCGGCCGCGCCGCGCGCGGGTCGTCTCGACGGCGAACGCGGCGGGGGCACCCGACGACGCCCACGCCCGCATCCCCGGGATCGCCTGGCGGGAGGCCGCCGCCGCGGTCGCGACGGGCCCGGTGCTCGTGCAGGTGGCACGCCCCGGATACTCGCCGGGCCTGCGCTGTGCCGAGTGCGGCACGGCGGCGCGCTGCCGACGCTGCGGCGGCCCGCTGCGGCAGCAGCGCGCGGGCGGGGCGCCGAGCTGTCTGTGGTGCGGGGTCGAGGAGACCCACTGGCGGTGCACCGAGTGCGGCTCCTCGCGGCTCACGCGCGTCGGGGCGGGCAGCACCCGCACCGCGGAGGAGCTCGGGCGGGCGTTCCCGGGGGCGCGCGTCGTCGTGGCCGACGGCGAGCGCCGCGTGCTCGAGGTCGACGAGCGTCCTGCGCTCGTGGTGGCGACGCGCGGCGCGGAGCCGGTCGCGGCGGGCGGCTACCGCGCCGTGCTGCTGCTCGACGGCGAGCGGATGGTGGCGCGCGAGACCCTGCGCATCGCCGAGGACTGCCTGCGCTGGTGGTCGGATGCGGCCGCCCTCGCGGCGGACGGCGCGCCCGTCATGCTCGTCGGAGTCGGGGGCCGCCTCGCGACGGCGCTCTCCACGGGCAACGTCGGCGCCTTCGCGCGTGCCGAGCTCGCGGACCGTCGCGCCCTCGGCTTCCCGCCGGCCGCGCGCGTCGCGACGCTCGAGGGTCTGCCCGACGCGGTCGCCGCCGCCCGTCGTGCGCTGCCCCCCGAGGCGGCCGTGCTCGCCGAACGCGTGGCCGACGGCCGGGCCCGTGCCATCATCCGCTTCGACTACGCCCACGGTGCCGAGGTGGCCCGGGCCGTGCGCGGCGAGATCGTGCGCCAGGCCGCGACGCGCCGCAAACCGATTCCGGGCGCCGCGCGCCCCGGCCGTGCCCCCCTCCCGCTGCGTGCCCGCTTCGACGATCCCGAGCCCTTCGACGAGCTCTGACCTCGACGTCCCCGAAAGTACGTACTTTTGGGCCCGCTGACGGCGTGTCGGCCCCAAAAGGACGTACTTTCGCGGACAGGGCAGGATGGGGGGATGCGCCTGATCTTCGCGGGGAGCCCCGCCGCCGCCGTGCCGAGCCTGCGGGCGCTGCTCGACTCGCGCCACGAGGTGGTCGCGGTGGTGACACGGGAGGACGCACCACAGGGGCGCAAGCGCGTGCTCACGCCGACGCCCGTCGCCGAGCTCGCGGAGGAGGCGGGCATCCGGGTCATCAAGGCCAACCGGCTCGCGACCGTCACGGCTGAGCTGCTCGCCCTCGAGGCGGACCTCGGCGTCGTGGTGGCCTACGGGGGCCTCATCCGCGAACCCGTGCTGAGCGCCCCGCGGCACGGCTGGATCAACCTGCACTTCTCGCTGCTGCCGCGCTGGCGGGGCGCCGCTCCCGTGCAGCGCGCCGTCATGGCGGGCGACGCCGAGACGGGCGCCGCCGTCTTCCAGCTCGTGGAGGAGCTGGACGCCGGCCCCGTGTTCGCGATGGAGCGCGCCACCGTCGGACGCGTGCAGACCGCCGGCCACCTGCTCGAAGCGCTGAGCGTCTCCGGCGCCCGCCTGCTCGTGGGCGTCGTCGACGCGATCGAGGACGGCACCGCCACCGCGATCCCGCAGGAGGGCGAGGTGACGCTCGCGCCGAAGCTCACCCTCGACGACGGCCGCATCGACTGGACGCTGCCCGTCGCCCGTGTCGACGCGCTCATCCGCGGGGTGACCCCCGAGCCGGGCGCGACGACCCTCCTCGACGGGGAGCGCTTCAAGATCCACGAGGCCGCGATCGCCCACGGCGCCGCGCAGCTGCCACCGGGAGCCCTGGCGCAGCGCGGCAAGGCGGTGCACGTGGGAACGGGCGACGAGCCGCTCGAGCTGCGAACCGTGCAGCCGGCCGGCAAGCGCGCCATGCCCGCCGCCGACTGGTGGCGCGGACGCCCCGCCGGCGCCACCTCGGTGTTCGGATGAGCCGCATCCAGCCCGCGCGGCGGGTGGCCGCCGAGGTGCTCGCGGCGGTGCGTGAGAGCGACGCCTACGCGAACCTGCTGCTGCCCGCGCGCATCCGGGAGGCGCAGCTGAACCCCGCCGACGCCGGCTTCGCGACCGAGCTGGTCTACGGCACGTTGCGCATGCAGGGCTACTACGACCGCGTGCTCGAGCTGGCGGCCCGCCGTCCCGCGGGCCGTATCGACCCGCCCGTGCTCGACGTGCTGCGGCTCGGGGCGCACCAGCTGCTGGGGATGCGGGTGGCCGCGCACGCGGTGCTCGACGAGTCGGTCGAGCTCGTGCGCCGCGCGCGCAAGTCCTCGGCCGCGGGATTCGTGAACGGCGTGCTGCGGACGGTGAGCCGCGAGACCCCCGAATCCTGGCGCGAGCGGGCGGTCGCGGGGCTCTCGGGATCGGCGCGCCTCGCGGTCGCATCCTCGCATCCGGAGTGGGTCGTCGACGCGCTGCGCGACGCCCTCGCGCTCGAGGGGGCGGAGGGCGAGCTCGAGGCGTTGCTCGCGGCCGACAACGACGCCCCGCGGGTGGCGCTCGTCGCGCTCCCCGGTCTCGCGGATGCCACCCGGCTCGAGGCGGAGGGCCTCGCCCCGGGCGAGGTGTCGCCGCTCGCCGTGCGCTCGGGCGGCGGCGACCCGGCCCGGCTGCCCGAGGTGGCCGCCGGTCGCGTGCGCGTGCAGGACGAGGGCTCCCAGCTCGCGGCGCTCGCGCTCAGCCGCGCCCGGCCGATCGCGGCGGGGGAGCGCTGGCTCGACCTCTGCGCCGGCCCCGGCGGCAAGGCGGCGCTGTTGGCCGCGGAGGCGGCCGCCGCGGGTGCGCACCTCGTGGCGAACGAGCTCGTGCCGGCGCGTGCGGGCCTCGTCCGCAACGCCGTGCGCGTCTTCGGCGACGGTGCGGACGCGCCCGAGGTGGTCGAGGGCGACGGGCGACGCTTCGGGGAGGCGGGGGAGCGCTTCGACCGCATCCTGCTCGACGCGCCGTGCACGGGCCTCGGGGCACTCCGCCGTCGGCCCGAGGCGCGCTGGCGCAAGTCGCCCGACGACCTCGCCGCCCTCGTCGCGCTGCAGGCGCAACTGCTCGACGCGGCCGTCGCGGCCCTCGCGCCGGGGGGTGTGCTCGCCTACGTGACCTGCTCGCCGCATCCGGCCGAGACGCGCGAGCAGGTGCGGGCCGCGCTCGCGCGGCACCCGGAGCTGCGCACCCTCGACACCCCGGCCGCGCTCGAGCGCGTCGCGCGGCGTTCGCTCGGGCTGCCGGCGGCCGACTCGGCGCAGTTGTGGCCGCATCGCCACGGGACCGACGCGATGTTCGTGCAACTGCTCACTAGGGTCGAAGCGTGAGTTCCGGACCCCGCATCCAGCCGAGCATCCTCGCCGCCGACTGGGCGAACATCCAGCACGAGGTCGAGCGCATCCACGCGGCCGACGGGGTGCACGTCGACGTCATGGACAACCACTTCGTGCCGAACCTCACCTTCGGCCCGCAGATGGTCGAGGCCGTGCAGCGCGTCTCCCCGATCCCGCTCGACGTGCACCTCATGATCTCGGATGCCGACCGCTGGGCGCCCGGCTACGCGGAGCTCGGCGTGTTCTCCGTCACCTTCCACGCCGAGGCGAGCCTCGACCCGGCGGCCCTGGCCCGGCGCATCCGCGGGATCGGCGCGCGCGCCTCGCTCGCCCTCAAGCCCGGCACCGCCGTCGAGCCGTACCTCGAGCTGCTGCCCGAGTTCGACCAGGTGCTCGTGATGACGGTCGAGCCCGGCTTCGGCGGGCAGAGCTTCATGGCCGACATGATGCCGAAGCTGCGCGCCCTGCGTGCGGCCGCGGAGCGCCACGGCATCGACCTCTGGCTGCAGGTCGACGGCGGCATCGCCCTCGACACCATCGGCATCGCGGCCGAGGCGGGCGCCGACACCTTCGTCGCCGGCTCCTCGGTCTACGGCGCCGCCGACGTGGACGCCGCGATCGCGGGCCTGCGCGAGGCGGCATCCGCCGCGCACGCGCACTAGCCTGGACGCATGAGCGACAAGACCAAGCCCGAGATCGACTTCATCGAGGGCCCCGCGCCCACCGAGCTCGTCATCACCGACCTCGAGGTCGGCGACGGCGCGGAGGCCACCCCCGGCGCGACCGTCGACGTGCACTACGTGGGCGTCGACTTCGAGACGGGCGAGCAGTTCGACGCCAGCTGGGATCGCGGCGCCTCGATCCAGTTCCCGCTCGCCGGGCTCATCAAGGGCTGGCAGGACGGCATCCCGGGCATGAAGGTCGGCGGACGCCGCCAGCTCGTCGTTCCGCCCGCGCAGGCCTACGGCCCCGCCGGTTCCGGTCACCGCCTCGGCGGCCGCACCCTCGTCTTCGTGATCGACCTCCTCGGCGTCCGCTAGCCACCCCGCGCTTTCCGCAACTCAGGAGAAGAAGCCCGGAGGCGTCGGTTCGCCGCTGCATCCGGGCTTCTTCCTGAGTTGCGGGAACTCCGGGTTCCGCAACTCAGGAGATTCGGCCGCCTCGCGGCCGGGTGGGCATGGATGTCCGCCGTTTCCTGAGTTGCGGATGAGGTCGGATGCGTCGGACGCCACCCCCGCGGCCCGGTAACCTAGCCGGGTGAAGACCTTCGACGCCCTCTTCGAGGAGCTCAGCGCCAAGGCCGTCGCGCGACCCGAGGGCTCGCGCACCGTCCAGGAGCTCGACGCGGGCGTGCACGCGATCGGCAAGAAGATCGTCGAGGAGGCCGCCGAGGTGTGGATGGCCGCCGAGTACCAGTCCGACGCCGAGACGGCGGAGGAGATCTCGCAGCTGCTCTACCACCTGCAGGTGCTCATGCTCGCGAAGGGTCTGACCCTCGAGGACGTCGAACGACATCTGTGAACCGCCATCCCCGCCGATGACCGTTCACACACAGAAAGCACAGACATGCTGAGAATCGCCGTGCCCAACAAGGGCACGCTGTCGGAGACCGCCACCTCGATGCTCCACGAGGCCGGCTACGCCACGCGCCGCGACCCGAAGGAGCTCATCGTCGCGGACCCGCGCAACGACGTCGAGTTCTTCTACCTGCGTCCCCGCGACATCGCCACCTACGTCGGCTCCGGCGCCCTCGACGTGGGCATCACGGGCCGCGACCTGCTGCTCGACTCGCACTCCGCCGCCCTCGAGATCGACGCGCTCGACTTCGGTGCCTCCACGTTCCGCTTCGCGGGTCCGATCGGCCGCTACCAGACCCTGCAGGACCTGCAGGGTGTGCGCGTCGCGACGAGCTACGACGCCCTGGTGCGCGACTTCCTCGAGGCCGAGGGTGTCACCGCCACGGTCGTGCGCCTCGACGGCGCGGTCGAGTCGGCCGTCCGGCTCGGGGTCGCGGATGCCGTGGCCGACGTCGTCGAGACGGGCAGCACCCTGAAGAAGCAGGGGCTCGAGATCTTCGGCCCCGTCATCCTCGAGTCGAGCGCCGTGCTCATCGCCGCGCGCGAGGAGGTGCCGGGTCTCGAGACGCTGCGCCGCCGCATCCAGGGCGTCATCGTCGCCCACCAGTACGTGCTCATCGACTACGACCTGCCCGCGGAGCTCATCGAGCAGGCCTCGGCGATCACGCCGGGCCTCGAGTCGCCGACGGTGTCGCCGCTGCGCGACACCGGCTGGGTGGCGGTGCGCGTCATGGTGCCGCGCACCGAGATGAACCACGTCATGGACGAGCTCTACGCGATCGGCGCCCGCGCGATCCTGGTGAGCGCCATCCACGCCGCGAGGATCTGATGAGCGTCGTCGTCCGCGTCATCCCCTGTCTCGACGTGGCCGCCGGCCGCGTCGTCAAGGGCGTGAACTTCCAGGGGCTGCGCGACGCCGGGGACCCCGTCGAGCTCGCCGCGAAGTACTTCGAGCAGGGGGCCGACGAGATCACCTTCCTCGACGTCACCGCGACGGTCGAGGACCGCTCCACGATGTACGACACCGTCACCGCGACCGCCGAGCAGGTGTTCATCCCGCTCACGGTGGGCGGTGGCGTGCGTTCGACGGAGGATGTGGCCCGCCTGCTCGGGCACGGCGCCGACAAGGTGGGCGTCAACTCGGCCGCCCTCGCGCGCCCCGAGCTGATCGACGAGATCGCCGACCGCTTCGGCGCACAGGTGTGCGTGCTGTCGCTCGACGTCAAGCGCACCGACCGCACCGCCTCCGGTTTCGTCGTGACGACGCACGGCGGCCGCACGGAGACCGACCGCGACGCCCTCGACTGGGCGCGCGAGGCGATCGAGCGGGGCGCCGGCGAGCTGCTCGTGAACTCGATCGACGCCGACGGCACCAAGGCGGGCTTCGATCTGGAGCTCGTCGCCGCGATGCGGGAGCTCTCGCGCGTGCCGGTCATCGCGAGCGGGGGAGCGGGCGCCGCGCGCGACTTCGCGCCCGCGGTCGAGGCGGGCGCGGATGCCGTGCTCGCCGCATCCGTGTTCCACAACGGCGAGCTGACCGTCGGCGACGTCAAGCACGCCCTCGGCGAGGCGGGGATCGAGGTCAGATGAGCACCGCGGACACCATCGACGACACCGTGGCACGGGCGCGTTTCGACGCGGACGGCCTGCTGCCGGCGATCATCCAGCAGCACGACACCCGCGAGGTGCTCATGCTCGGCTACATGGACGCCGAGGCGCTGCGCCGCACCCTCACCGAGGGGCGCGTGACGTTCTGGTCCCGCAGCCGCCAGGAGTACTGGCGCAAGGGCGACACCTCCGGCAACCGCCAGTACGTGAGGGCCGCCGCGCTCGACTGCGACGGCGATACGCTGCTGGTCCAGGTCGAGCAGCTCGGTCCCGCCTGCCACACGGGCGCGCACAGCTGCTTCGACGTCGACCCGCTCGACCCCGTCATCGGAGAATCCACGGAGAACGCCTCGTGACCACCACCACGCGCGCCGAGTTCGACGCCGCCGTCGCCGCCGGGCACCGGGTCGTGCCGGTGCTGCGCGAGCTCTTCGCCGACGGCGAGACGCCGGTGGGCGTCTACCGGAAGGTCGCGGACGGCAAGCCCGGCACCTTCCTGCTCGAGTCGGCCGAGCAGGGCGGCATCTGGTCGCGCTGGTCGTTCGTGGGTGCCGGCTCCCTCGGGGTGCTCACCCAGCTGCGGGACGACGACGGCGACCGCGCCGTCTGGCTCGACTACGGGCTGGATGCCGCCCGCGCGCTCGGCGCGGAGGCCCCGTCCGCGCCGCTCGAGGCTCTCGCCCGGCTCTACGACCGCTGGAGCACCCCGCCGCTGCCCGGTCATCCGCCGCTCACGGGCGGGCTGGTCGGCTTCATCGGCTGGGAGGCGGTGCGCCAGCTCGAGCACCTGCCCGAGGTGCCGCCCGCCGAGGTGCCGATCCCGGGTCAGGCGCTCGCCTTCGTCTCGGAGCTCGTGGCCCTCGACCACCGCACGGGCACCGCGACGCTCATCGCCGCCGTGCTCAACGACGGCGCGACGACCCCGGATGCCTCCTGGGCCGACGCGCAGGAGCGGCTCGACGCGCTGCAGCACGCGCTCGCCCAGCCGAGCGCCGCCCAGCTCGCGCAGGTGGATCTGACGGTGGCTCCCGAGCCGCGCGCGCGCATCGCCGCCGAGGCCTTCCAGGCCTCCGTGGTGCGCTCGAAGGACTTCATCCGCGACGGCGACGTCTTCCAGGTGGTCATCTCGCAGCGTTTCGACCACGAGCTCGCCGCCTCGCCGCTCGAGGTGTACCGCGTGCTGCGGGTGCTCAATCCGAGCCCGTACATGTACCTGCTGAGCCTCGAGACGCCCGCGGGCGAGCCGTACGCGATCGTCGGCAGCTCGCCCGAGGCCCTCGTCAAGGTGCAGCACGGGCGCGTCTTCACGCATCCGATCGCCGGATCCCGCCCCCGCGGCGAGACCCCGGAGCGCGACGTCGAACTCGCCGACGAGCTGCTCGCCGACCCGAAGGAGCAGGCCGAGCACCTCATGCTCGTCGACCTGGCGCGCAACGACCTGTCGCGCGTCTGCGCGGCCGGCACGGTCGAGGTGACCGAGTTCATGCAGGTCGAGCGGTTCAGCCACATCATGCACCTCGTCTCGAGCGTCGAGGGCGACCTGCGCGCGGATGCCACGGCGATCGACGCGTTCCGGGCCACCTTCCCCGCGGGCACGCTCTCGGGCGCTCCGAAGCCCCGCGCGCTCGAGATCATCGACGAGCTGGAGGTCGCCCAGCGCGGCCTCTACGGCGGCGTGGTGGGCTACTTCGACCTCGCGGGGGATGCCGACCTGGCGATCGCGATCCGCACCGCGACGCTCGTGGGCGACACGGCGTACGTGCAGGCGGGTGCCGGGCTCGTGGCCGACTCCGACCCGGCGAGCGAGCACCTGGAGGCCCAGAACAAGGCGGCCGCGCCCCTGCGCGCCGTGGCGATCGCGAACGCGATGCGCCGGATCGGCTAGCGGATGTCGGGATCCCGTCTGCGGGGGATGCTGCTCGCCGCGAGCGCCGTGCTCGCCGGGCTCGTGCTGCTGGCCTGGTCGCAGCCGTGGTTCACCTTCACGTTCACGGCCGCGAGCGGCGATCCGGCCCCGCTGCAGGTCGGGGGAGACGTGGCGGCCTCGGGCCTCGCGCCGCTCGCGCTCACCGTGCTCGCGGTGGTCGCGGCGCTCGCCCTCGCGGGACCGGTGTTCCGCGCGGTGTTCGGCGTGCTCGAGGCGCTCGTGGGCGCCGCGATCGTCGCCGTGTGCGCGGTGACCCTCGGCGACCCGGTCGCCTCCTCCGCCTCGGCGATCACCGAGGTCACCGGGGAGAGCGGGCACGAGGCGGTCGCGGCGCTCGTCGCCTCCACGAGCACGACCGCGTGGCCGACGGTCGCGATCGTGCTGGGTGTGCTCGTCGCGCTCGTCGGTGCGCTCGTGGTCGTCACGGGCCGTCGGTGGCCCGTCGCGGGGCGGCGGTACAGCCGCACCCGCACCGAGGCCGTCGCATCCGACCCCATCGCGGAGTGGGACGCGCTGAGCGACGGCGACGACCCCACCGCGCCCTCCCGCTAGACTGACCCCGCCCGCTCTGTCGCGGGCATCCCGCGGGCCCTCGCCCGCGCGCACTCGAGAAGGAGCCCCAGTGACCGACCTGCACGATCCCGGACACGGCCACTCGCCCGCCGCGTGGGTCGCGGTGATCATCATGCTCGTCGCCTTCGCGGCCGGCACGCTGTTCTTCTGGTTCGACATGCCGGCCCTGGTGTGGGCGTCGGCCGGGCTGCTCGTGGTGGGTCTCATCGTCGGGTGGGTGCTCGCGAAGCTCGGCTACGGCGTCAAGGGCCCCAAGTACGTCGCGAAGGTGCACGACTAGCGTGCTCTCGGAACTCGTCGCCGGGGCCCTCGCGGACGCCTCGGACCGTCGCGCTGCCCGCAGTCTCGCCGAGGTCGAGGCGGATGCGCTGGCCGCGCCCGCGCCGCGTGACGCCCATGCGGCGCTCGCGCCCGCCGAGCGCGTCAAGATCATCGCCGAGGTGAAACGTGCGAGCCCCTCGCGCGGTTCGCTCGCCGAGATCCGCGATCCCGCGGGCCTCGCCGTCTCGTACCAGACCGGTGGGGCGAGCGCGATCAGCGTGCTCACCGAGCAGCGCCGCTTCGGCGGATCGCTCGACGACCTGCGCGACGTGCGCGCGGCCGTCGAGCTGCCCGTGCTGCGCAAGGACTTCATCGCCGAGCCGTACCAGGTGTTCGAGGCGCGCGCCGCGGGTGCCGACCTCGTGCTGCTCATCGTGGCCGCGCTCGAGCAGCCCGTGCTCGCGGAGCTCCACGAGCTCATCGGCCAGCTCGGCATGACGGCGCTCGTCGAGGCGCACTCGGCGTCCGAGGTCGAGCGCGCGCTCGAGATCGGTGCGGGTGTCGTGGGCGTCAACGCGCGCGACCTGTCGACGTTCCAGCTCGACCGCGACCTGTTCGGCACGCTCGCCGACTCGATCCCGGCGGGCGTCATCCGGGTGGCCGAGTCGGCCGTGTCCTCGCCTGCCGACGTGGCCCACTACCGCGCCTCGGGTGCCGACGTCGTGCTCATCGGCGAGGCGCTCGTGACGGGAGACGACCCGGTCGCCACCCTCGAGACCTTCCTGGCGGCGGGATGAGCGCCGGCATCCGGGCGAGCCTGCGCGCTCTGCCCGGCCCGTTCTTCGGCGAGTACGGCGGGCGCTTCATGCCCGAGTCGCTCATCGCGGCGATCGACGAGCTCGCGGCCGCCTACGAGGAGGCCAAGGCCGACCCGGCGTTCCAGGCCGAGCTCGACGAGCTGCACCGCAGCTACACCGGCCGTCCGTCGATCGTCACCGAGGTGCCGCGCTTCGCCGAGCACGCGGGCGGCGCACGGGTCTTCCTCAAGCGCGAGGACCTCAACCACACCGGCTCCCACAAGATCAACAACGTGCTCGGCCAGGCCCTGCTCACCCGCCGGATCGGCAAGACGCGCGTCATCGCCGAGACCGGCGCCGGCCAGCACGGCGTCGCCACCGCGACGGCCGCGGCCCTCTTCGGCCTCGACTGCACGATCTACATGGGCGAGGTCGACACGCAGCGCCAGGCGCTCAACGTGGCCCGGATGCGGCTGCTCGGCGCCGAGGTCGTCTCGGTCACGACGGGCTCGCGCACCCTCAAGGACGCCATCAACGAGGCCTACCGCGAGTGGGTCACGAGCGTCGAGACCACCAACTACATCTTCGGCACCGCGGCGGGACCCCACCCGTTCCCGGCGATGGTGCGCGACTTCCAGTCGGTCATCGGCGAGGAGGCGCGCGCCCAGCTGCTCGCGGGCGTCGGCCGCCTCCCGGATGCCGTGATCGCCTGCGTCGGCGGCGGCTCGAACGCGATCGGCATCTTCGACGCCTTCCTCGACGACGAGGGCGTGGCGCTCTACGGCATCGAGGCGGCGGGCGACGGCGTCGACACCGAGCGGCACGCGGCATCCATCGAACGCGGGCGTCCCGGCATCCTTCACGGCGCCCGCAGCTACCTGCTGCAGGACGAGGACGGCCAGACGATCGAGTCGCACTCGATCTCGGCGGGCCTCGACTACCCGGGCGTCGGCCCCGAGCACGCCTACCTCGCCGACATCGGCCGCGCGAGCTACCAGCCCGCCACCGACACGGAGGCGATGGAGGCGCTGCGGCTGCTGAGCCGCACCGAGGGCATCATCCCCGCCATCGAGTCGGCGCACGCCCTCGCGGGGGCGCTGCGGATCGGGCGCGAGCTCGGTCCGGACGCCGTGCTGCTCGTGAACCTCTCGGGTCGCGGCGACAAGGACGTCGCGACCGCGGGCCGCTGGTTCGACCTCTTCGACGACGGGGCGGTGCAGTCGTGACGAGCGTCTCGACGGCGATCACCGGTTCCGGTGCGCTCGTCGGCTACCTGCCGGTCGGCTTCCCGACCCTCGAGGAGTCGATCGACGCGGCCGTCGCGCTCGTCGAGAACGGCGTCGACGCGCTCGAGCTCGGCCTGCCCTACTCCGACCCGGTGATGGACGGCCTCGCGATCCAGAAGGCCACCCAGCAGGCCCTCGCGAACGGCTTCCGGGTGCGCGACGTTTTCACCGCCGTGGAGGCCGTGCGCAGCCGCGTGGACGCCCCCGTGCTCGTCATGACCTACTGGAACCCCGTCGTGCAGTACGGCGTCGCGCGTTTCGCCGACGCGCTGCGCGACGCCGGGGGAGCGGGCCTCATCACGCCCGACATCACCCCCGACTCCGCCGCCGACTGGATCGCCGAGAGCGAGCGCACCGGCCTCGACCGGGTGTTCCTCGCGGCGCCCTCGTCGACCGACGCCCGCATCGCCGACACCGTGGCGGCGAGCCGCGGCTTCGTGTACGCCGTCTCGACGATGGGCATCACGGGCGCCCGCGCCCAGGTGGACGCCCGCGCCCGTGAGCTCGTCGCGCGGTTGCGCACGGCGGGCGCGACGGGCCCCGAGACGATCGCCGCGTGCGTCGGCATCGGCATCTCGACGCCCGAGCAGGTCGCCGAGGTGCTGAGCTACGCCGACGGCGCGATCGTGGGCGCCAAGCTCGTCGGCGCCCTCGCCGAGGGCGGCGTGTCCGGGGTCGCCCGGGTGGCATCCGCACTGTCCCAGGGAAAGTAGACTCACGACGTGTTCGCAGCCCCCATCAGCATCCCCAGCCCGCCTCCCGAGTGGAAGCAGCTGCACATCCCCTACGGCGAGTGGCTGCACGCGATCTTCCCCGCGGTGGATGCGAGCCTGTCGCTGCGCATCACGACGTACGCGATCGTCATCATCGTCGGCATCTTCGCGGCCGTGCTGCTCACCAACCGGCGCCTGACCCGCCGCGGCGCCGAGCCGTGGATCATCGTCGACGTGGGCATCTGGGCCGTCGTGCTCGGCATCATCGGGGCGCGCCTGTACCACGTGGCCACCCACCCGGACGACTACTTCGGCCCGGGCCACGAGAACTGGTGGAACCCCTTCGTCTCCGGCAGCATCTGGGCCATCTGGGAGGGCGGCGGCGCCATCTTCGGCGCGCTCATCTTCGGCGCGCTCGGCGTGTGGATCGGCTGCCGCATCACGGGCCTGCGGTTCTGGACGGTCGCGGATGCCATCGCGCCGACGCTCCTCGTCGCGCAGGCGTTCGGTCGGCTCGGCAACTGGTTCAACCAGGAGCTCTTCGGCCTGCCCACCGACCTCCCGTGGGGCCTCGAGATCGACCGGCCGAACGCGGCGATCCCCGAGGGCATCCCGGACGACGTGCTGTTCCACCCGACGTTCCTCTACGAGATCCTCTGGAACCTCGCCGGCTTCGTCCTCATCATCCTCGTCACCGAGAAGATCACCCGCGTGCCCGGAAAGCTGCTGCCGCTGCTCACCCGCCGCGACAACTGGCAGTGGGGCAAGGTGCTCGGCCTCTACCTCGTCTGGTACGGCGTGGGCCGCAGCTGGTTCGAGTCGATCCGCCTCGACCCGAGCGAGACCTTCCTCGGCATCCGGTCGAACGTGTGGGCGGCCCTCGGGGCGATCCTGCTCGGCCTCATCATCATCGCCGTGCAGTCCCGCCGTCACCCGGGGGTCGAGCCGGACGCCTACCAGCCGGGGCGCCGACCCGAGTCCGCGGCTGCGGTAGACTCCGAGGACACCTACTCGGATTCGGACGAGCCGGGCGATGGCGCCTCGGAGGTCACCGAAGCTGCCGCCACAAGCGGTTCGACCCGGACAAAATAGTTCGCGCACCTCGCCGACGAACCGGACCGCTGCTGACGGCGGATCCGGAATCTCCCTCTCTTCGTCGGGACATCGACGTCCCACATCCAGCTTCCTTGTGAGGACGGTCGACATGTCACAGCACGACACCCCCACCCCACCGGGCTCGCCCGACCCGTTCGGGCGCTTCAGCGCGGTCCCCGACGCCCAGGGCCTCTACAACCCGCGGTTCGAGAAGGACGCCTGCGGGCTCGCCATGGTGGCGACGCTGCGCGGCACCGCGGGCCACGACATCGTGACGAACGCGCTCGACGCGCTGCGGCACCTCGAGCACCGCGGTGCGGTCGGCTCCGACGCCGGCACGGGTGACGGTGCCGGCATCATCACCCAGATCCCGGATGCCTTCCTGCGCGCCGTAGCGGGCTTCGAACTGCCGCCGGTCGGCCGCTACGCGGTCGGCATGGCCTTCCTGCCGCTCGACGACGCCCAGCGCGCCGCCGAGAAGGAGGCGATCGGCCGGATCGCCGTCGAGGAGGGCCTCGAGGTGCTCGGCTGGCGTGACGTGCCGACCGACCCCGAGCACCTCGGCACGCTCGCGCGCGAGGCCGCGCCGGCCTTCGAGCAGCTCTTCGTGACCTCCGCCCGCACCGACGCCGACGGCAAGCCGCTCGCGGGCATCGCGCTCGACCGGCTCACCTTCCGCCTGCGCAAGCGCGCCGAGCGGGAGCTCGGCTCCTACCTGCCGTCGCTGTCGAGCCGCACCCTCGTCTACAAGGGCATGGTCACGACGCTCCAGCTCGAGCCGTTCTACCCCGACCTCTCGGACGAGCGCTTCGCCACGAAGCTCGCCCTCGTGCACTCGCGGTACTCCACCAACACCTTCCCCTCGTGGCCGCTCGCGCAGCCGTTCCGGATGATCGCGCACAACGGCGAGATCAACACCGTGCAGGGCAACCGCAACTGGATGCGCGCGCGCCAGTCGCAGCTGCACTCCGAGGACCTCGGCGACCTGCGTCCGCTGTTCCCGATCGTCTCGGAGGGCGCGAGCGACTCCGCCTCGTTCGACGAGGTCGTCGAGCTGCTGACGCTCGGCGGCCGCAGCCTGCCGCACGCGATCATGATGATGGTGCCGGAGGCCTGGGAGAACCAGGTCGACATCGACCCGGCCCGCCGCGGCTTCTACGACTACCACTCGGCGCTCATGGAGCCGTGGGACGGCCCGGCCGCCCTCGTCTTCACCGACGGCTCGCTCGTCGGTGCGACGCTCGACCGCAACGGGCTGCGACCCGGCCGCTTCCTGGTGACCGACGACGGCCTCGTCGTGCTCGCGAGCGAGATCGGCGTGCTCGACTTCCCGGCCGACAAGATCGTGCGCAAGGGCCGCCTGCGCCCGGGCCGGATGTTCCTCATCGACACGGTCGAGGGCCGCATCATCGAGGACGACGAGATCAAGTCGCAGCTCGCGGCCGCCGAGCCCTACGCCGAGTGGGTCGAGCGCAACCGCATCGAGCTCGAGGACCTGCCGCCGCGCGAGCACGTCGTGCACACCGCGGCATCCGTCACGCGCCGCCAGCGCACCTTCGGCTACACCGAGGAGGAGGTGCGCATCCTCCTCACCCCGATGGCGCAGAACGGCGCCGAGCCGCTCGGCGCGATGGGCTCCGACACGCCCATCGCCGTGCTCTCGGACCGTCCGCGCCTCATCTTCGACTACTTCACCCAGGCGTTCGCGCAGGTCACCAACCCGCCGCTCGACTCGATCCGCGAAGAGGTCGTCACCTCGATGCGGCTGGGCCTCGGCCCCGAGCGCAACCTGCTGGCGGCGACGCCCGAGCACGCCCGCCAGATCGTGCTCGACTTCCCGGTGATCGGCAACGACGAGCTCGCGAAGATCATCCGCATCGGCTCCGAGGACGGCAAGCGCCTCACGCACACCATCCGGGGTCTCTACCGCTTCGACGCGGGCGACGACGCGATGCAGAACCGCATCGAGGCGATGTGCGCGGAGGCCGACGCGGCCATCGAGGCGGGGGCGCAGTTCCTCGTGCTCTCGGACCGCGACTCCAACAAGGACCTCGCGCCCATCCCGTCGCTGCTCATGCTCGCGGCCGTCCACCACCACCTCATCCGCCAGGAGACGCGGATGCAGGTGGGCATCATCGTGGAGACGGGCGACGCCCGCGAGGTGCACCACGCCGCGCTGCTGCTCGGCTACGGCGCCTCGGCGATCAACCCCTACCTCGCGATGGAGACCGCGGAGCAGCTCGTCGCGACGGGCTTCATCACGGGCATCACGCCGGAGAAGGCGGTCAAGAACCTCATCAAGGCGCTCGGCAAGGGCGTGCTGAAGATCATGTCCAAGATGGGCATCTCGGTCATCGGCTCCTACGCGGGCGCCCAGGCCTTCGAGGCGGTCGGTCTCAGCCAGGAGTTCGTCGACCGCTACTTCACCGGCACGACGACGCTGCTCGGCGGGGTCGGCATCGACGTCATCGCGGCCGAGAACCTCATCCGCCACACGAGCGCCTACCCCGAGAACGCGGGCGAGAAGGTGCACGAGCGGCTCGAGACGGGCGGCGAGTACCAGTGGCGCCGCGAGGGCCCGCCGCACCTGTTCAGCCCCGAGACGGTCTTCAAGCTGCAGCACTCCACGCGCGCCCGCCGCTTCGACGTGTTCCGCGAGTACACGAAGTCGGTCGACGAGCAGGCGGAGCGCCTCATGACGCTGCGCGGCCTGTTCCGCATCAAGAACGGGGAGCGCCCCGCGGTGCCGATCGACGAGGTCGAGCCGATCTCGTCGATCATCGAGCGCTTCAACACCGGCGCGATGAGCTACGGCTCGATCTCCAAGGAAGCCCACGAGACCCTCGCGATCGCCATGAACCGCATCGGCGGCCGCTCCAACACGGGCGAGGGCGGCGAGGACGTCGACCGTCTGCTCGACCCGGCCCGCCGCAGCCGGATCAAGCAGGTCGCCTCCGGCCGGTTCGGCGTGACGAGCCTCTACCTCACCAACGCCACCGACATCCAGATCAAGATGGCGCAGGGTGCCAAGCCCGGCGAGGGCGGCCAGCTCATGGCCACCAAGGTGTACCCGTGGGTCGCGCGCACGCGTCACTCGACCCCCGGCGTGGGCCTCATCTCGCCGCCGCCGCACCACGACATCTACTCGATCGAGGACCTCAAGCAGCTCATCTTCGACGTCAAGCGCGCGAACCCCTCGGCCCGCGTGCACGTCAAGCTCGTGAGCCAGTCGGGCATCGGCGCCGTCGCGGCGGGTGTCACGAAGGCGCTGGCGGATGTCGTGCTCGTCTCGGGCCACGACGGCGGCACGGGCGCCTCCCCGCTCAACTCGCTCAAGCACGCGGGCACGCCGTGGGAGATCGGCCTCGCCGAGACGCAGCAGACCCTCATGCTCAACGGCATGCGCGACCGCGTGGTCGTGCAGGTCGACGGGCAGATGAAGACCGGGCGCGACGTCGTGATCGCGGCGCTGCTGGGCGCCGAGGAGTACGGCTTCGCGACGGCGCCGCTCGTCGTCTCGGGCTGCATCCTCATGCGCGTGTGCCACCTCGACACCTGTCCGGTGGGCGTGGCGACCCAGAACCCCGAGCTGCGTGCGCGTTTCAGCGGCAAGCCGGAGTTCGTGGAGACGTTCTTCGAGTTCCTCGCGCAGGAGGTGCGCGAGTACCTCGCCGAGCTCGGCTTCCGCTCGCTCGACGAGGCGATCGGACACTCGGAGCTGCTCGACGTCGACCGCGCCGTGCAGCACTGGAAGGCCGACGGCCTCGACCTCACGCCCGTGCTGGTCGGCCCGGAGTTCCCCGAGGACGAGCCGCGGGGCAACCGTCGCGGCCAGGAGCACGAGCTCGAGAAGCACTTCGACCAGGAGCTCATCCGCCTCGCCGCCGACGCGCTCGAGCACGGCACGCCGATCGAGCTCGAGCTGGCCATCAAGAACACCGAGCGGGCCGTCGGCACGATGCTCGGCCACGAGGTCACGAAGCGCCACGGTGAGCACGGCCTGCCGGAGGGCACCATCCAGGTGACCCTCAACGGCTCGGCCGGCCAGTCGCTCGGCGCGTTCATGCCGCACGGCATCACGCTGCGCCTCGAGGGCGACACCAACGACTACGTCGGCAAGGGGCTCTCGGGCGGCCAGATCGTCGTGCGTCCGCCGCGCGGTGCGGTGTTCCCGGCCGAGCGCAACGTCATCGCCGGCAACGTCATCGGCTACGGGGCCACCCGCGGCTCGATCTTCATCCGCGGCGTCGTGGGGGAGCGGTTCCTGGTGCGCAACTCGGGAGCCACGGCCGTCGTCGAGGGTGTGGGCGACCACGCGCTCGAGTACATGACCGGTGGGCTCGCCGTCATCCTCGGCGGCACCGGACGCAACCTCGGCGCCGGCATGTCGGGCGGCACCGCCTACGTGTACGAGCTGCGGCCCGAGCGCGTCAACCGCGAGTCGCTCGCGAGCGGCGAGCTCGAACTGCTGCCGCTCGAATCCGCCGACGTCGCGATCGTGACCGACCTGCTCGAGAAGCACGTCGCCGAGACCGACTCCGCCCTCGCGAAGCGGATGCTGGAGAACATCGAGGAGACCATGTCCGCCTTCGTGAAGGTGCTGCCGCGCAACTACGCCGCGGTGCTCGAGACCCGTCGCCAGGCGGCCGACGAGGGACTCGACCCCGACGGTGAGATCGTCTGGAGTCGCATCCTCGAAGTGACGGGGGGCTGACCATGGCCGACCCGAAGGGATTCCTCAAGGTCCAGGAGCGCGAGCTCCCGCAGCGCCGGCCGGTCGCCGTGCGCATCATGGACTGGAAAGAGGTCTACGAGGACCAGGACCGCACCCAGCTGCGCCGCCAGGCGGGCCGCTGCATGGACTGCGGCGTGCCGTTCTGCCACCAGGGCTGCCCGCTCGGCAACCTGATCCCCGAGTGGAACGACCTCACCTGGCGCGGGGAGGGCCGTCAGGCCATCGAGCGCCTGCACGCGACGAACAACTTCCCGGAGTTCACCGGGCGCCTGTGCCCCGCGCCCTGCGAGTCGGCGTGCGTGCTCGGCATCAACCAGCCGCCCGTGACGATCAAGCAGGTCGAGGTGTCGATCATCGACCAGGCCTTCCAGAGCGGATGGGTGCAGCCGCATCCGCCGGAGCGCCTCACCGGCAAGACGGTCGCCGTGGTCGGCTCGGGCCCCGCGGGCCTCGCCGCCGCCCAGCAGCTCACGCGCGCGGGCCACACGGTCGCCGTCTACGAGCGCGACGACCGCATCGGCGGCCTGCTGCGCTACGGCATCCCGGACTTCAAGATGGAGAAGCGCCAGATCGAGCAGCGCCTCGCCCAGATGCAGGCCGAGGGCACCCGCTTCCGTGCGGGCGTCGAGATCGGCGTCGACATCTCGTGGGCCGAGCTCAAGGAGCGCTACGACGCGGTCGTCATCGCCACCGGCGCGACCGTGCCGCGCGAGCTGCCCATCCCGGGCCGCGACCTCATGGGCGTGCACTTCGCGATGGACTACCTCGTGCAGCAGAACAAGGTCGTCGCGGGTGATACCGTGCCCGGCCAGATCGACGCGCACGGCAAGCACGTCATCGTCATCGGCGGCGGCGACACGGGGGCCGACTGCATCGGCACCGCGCACCGTCAGGGCGCGCTGAGCGTCACGAACCTCGCGATCGGCTACCAGCCGCCCGTCGACCGTCCCGAGCACCAGCCGTGGCCCATGACCCCGACGGTGTTCGAGGTGTCGAGCGCCCACGAGGAGGGCGGCGAGCGCGTCTTCCTCGCCTCCACGGTCGAGTTCCTCGGCAACGAGGCGGGCGAGGTGCGCGCGCTGCGCGTCGCCGAGACCGAGTACCTCGACGGCCGCCGCGTGCCGAAGTCGGGCACCGAGCGCGAGATCCCCGCCGACCTCGTGCTCATCGCCATGGGCTTCACCGGTCCCGAGCAGGACGCCCTCAGCGACCAGCTGCGGACGCCGTTCGACGCCCGCGGCAACGTCACGCGCGACGCGCAGTACGCCACGAGCGAGCCCGGGGTGTTCGTGGCGGGCGACGCGGGCCGCGGCCAGTCGCTCATCGTCTGGGCGATCGCCGAGGGCCGCGCCGTGGCATCCGCCGTCGACCGCTACCTCGAGGGCGACACGCAGCTGCCGTTCCCCGTGCGCCCCACCGACCGCGGCATCGGCCTCTGAGCCGGCGCCGAATCCGCCACCACCCGAAACACTGAAGGAATCATGAGACGAGCCAAGATCGTCGCGACGCTGGGTCCTGCCACGTCGTCCTACGAGAACCTCCGCGCCATCATCGAGGCGGGCGTCAACGTCGCCCGGATGAACCTCAGCCACGGCAGCTACGAGGTGCACGAGGAGGTCTACGCGAACGTGCGTCGGGCCGCCGACGACGCGGGCCAGCCGGTCGCCGTGCTCGTCGACCTGCAGGGGCCGAAGATCCGCCTCGGCAAGTTCGCCGCCGGCCCGCACGAGCTCGGCGTCGGCGACATCTTCACGATCACCACGGAGGAGGTCGAGGGCACCAAGGAGCTCGTCGGCACGACCTTCAAGGGCCTGCCCCAGGACGTGAAGCCGGGCGACTTCCTGCTGATCGACGACGGCAAGGTCAAGGTGCGCGTGCTCGACACCGACGGCGTGCGCGTGCGCACCGAGGTCGTCGTGGCGGGCCCCGTCTCCAACAACAAGGGCATCAACCTGCCCGGCGTGGCGGTCAACGTGCCGGCGCTGTCCGAGAAGGACGAGGCCGACCTGCGCTGGGGCCTCGCCCTCGGCGCCGACTACATCGCGCTGTCGTTCGTGCGCGACGCCCGCGACATCACGCGCGTGCACGAGATCATGGCCGAGGAGGGGCGCAAGATCCCCGTCATCGCGAAGATCGAGAAGCCGCAGGCGGTCGACGCCCTCGAGGAGATCATCGACGCCTTCGACGGCATCATGGTCGCCCGCGGCGACCTCGCCGTCGAGCTGCCGCTCGAGGCGGTGCCGGTCGTGCAGAAGCGCGCCGTGGAGCTGTGCCGTCGCATGGCGAAGCCCGTCATCGTCGCGACGCAGATGCTCGAGTCGATGACCCACTCGCCCGTGCCGACCCGTGCCGAGGCGTCCGACGTCGCGAACGCGGTGCTCGACGGTGCGGATGCCGTGATGCTCTCCGGCGAGACGAGCGTCGGCGAGTACCCGGTCGTGACGGTGCAGACCATGGCGCGCATCATCGAGTCCACCGAGGACCACGGCCTCGAGCGCATCGCCCCGCTCGGCACGAAGCCGCGCACCCAGGGCGGCGCGATCACGCTCGCGGCCGCGGAGGTCGCCTCCTTCGTCGAGGCGAAGTACGTGTGCGTCTTCACCGAGTCGGGCGACTCGGCGCGCCGCATGTCGCGCTTGCGGTTCCGCATCCCGATGAAGGCCTTCACGCCCGAGGAATCGATCCGTCGCCGCATGAACCTCACGTGGGGCATCGAGTCGTTCAAGGTCGAGCGCGTCACGCACACCGACGCCATGTACGCCCAGGTCGACACCGTGCTGCTCGAGAACAAGCTCGCGGGCCTCGGCGACAAGGTCGTCGTGATCTCGGGATCCCCTCCCGGCATCCCGGGCTCCACGAACGACCTGCGCGTGCACGTCGTGGGCGACGCGATCAACAAGGTCGCGCCCGTGTGGGAGTCCGGCGACCACGCCGACTGACCCCCACGCACCACAACTCAGGAGATCCGCCTCGACATCCGTGCAATGGCGCACGGATGCGGCGGGTCTCCTGAGTTGCGTACGGGGACGTCAGGGCGCGGCGCCGATGGCGCCCCAGGCGCGACCGGGCAGTGTGATCGGGCCGTCGCCGAGGGCGCTGCGGGCCTCCTCGCGGATGCGGTCGCGCGTGGCGGGGTCGCTGGCCCGGAAGTGGCCGCCCGCCGGACCGACGCCGAGCGTGTACGGCTCCCACCACTCCTCGAACGTCGCATGGTGCACCGGCACCTCCAGTGCGATCGCCTCGACGTCGACGAACCCCGCCTCGCGCAGCAACCCGGCGAGCTCGCCCTCGCGCACCCCGCGCATCGAGAGCTCATCCACGACGTGCGCATCGGCGGCGTGCGCGGCGGCCCAGTAGGCGGCGAGCGGGCCGCGGCCGGTCTGATCCCACGCCGTCACGGCGACGCGAGCTCCCGGGCGCGCGACCCGGCGCATCTCGGCGAGTCCTGCCGGCTGGTCGGGGATGAACTGCACCACGAGATGGGCGTACACGCCGTCGAACGACGCATCGTCGAAGGGCAGCGCCTCCGCGGAGGCGAGCCGGATGTCGGCGCGGGGCAGGCGCATCCGAGCCGCCGCGACGAAGCTCGCCGACGGGTCGACGCCGGCCACGGCATCCGGGCCGACGATCGCCGCGAGGCGTTCCGTGAGTGCGCCCGGACCGCAGCCCACATCGAGGACCCGCTGGCCCGGCGCCGCCGCCGCGACCTCGAGCAGCTCCTCCGCGAGCGGGCCGGAGTAGCGGCCCATGAACCGGTCGTACGCCTCCGCGGCGACATCGAACGCCATGCGCCGACGCTACGCCCGCCGATCACGGATGGATACCCTGCGGTGCCGGTGGTGGGGGTCGAACCCACACGTCCTCACGGACAACCGATTTTGAGTCGGTCGCGTCTGCCATTCCGCCACACCGGCCGGTGCGAGCGAGGTCCGCAACCGGAGCCTCGCGGCATCCTGACGTTACCGTAGGATTCAAAGGTGAGTGAGACGGAAGCCACCCCCAGCGCCCCCCGCCGTGTCGTCGTCGCGGAGGACGAGTCGCTGATTCGCCTCGACATCGTCGAGATCCTGCGCGACAACGGCTTCGACGTGGTGGGGGAGGCCGGCGACGGCGAGACCGCCGTGGCCCTCGCCACCGAGCTGCGCCCCGACCTCGTCGTCATGGACGTCAAGATGCCCCAGCTCGACGGCATCTCCGCCGCGGAGCGCCTCACCAAGAACCACATCGCGCCCGTCGTACTGCTCACCGCCTTCAGCCAGAAGGAGCTCGTGGAGCGGGCCTCGGAGGCGGGCGCGCTCGCCTACGTCGTGAAGCCCTTCACGCCCAACGACCTGCTGCCGGCGATCGAGATCGCCCTCAGCCGCTACCAGCAGATCGTGACCCTCGAGGCCGAGGTCGCCGACATGGTCGAGCGCTTCGAGACCCGCAAGCTCGTCGACCGCGCCAAGGGGCTGCTCAACGAGAAGATGGGCCTCACCGAGCCGGAGGCGTTCCGCTGGATCCAGAAGGCGTCGATGGATCGCCGCCTCACCATGCACGACGTCGCCCAGGCGATCATCGACCAGCTCGCGCCCAAGAAATAGGACGAGGCGGCCGACCCGCCCCGGACCGCACGCGCCGAGCGGTATGCGCCATCCGTCCCATCTCAAGGAGTCGCACCACCCGTCTCACGGAGTTCGTGTGGCAGGTGTCGGCTTCTGAGGCTGGTGGGGCCCGGATGCGCGCGGGCTCCTTGAGATGGGCTGGCGCTACGAGCGATCGCGGAGGTAGTTCGTCATCCGCACCGTCGAGAGCCGGCGGCCCTCCTCGTCGGTCATGACGATCTCGTGGGTGCACAGCGTGCGGCCGAGCACGAGCGCGGTGCAGGTGCCCGTGACCCAGCCCTCGGTGATCGAGCGCGAGTGGGTCGCGTTGATCTCGATGCCGACCGCGACACGCCCGGGGCCGCCGTGGATGGCCGAGGAGATCGAGCCGAGAGACTCGCCGAGCACGACGTGGGCGCCGCCGTGCAGCAGCCCCACGACCTGGCGGTTGCCCTCGACCGGCATCCGGGCCACCGAGTACGAGGCCGACAGCTCGAGGAACTCGATGCCCATCTTCTGGGCGAGCTGGCCGCCCCCGGTGTCGCCGAGTCGGGCGACGAGCTCCGGGTCGAGGTCGGGCGGGAGGATGACCATGAGCGCTCCATCGGGTCGTCGGTGGGGTGTCGGGCCCTCTCGCTAGGCTGGGGCCGTGCCGGAAGAAAAGCCTACGCTCCTGCTCATCGACGGCCACTCGCTGGCGTTCCGTGCCTTCTACGCGTTGCCGGTCGACAGCTTCGTGACCCGCGACGGGCAGCACACCAACGCCATCCACGGGTTCATCTCGATGCTGCTGAACCTGCTCCAGCAGCAGAAGCCCACCCATCTCGCGGTCGCGTTCGACATCTCCCGCTACTCGTTCCGCACGCGCGAGTACGCGGAGTACAAGGGCACCCGCGGCGAGACCCCTCCCGAGTTCGTCGGCCAGGTGCCGCTGCTCGAGGAGGCGCTGCACGCCATGAACATCCGCACGCTCTCGAAGGAGGACTTCGAGGCGGACGACATCCTCGCCACGCTCGCCACCCGCGGCGCTGCCGAGGGCTACCGCGTGCTCGTCGTCTCGGGCGACCGCGACACCATCCAGCTCGTCGACGACGACGTCACCCTGCTCTACCCGAACGTGCGCGGGGTGAGCGAGCTCAAGACCTACGACACCGACGCGGTGATCGAGCGCTACGGCATCCGGCCCGAGCAGTACCCCGAGATCGCCGCACTCGTCGGCGAGACGAGCGACAACCTGCCGGGCGTCGACAAGGTCGGCGAGAAGACGGCCGTCAAGTGGATCCAGCAGTACGGCACGGTCGAGGAGCTGCTCGCGCACGCCGACGCCATCACGGGCGTCGTCGGGCAGAACCTGCGCGACCAGCAGGATCGCGTCGTGCGCAACCGGCGGCTCAACCGTCTCGTGCGCGACGTCGAGCTGCCCTACGGTCCGGCCGACCTCGAGCGCGAGGCCATCGACCCGACAGCCGTGCGTGCGGTGTTCGACCGGCTGCAGTTCCGCACCCTGCTCGACCGGGTGTTCAAGATCGAGGGCGCGGCCGCGGATGCGGGGCTCGTCGACGCGGAGGCGGGGGAGAGCACCGCGATCTCGGCCCCCGTGGTGCGCACGATGATCGACGAGGAGCTCGCGAAGTGGCTGCAGACGCAGTCGAAGGACGGCACGTTGCCGCTCGGGTTGCGGATCGCGACCGTGGGCGGCCAGGTCGAAGGCTTCGGCATCGCGAGCCTCACCGAGAGTGCGTGGGTGCCCTGGGCCCCGGGCCGTCCCGACTACACGGCACTCGAGCAGTGGCTCGCCTCCGACGCCCCGAAGTACCTGCACGACGCCAAGCGGCAGCTCAAGACGCTCCACTCCGCGGGCCTCGAGCTTGCGGGCGTGGCGGGCGACACGGCACTCTCGGCGTGGCTGCTGCGCCCCGGCAACAAGGCCGACAGTCTCGGCGGGCTCGTCTACTACTACCTCGGCGAAACCTTGCCCGAGCCCGACCCGAGCCAGCTCGTGCCCGAGACGGAGGCCCTCAACCCCGCCACCGAGGCCTGGTACCTCGTGCGGTTGCAGGCCGAACTCGACGCACGGCTCGACCCGGGCTCCCTCTCGGTGCAGCACGACATCGAGGTGCCGCTCGTGCCCGTGCTCGCGCGCATGGAGCTGCAGGGCATCACGGTCTCGGCGGACGTGCTCGGCGAGTTGAACTCGCGCCTCGGCACGCAGGCGGCTGAGATCGCCCAGCGGGCCTACGCGGAGATCGGCCGGGAGGTGAACCTCGGCTCGCCGAAGCAGCTGCAGGAGGTGCTCTTCGACCAGCTCGGCATGCCGAAGACCCGCTCCAACAAGACCGGCTACTCGACCGACGCGCAGGCGCTGGCCGACCTGCAGGAGCAGCACCCGCATCCGTTCCTCGAACTGCTGCTGCAGCACCGCGACGCCACCAAGATCCGGCAGATCGTCGAGACCCTGCAGACCGCGATCGGGCAGGACGCCCGCATCCACACCACCTACGAGCAGACCGGCTCGGCCACCGGCCGCATCTCCTCGAACGACCCGAACCTGCAGAACATCCCGGTGAAGACCGAGGTCGGCCGCGAGGTGCGGTCGGCGTTCCTCGCCGGCGAGGGCTTCGAGACGCTGCTGACGGCCGACTACTCGCAGATCGAGATGCGGATCATGGCGCACCTCTCCGAGGACGAGGGGCTCATCGAGGCGTTCCGCTCGGGGGAGGACCTGCACCGCTTCGTCGGGGCGCGCATCTTCGGCGTCGCCCCCGCCGACGTCACCCCGACCATGCGCACGAAGGTCAAGGCGATGTCCTACGGTCTCGCCTACGGCCTGTCGGCCTTCGGGCTCAGCAAGCAGCTGCGCATCGAGGTGGCGGAGGCCCGCGAGCTGATGGCCGACTACTTCGCCCGCTTCGGCGCGGTGCGCGAGTACCTGCGCGGCGTCGTCGAGCAGGCCCGCGTCGACGGGTACACCACGACGATCTTCGGTCGGCGCCGGCCCTTCTCCGACCTGGGCTCCACCAACCGGGTGCTGCGCGAGAACGCCGAGCGGCAGGCGCTCAACTCGCCCATCCAGGGCTCCGCGGCCGACATCATCAAGCGCGCGATGCTCACGATCGACGCGGAGATCCGCGCCGCCGGGCTCGCATCCCGGATGCTCCTGCAGGTGCACGACGAACTCGTCTTCGAGGTCGCGCCGGGCGAGCGGGAGGCGCTCACGGGCATCGTCACGGCCGGGATGGCGGGGGCGGCCGAGCTCTCGGTGCCGCTCGACGTGCAGCTGGGGACTGGCCCGAACTGGGACGCTGCCGCACACTAGACGGAACGCATCCGCACCGTCACACAGGCGAAGGGGCCGAGAGGAGAGCCGATGCCCGAACGCACCGTCGTCGTCGCCTCGAGCGTCGGCCTGCACGCGCGGCCCGCCGCGCTGTTCTCGCAGGCGGCCGCGCAGGCGACGCTGCCCGTGACGCTGACCACCGCGTCCGGGCGCACCGTCAACGCCGCGAGCATCCTCGGCGTGCTGTCGCTCGGCATCGACCACGGCGAGCGGGTGACACTCGCGAGCGACGACACGGCGACCCTCGACGCCCTCGTCGAGATGCTCGAGCGCGACCTCGACCTCGAGTAGCCGCGGGCCGGACGTCCCGCTCCCGGGTCGGCGCGCCACCGTAGGGTGGAGAGCATGACCGCACCGCGCCCCACCACCCCGATCGACACCATCGCAGAGGGGTGGGTGGCGACGCTCGTCGACCTCGCACCCGACGTGGCGATCTACATCGGCGTGCCGGGCCGCACGGGCGAGTTCGGCGACCTCTCGCCCGCGGGGCACGAGCGGATCGCGGAGGCGACGCGCGCGGTCGTGCGCGAGCTCGAGGCCGCCCAGCCGGTCGACGCGGTCGACGAGGTCACGAAGGCCGACCTGCTCGCGGAGTCCCGGCTGTCGCTGGAGGCCCACGACGCACGCCTGCACCTGCGGGACCTCAACGTGATCGCCTCGCCCGCCCAGGAGATCCGCGAGTCGTTCGACCTCATGCCCACCGCGACGCCCGAGGACTGGGCGACGATCGCCGAGCGCCTCGGCAACCTGCCGGGGGCGGTGACCGGCTACATCGAGACGCTGCGCGCGGGTATCGCGGAGGGCGTCGTGCCCGCGAAGCGTCAGGTGCGGGAGGTGGCCGAGCAGGCGCGTCGCAACGGGCGCACGGACGGGTTCTTCGCCGAGTTCGTCGGCGGTGCGGACGTCGAGTCGGGCGAGCTGCCCGAGAGTCTGCGCTCCGACCTCGCCCGCGGTGCCGAGGTGTCGGCCGCCGCGTACCGCGAGCTCGCCGACTTCCTCGAGGGGGAGCTGCTGCCGGCGGCATCCGAGGTCGACGGCGTGGGGCGCGAGCTGTACGCGCTGCGCTCGCGGCACTTCCTGGGTGCCGAGATCGACCTCGACGAGACCTACGAGTGGGGCATCGGCGAGCTCGAGCGAATGATCGAGGAGCAGACCCGCGTCGCGCACGAGATCCTCCCCGGTGCGAGCGTCGAGGAGGCCGTGGCCCACCTCGAGCGGGACGCGAGCCGCAAGCTGCACGGCACCGAGGCGCTGAAGGCGTGGATGCAGGAGCTGAGCGACCGCGTCGTCGCCGAGCTGGGCGCCTCGCACTTCGACATCCCCGAGCCGGTGCGCGCACTCGAGTGCATGATCGCCCCCACCCAGGACGGCGGGATCTACTACACGGGTCCGTCCGACGACTTCAGCCGCCCGGGCCGGATGTGGTGGAGCGTGCCCGAGGGCGTCACCGAGTTCGACACGTGGCGCGAGAAGACCACGGTGTTCCACGAGGGCGTGCCGGGACACCACCTGCAGATCGGGCAGGCCGTGCACAACCGCGGCGAGCTGAACCTCTGGCGGCGCCAGCTCGCCGGCACGAGCGGCCACGCGGAGGGTTGGGCGCTCTACGCCGAACGGCTCATGGAGGAGCTCGGCTACCTCGACGACCCGGCCGACCGGCTCGGCATGCTCGACGGCCAGCGGATGCGCGCCGCGCGCGTCGTGCTCGACATCGGCGTGCACCTCGGCAAGCCGAAGCCCCGCGTGCGCGGTCTCGAGGAGCTCTCCTCGGAGGGCACGTGGGATGCCGACTTCGCGCTCGAGTTCATGCGCCGCAACGTCAACATGGACGACGCCTTCGTGCGTTTCGAGGTCAACCGCTACCTGGGCTGGCCCGGGCAGGCGCCGTCCTACAAGGTGGGGCAGCGCATCTGGGAGCAGATCCGCGACGACGCCCAGCGTCGGGCGGGGTCGGCGTTCTCGTTCCGCGCCTTCCACAAGCACGCGCTCGATCTCGGCGGCGTCGGGCTCGACACCCTGCGCACCGCCCTCGCCCCGTGACGCGGCGACGGCACGCGGGCGCGCCGTGGGCGTCCGCGCTCGGCCATCGCGTCGAGGAGCTCTCGCCCGCGCTCCAGGCGTACTTCGGCGGCGCCCCCTACGGTTCGCACGGCATCGGCGAGGGGGTGTTCACGACGGTCGGCACGCCGCGTCGCCTGCTCTGGCCGCTGCTCGCCGTCCTCGGGCGGTGGAACGTCGTCTGGCCCGTGTGGGCGCACAACGTGCCGTTCACGATCGCGAACGTGCCGACCCCGCACGGGCTCATCGGGGTGCGCCGCTTCCGCTTCGCGGACGGGGATCGCACGATGACCGACCGGATCAGCTGGACGAGCCGGGGGCTGCGGCAACGGCTTGGGGCGGGGGAGCGGATCGTGGCCGAGCTGCACGTCGAGCCCGAGGACGGCGGACTGCGGATCACCTCGGGCCGGGTCGGCATCCGGGCGTTCGGGCTGCGGTTCTCGCTGCCGGCGTCGTGGGCGCCGCGTATCGAGGTGCACGAACGCACCCTCGCGGACGGGCGGCAGCACGTCGCCCTGACCCTCGACCTGCCGCTCGTCGGGCGCGCCTACGAGTACGCGGGGGCGTTCGAGTACCGCATCGAACCGGTCGCGCCGGGGTTCTCGTGAGCGACGCGGGGCCCGTGGTCGTCGCGGGCGCTTCGGGCTTCATGGGCCGTCACCTCGTCGACGGATGGCGGGCCGCCGGACGCGAGGTTCGCACGATCGGGCGCGGCACGGCGGATGTGCGCTGGGGCGATGCGGACGGCATCCGGCGCCTGCTGGACGGCAGCGCCCTGCTCGTGAACCTCGCCGGGAAGAGCGTCAACTGCCGCTACGGTCCCGAGAACCGTGCCGAGATCCTGCGATCGCGCGTCGAGACGACCGCGGAACTCGGGCGCGCGGTCGAGGGCGCGAGCACGCCGCCGCCGGTCTGGATCAACTCCTCGACCGCGACCATCTACCGGCACGCCGAGGACCGTCCCCAGACGGAGGAGTCCGGCGAGCTCGGAACCGGGTTCTCGGTGTCGATCGCGAGAGCGTGGGAGGAGGCGTTCTTCGCCGCCGACGCACCCGGCACGCGGCGGGTCGCGATCCGCACCGCGATCGTGCTTGGCGACGGCAGCGCCCTCGTGCCGCTGCTCCGTCTCGCCCGCTTCGGCCTCGGCGGTCCGCAGTGGGACACCCCGTGGTTCTCGACGCGCGCGCGACGCGACGCGGGCACCCAGCACGTGTTCGGCGCGCACTGGGGTCGCCAGCGGTTCAGCTGGATCCACCTCGACGACATCGCGGGGGCGATCGACTTCCTCGAACAGCATCCGGAGCTCGCCGGGGTCGTCAACCTGAGCTCCCCGCATCCCGTGACGAACGTCGAGCTCATGCGCACGATCCGCCGTGCGCTGCGGATGCCGTTCGGGCTCCCGGCGCCGCGGCCCGTGCTCGAGGTGGGGGCGTGGCTCATCCGCACCGAGACCGAGCTGCTCCTCAAGAGCCGCTGGGTGCTGCCGGAGCGGCTGCTGGGGGCCGGTTACGCGTTCCGTCAGCCGCTGCTCGAGCCCGCGATCCGCGACATCGTCGCAGAACGCAGGGCGGTGCGGTAGTCTGGAGAGTCACTTTCGTGACGTCCCTATCCGCGTGCCCGCGGAACACATCCAGTTCCATCGTTTCTCGGGCCTCGACATGTCCCTATCCGGAGCACCCACTACATGACTACCGCAACGACCGCCTCGGCCACCAAGCAGGTCGCCATCGACGACATCGGATCTGCTGAAGACTTCCTGGCCGCGGTCGAGAAGACCCTCAAGTTCTTCAACGACGGAGACCTCATCGAAGGCACCGTCGTCAAGATCGACCGCGACGAGGTCCTCCTCGACGTCGGCTACAAGACCGAGGGTGTCATCCCCTCGCGCGAACTCTCCATCAAGCACGATGTGGACCCCACCGAGGTCGTCTCGGTCGGCGACAGCGTCGAGGCGCTCGTCCTCCAGAAGGAGGACAAGGAGGGTCGCCTCATCCTGTCCAAGAAGCGCGCCCAGTACGAGCGCGCCTGGGGCGACGTCGAGAAGATCAAGGACTCGGACGGCGTGGTGACCGGTTCGGTCATCGAGGTCGTCAAGGGCGGCCTGATCGTCGACATCGGCCTCCGCGGCTTCCTGCCGGCCTCGCTCATCGAGCTGCGCCGCGTCCGCGACCTCACCCCGTACCTCGGCCAGGAGATCGAGGCGAAGATCCTCGAGCTCGACAAGAACCGCAACAACGTGGTCCTCAGCCGTCGTGCGCTCCTCGAGCAGACCCAGTCGGAGTCGCGTTCGACCTTCCTCAACAACCTCCAGAAGGGCCAGGTCCGCAAGGGCGTCGTGTCCTCGATCGTCAACTTCGGCGCCTTCGTCGACCTCGGCGGCGTGGACGGCCTCGTGCACGTCTCGGAGCTCTCGTGGAAGCACATCGAGCACGCGTCCGAGGTCGTCGAGGTGGGCCAGGAGGTCACCGTCGAGATCCTCGAGGTCGACCTCGACCGTGAGCGCGTGTCGCTCTCGCTCAAGGCGACCCAGGAGGACCCGTGGCAGGTCTTCGCCCGCACCCACGCGATCGGCCAGATCGCACCGGGCAAGGTCACCAAGCTCGTCCCGTTCGGTGCGTTCGTGCGCGTCGCGGACGGCATCGAGGGCCTCGTGCACATCTCGGAGCTGTCGGGCAAGCACGTCGAGCTCGCCGAGCAGGTCGTGTCGGTCGGCGACGAGGTGTTCGTCAAGGTCATCGACATCGACCTCGAGCGTCGCCGCATCTCGCTGAGCCTCAAGCAGGCCAACGAGGGCATCGACCCGCACAACACCGAGTTCGACTCGGGCCTCGCCGCGCTGTACGGCATGGTCACCGAGTACGACGAGCAGGGCAACTACAAGTACCCGGAGGGCTTCGACCCGACCTCGGGCGAGTGGCTCGAGGGCTTCGAGGCCCAGCGCGACGCGTGGGAGGCCGAGTACGCGGCCGCTCAGGCTCGCTGGGAGGCCCACAAGAAGCAGATCCTCGCCGCCGAGGAGACCGAGGCCGAGCTCGACGCGCGTCCGTCGTCCGGTAACTCGTTCTCGTCGGAGAGCGTCTCGGGCGGCACCCTCGCCGACGACGAGTCGCTCGCCGCGCTGCGCGAGAAGCTCAGCAGCAACTCCTGAGCGACTGACGCTCATCCGGATGGCCGGTCCCCGCGGGGGCCGGCCATCCGTCGTTTCCCCCGGCTTGTTGCGTTCGGGAGGATGACACGCCGTACAGGCGGACGCTGCCGCTACTTCGACGGCGCGTCGTCCTCCCGAAGGAAGGCAGGAGGGGTGGATGCGGCGGCCGCACGTTCGCGACGGCGGCGGCGGATGCGGAGCACGAGCAGCACGAAGCCGAGCACGAGCAGGGCGAGCCCCACGATCACGAGCACGGGGGCCACGATCGCGAAGATCACCATGACGAGGCTCGCGCCGTCCTCGGCCGTGCTGAGCACGGGCGCGGCGACACCCCCGGTGGCGAGGTTGGCGACCGGCCGCACCGCCATCTTGCCGAGGTGCACGAGCAGCGCCAGGCCGATGCCGATCGCCACCGGGATCCACGCGCCCGACTCGAAGAAGCTCCGGGGGTCCGAGACGGCCACCGTCTCGCTGCCGACGCCGCTCGCGAACACGATGCCGCCGGATGCGGGTCGGATGACGGTCTGGATCCAGTCGTTGACGGTGTCGACGGCCGGCACCTTGTCGGCGATGACCTCGACGACGAGCAGCACGGCGATGATGACGAGCACCCACTCGTTCGAGAGCCAGGTCCATCCGCTCGGCAGCCCGACGAGGTCGAAGCGCGCCGCGAGTCCCATGACGAGCAGCGGGATGTAGGCGTTGAGTCCCGCCGCGGCCGCGAGTCCCGTCCCGGTGAGCAGTTCGAGCATGCCGCCATGCTACGGGTGGGGTGGTCGAACGCTGTAGCGCCTGCCCACCCGCGGCGGCAGTTCCCGCAGCGCGGGGCGTGACGCTGCAGCGTTTGACACTTCCTGCCACGATGGGGGGATGCTCGTGGCGCTCACGGGAGGGATCGCCTCCGGGAAGTCGACGGTCGCCGCGCGGCTGGCGCAGCTCGGGGCCGTCGTCGTGGATGCGGATCGCGTGGCGCGTGAGGTCGTCGAGCCCGGCACGCCCGCGCTCGCCCGGATCGCGGAGGAGTTCGGCCCGGGGGTCATCGCGGACGACGGCACGCTCGACCGTGCCGCGCTCGGGGCGATCATCTTCGGCGACGACGAGGCGCGGCGCCTGCTCAACGCGATCACGCATCCCGCGGTGGGCGAGCGGTCACGCGAGCTGTTCGCCGCCGCCCTCGCCGAGGAGCCGGATGCCGTGGTCGTCTACGACGTGCCCCTGCTCGTGAACGAACGCGGCGAGGGCCGGGCCGACGAGTTCGACCGGGTGGTCGCGGTGTCGGCCGACGAGGAGACCCGGGTGCGCCGCCTCGTCGAGCTGCGCGGCCTCGACGAGGCGGAGGCTCGCCGACGCATCGCGGCCCAGGCCCCGGAGGCGGCGCGTCTCGCGATCGCCGACCACGTCGTCGACGCGAACGGCACCCTCGAGGAGACCCTGGCCCAGGTCGACGCCCTCTGGTCGAGCCTGCGCGGTGTCGGGGGCGCTGCCTAGGCTGTTCTCATGCAGCCGACGCGTTCCGTGCGTCCGTTCGAGGTCGTCTCCGACTACACCCCGAGCGGCGATCAGCCGACCGCGATCGCCGAGCTCGCGCACCGGGTGCAGGCGGGGGAGTCGGACATCGTGCTCCTCGGCGCCACCGGAACGGGCAAGTCCGCGACGACCGCGTGGCTCATCGAGCAGGTGCAGCGTCCCACGCTCGTCCTCGCCCACAACAAGACCCTCGCGGCGCAGCTCGCCAACGAGTTCCGCGAGCTCATGCCGAACAACGCGGTCGAGTACTTCGTCAGCTACTACGACTACTACCAGCCCGAGGCGTACGTCCCGCAGACCGACACCTTCATCGAGAAGGACAGCTCGATCAACGCCGAGGTCGAGCGCCTCCGGCACTCCACCACCAACTCGCTGCTGAGCAGGCGGGATGTCGTGGTCGTCTCGACGGTGTCGTGCATCTACGGCCTCGGTGCCGCCGAGGAGTACCTCGGCGCGATGGTCGCCCTGCAGGTCGGCGACCGCATCTCCCGCGACAAGCTCGTCCGCGGCTTCATCAACATGCAGTACGAGCGCAACGACGTCGACTTCTCGCGCGGCAAGTTCCGGGTGCGCGGCGACACGATCGAGATCATCCCCGTCTACGAGGAGCTCGCCGTGCGCATCGAGATGTTCGGCGACGAGATCGAGGCCCTCTACGCCCTGCACCCGCTCACGGGCGACGTCATGCGGCAGATGGATGCGGTGTCGATCTTCCCGGCCACGCACTACGCCGCGAGCCCCGAGGCGATGCAGCGCGCCATCCGCTCCATCAAGGAGGAGCTCGCCGAGCGGCTGCCCGAACTCGAGCGACAGGGCAAGCTGCTCGAGGCGCAGCGGCTGCGCATGCGCACGGGCTTCGATCTCGAGATGATGGAGCAGATCGGCTTCTGCAACGGCATCGAGAACTATTCGCGGCACATCGACGGCCGCCAGGCGGGGCAGCCGCCGAACACCCTGCTCGACTACTTCCCCGACGACTTCCTCGTGGTGATCGACGAGTCGCACGTCACGGTGCCGCAGATCGGCGCGATGTACGAGGGCGACGCGAGCCGCAAGCGCACCCTCGTCGAGCACGGCTTCCGTCTGCCGAGCGCGCTCGACAACCGCCCGCTGCGCTGGGAGGAGTTCCTCGACCGGGTCGGTCAGAAGATCTACCTCTCGGCCACCCCCGGCAAGTACGAGCTCTCGATGGGCGACGGCGTGGTCGAGCAGATCATCCGCCCGACGGGGCTCGTCGACCCGCAGATCGTCGTGAAGCCCTCGAAGGGCCAGATCGACGACCTGCTCGAGGAGATCCGCATCCGGGCCGAGCGCGACGAACGCGTGCTCGTGACGACCCTCACCAAGAAGATGGCCGAGGAGCTCACCGACTACCTCACCGAGGCCGGCGTGCGGGTGCGCTACCTGCACTCGGATGTCGACACCCTGCGCCGCGTCGAACTGCTCACCGAACTGCGGGCGGGCGTCTACGACGTGCTCGTCGGCATCAACCTGCTGCGCGAGGGCCTCGACCTGCCGGAGGTGTCGCTCGTGGCGATCCTCGACGCCGACAAGGAGGGCTTCCTGCGCTCCTCGACCTCGCTCATCCAGACGATCGGTCGCGCCGCCCGCAACGTCTCGGGCGAGGTGCACATGTACGCCGACAACCTCACCGACTCGATGAAGATCGCGATCGACGAGACCAACCGGCGCCGCGAGAAGCAGGTCGCCTACAACGTCGAGCACGGCATCGACCCTCAGCCGCTGCGCAAGCGCATCGCCGACATCACCGACATCCTGGCCCGGGAAGAGGCCGACACCGCGAAGCTGCTCGCCGGCCGCAGCGGTCAGGACGGCTCGAAGCGCCGCTCGCCGACCCCGAACCTGCGACGCGAGGGCGTGGGCGCCTCCGGCGCCGCCGAGCTCGAGACGATCATCGCCGACCTCAACGAGCAGATGCTGCAGGCGGCCGGGGAGCTCAAGTTCGAGCTCGCGGCGCGGCTGCGCGACGAGCTCTCCGAGCTCAAGAAGGAGCTGCGCCAGATGGAGTCGGTCGGGCACGTGCGCTAGCGCCCGAGCGCGTGTCGGAGGCCGCCCGTAGAATGGGTTCAGTGTCGATCACCCCTGTCTCCGGGAGCCAGAAGCTCAGCGTCCGAGGCGCACGCGTCCACAATCTGAAGGACGTCGACCTCGAGATCCCTCGGGATGCGCTCGTCGTCTTCACGGGGCTGTCGGGGTCCGGCAAGTCGAGCCTCGCGTTCGACACGATCTTCGCCGAGGGCCAGCGCCGCTACGTCGAGTCGCTGTCCGCCTACGCCCGCCAGTTCCTCGGGCAGGTGGACCGCCCCGACGTCGACTTCATCGAGGGCCTGAGCCCGGCCGTCTCGATCGACCAGAAGTCGACCAACCGCAACCCGCGCTCCACGGTCGGCACGATCACCGAGATCTACGACTACATGCGTCTGCTGTGGGCGCGCATCGGCGAGCCGCACTGCCCGGTCTGCGGCGAGAGGATCCAGCGCCAGACGGTGCAGCAGATCGCCGACCAGCTCATGGAGCTGCCGACCGGCACCCGCTATCAGGTGCTGGCGCCCGTCGTCTCGCAGAAGAAGGGCGAGTTCGTCGACCTCTTCAAGGAGCTCTCGGCATCCGGCTACTCCCGGGCGATCGTCGACGGCGAGCTCGTGCAGCTGGCCGAGCCCCCCGCGCTCAAGAAGCAGTACAAGCACGACATCGCCGTCGTGATCGACCGGCTCGTCGCCTCCGACGAGCTGCTCACGCGCGTCACCGACTCCGTCGAGACCGCGCTCGGCCTCGCGGGCGGGGTACTCGAGATCGACTTCGTCGACGAGGAGCCCACCGCGAAGACCCGCCGCCGCTCGTTCAGCGAGAAGCTGTCGTGCCCGAACGGCCACCCCATCCAGCTCACCGAGATCGAGCCGCGCACCTTCTCGTTCAACGCGCCGTTCGGCGCCTGCCCCGAGTGCTCGGGCCTCGGCACGAAGATGGCGGTCGACACGGATCTCGTGATCGGCGACCCGGAGCTCAGCCTCAACGAGGGCGTCATCCTCCCCTGGAACCAGGGCGGCAAGGGTCTCTACAGCTACTTCCAGCGACTGCTGCAGGGGCTCGCGCGCGACCTCGACTTCTCGCTCGACACCCCGTGGGGCGAACTGCCGGACGAGGTGCGCGCGGCGATCCTGCAGGGCAACGACTTCGAGGTCGTCGTGCAGTGGCGCAACCGCTTCGGCCGCACGATGAAGTACTCGACGGGCTTCGAGGGCGTCATGCCCTACATCGAGCGCAAGTACCACGAGGCCGAGTCCGACTGGTCGCAGCAGCGCTACGGCGAGTACCTGCGCGAGGTGCCGTGCCCGGTCTGCGCGGGCAAGCGGCTGAAGCCCGAGGTGCTCGCGGTGCGCGTCGCGGGGGAGAGCATCTCGGATGTCGCCGAGCTCAGCCTGGTGACCGCGTACGAGTTCATGCAGCGGCTCGAGCTCACCGAGCGCGAGGCGCGGATCGCCGCGCAGGTGCTGCGCGAGATCCGTCTGCGGCTCGAGTTCCTGCTCGAGGTCGGTCTCGGATACCTGACGATGGCGCGCGCGGCGGCGACGCTCTCGGGCGGCGAGGCCCAGCGCATCCGCCTCGCGACCCAGATCGGCTCGGGGCTCACGGGCGTGCTCTACGTGCTCGACGAGCCCTCGATCGGCCTGCATCAGCGCGACAACCGCCGACTGATCGACACGCTCGTGAAGCTCAAGAGCCTCGGCAACACGCTCATCGTCGTCGAGCACGACGAGGACACCATCCGCACCGCCGACTGGATCGTCGACATCGGCCCGGGCGCGGGAGAGCACGGTGGCCGCGTGGTGCACTCGGGCGGCTACGAGGCGCTGCTCGACAACCACGCCTCCGTCACGGGGGACTACCTGGCGGGGCGCCGGGCGATCGCGATGCCCGCGAAGCGGCGCCCGATCGACAAGAAGCGGCAGCTGACGGTGGAGGGCGCTCAGGCCAACAACCTGCAGAACGTGACCGTGAGCTTCCCGCTCGGCGCCTTTGTCGCCGTCACGGGCGTCTCCGGCTCGGGCAAGTCGAGCCTCGTCAACGACATCCTCTACAAGGTGCTCGCCAACCAGCTGAACGGCGCCCGTCAGGTGCCCGGCAAGCACAAGCGCGTGACGGGGCTCGAGCACCTCGACAAGGTCGTGCACGTGGATCAGGCCCCCATCGGCCGCACCCCGCGCTCGAACCCGGCGACCTACACGGGCGTCTTCGACCGCATCCGCACCCTGTTCTCGGAGACGATCGAGGCGAAGGCGCGCGGCTATCAGCCCGGCCGGTTCAGCTTCAACGTCAAGGGCGGACGCTGTGAGAACTGCTCGGGTGACGGCACCATCAAGATCGAGATGAACTTCCTGCCCGACGTGTACGTCGTGTGCGAGGTGTGCCACGGCGCGCGCTACAACCGCGACACCCTGCAGGTGCACTACAAGGGCAAGAACATCGCCGAGGTGCTCGACATGCCGATCGCCGAGGCGGCCGAGTTCTTCGAGCCGATCACGGCCATCCATCGCTACCTCAAGACCCTCGTGGATGTCGGGCTCGGCTACGTGCGCCTCGGCCAGAGCGCGACGACCCTCTCCGGCGGCGAGGCGCAGCGCGTGAAGCTCGCGACCGAGCTGCAGAAGCGCTCCAACGGCCGCTCGATCTACGTGCTCGACGAACCGACCACGGGCCTGCACTTCGAAGACGTGCGGAAGCTGCTCGAGGTGCTGAACGGGCTCGTCGACAAGGGCAACTCGGTCATCGTGATCGAGCACAACCTCGACGTCATCAAGAGCGCCGACTGGATCATCGACCTCGGTCCCGAGGGCGGATCGGGCGGTGGCCAGGTGATCGCCACCGGCACGCCAGAGCAGGTCGCGCGGAACGCGGCGAGCCACACCGGGCGCTTCCTCGCGGAGCTCCTCGAGTCCGAGGCGGCCGGGCGGGGACGCCGGAAGGCGGGCTGACCCCGTGAGCCCGTCGCCGCGCGCCGACGTGCTGCCCTGGCGACCGAAGGCCGGCGAGATCCCCGCGGCGCCCGGGGTCTACCGCTTCTCGGATGCCGCCGGCCGCATCCTCTACGTCGGCAAGGCCGTGAACCTCCGCCAGCGCCTCTCGAACTACTTCCAGCCGCTGCGCAGCCTGCACGAGCGCACCCGGCATATGGTGCTGGCGGCATCGAAGGTCGAGTGGACGGTCGTCGGCAGCGACGTCGAGGCGTTGCAGCTGGAGTACACCTGGATCAAGGAGTTCTCGCCGCCGTACAACGTCAAGTTCCGCGACGACAAGAGCTACCCGTACATGGTCGTCACGCTCGCCGACGAGGCACCGCGGGTCATGGTCACCCGCAACCGCCGTATTCCGGGGGCGCGCTACTTCGGCCCGTACCCGAAGGTGTGGGCGGTGCGCGAGACCATCGACCTGATGATCAAGGCGTTCCCGATCCGCACCTGCTCGGATGCGAGCTACAAGCGCGCGATGCAGAGCGGACGCCCCTGCTTCCCGGGCCAGATCGGGCGCTGCGGCGGCCCGTGCTCGCAGAGGGTGACGATCGAGGAGCACCGCGAGATCGTCGACCAGTTCGTGGCGTTCATGGCGAGCCACGACCGCAGCGTCATCACGCTGCTGCAGCGGGAGATGAAGGATGCGGCGACCGCCTTCGAATACGAGCGCGCCGCGAAGATCCGCGACCGCATCCAGGCGCTCGAGAACGTGCTCGAGAAGAGCGCCGTCGTGCTCGCCGAGGCGACGGACGTCGACGTCTTCGGCATCGAGGAGGACGAGCTGGCCGCCGCGGTGCAGCAGTTCGTGGTGCGCGGCGGCCGCATCCGCGGGGTGCGCAGCTGGGTCGTGGACAAGGAGCTCGACATCAGCTCGGGCGAGCTCGTCGAATCGGTGATCGAGACCGCCTACGAGACGGAGCAGCCGCCCCGCGAGATCGTCGTGCCCGTGCTGCCCGACGACGCCCCCGCGCTCGAGCAGTGGCTCGGCGATCGCCGGGAGCGCGGTGCCGTGGCGCTCAAGACCGCGAAGCGCGGCGAGAAGGCGGCACTGCTGCAGACGGCCTCGCTCAACGCGAAGCAGGCGCTCGCGCTCTACAAGACGCGGCGCACGGCGGATTACGTGGCCCGCAGCCAGGCTCTCGGCGAACTGCAGGAGGCGCTCGGGCTCGACGAGGCCCCGCTGCGCATGGAGTGCTACGACGTCTCGCACCTCGGCGGCACCAACGTCGTCGCGTCGATGGTGGTGTTCGAGGACGGGCTTCCGAAGAAGTCCGACTACCGCAAGTTCGCCGTGCACGACACGAACGACGACACCGAATCGCTCGCCCAGGTGCTGCGTCGGCGCCTCGCGCGGCTCGACGAGGACGAGACCCCGACGGAGGCGGAGGAGGGCGCCCGGCCGCGGCGGCGCTTCGCGTACCGTCCCGGACTGCTCATCGTCGACGGGGGCCAGCCGCAGGTGCAGGCGGTGGCCGCGGTGCTCGACGAGCTCGGGATCGACGACATCCCGCTCGTGGGCATCGCCAAGCGGCTCGAGGAGCTGTGGCTCCCCGACGACCCGTTCCCCGTGATCCTGCCGCGCGGCAGCGAGGCCCTCTTCCTGGTGCAGCGCATCCGCGACGAGGCGCACCGTTTCGCGATCACCTTCCAGCGCCAGAAGCGGCGCGCCGACATCGGCACCGTGCTCGCCGAGATCCCCGGCCTCGGGCCCGCGCGCTCGCGCGAGCTGCTGCGGCACTTCGGCTCGGTCGCCCGGCTGAAGGCCGCCGATGAGGCCGAGATCGCCGAGGTGCGGGGGATCGGGCCCCAACTCGCGACCGCCATCGTGGCTAGGCTGGGAGGCGGGCGACGACGGGAAGACGGCGAGGCATGAGCGACGGGGACGACGGGCGGGAACTGCTCGTCGTGACGGGCATGTCGGGTGCCGGCCGTTCCACGGTCGCGAACGCCCTCGAGGATCTCGGGTGGTACGTCGTCGACAATCTGCCCCCGCAGATGCTCCGCCCGCTCGTCGATCTCGGCGCCCACACGGGGGAGGCGATCCCGAAGATCGCGGCCGTCGTCGACGTGCGCGGGGGACGTCTCTTCGAAGACGCCCAGGCGAGCGTCGCCGAGCTCCAGTCCGCCGGCAGCGCCCGGGTGGTGTTCCTCGACGCGTCCGACGACGCCCTCGTGCGGCGCTTCGAGCAGGTGCGGCGACCGCATCCGCTGCAGGGCGACGGCACGCTCCTCGACGGCATCGTCGCCGAGCGCGGTCGGATGACGGGCCTGCGCGAGCAGAGCGACGTCGTCATCGACACCTCGCAGCTCAACGTCCACCAGCTCGCCACCCGTGTCGCCGAGCTGTTCGGGGGCGAGTCGACGCCGCGCGTCAAGCTCACCGTGATGAGCTTCGGCTTCAAGTACGGACTGCCCGCAGATGCCGACATGGTGGCCGACATGCGCTTCCTGCCGAACCCGTTCTGGGTGGGCGAGCTCGCGCCGCTCACCGGACTCGACGCGCGGGTGAGCGACTACGTGCTCGCCCAGGAGGGCGTCGACGAGTTCGTGACGCACTATGTCGCCGCCCTGGCGGTCGTCGTCGACGGCTATCGGCGCGAGAACAAGCGCCACGCTACGATCGCCGTAGGATGCACAGGCGGCAAGCACCGGTCCGTGGCGATCGTCGAGGAGGTGGCACGCCGCCTCCGTGAACTCCCCGGGGTGTCCGTCGCCGTTCGGCATCGCGACCTCGGGCGCGAGTGAGCGATGACCGCAGGGATCCGAGAAGAGAACGAGGAATGAGCGCGTGGCACTGACGGCTGACGTCAAGGAGGAGCTCGTCTCCGTCGAAGTCGGCAAGACGAGCGTGCGCGCGGCCGAGCTCGCGGCGCTGCTGCGCTTCTCCGGCGGTCTGCACATCATCTCCGGCCGCATCGCGGTCGAGGCGGAGCTCGACTCGCAGACGGTCGCGCAGCGCGTGCGCCGCGACCTCGCCGAGCTGTACGGCGTGCGCAGCGAGGGGAAGCTCATCGGCGGGTCCGGCCCGCAGAAGACCACGACGTTCGTCGTGCGGGTGGTCGACGGCGGCGAGACGCTCGCGCGCCAGACCGGACTCCTGGATGCGCGCCGCCGCCCGGTACGCGGCCTGCCGAACCGGCTCACGACCGGCTCACGCGAGGACCTCGCGGCGATCTGGCGGGGGGCGTTCCTCGCCCGCGGCACCCTCACCGACCCCGGCCGGTCGGCAGCGCTCGAGGTCACCTGCCCCGGTAACGAGGCCGCGATGGCGCTGGTCGGCGCCGCCGGGCGCCTCAAGGTGCCCGCCAAGGCACGCGAGGTGCGCGGTGTGCACCGGGTGATCATCCGCGAGGGAGAGGCGATTGCCGCGATGCTGCGCCTCATGGGCGCCGAGCGCGCCGTGACCGCCTGGGAGGAGCTGCGCCAGCGCCGCGAGGTGCGAGCGACCGCGAACCGGCTCGTCAACTTCGACGACGCGAACCTGCGCCGTTCCGCGCAGGCCGCCGTGGCCGCGTGCGCGCGCGTCGAGCGGGCGATGGAGATCCTCGGCGAGGAGATCCCCGACCACCTGCGCTACGCGGGCACCCTGCGGCTCGAGCACCGCGACGCGAGCCTCGACGAGCTCGGCCACTTCGCCGACCCGCCCATGACGAAGGACGCCGTGGCCGGCCGCATCCGCCGTCTGCTGGCGATGGCCGACAAGCGCGCCTCCGATCTCGGGATCCCCGGCACGGACGCCAACCTGCCGCCCGACTTCGACGAATAGACCTCGAGAACCTCAAGAAGGAAGAAGGAGAACCATGGCCGTCTACAGCCTCCCGGATCTGCCCTACGACTACGCGGCGCTCGAACCGAGCATCAGCGCCCGGATCATGGAGCTGCACCACGACAAGCACCACGCGGCCTACGTCGCCGGCGCGAACACCGCCCTCGAGAAGCTCGAGGAGGCGCGCGACTCGGGCGACTTCACGAACGTGCCGAAGCTCGAGAAGGACCTCGCCTTCCACCTCGGCGGGCACGTCAACCACTCGATCTTCTGGAAGAACCTCTCGCCCGACGGCGGCGACAAGCCGGTCGGCGAGCTCGCCTCCGCGATCGACGAGTTCTTCGGGTCGTTCGACAAGTTCGTGGGCCACTTCAGCGCCGCCGCGAACAGCCTGCAGGGCTCGGGCTGGGCGGTGCTCGCCTGGGACCCGGTGGGCGCCCGCCTGCTCGTGCACCAGCTCTACGACCAGCAGAACAACACGCCGCTCGGGATCACGCCCATCCTCCAGCTCGACATGTGGGAGCACGCGTTCTACCTCGACTACGTCAACGTCAAGGCGGACTACGTGAAGGCGTTCTGGAACATCGCCAACTGGGCGGATGCCGGGGCCCGCTTCGACGCCGCACGTTCGGGCGGTGCGGGGCTGCTGCTACTGTCGTAGCAGGCGAGGTGGCCGGGGCCCGCGCCCCGGCCACCCCCTCTACTCACCACATCCAGACACCTCGCGCATCCAGCGCTCATCAAGGAGACAACGTGTCCGTCAAGATCGGCATCAACGGCTTCGGCCGGATCGGTCGCAACTACCTCCGTGCCGCCCTCGCCCAGGGCGCCGACCTCGAGATCGTGGCCGTGAACGACCTCACGGACAACAAGACCCTCGCGCACCTGCTCAAGTACGACTCGGTCACGGGACGTCTCGACGCCACCGTCGAGTACGACGACGAGAACATCGTCGTCGGCGGCAAGGCCATCCGCGTCTTCGAAGAGCGCGACCCCGCCCTGCTGCCGTGGTCCGACTACGGTGTCGACATCGTCATCGAGTCGACGGGGCGCTTCACCAAGGCCGTCGACGCCCGCAAGCACATCGACGGCGGCGGCGCCAAGAAGGTGCTCATCTCGGCCCCCGCCACGGGCGAGGACGCCACCTTCGTGATGGGTGTCAACGAGGGCGACTACGACCCGGCGACGCAGCACATCATCTCGAACGCGTCGTGCACCACCAACTGCCTCGCGCCGCTCGCCAAGGTCTTCAACGACAACTTCGGCATCGAGCGCGGCCTCATGACGACCGTGCACGCCTACACGGCCGATCAGAACCTCCAGGACGGCCCGCACAGCGACCTGCGTCGCGCCCGCGCCGCCGCGATCAACATCGTGCCGACCTCCACGGGTGCCGCCAAGGCCATCGGCCTCGTCCTGCCCGAGCTCGTCGGCAAGCTCGACGGCTTCGCGCTGCGCGTGCCGGTGCCCACCGGCTCGATCACCGACCTCACCGTCACCGCGAGCAAGTCGGCCACCGTCGACGAGATCAAGGCGGTCTACAAGGAGGCCGCCGAGGGCTACCTCAAGGGCATCCTCAAGTACACCGAGGACGAGATCGTCTCGAGCGACATCGTCACCGACCCGCACTCGTCGATCTTCGACGCGGGCCTGCTGCGCGTCATCGGCGACCAGGTCAAGCTGTCGGCCTGGTACGACAACGAGTGGGGCTACTCGAACCGTCTGGTCGACCTCACCGAGTACGTCGCCGAGCGCCTCTAAGCGATGACCCTCCGGACGATCGACAGCCTGGGAGAGCTGTCCGGCAAGGTCGTGCTCCTGCGCTGCGACCTCAACGTTCCGCTCAAGGACGGCGTCATCACCGACGACGGGCGCGTGCGCGCCTCCGTCCCGACCATCCGCCTGCTCCTCGAGAGGGGTGCGAAGGTCGTGGTGATGAGCCACCTCGGTCGTCCGGAGGGTGCTCCGGACCCCAAGTACTCGCTCGCGCCCGTCGCGGTGCGGCTGGGCGAGCTGCTCGGCGTCGACGTCGCCTTCTCGCCGGAGACGGTGGGGGAGTCGGCGGCCGGCGTCGTCGAGGCGGCGCCGACGCCCGGCGTCGTGCTGCTCGAGAACCTGCGGTTCAACCCGGGTGAGGCGTCGAAGGACGCCGCCGAGCGTGAGGCCTTCGCCGCGCAGCTCGCCGCCCTCGGCGACGTCGTGGTGTCGGACGGCTTCGGGGTCGTGCACCGCAAGCAGGCGAGCGTCTACGAGCTCGTGCAGGCGCTCCCGAGCGCCGCCGGTCTGCTCATCGCGGCCGAGCTCGAGGTGCTCGACAAGCTCACCGAGAACCCCGAGCGGCCGTACACGGTCGTGCTCGGAGGCTCCAAGGTCTCCGACAAGCTCGGCGTCATCGGCCACCTGCTGCCGCGGGTGGATGCACTGCTCATCGGCGGCGGCATGCTCTTCACCTTCCTCGCCGCGCAGGGCCACAAGGTCGCCTCGAGCCTGCTCGAGGCCGACCAGCTCGACACGGTCCGCGGCTACCTCGCCGAGGCGGCCGAGCGCGGCGTCGAGCTCGTGCTGCCGACGGATGTCGTGGTCGCCTCCGGCTTCTCGGCCGACGCCGACCACGTGGTCGCCCCGGCCTCGGGGATCGAGGACACGGCGTTCGGCGCCTCCGGGATCGGGCTCGACATCGGCCCCGACACGGCGGCCGCGTTCGCCGAGCGGGTGCGGGCGTCGAAGACCGTCTTCTGGAACGGCCCGATGGGCGTGTTCGAGTTCCCGGCGTTCGCCGCCGGGACGCGCGCCGTCGCCGAGGCGCTCACCCACGTCGACGGCCTCGGGGTCGTCGGCGGCGGCGACTCGGCCGCCGCGATCCGCCAGCTGGGCTTCCCGGACGAGCAGTTCGGTCACGTCTCGACGGGCGGCGGCGCGAGCCTCGAGTTCCTCGAGGGCAAGAAGCTCCCCGGACTGGAGGTCCTCGGATGGCAGTAGCAGCCCGCACGCCGCTCATCGCCGGCAACTGGAAGATGAACCTCGACCATCTGCAGTCGATCGCGTTCGTGCAGAAGCTCGCCTGGACCCTCGAGGACAAGAAGCACGACTTCTCCGACGTCGAGGTGGCGGTCTTCCCGCCGTTCACCGACCTGCGTTCCGTGCAGACCCTCGTGGCGGGCGACAAGCTGCCGCTCAAGTTCGGCGGCCAGGATCTGTCCGCTCACGACGCCGGTGCGTACACCGGCGAGATCTCGGGCGCCTTCCTCGCGGCGCTCGACTCCGCGTACGTCATCATCGGCCACTCGGAGCGTCGCCAGTACCACGGCGAGACCGACGAGCTCGTCGCCGCCAAGGTGGCGGCCGCCCACCGGCACGGCATCGTGCCGATCATCTGCGTGGGCGAGACGGCGGAGGACCTCGAGCAGCACGGCCCGAGCGCCGTACCGGTGGCGCAGCTGCGCACGGCCCTCGAGGGCGTCGTCGCGGGCAAGGAGATCGTCGTCGCGTACGAGCCGGTGTGGGCGATCGGCTCCGGTCAGGCCGCGACCAGCGCGCAGGCCCAGCAGGTGTGCGAGGCGCTGCGCGCGCTCATCGCGGAGGTGCTCGGTGACGACGCGGCCGCAGCCACCCGCATCCTCTACGGCGGCTCGGTGAAGGCGAACAACATCGCCGGTTTCCTCAAGGAGCCGGATGTGGACGGCGCGCTCGTCGGCGGTGCGAGCCTCCAGCTCGAGGAGTTCGCGAGCATCGTGCGCTTCAAGAGCCACGTCGGCACACTCTGACGCCGGATGACGGCCGTCACGTGCGGCCTCGCTTATACTGATCCTCGGCCGTCTGGCCGACCCGAAAGGCAACCCATGGACGTTCTCTGGTCGATCGTGCAGGTCGCATTCCAGATCCTGCTCGGCATCACGAGTCTGCTGCTGACCCTGCTGATCCTCCTGCACAAGGGGCGCGGCGGCGGTCTGTCCGACATGTTCGGCGGCGGCGTGACGAGCAACCTGGGCGCCTCGGGCGTCGCCGAGCGCAACCTGAACCGCATCACGGTCGCACTGGGCATCACCTGGTTCTTCTCCATCGTGGTGCTCGGGCTGCTGACGAAGTTCGGCGTGGGCGCGGCCTGACGGCCGTCGTCGACCACCACCACCACCACCACGAGGAGACAGCATGGCATCGGGCGGTAGCGCCATCCGGGGATCCCGCGTCGGGTCCGGGCCGATGGGGGAGCAGGACCGCGGGTACCACGCGGATCGCATCGCGATCTCGTACTGGGACGCCCAGGGCAACGAGACCGTCCGCTACTTCGCGGCGAACCTGCCCGAGGAGGAGATCCCCGACGTCATCGACAGCCCGTCGACGGGCCTGCCCGCCGGGCGCGACCGCGAGAACCCGCCGCTGCTCGCGAAGACCGAGCCCTACAAGACGCACCTCGCGTACGTGAAGGAGCGCCGCTCCGACGACGAGGCCGCCCAGATCCTCGAGGACGCCCTCCAGCAGCTGCGCGAGCGCCGCGGCACCGCCTGAATCCAGCCCGGGCGGCAGGCCGGGTCAGTTCGCCGGGATCTCGTGCGCGGCGGTCCAGAACCGCTCGCGCGTGAGCAGGTTCTCCGGCACTTCGGCCGCGGCCTCCGCGTCGACGAAGAACACGGTGCGCGCGCGCCCGGAGACCCCGGCGACGGGCACGTCGTGCGGGTTCGCGTCGGCGAGTGCGAGACCGAGCGCGCCCGCCTTGTCCGCGCCCGCGAGCACGAGCCACACCCGCTCGGAGGAGTTGATGACGGGCAAGGTGAGCGTGAGCCGCGCGGGCGGCGGCTTCGGGGAGTTCGTCTCGGCGAGCACCACGTGCTGCGTGTCGCGGATCGCCTCGTGGTCGGGGAACAGCGACGCGATGTGGCCGTCCCCGCCGACGCCCAGGAAGGTGATGTCGAAACGCGGATGCGTCGCACCGGCCGGCGCGGCCGCCGCGAGCTCCGCCGCGTAGGCCTCGGCCGCCGCCTCGATGTCGGCGTGCTCCCCGAGGGCGGGGAAGGCCTTGACCTGCGCGGGGGAGAGCTCGAGCGCGTCCAGGAGCGCATGCCGGGACTGCGTCTCGTTGCGGTCCGGGTCGCCCGCCGGGAGGTAGCGTTCGTCGCCCCACCAGAACGTCACCCGCGACCAGTCGACCGTGTCGCGGCGCGCGGACTCGCGCACCGCCGCGAGGACGGCCTCGCCCATGGTGCCGCCGGTGAGCACGACGTGCGCACGATCCTGTTCCGCGAGCGTCTCGACGAGACGCTTGATGAACCGCGCGGCGACCGCGTTCGCGAGCGCCGCCTTGCCGTCGTAGACCCGTACCCGTCGTTCCGTCACGGTCCGCCCCCTCTGCGCTAGACCTTCTCGGCGGGCGTGTCGAGCAGTGCGAGTCCCCGCTGCACCACCTCGCCGAAGAGGTCGTCCGGGTCGAGCCTACGCAATTCCTCGGCCAGGCAATCGCGCAGGCTGCGGCGCGGCAGCGAGATGTCGTGTGTCGGCTGGTTCGGCTGCACGAGGGTCGCGACGTTCGGCATGGTGCGCTCGAGGTCGATGATGCCCGACGCCCGCTCGAGCTTGACGCCGTGGATGCCGCTAGAGCCGAGCGACGGCGTCGTCTCGAGGGCCACCGGCACCTGCAGCTGCAGGCGCAGCCAGGCGGCCAGCAACTCGGTGGAGGGGGAGTCGGACGCGCCGCTCACGGTGACCGCGGTGACGGGCTCGTAGGGCGGCTGGTCGAGCACCGCGGCGAGCTGCGCCCGCCACAGGGTGAGACGCGTCCACGAGAAGTCGGTGTCGCCCGGCTGGTAGTTGCGACCGAGGGTCGTGAGCGCCTGCACCGGGTCGGCCGCCTCGGCGGCGTCGGTGATCCGGCGCTGCGCGATGCGGCCGAGCGGGGAGCGGCTGGGTGCCTGGGGGGCGACGCTCGGCCACCACACCACGACGGGCGCGTCCGGCAGCAGGAGGCTCGTGACGAGCCCCTCCTCGTCGGAGGCGGCGGCGCCGTAGGCGCGCAGGACGACCACCTCGCTCGCCCCGGCGTCCCCGCCGACGCGGATCTGCCCGTCGAGACGCGCCTCCTCGTCGGTGGGCTCGGGACGACGCGACAGCACGATGACGCGCATCGGGTGCTCGCGTGAGGCGTCGTTGGCGGCCTCGATGGCCTCCTCCTCCTCGCCGAGCGGGGTGGCGATCACGAGGGTCAGCACCCGGCCGAGGGCGACGGCGCCGCCCTCTTCGCGGATCTTGACGAGCGCCTTCGAGAGGGCGCTCGTGGTGGTGTCGGGCAGGTCGACGATCATGGGTGTCTCCGGATCAGGGGCGTCGCCAGGTGCGGCCGTCGCGTTCGAGCAGTTCGTCGGCGGAGCCGGGGCCCCAGGTGCCGGGCTGGTACTGCTCGAGGGGTCCGCCGAGGCTGTCCCAGTACTGCTCGATCGGGTCGAGGATCTTCCAGCTGAGCTCGACCTCCTCGTGCCGCGGGAAGAGCGGCGGGTCGCCCAGCAGCACGTCGAGGATGAGACGTTCGTAGGCCTCCGGGCTCGCCTCGGTGAAGGCGTGGCCGTAGCCGAAGTCCATCGTCACGTCGCGCACCTGCATGCCGGCGCCCGGCACCTTGGAGCCGAAGCGGATCGTGACGCCCTCGTCCGGCTGCACCCGGATGACGAGCGCGTTCTGGCCGAGGGCCGAGGTCTGCGATTCCGCGAACAGGTACTGCGGGGCGCGCGTGAAGACGACCGCGATCTCGGTCACGCGGCGTCCGAGGCGCTTGCCCGCGCGCAGGTAGAACGGCACGCCCGCCCAACGCCGGGTGTTGATCTCGAGCTTGAGCGCCGCGTAGGTCTCGGTGACCGACTGCGGGTTCATGCCCTCCTCTTCGAGGAAGCCGAGCACCTTCTCGCCGCCCTGCCAGCCGCCCGCGTACTGCCCACGGGCGGTCGCGGTGGACAGATCCTTCGGCAGGTGCACGGCCGAGAGCACCTTCTCCTTCTCGGCACGCAGATCGGCGGCGGCGAAGGAGACCGGCTCCTCCATCGCGGTGAGGGCGAGCAGCTGCAGGAGGTGGTTCTGGATGACGTCGCGGGCCGCGCCGATGCCGTCGTAGTAGCCGGCTCGGCCGCCGACGCCGATGTCCTCGGCCATCGTGATCTGCACGTGGTCGACGTAGTTGGCGTTCCAGATGGGCTCGTAGAGCTGGTTGGCGAAGCGCAGCGCCAGGATGTTCTGGACGGTCTCCTTGCCGAGGTAGTGGTCGATGCGGAAGACGCTGTCGGGCGGGAAGACCGACTCGACGACGTCGTTCAGCTCGCGCGCCGAGGCGAGGTCGTGCCCGAACGGCTTCTCGATGACGACGCGCCGCCACTGACCGGGCGCCTGCTCGGCGAGCCCCGAACGGCGCAACTGCTCGGTCACGAGCGGGAACGACTTCGGCGGGATCGACAGGTAGAACGCGTGGTTCCCCATGGTGCCGCGACTCGCGTCGAGCTCGGTGAGCGTCTGCTTGAGCCGGTCGAACGCGCTGTCGTCGTCGAACTCGCCCTGCACGAAGCGGATGCCCTGCTTGAGCTGGCGCCAGACGTCCTCGTCGAACGGGGTGCGCGCGTACTGCTTGACGGCGTCGTGCACGACCTTCTCGAAGTCCTGGTCGACCCAGTCGCGCCGGGCGAAGCCGACGAGCGCGAAGCCCGGCGGCAGCAGCCCGCGGTTGGCGAGGTCGTAGACCGCCGGCATCAGCTTCTTGCGCGACAGGTCGCCCGTGACGCCGAAGATGATGAGGCTGGACGGTCCCGCGATGCGGTTCAGCCGACGGTCGGAGGGGAGCCGGAGCGGGTTGTTCTCCCGCGTGATCTCCACCGGCATGGCTCAGCCGATCCGCTCGCGCAGCGTCACCACACCGGCGGCGGGCTGCGGGAGCGTGAGGGTCAGCACGGGGCGGCCGTGGTCGGCGAGCACGCTCGCGTCGCCCGCGGCCTGCGCCTGGATGAGCTGCCCGAAGGTGAACGGCCGTCCCGGGATCTCGAGGTCCTCCTCGCCCGCGCCGACGATCTGCAGGAACACGCCGACGGCGGGGCCGCCCTTGTGGAACTGCCCGGTCGAGTGCAGGAAGCGCGGCCCCCAGCCGAAGGTCACGGGACGCTCCGCGCGACGCGCGAGGGCGTCGCGGATGCCCGCGAGCTCGGGGTAGGCGATCCGGTCGAGGTAGGCCTGCACCGAGATGTACCCGTCGGCGGGGAGCGCCGCGAGCAGAGCGTCGACGGCCCCGTCGAGGGTCTCGTCCGAGATCGTCAGCCCACCCGCCGTGCGCACCTCGACACCGTCCGCCGTGTAGAGCGCGGGGACGGGTTCGGGGCGTGCGTCGAGGAGGCCGCGCGCGGCGATCTTCGCCGATTCGACGTCGGGCTGGTCGAAGGGGTTGATGCCGAGGATGCGGCCGGCGACGGCGGTCGCGTACTCCCAGACGAGCAGCTGGCCGCCGAGCGATCCGGAGACCTCGATCTCGCCGTCCCGCACCTCACGGGTCTCGCGGGCGCTGGCGACGAGCCGCACGAGCTGCACGTCGGGCAGGCCGGCGGTGACCTCGTAGGAGTCGACGTCGAGCACGACGGGCAGGATGCCGGTGCCGTCCTTGCCGGTCGACTCGGCGATGAGCTGCTCGACCCAGTCGCCGAAGCCGACGATGTGCGTGCCGTCGGGCACGATGCCGAGCTTGTTCCGGAGCGGACGCGTCGCCGAGATCGCGGCGCCGAGCACGAGGCCGGGGTTGTGCTCGGTGTCGAGGGCGAGCTCGAGCGAGACGGCCTGCGCCTCGTCGAGGAGCTCGGCGATGTCGACGCCCGCGAGGCCGGTCGGCACGAGGCCGAAGGCCGTGAGCGCCGAGTAGCGGCCACCCACGGTCGGGTCGGCGTTGAAGACGCGGTAGCCGTCGGCCCGGGCGGCCTGGTCGAGCGGCGACCCCGGGTCGGTCACGACGACGATGCGCGAGATCGGGTCGATGCCCGCCTCGCGGAAGGCCTGCTCGTAGACGCGCTTCTGGCTGTCGGTCTCGACCGTCGAGCCGGACTTCGAGGAGATCACGACCGCGGTGCGGGCGAGGCGGTCCTCGAGCGCCGAACGCACCTGGGCGGGATCGGTCGAGTCGAGCACCGTGAGCTCGACGCCGTAGGTGTTCGCGATGACCTCCGGGGCCAGCGACGAGCCGCCCATGCCGCCGAGGACGATGTGGTCGACACCCTGGGCGTGCAGGTCGTCCCGCAGGGCGAGGATGTCGTCGACGAGGCCCTCGGAGACGGCCACCGCCTCCGTCCAGCCGAGTCGCTTCGAGGCCTCCTCCTCGGCCGCGGGGCCCCAGAGGGTCGCGTCGAGGGTCGTGATGCGTCCCGCGACGCCGTCGGAGACGAGCTGCGGGACGACCCGCTCGATCGCCTCCGCCGCGGCACCGCTGGCCGCGATGGTGACGGTCACTTCGCGGCCTCGAGTGCCGCGGTGACGGTGTCGAGCAGCTCGTTCCAGGACACGATGAACTTCTCGACGCCCTCGCGCTCGAGCGTGTCGGTGACGTCGTCGTAGTCGACGCCCACGGCGGCGAGCGCGTCGAGCACGCCCTGCGCCTCGGCGTACGAACCGGTGACCGCGTCGCCGTGCAGCGGCGCGTGGTCGAACGTCGCCTCGAGCGTCTTCTCGGGCATCGTGTTGACGACCCCCGCGACGGCCAGCTCGGTCACGTAGAGGGTGTCGGGAAGGGCCGGGTCCTTGACGCCCGTCGATGCCCACAGCGGACGCTGCGCGTTGCCGCCCGCGGCCAGGAGCGCCTGCGCCTGCTCGGTCGCGAACTCCTGCTCGAAGAGCTGGTAGGCGAGCTGGGCGTTCGCGACGCCCGCCTTGCTCTTGAGGGCGAGCGCCTCCGGGGTGCCGATCGCCTCGAGGCGCTTGTCGATCTCGGTGTCGACGCGCGAGACGAAGAACGAGGCGACCGAGTGGATCGTCGAGATGTCGATCCCGGCGGCCTGGGCCTTCTCGAGGCCGGCGAGGTAGGCGCGGATGACGGCGCGGTGGCGCTCGAGGCTGAAGATGAGCGTGACGTTGACGCTGATGCCCGCGCCGATGACCTCGGTGATGGCCTCGAGGCCCTCGACGGTCGCGGGGATCTTGATCATCGCGTTCGGACGGTCGACCTTGGCCCACAGCTGCTTCGCCTGCGCGATCGTGCCGGCGGCGTCGTTGGCGAGGCCCGGCTCGACCTCGATCGAGACGCGACCGTCGACGCCCGCGGTGCCGTCGTAGACCCCACGGAAGATGTCGGAGGCGGCGGCCACGTCATCCGTCGTGATCTCGAAGACCGCCTCGGAGACGCTCGCGCCGGCGGACGCCAGCTCGGCGACCTGCGCGTCGTAGGCCTGACCCTTGGCGAGCGCGGCCGCGAAGATCGTCGGGTTCGTGGTGACCCCGACGACGTTGCGGTCGGCGATGAGGGCCTCGAGGGAGCCCCCGGCGATGCGCTCACGCGAGAGGTCGTCGAGCCAGATGCTGACGCCGATGGCGGACAGTTCGGCGGTCTTGGAGGTGGTGTCGGTCATGGTGCTGGATCTTCTTCCGTTGAGGGATGTACGTGTCAGGCGCCGGCGGCGGCGATCGAGTCGTGGGCGGCGGCCACGACGTGCTCCGTGGTGATGCCGAACTCGCGGTACAGCGTCTTGTAGTCGGCGGAGGCGCCGAAGTGCTCGATCGACACCGAGCGGCCGTGGGCGCCGAGGTAGGGCGCCCAGGTGAGGGCGAGACCCGCTTCGACGGAGACGCGCGCCGTGACCGACGCCGGCAGCACCGACTCGCGGTAGGCGGCGTCCTGCTCGGCGAACCACTCCTGGCTCGGCACCGAGACGACGCGGGCGTTGACGCCCTCCGCCTTCAGCTGCTCGCGCGCCTCGAGGGCGAACTGCACCTCGGAGCCCGTCCCCAGCAGGATGACGTCGGGCGTGCCGCCGGGCGCCTCCGCGAGCACGTACGCGCCGCGCGCGACGTTCGATGCCGCAGCCAGGGTGTCGCCCTCGGCCGCCCCCTCGCCACGTGCGAACACGGGCAGGTTCTGGCGGCTGAGCGCGATGCCGGCGGGGGCGTCGCGGCGCTCGAGGATCGTCTTCCAGGCCCAGGCGACCTCGTTGGCGTCCGCGGGGCGCACGATGTCGAGGCCCGGGATGGCGCGCAGCGTCGTGAGCTGCTCGATCGGCTGGTGGGTGGGGCCATCCTCGCCGAGCGCGACGGAGTCGTGCGTCCAGACGAAGATCGACGGCACCTTCATGAGGGCCGCCAGCCGCACCGCGGGGCGCATGTAGTCGCTGAAGATGAGGAAGGTGCCGCCGAAGGCGCGGGTGTTGCCGTGCAGCACGATGCCGTTGAGGATCGCGCCCATGGCGTGCTCGCGGATGCCGAAGTGCAGCACACGGCCGTAGGGGTCGCCCGACCACTCGTGCGTGGACCACTGGGTGGGGATGAACGACTTGGCGCCCTCGATGGTCGTGAGGTTCGACTCGGCGAGGTCGGCCGATCCGCCCCACAGCTCGGGGATGACGGCGCCGAGGGCGCCGAGCACCTTGCCGGAGGCGGCGCGGGTGGAGAGGTCCTTGCCGGCCTCGAAGACGGGCAGCGCGTCCTCGACGCCGTCGGGGAGCTGCCCCGACTGGATGCGGTCGAACAGCGCCTTCTTCTCGGGGTTGGCGGTGGCCCAGGCGTCGAAGCCCTGCTGCCATTCGGCGCGCGCCGCCTGGCCGCGCTCGAGCGCGCCCCGGGTGCGCTCGATGACCTCGTCGGCGACGACAAAGCTCTCCGCCGGGTCGAAGCCGAGCACCTCCTTGAGGCCCGCGAGCTCCTCGGCGCCGAGGGCGGAACCGTGGATCTTGCCGGTGTTCTGCTTCTTGGGGCTCGGCCAGCCGATGATGGTCTTGAGGATGATGAGCGAGGGCTTCGCGCGCTCGCCCTGCGCGGCGAGGATCGCGTCGTAGAGGGCCTGCACGTCCTCGACGTACTCGCCCGTCTTCTTCCAGTCGACGGTCTGCACCTGCCAGCCGTAGGCCTCGTAGCGCTTCGCGACGTCCTCGGTGAAGGCGATGTTGGTGTCGTCCTCGATCGAGATCTGGTTCGAGTCGTAGATCGCGATGAGGTTGCCGAGCTGCTGGTGGCCGGCGAGCGAGGACGCCTCGGCGCTCACACCCTCCTGCAGGTCGCCGTCGCCCGCGATGACGTAGGTGAAGTGGTCGAAGGGGCTCGCACCGTCGGCGGCGTCCGGGTCGAACAGGCCGCGCTCGAAGCGCTGCGCGTACGCGAATCCGACCGAGGAGGAGATGCCCTGGCCGAGCGGGCCGGTCGTGATCTCGACACCCGCGGTGTGCCCGTACTCGGGGTGGCCGGGGGTCTTCGAGCCCCAGGTGCGCAGGGCCTTCAGATCGTCGAGCTCGAGGCCGTAGCCGCCGAGGTACAGCTGCACGTACTGGGTGAGCGAGCTGTGGCCCGCCGAGAGGATGAACCGGTCGCGCCCCGTCCAGTGCGGGTCGGAGGGGTCCTGCCGCATGACCTTCTGGAAGAGCAGGTAGGCGGCGGGCGCCAGGCTCATCGCCGTGCCCGGGTGGCCGTTGCCGACCTTCTCCACGGCGTCTGCGGCGAGGACTCGCGCCGTGTCGACGGCCTTCTTGTCGAGCTCGTCCCAGGAGAGTGCTGCCACGTGTATGTCGACCTTTCGGATGCGGGGCAGCATCATGCGCCCCTGGTGGTGTCAACCCGCCGAATCGGTCTTCGACGGCGCACCGCGCACGGCCGCCATCGTCAGCAGAGGATGGGGGAGGCGCGCACGGTCGGCGGGCACGACCAGCATAGCGAGAGACGCATCCTCTCGCGGGCACGAGTCACGGGATGACGCGCCCGTGACGCGACGTAGACTGGGCTCAGCCGAGCCGATCCGAGGAGCCATGCAGCATTCCGCCCAGAGCGCCCCCGCGCCGGCGTCTCCCGAGATGCCGGTCGTCGACGCCGTGGCGGCGGATGCGGTTGCCTCGCCCGGGCGAATCGGCCTCCGGCGCAAGGCGCTCGCGTATGTCGCCCTCACCAAGCCGCGCGTCATCGAGCTGCTGCTCGTCACGACCGCACCCGTCATGGTGCTCGCCGCGAAGGGCCAGCTCGACCTGCACTTCCTGGGGCTCGTCGTCGCGACGCTCGTGGGCGGTGCGCTCTCGGCGGGGAGCGCCAACGCGTTCAACTGCTACATCGACCGCGACATCGACAAGCTCATGAAGCGCACCCAGAACCGTCCGCTCGTGACGGGGGAGCTCAGCCCGCGCGAGGCGCTCGTGTTCTCGTGGGTGACCGGCATCGTCTCGATCGCGGTGCTGTGGGTGTTCACCACCTGGCTCGCCGCCGTGCTCTCGGCGGTCGCGATCGCGTTCTACGTGCTGATCTACACGCTCATCCTCAAGCGCCGCACGCCGCAGAACATCGTCTGGGGCGGCATCGCGGGCTGCATGCCCGTGCTGATCGGCTGGGCGGCCGTCACCGGCACGCTCGACTGGGCGCCCGTCATCCTCTTCGGGATCGTCTTCCTCTGGACCCCGCCGCACTACTGGCCGCTCTCGATGCGCTACCGCGAGGACTACGCGGCGGCCTCCGTGCCGATGCTCGCGGTGGTACGCGGCCGCACGGCTGTCGGCCTGCAGGTCGTGCTCTACGCGTGGGCCACCGTCGCGTGCTCGCTGCTGCTCGTGCCCCTGGCCCCCATGGGCGTCGTCTACGCGGTCATCGCGGTGCTGTCGGGCGCCTGGTTCCTCATCGAGTCGCACCGGCTCTACGCGGCCGCGATCCGTCCGGGCGAGGTGAAGCCGATGCGCGTGTTCCACGCGAGCATCACCTACCTGACCCTCGTCTTCATCGCGGTCGGCGTCGACCCGCTCGTCTTCATCCCCCTCCCGCTCTGATGCGCCTGACGACGCCGCTCGGCTGGGCCGCCGCCCGCTGGAGCCTCGGCCCGCGCGCGCTGCGCTGGGGCACGACGGCGGCGCTCGTCGCCTCCGTGCTCATCGTGCTGGGCGGGGTGACGGTGCGCGTCACGGGATCCGGACTCGGCTGCCCCACCTGGCCCACCTGCACGGAGGACTCCCTCGTCGCCACGCCCGAGCTCGGCATCCACGGCGCCATCGAGTTCGGCAACCGGATGGTCACCATGCTGCTGATCGCGGCCGTCGGCTGGGCGATCATCGCCGCCCGCCTGCAGCAGCCGCGCGACAGGACGATGACCCGGCTCGCATGGTCGATGTTCTGGCTCGTCGTCGCCAACGCGGTCGCCGGCGGCTTCACCGTGTGGTTCGAGCTGAACCCGTGGATGGTGGCCGTGCATTTCGTGCTCGCCATGACCCTGCTCGCCTGCGCCACCTTCACCTGGCACCGCGCCCGCTGGCGCGGGGGAGACGGACCGCGCCCCTCCGCCGGATCGCGCGCGCTCGCCTGGGCGCTCGTCGTCGCCACCGCCGTGCTCATCGCGGCCGGCACCCTCGTAACCGGATCGGGACCGCACGCCGGTGACTCGAGCGACGTGCCGCGGATGGGGTTCGACTGGACCGCGGTCGTGTGGCTGCACGGCGTCATCGCGCTGGTCGTGCTGGGGATCGCCGCGGCGCTCGCCTTCCGGCTGCGACGCGAGGACGGCGGTCGCCTCGCCCTCGGCCGCGTCGGGACGTTCCTGCTCGTGCTGCTCGCGCAGCTCGGGGTGGGGGTGGCCCAGTCGCTCGTCGGCCTGCCCGAACTGCTCGTCATCGTGCACGTCGTGTTCGCCGCGCTCATCTGGGTGGGGGCGCTCCGCGTGCTGCTCGACACCGATCCCCGGCTCTGGGCGGTACGCGCGGTTCGGCCGGAACCGGCCAGGGAACCGGCGGGACTGTAGACTTGACCGGTTGGAGCGTGAGCGTCCAGCCACCCGGAATGCCGACACGAGCGGAATGGTTCGCTTCGGTGGAAGAGAGGTAGCCCCATGTCAGACGTGCTCATCGACCGTCCGGAACTCTCGAGCCTCGGCCAGTACGAATTCGGCTGGTCGGACTCCGACGCGGCAGGCGCCTCCGCCCGACGCGGGCTCAACGAGGAGGTCGTCGCCGACATCTCCCGCCTCAAGGACGAGCCCGAGTGGATGCTGCAGAACCGTCTCAAGGCTCTCAAGATCTTCGGCATGAAGCCCATGCCCACCTGGGGCGCCGACCTCACGGGCATCGACTTCGACAACATCAAGTACTTCGTGCGCTCCACCGAGAAGCAGGCCCAGAGCTGGGAGGAGCTTCCGGAGGACATCAAGAACACCTACGAGAAGCTCGGCATCCCGGAGGCGGAGCGTCAGCGCCTCGTCGCGGGCGTCGCCGCCCAGTACGAGTCCGAGGTGGTCTACCACCAGATCCGCGAGGACCTCGAGGCGCAGGGCGTCATCTTCCTCGACACCGACACGGCGCTCAAGGAGCACCCGGAGATCTTCCAGGAGTACTTCGGCACCGTCATCCCCTCGGGCGACAACAAGTTCGCGGCGCTCAACACGGCCGTCTGGTCGGGCGGTTCGTTCGTGTACGTGCCGAAGGGCGTGCACGTCGAGATCCCGCTGCAGGCCTACTTCCGCATCAACACCGAGAACATGGGCCAGTTCGAGCGGACGCTCATCATCGCCGACGAGGGCTCGTACGTGCACTACATCGAGGGCTGCACGGCGCCGATCTACAAGTCGGACTCGCTGCACTCGGCCGTTGTCGAGATCATCGTCAAGAAGAACGCCCGCGTGCGGTACACGACGATCCAGAACTGGTCGAACAACGTCTACAACCTGGTCACCAAGCGCGCGATCGCCCACGAGGGCGCCACGATGGAGTGGATCGACGGCAACATCGGCTCCAAGGTGACGATGAAGTACCCCTCGATCTTCCTCGTGGGGGAGCACGCCAAGGGCGAGACCCTGTCGGTCGCCTTCGCGGGCCCCGGCCAGCACCAGGACGCCGGCGCCAAGATGATCCACATGGCGCCGTACACCACGAGCTCCATCGTCTCGAAGTCGATCGCCCGTGGCGGCGGCCGCGCGGGTTACCGCGGTGAGGTGCGGGTGGATGCCAACGCGCACCACGCCGCCAACACGGTGCGCTGCGATGCGCTGCTCGTCGACACGATCTCGCGCTCCGACACCTACCCGGCGATCGACATCCGTGTCGACGACGTGCAGCTCGGCCACGAGGCGACCGTCTCGCGCGTCTCCGAGGAGCAGCTGTTCTACCTGCAGTCCCGCGGCATGCCCGAGGACGAGGCGATGGCGATGATCGTGCGTGGGTTCATCGAGCCCATCGCGCGCGAGCTGCCGATGGAGTACGCACTCGAACTCAACAAGCTCATCGAGATGAGCATGGAAGGCAGCGTCGGCTAAGTGAGCACCCCCGTTCAGACTGAACAGCACGGCCTGACGGAGCACTCGCACGGAGGGTGGGCGACCGCGCCCGTCCAGACCCGTTCGGAGCGCTTCGCCTCGACCGCGCACGACGAGTTCCCCGAGGTCACCGGTCGCGAGGCGATCTGGAAGTTCAGCCCCGTCGACCGGCTCCGCGGTCTCATCGACGGTGAACTCGACGGCTCGCCCTACGCGGTCCTGTACCCGGAGGCGGCGGGCACCACCGTCGAGTGGGTCGACCGCAGCCACGAGCTCGTCGGCACCGCCGGCACCCCCGAGGACCGCGCTGCCGCGAACGCCTGGACGAGCTTCGAGAAGGCCCTGCACATCCGTCTGGACGGTGAGGCCGAGACGCTCACCGTGACCCGCACCGGCCTCGGGGATGCGCCGCGCGCCGCGCACACGCTCATCACGGCCGCCGCGGGTGCCACCGGGCTCATCGTGCTCGACAGCCAGGGTGACGCGCGGCTCACCGAGAACCTCGAGATCGTGCTCGAGGCCGACGCGAACATCACGGTGGTCTCGGTGCAGGAGTGGGACGACACCGCGCTGCACCTCGCGAGCCAGTTCGCCCGCATCGGGCACGGCGCGACCCTCACCCACATCATCGTGTCGCTCGGCGGCTCCGTCGTGCGGGTCAACCCCTCCGCCCACCTCGCCGAGGAGGGCGCGGAGGCCGAGCTGTACGGCGTCTACTTCGCGGATGCCGGCCAGCACCTCGAGCAGCAGGTCTACGTGCACCACGACGCCCCGCACACCCGCAGCCGGGTCACCTACAAGGGCGCGCTGAACGGCGAGGGCGCGCACACCGTCTGGATCGGCGACGTGCTCATCGGCCGCGACGCGACCGGCACCGACACCTACGAGCAGAACCGCAACCTCGTGCTCTCCGACGGCACCCGCGCCGATTCGATCCCGAACCTCGAGATCGAGACGGGCGACATCGAGGGCGCCGGGCACGCCTCCGCGACCGGTCGCTTCGACGACGAGCAGCTGTTCTACCTGCAGGCGCGCGGCATCCCCGAGGACGAGGCCCGTCGCCTCGTCGTGCTGGGCTTCCTCAGCGAGATCGTCCAGAAGATCGGCGAGCCGGTGCTCGAGGCGCGCCTGCACGAGGCCCTCGAGGCGGAACTGCAGGCGGCCCGATGAGCGCTCAGAAGGTGTGCGGCGTCGAGGAGCTCTCACCCGCGACCGCGCGTCGCGTCGTCCTGGACGGTGTCGCGATCGCCGTCGTGCGGGACTCCGCGGGCGAGGTGCACGCCATCGGCGACACCTGCACCCACGGCGACATCTCGCTCTCCGAGGGTTTCGTGGAGGACGACGGCCTCGAGTGCTGGGCGCACGGGTCGAAGTTCTCGTTCGCCACCGGCAAGCCCCTGAACCTCCCGGCCTACGAGCCGGTCCCCGTCTTCGCGGTCGAGATCATCGACGGCGACGTGTACATCGACCCGGCCGTGCGGCTCGCGGTCTGAAAGGCCACATCATGTCCACTCTGGAAATCCGCGACCTCAAGGTCTCGATCGAGACCGACCAGGGCACCAAGCACATCCTCAAGGGCGTCGACCTGACGATCAACGAGGGCGAGATCCACGCCGTCATGGGCCCCAACGGCTCGGGCAAGTCGACGCTCGCGTACACGATCGCCGGCCACCCCCGCTACACCGTCGAGGGCGGCTCGATCACCTTCGACGGCCAGGACGTGCTCGCGATGAGCGTCGACGAGCGCGCCCGTGCGGGCCTGTTCCTCGCGATGCAGTACCCCGTCGAGATCCCCGGCGTCACCGTCACCAACTTCCTGCGCACCGCGAAGACCGCGATCGACGGCGAGGAGCCCTCGATCCGTCACTGGGGCGCGACCGTGAAGGATGCGATGGGCAAGCTGCGCATGGACCCGTCGTTCGCCGCGCGCAACGTCAACGAGGGCTTCTCGGGCGGCGAGAAGAAGCGCCACGAGATCCTGCAGCTCGAACTGCTGAAGCCCAAGTTCGCGATCCTCGACGAGACCGACTCGGGCCTCGACGTCGACGCGCTCAAGATCGTCTCGGAGGGCGTGAACCGCGCCCATGAGGAGACCGGGCTCGGTGTGCTGCTCATCACGCACTACACGCGCATCCTCCGCTACATCACCCCCGACTTCGTGCACGTCTTCGTCGACGGCAAGGTCGCCGAGGAGGGCGGACCGGAGCTCGCCGAGCGCCTCGAGGACGAGGGCTACGACCGCTACCTCGTCGCCCAGGCGTGAGCCGGGCGACCCGCGTAGCCTAGACGCATGCCCACGTCGCTCGAACCCGCGCTCTTCGACCAGGTCGAGGAGGGGCTGAAGGACGTCATCGACCCCGAGCTCGGGGTCAACATCGTCGACCTCGGCCTCGTCTACGACCTCGCCTGGGACGACGAGAACGACGCCCTCATCATCTCGATGACGCTCACCTCGGCCGGCTGCCCGCTCACCGACGTCATCGAGGAGCAGGTGTCGCAGTCGCTCGACGGCATCGTCGAGCGCTTCCGCATCAACTGGGTATGGATGCCGCCGTGGGGTCCCGAGCGGATCACCGACGACGGCCGCGACATGATGCGCGCTATCGGCTTCTCGATCTGACACCGACCACACGACGAAGGCCCACGGGTCCCCGTGGGCCTTCGTCGATGGTGGAGCCTAGGCGTCGCGGCGCTCGGCGAGTCGGTTCGCACCCCACCACGCGGCGGGAAGCAGGAGTGCCGCGATCACGGCCTTGATCACGCCGCCGATGATGAACGGGTAGAGGCCCCACTCGAAGGTCTGCTGCAGCGTGGCGCCGGTGACGACCGCGAGCCAGGGCAGGCCGATGGCGAACACGACGAGCGATCCGCCGACGAACGTCGCGAGCGCCTTGAAGAACTTGCGGTCCCAGGTGCGCTCCGAGAGCCAGCCGACGAGCGCGGCCGCCGGGATGAAGCCGAGGATGTAGCCGAAGCTGGGGGCCGCAAGGGCGGCGAGCCCCGTCAGGTGGCTGCCGTCGTCCTGCGGGGCGTAGAACGGCAGACCCGCGAACCCGAGGAGCGCGTAGAGCAGCAGGGCCGCTCCGCCGCGGACGCTTCCGAGCGTGGCGCCGACGAGCAGCACCGCGAGGGTCTGACCGGTGATCGGCACGGGCCAGAGCGGGATCGTCACCTGGGCGAGCAGCGCCGTGAAGAGCGCGCCACCGGCGACGAGCGCGATGTCGGTGACGATGCCGCGCGGCAGCACACGGTCGGCGAGGACGAGACGGGGGGCGGGGGAGATGGCGGTCATGAGGTCCTTCGTGGTGTGGCCGTCACGGGGAATGGGCGCTCAGGCCCTCCGGTTAGACTAGCGGGCTGGCTCACTCGAGCCGTTTGTCCCCATCCTCCCGAAGAAACGGACCCTTGCTGTGCTCGCCGTGCATGATCTCGAGATCCGGGTGGGCGCACGCACCCTCATGTCGGAGGTGACCTTCCGGGTCGACAAGGGCGACAAGGTGGGACTCGTGGGCCGCAACGGCGCCGGCAAGACCACCCTCACCAAGACGCTCGCGGGGGAGACCCTGCCGACGGCCGGCAAGATCGACCGCACGGGCGAGATCGGCTACCTCCCGCAGGATCCGCGGTCCGGCGACCCCGAGGACACCGCGCGCACCCGCATCCTCGACGCGCGCGGACTCGGCCGCGTCGTGCAGGAGCTGCGGCAGGCGACCGAGGACATGGCGAGCACGGACGCCGCCACGAGCGAGGCTGCGATGGCCCGCTACGGGCGCCTCGAGGACCGCTTCCTCGCCCTCGGCGGGTACGCGGCCGAGGCGGAGGCCGCGGCGATCGCCTCCAACCTGGCGCTGCCCGACCGCATCCTCGACCAGCAGCTGAAGACGCTCTCCGGCGGCCAGCGCCGCCGCATCGAGCTCGCGCGGATCCTGTTCTCGGGCGCCGAGACGATGATCCTCGACGAGCCCACCAACCACCTCGACGCCGACTCGGTCGTCTGGCTGCGGGAGTTCCTCAAGGCCTACCAGGGCGGGGTGATCGTGATCTCGCACGACGTCGACCTCGTCGAGGAGGTCGTCAACAAGGTGTTCTACCTGGACGCGAACCGCCAGGTCATCGACATCTACAACATGGGGTGGAGGAACTACCTCAAGCAGCGCGAGGCCGACCAGGAGCGGCGCAAGAAGGAACGCGCCAACGTCGAGAAGAAGGCGACCGCCCTGCAACTGCAGGCGGCCCGCTTCGGGGCGAAGGCCTCGAAGGCCGCCGCCGCGCACCAGATGGTCGCGCGCGCGGAGAAGATGCTCTCGGGGCTCGAGGAGGAGCGCGCCGTCGACCGTGTCGCGAAGCTGCGCTTCCCGGATCCGGCGCCGTGCGGCAAGACGCCCATCACGGCGACCGACCTCTCGAAGTCCTACGGCTCGCTCGAGATCTTCACGGCCGTCGACCTCGCGATCGACCGCGGCTCCAAGGTCGTGGTGCTCGGGCTCAACGGCGCGGGCAAGACCACGCTGCTGCGCATCCTCGCGGGCGTCGACCGTCCCGACACCGGCCACGTCGAACCGGGGCACGGCCTGCGCATCGGCTACTACGCGCAGGAGCACGAGACGATCGACGTGAACCGCACGGTGCTGCAGAACATGGTCGCCGCCTCCCCGAACCTCACCGAGACCGAGGCGCGCAAGGTGCTCGGCTCGTTCCTCTTCACGGGGGATGACGGGCACAAGCTCGCCGGTGTGCTCTCGGGCGGCGAGAAGACGCGCCTCGCCCTCGCCATGATCGTCGTCTCGGGTGCCAACGTGCTGCTGCTCGACGAGCCGACGAACAACCTCGACCCGGCCTCCCGCGAGGAGATCCTCGGAGCCCTCGCCGGCTACTCCGGGGCCGTCGTGCTCGTCTCCCACGACGAGGGCGCCGTGGAGGCGCTCAACCCCGAGCGCGTGCTCATCCTGCCGGACGGCGTCGAGGACCACTGGAACCCCGACTACGCGGAGCTCATCGCGATCAGCTAGGGCGAGCGGGCGTCGAGGATGGCGTCCTCGGCGTCGGCGTCGGCGTCGTCGTGCCGGCGGCGCGGGGCCCGGGCGGCGGCCTGCTCCTCGGCCGGCAGCGCGGCGATCCGCCTCTCGCGACGCCACGCCCAGAACAGGCCGATGAAGGCGAGCACGCCGAAGGCGATCCACTGCAGGGCGTAGGACAGGTGCGGACCCTCGTCCTCCTCGGGGCGCACCGCCGGATACGGCATGTCGTCGACCGCGGGATCCTCGCTCGCGAGCACCCCGTAGGCGCCCGTGAAGCCGTCGACGCCGAGCGCCTCCACGATGCCGGCGACGTCGATCGACGGGATCTGCCCGGCCGGCGCGGTGCGTCCGGGCAGCGCGGGTTCGGCGGGCCGCAGCCGCGCGACCACCGTGACCTCGCCCTCCTGTGGCTGCGGGATGTGGTCGGGTGTCGCATCCGCGGAGTCGCCCACGGGCAGCCAGCCGCGATCCACGATCACCACGGCGCCGTCGTCGAGCCGGAAGGGCACGAGCTGCTCGAAGCCGGGGCTGCCGCCGCGCACCCGGTTGCGCACGAGCAGTTGGTCGCCCGCGAGATACTCGCCCTCGAGCAGCACGGGAGTCCACTCGTCCTCCGGGTCCCAGGCGTCGAGTTCCGGCAGCACCTCGGCGAGCGGTCGCGGATCGGCGTCGAAGTTGCGTTCCACGCGCTGGATCTCGGCCACCGTCTCGGCGCGCCGGGCCCACTGCCACCACGACAGCAGCCCGCAGGCGAGGGCGAACACGACCGTGAGCGCGAGGTACGCACCCCAGCGGCGCCAGCCCGTCACGGGGGCGTGACGGCTCTCGGATGCGGTGCTCATGCGCGATCCGGAACCCGGTCGAGCTCCTCGTCGAGGGCGGTGGTCTGCACAGGGAAGCCGCGCGTCGCGAGGTAGTCGGCGAGCCTCGCGCGGTGCGCGTCGCAGGCGAGCCACACCTTCACGCGCTCCGGACCGTGGATCCGGGGGTTGCGCCAGTTCACCCGCGTCGTCGCGTCCGCGGTGCAGCCCGCGGCGGAGCAGCGCATCCCCGGGTCGCCGAACCCGATCACCGCTCGTCCTCCCGGCGCGGGACGATGGCGCCCGGACGCTGCACGGTGCCCCGACCGGTGCGCACGTTGTTGGCGACGACGACGGCGAAGTACGGCAGGAAGATGGCCCCCGCGGCCGGCAGCAGCGCCCACCACCCCGGCACGACGAGGCAGAGCGCGATGCACACGACGCGGATGGACATCGCGACCGTGTACTTGATCATGCGCGATCGCCGCTCGAGCTCGGGCGCGAGGGGGAGCTCGGTGACGGTGTGGGGATGCGTGCGACTGGCGATGCCTCCAGGGTACGCGCGTGCGCCGGTAGGCTCCTGAACCATGACTTCTCGCACCGTCCTCGTCACCGGAGGCAACCGCGGCATCGGTTTCGCGATCGCCTCCGAGTTCCTCGCCCAGGGTCACCGCGTCGCCGTCACGGCACGCTCGGGGGAGGGACCGGAGGGCGCGCTCACGGTGCGCGCAGACGTCACCGACGCCGCGTCGCTCGACGCCGCCTTCACCGAGGTGGAGGAGAAGCTCGGCCCCGTGGAGGTCGTGGTCGCGAACGCGGGGATCACCCGCGACACGCTGCTGCTGCGGATGAGCGACGACGACTTCACCCAGGTGATCGACACGAACCTCTCGGGCGCGTTCCGCGTCGTCAAGCGCGCCTCGAAGGGCATGCTCAAGGCGCGGTTCGGGCGCGTCATCCTCGTCTCGAGCGTCGTGGGCCTCCTCGGCAGCGCGGGGCAGGTGAACTACGCCGCCTCGAAGGCGGGGCTCGTGGGGATCGCGCGATCGCTCACCCGCGAGCTCGGTTCCCGCGGCATCACGGCCAACGTCGTCGCCCCCGGCTTCATCGAGACCGACATGACGGCCGAACTGCCGGAGGAGCAGCAGAAGCAGTACCTCTCGCAGATCCCCGCCGGCCGCTTCGCGTCACCGGTCGAGGTGGCGCGCGTCATCGCCTGGCTGGCGTCCGACGACGCCGGCTACATCTCCGGCGCCGTGATCCCCGTCGACGGCGGCCTCGGAATGGGGCACTGAGCTAGCGCGACAGCCCGATCAGCGGCAGCAGCATCGACAGGTCGCGCTCGTCGAGCAGCACGTCGGCGACGTCGCGCACCGGCGCCTTCGCATCGAAGCCCACCGACAGCCCGGCGAGGGCCATCATCGGCAGGTCGTTGGCGCCGTCGCCGACAGCGAGGGTCTGCGCGATCGGGAGGCCGGCGGCATCCGCCCACTCCTGAAGCGCCTCCGCCTTCGCGGCCGCGTCGATGATCGGCGGGATGACGCGCCCCGTGAGCCGGCCGTCGACCACCTCGAGGCGGTTGGCCCGCCAGTGGTCGAGCCCGAGCCGCTCCGCGAGCGGATCGATGACCTCGTGGAAGCCCCCCGAGACGACCGCGACGCGACCGCCCGCCGCGTGCACGGCCGCGATCATGGCCGGGACGCCGTGCGTGACCGTGACCCGCGCACCCACCTCGGCGAACACCGACTCGGGCAGCCCGGCGAGGGTCGCCACCCGTTCCCGCAGGCTCTCGGCGAAGTCGAGCTCCCCGTTCATGGCCCGGAAGGTGACCTCGGCGACCGCCTCACGGGTTCCCGCGGCATCCGCGAGCAGTTCGATCACCTCGTCCTCGATGAGGGTGGAGTCGACATCGAGCACGACGAGGAAGCGGGCCATGGGGTGCGGGTCTCCGGGGGTGCGAGGGATGCGAGGGAGGCGTCGTCAGTCGACGTGGACGCCCTTGCCCACGACCGTGATGCCCGACTCGGTGACCGTGAAGCCGCGGAGCCGGTCGGCCTCGTGGTCGACGCCGACGCTCGCGCCGGGGGCGACGACGACGTCCTTGTCGAGGATAGCGCGGCGCACGGTGGCGTTCGCGCCGATCGCGACCCGCTCGAAGACCACGGCATCCGTCACCTGCGCCCCGGATTCGATCGTCACCCACGGACCCAGCACCACGCGCTCGAGGTGGCCGCCGGAGACGACGCAGCCGAGCGAGACGATCGAGTCGATCGCCGTGCCGACGGCGTTCTTGCCGTCGCGGACGAACTTCGCGGGCGGGGAGTTGAGCTGCTGGCTGTAGATCGGCCAGTCCTGGTTGTAGAGGTTGAAGACCGGCAGGGCCGAGATGAGGTCCTGGTGCGCCTCGAAGAACGACTCGATCGTGCCGACGTCACGCCAGTAGTAGCGGTCGCGGTCGGTGGCGCCCGGCACGTCGTTGCGGTTCAGGTCGTAGACGGCCGCCTCACCGCGCGAGACGAAGTCGGGCACGATGTCGCCGCCCATGTCGTGGTTGGAGTCGGCGCGGGAGCCGTCGCGCTGCACCGCGTCGATGAGCACGTCGGCGTCGAAGACGTAGTTGCCCATCGAGGCGAGCACCTCGCCGGGGGAGTCGGCGAGGCCCACCGCATCCTTCGGCTTCTCGCGGAAGGCGGCGATGCGGGTCGGATCCTTCGGGTCGAGCTCGATGATGCCGAACTGGTCGGCGAGCGAGATCGGCTGGCGGATCGCGGCGACCGTGACGCCCGCGCGGGCCTCGATGTGGGCGCGGATCATCTGGCTGAAGTCCATGCGGTACACGTGGTCGGCGCCGACCACCACGACGATGTCGGGCTTCTCGTCGCGCAGCAGGTTGAGGCTCTGCAGGATGGCGTCGGCGGAGCCTGAGAACCAGCGCTTGCCGAGACGCTGCTGTGCCGGAACCGACGCGACGTAGGCGCCCAGCATCCCCGACAGCCGCCAGGTCTGCGAGACGTGCCGGTCGAGGGAGTGCGACTTGTACTGGGTGAGCACGACGATCTGCCGCAGCCCCGAGTTGATGAGGTTCGACAGCGCGAAGTCGATGAGCCGGTAGCCGCCCCCGAAGGGCACCGCGGGCTTGGCCCGGTCGGCCGTCAACGGCATCAGCCTCTTCCCTTCGCCACCTGCGAGGACGATGCCGAAGATCTTGGGCGCTGCTGCCATGGCACAACAGTAGGACAGCCACCAGGGGTGTACTAGCGTCGACAGGCATGCGAGTCGATGTTCTGAGCCGTGAGTATCCGCCCGAGGTCTACGGGGGCGCCGGGGTGCACGTGGCGGAGCTCGTGGCGGCCCTGCGGCACGACGTCGACGTCGTCGTCCGCTGCTTCGGACTTCCCCGCGACGAGCCGCATACCTACGCCTACCTGGTGCCGCCGCAGCTCACCTCGGCGAACCCGGCACTCGCCACCCTCGGCGTCGACCTGCAGATGGCCGAGGATGTCGCGGGCGCCGACCTCGTGCACTCGCACACCTGGTACGCGAACGCCGCGGGGCATCTCGCCAAGCTGCTGCACGGCATCCCGCACGTCGTCACCGCCCACTCCCTCGAGCCGTTGCGCCCCTGGAAGGCGGAACAGCTCGGCGGCGGCTACCGCGTCTCGAGCTGGATCGAGCAGACCGCGTTCGAGGCGGCGGATGCCGTGATCGCGGTGAGCGCCGGCATGCGTGCCGACATCCTGCGCAGCTACCCGGACATCGACCCCGCCAAGGTGCATGTCGTGCACAACGGCATCGACCTGGAGCGCTGGAAGCCGACCGAGGACGCGGCCGTGCTCGAGCGCCACGGCATCGACCCGGAGCGGCGCAGCGTCGTGTTCGTCGGCCGCATCACGCGCCAGAAGGGCCTGCCGTACCTGCTCGAGGCGGCCCGGCGGCTCGACCCCGACGTGCAGCTCGTGCTGTGCGCGGGCGCGCCCGACACGCCCGAGATCCTCGAGGAGGTGCAGCGCGGCGTCGCCGTGCTGCAGGAGGAGCGCGAGGGCGTCGTGTGGATTGAGGAGATGCTGCCGCAGCCGGAGCTCGCGGCCGTGCTCACCTCGGGCACCGTGTTCGTGTGCCCCTCGGTGTACGAGCCGCTCGGGATCGTCAACCTCGAGGCGATGGCGTGCGGGCTGCCGGTGGTCGGGACCGCGACGGGCGGCATCCCCGAGGTCGTGGCCGACGGGCTCACCGGGCGCCTCGTGCCCATCGAGCAGCTCGCCGACGGCACGGGCACGCCCGTCGACCCGGAGCGATTCGTCTCCGACCTCGCGGCGGTCCTGAACGAGGTGCTCGCCGATCCGACCGCCGCCCGGCTCATGGGCGAGGCGGGACGGCTGCGCGCGGAGGCCGAGTTCAGCTGGGCGAGCATCGCCGAGCGCACCCGCCGGGTCTACGAGACCCTCGCGCACTAGGCTGGAGCCATCATGGTGCGGGTGCTGGAGCTCTCTGACGTCTCGGTGGTGCGTGACGGGAACGTCATCCTCGACCACATCGACTGGACCGTCGAGTCGGAGGACCGCTGGGTGGTGCTCGGGCCGAACGGCGCCGGCAAGACCACGCTGCTGAACATCGTCTCGGCGAGCATGCATCCCTCCTCGGGCGTCGCCCGGGTGCTCGGGGAGCAGCTCGGCCGCGTCGACGTCTTCGAACTGCGTCCCCGGATCGGCTTCGCCTCGACGGCGACCTCGCGCCGCATCCCGCCGGACGAGACCGTGTTCGACGCCGTGCTGACGGCGGCCTACGCGGTCACCGGGCGCTGGAACGAGGAGTACGAGGAGGTCGACACCCGCCGCGCCGAGCGCGTCATGCGCGAGTGGCGACTTGAGGGGCTGCGCGATCGCCGCTACGGCACGCTCTCGGACGGGGAGCAGAAGCGGGTGCAGATCGGCCGCTCCGTCATGACGGACCCCGAGCTGCTGCTGCTCGACGAACCCGCCGCGAGCCTCGACCTCGGCGCTCGCGAGGAGCTCGTGCAGCTGCTCGGCGCCTACGCCTCCTCGGGCGAGGCGCCCGGGATGGTCATGGTGACCCACCACGTCGAGGAAATCCCGGCCGGCTTCACCCACGCGCTGCTGCTCGCCGGCGGCCGCGTGCACGCCGCGGGGCCGATCTCCGAGATCATCACGGGGGAGCGGCTCTCGGAGGCCTTCGGGCTCTCGCTCGTCGTCTCGACGAGCGAAGACGGTCGCTTCGCGGCCCGAGCGCAGTCCTGACGTCTGCTAGACTCGACAGTCGGCCCATCGGGCCCGCGAACTTTCCCATCCATTCCGACTGAGGTACCTCATGAAGACCGACATCCACCCCGACTACCAGGCGATCGTCTTCCGCGATCTGGCGAGCGGCGAGACCTTCCTCACCCGTTCGACCCTCACGAGCGACAAGACCATCGAGCTGGACGGTGAGACCTACCCGGTCGTCGACGTCGAGATCTCGTCCGCCTCGCACCCCTTCTACACGGGCAAGCAGCGCATCCTCGACAGCGCCGGCCGCGTCGAGAAGTTCAACACGCGCTACAAGAACTTCGGCAAGTAAGCCTCCGGTTCACCTGCGCACAGGGCCCCGTCTTCGGACGGGGTCCTGTTGCATGTGGGGACGGTCAGAACCCGAAGGCCTGCGCGCGGCGACGCTCCCAGAGCGGCAGCAGCTCGTCGAGCGTGAGCGGCGCCACGTCGACGCCGTCGAGGTCGAGGTCCGGATCGTCGACCCAGAGCAGCTCCTCGATCTCACCGGCGGCCGCGACGTCGCCGTCGACCGTCATCGCGAAGACCGCCGCGAGCACGACGGTGTCGTCCTCGTTGGCCGCGACGGCACGGAACAGGCCCAGGTACTCGGCGGCGGTCAGGTCGAGCTCGACCCCGATCTCCTCCGCGAGCTCGCGGGTGAGCGCGTCGATCGCGCTCTCGCCCTCCTCGATCTTGCCGCCCGGTTGCATGAAGTGGGTCGTGCCGCTCTTGCGCACGAGCAGCGTGCGTCCGTCGCCGTCGGTCACGATGGCCGCGGCGATCCGCAGCACCGCGGGCTTCGCACCCGTGGCCTCGTCGGCCGCCTCGGGCTCGTCGGCCGCCTCGGGCTCGTCGGCCGCCTCGGGCTCGTCGGCCGACACCGGCTCGGATGACTCCGCGACGTCGTCCGCCGGCTCCGGCGCCGGCTCGACGAGATCCGGCTGCTCGAGCACGTCCGGCTGATCCGCCGTGTCGAGAACGGGCGGCTCGCTCGTCGGCACAAGCCCCGGGTAGGCATCCCGCGGGTCGGGCGGGCCCGCCTCGAGGCCCCGAGGGGCGTCGGGTGCGGGGGCGAGCTGGAGCCCCAGCGGGCGGCTGAAGTCGATGATCGGCACCCGGCCCTGGCGCGGCTCCAACGGCGGGATCGGCTGCGTGTCGCGGTAGGCGCCCGGATGCGCGGGGTACTTCACGGGCCAGGCCGTGGAAGCAGTGAACGACTCGTCGCCCTTCTGACGGCGGATGTAGTCCTGGAAGCGCGCGGCCTGCTCGGCGTACCAGATGCTCTGACGCCCGTGCAGATCCGAGATCGGCAGGTCGAGCTCCTCGGGGAAGGCGGCCCGCAGAGCCTGGGCGACCCGCCCGGCGGCGATGGCATCCGCACCCGCGTCGTGAGCGTCGTCGAGCACGACCCCGTAGCGCTGCGCGGCGACCTCGAGGGTGCGCTTGCCCTTGCGATACCGATCGACGGCCTTGTCGAGCACGAGCGGATCGATCACGGGAGCCGGGTCGGCGAGGGGCTCGAGCTCGTTCCGGCGGCACTCGCGGTCGAGCAGCGAGAGGTCGTAGGGCGCGTTGTAGACGACCACCGGGATGCCGAGGCCGAACAGGGTGCGCAGGGTCTGGGTGATCTCGGCCACGACGACCTCGGTCGGGCGGCCCTCGGCGCGCGCCCGCTCGGTCGTGATGCCGTGCACCTCGGATGCGGCATCCGGGATCTCGACGCCGGGATCGGCCAGCCAGTCCCAGCGCTGCACGACCTCCCCGGCGCCGTCGAGCACCGCGATGCAGGCGGTCACGATGCGCGCGCTCTCCACGTCGACGCCCGTCGTCTCGAGGTCGAACACGCCCAGGCGATCGGCCCAATCGGTCATGCCCGAAGCATATGGGCGCGGTCGGACGCCGCTCAGAAGGCGCGCGGAAGCGTCGTGCGGGGTTCTCCGAGGTGCAGCCAGTAGAAGCTCTGGGTGGCGAGGGTGAGGGTCAGGATGCCGTCGTCGCCGACGGCGGGGAACGCGCCGCCGCCGAACAGGTCGAACATCGGCACGCCCTCGTCGCCCGAGAACGCGATCGACACCGACACCGGGTTGTGCGAGAACGAGAACACGCACAGCACGCGCTCGGGCGCGTCGCCGAACTGGGTACCGGAGCCCTCGTACTCGCGCACGAACGCGAGCACCGACTCGTGGTTGGTCCGCAGCACGCGGATCGTGCCGAGACCGAAGGTGGGATGGGCCTTCCGCACGTGGATGACGTTGCGGATCCAGTGCAGCAGAGAGCGCGACTGGGCCAGCTGCGACTCGACGTTGACGAGCGAGTAGTTGTAGACGAGCGACTGCACGACCGGCAGGTAGAGCTTGCCGGGGTCGGCGGTCGAGAAACCGGCGTTGCGGTCGGGGGTCCACTGCATGGGGGTGCGGGAGGCGTCGCGGTCCGGCAACCAGATGTTGTCGCCCATGCCGATCTCGTCGCCGTAGTAGAGGAACGGCGAACCCGGCAGCGAGAACAGCAGGGCGTGGGCGAGCTCGAGCTCGGCGCGCGAGTTGTCCAGCAGCGGCGCGAGGCGGCGACGGATGCCGACGTTCACGCGCATCCGCGGGTCGTAGGCGTACCAGCCGTACATCGCCTGCCGGTACTCCTCGGAGACCATCTCGAGCGTCAGCTCGTCGTGGTTGCGCAGGAACACGCCCCATCCGGCGCCGTGGGGCACCTCGGTCGTCTCGGACAGCACCCGGGTGAGCTCCTGCGCGGACTGCGCGCGCAGCGAGTAGAAGATGCGCGGCATGACGGGGAAGTCGAACGCCATGTGGCACTGGGGCTCCTCGTCGGTGCCCATGAAGTTGACCACCTCGGCGGGCCACTGGTTCGCCTCCGCGATCATCACCCGGCCCGGGTACTCCTCGTCCATCATGCGGCGCACGGAGCGGATGAACTCGTGGGTCTCCGGCTCGCCCTCGCCCGAGCCCTCCTCCGACTCGTAGAGGTAGGGGATGGCATCGAGCCGGAAGCCGTCGACACCGAGGTCCATCCAGAACCGGATGATGTCGAAGACCGCCGCGTGCACCGCGGGGTTGCGGTAGTTGAGGTCGGGCTGGTGCGAGAAGAAGCGGTGGAAGTAGAACTGGCGCCGCTCGGCGTCGAAGGCCCAGTTGGAGTCCTCGTAGTCGGTGAAGATGATGCGGACGTTCGGGTAGCCCTCGTCCGTGTCGCGCCACACGTAGAAGTCACCGTAGGGGCCCTCGGGGTCGCTGCGGGACTGCTGGAACCACTCGTGCTGGTCCGAGGTGTGGTTGAGCGGGAGGTCGATGATGATGCGCATGTTGCGCTCGTGCGCCTTCGTCACGAGCTCGCGGAACTCGTCGAGGGTGCCGAACTCCGGAAGGATCTGCCGGTAGTCGGCCACGTCGTAGCCGCCGTCGCGCAGCGGCGACTGGTAGATCGGCGGGATCCACAGCGCGTCCACGCCGAGCCACTGCAGGTAGTCGAGCTTCTGGATGAGGCCGCCGAGGTCGCCCGAGCCGTCGCCGTTGGAGTCGACGAAGGAGCGCACCATGACCTCGTAGAAGACCGCCCGCCGGTACCAGTGCGGGTCGAGGGTGAGGCCGGGCAGCGTGATGGGAGCCGTGAACGTCACCGTCCGAGTCTGTCACCGGATGCCGGGTGCGCGCGCCTAGAATCGCTGAGATGGCCGTCCCGACCCCACACGCCGAGGCGCTCGCCCGTATCCCGGTGAGGACGCGCGAGGCCCAGATCCTCGGCTCGACGACCCGTTTCGAGGACTTCGGCCCGGAGGACGCCCGCGACGTCGTCGTGCTCGTGCACGGCTACCGTGGCGACCACCACGGTCTCGAGGCGGTCATCGCGCGGCTCGACGGCATCCGCGTCATCAGCCCCGACCTGCCGGGGTTCGGCGACTCGACGCCCCTGACGGAGGCGCCGCACTCGATCGCGGGCTACGGGCGCTGGCTCGCCGCGTTCATCGAGGAGCTCGGCCTCGACGAGCCGCCGGTCGTGCTCGGTCACTCCTTCGGCTCGATGGTGAGCTCGCACGCGATCGCCGACGGTCTGCCGGCACGCGCGCTCATCCTGCTGAACCCGATCTCCTCGAACCCGAAGGTCGCGGCCGGGCGGATCATCACGACCCTCACCCGCGGCTTCTACGCTGTCTCGCGTGCGCTGCCCGCGCCCGTCGCGCGGCTCTGGCTCGGCAACTGGCTCATCGTGCAGTTCATGAGCATGTCGCTCGTCACGAACGACGACCCGACGCTCACGAAGTGGATCCACGAGGAGCACCACCGCTACTTCAACGGGTTCTCGGATCCGCGCACCGTCGCCGAGGCATTCCGCGCCTCGGTCAGCACCGAGGTGGGGGAGGCGGCCCCGCGGGTGAGCGTGCCGACCCTCATGATCGCCGGCGAACTCGACCGGATCGCTCCGCTGCCGGGCCAGCACGCGACGGTGGGGCTGTTCCCCGACGGTCGGCTCATCGTCGTGGAGGGCGTCGGGCACCTCGCGCACTACGAGACCCCGGGCGCCGTCGCGACCGCGATCCGGGGGTTCCTCGCCGAGCTGTCCACCGGGTCCTCGCGGTGAGGATCCTCGTCGACTGCCGCTACACGCGTTTCCCGCGGCACGACGGCATCAGCCGCTACACGGCGAACCTCGTCGCGGCGCTCGCGCCGCTCGCCGCCGAGGCGGGGCACGAACTCGTCATGGTGATCTCGGACGAGGGGCAGCTCGCGATGCTGCCCGAACTGCCGTGGGTGCGCGCGACCGATCCGACGAGTCCGCGTGAGTTCACGATCGCGAGGAGGCTCAACGCCTCCGACCCGGATGTGCTGTTCAGTCCCATGCAGACGATCGGCTCGTGGGGGCGCCGCTTCGGGCTCGTGCTGACGCTGCACGACCTCATCTACTACCGCAACCGCACGCCGCCGCGCGACCTCGCCTGGCCCATCCGGCTGCTGTGGCGTCTGTACCACCTCGCCTGGTGGCCGCAGCGGCTGCTGCTGAACCGCGCCGACGAGGTGGCGACCGTGTCGGCCACGACGCGCGAGCTCATGCGGCGGCATCGCCTCACGGACCGGCCGATCACGATCGTCTCGAACGCCGCCGACCCCGTCGAGACGGATTCCGAGCGCCAGCAGCCTGCCGCCCGCGACATCCTCTACATGGGCTCGTTCATGCCCTACAAGAACGTCGAGACGATCGCGCGGGCCCTGCACGCGCTGCCCGGCTACCGGCTGCACGTGCTGAGCCGCATCGGCGCCGCCGACCGTGCCCGGCTCACCGCGCTCGCGCCCGCCGACGCGCTCGTCGTGCACGACGGCGTCACGGATGCCGAGTACGGCGCGCTGCTCGACGGCGCCTACGCCCTCGCGACGATGTCGCTCGACGAGGGATTCGGGCTGCCGCTCGTGGAGGCGATGGTGCGCGGCACGCCCGTCGTGGTCTCCGACATCCCGATCTTCCGCGAGATCGGGGGAGAGGCGGCCGTCTACGCCGACCCGCGCGACGTGGACGCCGTCGCCGCGGCGCTGCGCTCCCTCGAGGAGCCGGGGGAGTGGGCGCGACGGTCGGCGGCATCCCGGGAGCAGGCACGCTCGTTCGACTGGAGCCGCTCGGCGCACGCCCTGCTCGAGATGCTCGAGCGCGTCGCCCGACGACGCTGACCGGTCGGTTCCTGGCCCCATTCGCGCGATTTGGGGCGAGAAACCGACCGCTCAGGGTCGGACGGAGAGGACCTCGGCGCGGGACAGGCGGACGAGGTCGGCCGGGGCGATGGGGAACACCGAGGAGGCGGTGCCCGCGGCCGCCCACAGGACATCGAGGGCGAGCAGATCCTCGTCGATCACGGTGCGCAGCGGCTCGCGGTGGGCGAGCGGGGGCACGCCGCCGATCGAGTAGCCGGTGGCCTCCTTGACGGTGCGGGCGTCCGCCTTGCCGAGCGCCCCGCCGAGACGGGCGCCGAGCGCGTCGGTGTCGACCCGGTTGGCGCCCGAGACGAGCACGAGCAGCGGTGCGTCGTCGAGCACGAAGACGAGGCTCTTCACGATCGCCGCGACGGGGCAGCCGATCGCATCCGCGGCATCCTGTGCGGTGTGGGTTCCTTCCGGGAACTCGCGCACCTCGACGTCGAGTCCGAGCGCACGCAGCCGCTCCGCGTAGTCCTCCGCGACCATCAGGCCCCGCTCCGCACGAGGGTCTCGCCGTCGTCCTGGGCCTCGACGGCGTTCTGCGCGTCGATGTCCTCGCAGTCGGGCAGCAGCGACTCCTCCTCGAGCGGGTCGTCGAAGGCGATGAGCCGCAGGGCGCCATCCTCGACGCGGAAGCTGTGGACCGAGGCGTTGGTGATGCGCGGATGCTGGGTGCCGGGGTCGGCGGCGTTGAGCACGCCGCGGATCGCGCCCCCGTGGCTCACCACGATGAGCGAGGCCCCCGGATGCTCCTCGGCGAGGGCGAGCAGTGCTCCGACGACCCGCCGGCCGACGTCCTCGCGGGTCTCCTGCCCGGGCGCGCGCACGCCCTCGGGGTAGAGCGCCTCGATCTCGTCGAACGTCATGCCTTCGGCCTGGCCGTAGTCGCGCTCCATGAGGCCGTCGCGGATGCCGAGCTCCGAGATGCCCACCGCCTCGCCGATGATCCGTGCCGTCTCCGCGGCGCGCGAGAGCGGGCTCGTGTAGATCGCGTCCCACCGGCGCCGGGCGAGCAGGGCGCCCGTCTGCCGGGCCTGCTCACGGCCCGCGTCGTTGAGGGGCACGTCGGTGCGGCCCTGGATGCGGCGCGCCGCGTTCCAGTCGGTCTCGCCGTGACGGACGAGGTACAGCTCGGTCATCTCTCCTCCGAGGTTCGAGACTAACCGAGCCTCTCCGCGAGGGCGCCCAGCACCTCGGAGGTGCCCGCGTCGATCTTGAGCCCCGCCCGCTTGTCGCCGCGGGTCTCGCCGCGGTTGACGATGACGATCGGCAGTCGGCGCTTCGCCGCCTGGTCGAGCAGCCGGATGCCGGAGTTCACGACGAGGGACGACCCCGCGATGAGCAGCGCATCCGAGCCGCGCAGGATCGAGCGGGCCGCCGCGAAGACGGTCGACGGCACGAATTCGCCGAAGAAGACGACGTCGGGCTTGAGGATGCCGCCGCAGACCGTGCACGCGGGGATCACCATCCGGTCCACGTAGTCGATCTGCACGTCGCCGTCGGGGCCGGACTGGATCGCATCCGGGAAGTCGAGCCACGGGTTCTCGTGCGTCATGCGGGCGGCGATGTCGCTGCGGGCGAAGGTCTGGCCGCAGGTGAGGCAGCTCACGCGCCGCATCGCGCCGTGCAGCTCGACGACGCGCCGCGAGCCGGCACGGGCGTGCAGGCCGTCGACGTTCTGCGTGATGACGCCCGATACGACACCGGCCTGCTCGAGCTGCGCGAGCGAACGGTGCCCGAGGTTCGGGTCGGCGCTCGAGAAGTGCTGCCACCCGAGATGGCTGCCCGCCCAGTAGCGCTTGCGCGAGCGCTCGTCGGCGAGGAAGGCCGAGAAGTCCATGGGCTTGCGGTGCACGGGCGTGCCGGCCCCGCGGTAGTCGGGGATCCCGGAGTCGGTGGAGACCCCCGCACCGGTGAGCACGGCGATGCGGCGGCCGGCCAGTAGGCGTTCGGCGGCGTCGAGGGCCGGTTGCAGGGTACCCGCGGCGCCGGGCGCGGAGAGCGTGACGATCGACATCGGGCCTCCTTCCGCATTGGCAGCCTACGGGGCGCAGTTTTCGGGCATGTTTCGCCGTGCTGGCAGAATCGGGGCATGCAGCTCGTGCCGGTCGACGACCCCGCCGACCCCCGGCTCACCGACTACCTGCGGCTCACCGACGTCGTGCTGCGGCGGCTGTCGGAGCCGGAGGGCGGCCTCTACATCGCCGAGTCGACGAAGGTGATCCAGCGCGCGCTCGAGGCGGGGCACCGGCCCCGCTCGGTGCTGCTGCAGGAGAAGTGGATCCCGGACCTCGCGCCCCTGCTCGAGGACGTCGACGTCCCGGTGTACGTGGCGCCGCCGCCGCTCCTCGAGGAGATCACGGGTTTCGTGCTGCACCGGGGGGCGCTCGCCTCGATGCACCGGCCCGTGCTGCCGGCGCCCGCCGAGCTGCTGCGCGACGCCCGCCGCGTCGTCGTGCTCGAGGACATCGTCGACCACACCAACGTCGGTGCGATCTTCCGCGCCGTGGCGGGGCTCGGGGCGGATGCCGTGCTCGTCACGCCGCGCTGCGCCGACCCGCTCTACCGGCGTTCGGTGCGGGTGAGCATGGCGGCCGTGCTGCAGATCCCGTGGACGCGGCTGCCGGAGTGGCCGGAAGCGGCCGAGGTGCTGCACGCGAGCGGCTTCGAGATCGCGGCACTCGCCCTCGACGACGACGCCGTGCCGCTCGACGACTACGCCGCCACGGCCCCCGAGCGGGTCGCGCTGCTGCTCGGCACCGAGGGCGACGGCCTGAGCCGCGCGGCCCTGCGGCACGCCGACCGCGTCGTGACGATCCCCATGCAGCGCGGCATCGACTCCCTCAACGTGGCCGCCGCATCCGCCGTCGCCCTGTGGGCGCTGCGGGTGTAGCGTCCAGCCATGACAGCGTCGTCGTCGCCCGCCCCCGCACCCTCCGACGGCAAGGGCCTCGCCCGCGGCCAACTGGGCCTTCTCGGCTCGACGGTCATGGGTCTCGCCTCGACCGCACCCGTCTACTCGCTCGTCGCCACCCTGGGTTTCGTCATCACCGCGGTCGGCGTGCAGGCGCCGATCGCGTTCATCGTCGCGTTCGTGCCGATGCTGTTCATCGCCTTCGCCTACCGCGAGCTCAACCGCGCCGTGCCCGACTGCGGCACGACCTTCACGTGGGCGACCAAGGCCTTCGGGCCGTGGGTGGGATGGCTCGGCGGCTGGGGGGTCGCGGTCGCCGGCATCATCGTGCTCGCCAACCTCGCCCAGATCGCCGGGATCTACTTCTGGCTGCTGATCGGGCAGACCGAGCTCTCCGAGAACACCGTGGTCGTGACGATCACCGGCGTGGTCTTCATCGCGGCGATGGTCTACGTGAGCTACCGGGGTCTCGAGATCGGCGAGCGCCTGCAGAACGTGCTGCTCGGCATCCAGTACCTCGCCCTCGCGCTGTTCGTCGTGTTCGCGGTGGGCAGCGTGTTCGCCGGGACCGCACCCGCGGGAGCCACGCCGGTGTCGCTCGACTGGTTCAACCCGCTCGGATTCGGCTCCTTCGACGGGTTCACGGAGGCCGTGCTGCTCGCGCTGTTCATCTACTGGGGGTGGGACACCTGTCTCGCGCTCAACGAGGAGACCAGGGATCCCAAGCGCATCCCCGGGCAGGCGGCCCTGCTGTCGATCCTCGTGCTCATGTTCACCTACGTCGCCGTCGCGGTCGCCGCGATCGCCTACGCCGGGGTGGATGCGCTGGCCGACCAGGACGACGTGTTCCTCGTCGTCAAGGACGCCCTGTTCGGCCCGTGGGCCTGGTTGCTCGTGCTGGCCGTGCTCATCTCCGCGGTCTCGTCGACGCAGACCACGGTGCTGCCGACCGCACGCGGCACCCTGTCGATGGCCGTGTACCACGCGCTGCCGGCCCGCTTCGGGCAGGTGCACCCGCGGTTCCGCACGCCGGGCTTCTCGACCCTCACGATGGGCATCGTCGCGATCGCCTACTACGTGGGCATGACCTTCGTGAGCGAGAACCTGCTCGCCGACTCCATCTACTCGCTCGGGCTCGCGATCGCGTTCTACTACGCGGTGACCGGGTACGCATGCGTCTGGTACTTCCGGCGGGAGCTGTTCACGAGCGCGTACAACGTGTTCTACAAGTTCCTCTTCCCGCTGCTCGGCGCCGTGCTGCTCACGATCGCGTTCGTGAAGTCGGCGATCGACATGTTCGACCCCGACTACGGCTACACGGTGCTGTTCGGGGTCGGCGGGGTGTTCGTCGTCGGCGTCGGGGCGCTGCTGCTCGGCGTCGTGCTCGCCATCGTGTGGTCGCTGTTCCCCTCCGCGAAGCCGTTCTTCCGGGGTGAGAGCCTCAACGCCGCGACACCCGTGCTCGTGCCGGAGGATCCGGAGACGATCACCCGGTCGGTCGACGGCGGGCGCGCCTGAGCCTCCGCGTCGGGCCCGCCCGTCGCGCCTCGGCGGACTCACGGCGAGGGCACGGAATAATGCTCCGGTGCCCCTCACCCGACGCCAGGTCTACCGTCGACGCCGGATCGCGGTGTTCGGCGGCACGCTCGTGCTGCTGGCGGGACTGAGCTACCTGCCCCTGACACTCCTCGCGCCGGTCGCGGAGCTCGAACCCGCCGTCACGACGCCCGAGGTGGCGCCCGGCACCGCGGTGCAGCTCGCGATGCCGGCCGGCGCCGCATCCGCCATCAGCGCCGTCGGACGCGAGGGCACGCTCGCGCAGGCGGGCTCGGCGGATGCCCTGCCGATGGCGAGCATCACGAAGATCATCACCGCGCTCACGGTGCTCGACGCGCATCCCCTCGGCGCCGACGAGGTCGGCCCGAGCGTCACGATGACGGCCGCCGACGTCGCCCTCTACCGCCGCCTGGACTCCGGGGGCGCCTCCGTGGCGCCCGTGAAGTCGGGCGTCGTCTACACGGAACGCGAGCTCCTCGAGATCATGCTCATCGACTCGGCGGGCAACTACGCGATCACGATCGGCAACTGGGCCTTCGGCTCGCAGGACGCCCTCGTCGCGGCGATGCGCAGCTGGCTCGACGCGCACGGCTTCCCCGGCATCAACGTCGTCGAGCCGACCGGACAGGACGCCCGCAACACCGCGACGGCCGCCGACCTGGTGCGCCTCGGCGAGGCGGCTCTCGCGAACCCGGCCCTCGCCCAGATCGTCGCGATCACCAAGATCGACATCCACGACGTCGGCAAGCTCGAGAACAGCAACAAGCTGCTCGGTGAGGGCGGCGTCGACGGCATCAAGACCGGAACCCTCAACGCCTTCGGCGCCAACCTGTTGTTCTCGGCCGACCTCACGGTGGGGGATGCGCAGATCCCGCTCGTCGGCGTCGTGCTCGGGGCCGCGACCCACGCCGAGCTGAACGCCGGGGTGCGCTCGCTGCTCGCCCAGGTGACCGCCGGCTACCGCGTCGTGCCTCTCATCGCCGCAGGGGATGCCGTCGCCGAGTACGCGACACCGTGGGACACGACGGCCGACGCCGTCGCGGCATCCGCGGCGTCGCTCGTGGTCTGGTCGGACACGCCCATCACCGCGACGGTGACCGCGCAGTCGATCCACCTCGCCGACCGCGGCACGGAGGTCGGTTCGGTCACGTTCACGGCGGGCACGCAGACGGTGACGGTGCCGCTCGACCTCGCCGAGGACGTCGAGGATCCCGGTCCCGGATGGCGGCTCGGGCATCCCGAGATCATCTTCGGGATGCGCTGAGCCCCGAGCTCAGCGCTCGGGGTCGAGCGGCTCCGGCAGCGGGCGCTTCGGCGTGATGCCGTCGCCCGAGGACTGCCGGCGCAGCCGCCGCAGGATCCACGGGCCGAAGTGTTCGCGCGCCCACACGATGTCGTCGATCCGCGCCTGGCGCCACGGCACGGCGGGCATCGGCTCCGGCTGGAACGGCTCGAGCTCGTTGTCGACGCCGAGCGCCTCCAGCACCATCCGCGCGATCGTGTGGTGGCCGGTGGGCGAGAAGTGCAGGCGATCGGGCGCCCACATGCGCGGGTCGGTGAGCTCGCGCAGGGCCCACATGTCGGCGACGATCGCGTCGTGCTTCTTCGCGATGTAGTGCAGGTTCTCGTTGTAGATGGCGACCTTGCCGCGGATGCGCCCGAGCACGGGCGTGCCCCCGATGTCGGGGCCGTTGAAGAGCACGACGGTCGCGTCGTCGCGGCGCAGGCGCGCGATGCCGCCCTCGAGCCGCGCCGCGACATCGTCGGGGTCGGTACCGGGGCGGATGATGTCGTTGCCGCCCGCGGAGATCGTGATGAGGTCGGGCCGGAGTTCGAGTGCGGGATCGACCTGCTCGTCGAGGATCTGCTGCAGCAGGCGCCCGCGTATGGCGAGGTTCGCATAGGCGAAATCCTCAACCTGCCCGCTCAGCACCTCGGCGACGCGGTCCGCCCAGCCGCGGTGCCCGCCCGGGCTGCGGGGCTCGGGATCGCCGATGCCCTCGGTGAAGGAGTCGCCGATCGCGACGTAGCGGGACCAGGGGTGGAGCGCGGACATACACCCAGGATGCCCCATCGCGCGAGGGTCTTGCCGTCACCCGGCGAGGGGAGTTGAGTGGTGCCGTCGCCCCCCGAACGAGGGTCGACGGATTGGAGTCATCATGGGATTCTTCGGTTGGATCGTGCTCGGCCTCATCGCGGGCGCCATCGCGAAGCTCATCCTGCCCGGCAAGCAGGGGGGCGGATGGTTCGTGACGCTGCTGCTCGGGGTCGTGGGTGCGCTGCTCGGCGGCTGGCTCGGCTCGCTGCTCTTCAACGTGAAGATCGAGACCTTCTGGTCGTGGCAGACCTGGCTCCTCGCGATCGGCGGCTCGATCATCGTCCTGCTCATCTGGGGGCTCATCACGCGCGGCCGGAAGGCCTGAGCGTCCGGCTCCTCGCGACGCCCGTCCCGTCCGCGGGGCGGGCGTCGTCGCGTGTGCGGGAGCCGGTCGGGGGCGGATGACAGGATGGCCCCGTGAGCAAGCAGGACGGGTCGGGGCGGCAGGTCACGGCCGAGCCCCTCGACGATCCGGCGGCCCACATCATGCACGTCGACATGGACGCGTTCTACGCCTCCGTCGAGCTGCTCGAGCGCCCGGAACTCGTCGGCAAGCCGGTCATCGTGGGTCACGCCTCGCAGCGCTCGGTCGTGACCGCCGCGACCTACGAGGCGCGCCGCTACGGGGTCAACTCGGCGATGCCGATGGCGGTCGCGCTGCGCCGCTGCCCGCAGGCGATCGTGCTCGAACCGCACTTCGACCGGTACACGCACTACTCGCGCCTCGTCATGGGCATCCTCGGCTCGCTCACCCCGCACGTCGAGCAGCTGAGCATCGACGAGGCCTTCCTCGACGTGGCGGGCGCCCGCAAGCTGCTCGGCAGCTCGTGGGCGATCGGCACGCGGCTGCGTGAACGGGTGTACTCCGAGACGGGACTGCGCTGCTCGGCGGGCGCGGCCGCCACCAAGTTCGTGGCGAAGCTCGCGTCGAGTCGCGCCAAGCCCGACGGGCTGCTCGTGGTGCCGGAGGCGGGCACCCTCGACTTCCTGCATCCGCTGCCGGTGTCGGCACTGTGGGGCGTCGGCGGCAAGAGCGAGGAGGTGCTGCAACGGTTGGGGCTCCGCACCGTCGGGGACGTCGCGCACGCCCCGCTCGAGATGCTGCGGCGCGCGCTCGGCGAGGCGGGCGCGGAGCGCCTGCACGCCCTGTCGTGGGCGCGCGACCCCCGCGAGGTGACGCCGGGCCGCGAGGAGAAGTCGATCGGCCACGAGACGACGTTCGAGACCGACCGCACCGACCCGGCCGAACTGCACCGCGTGCTCCTGCAGCTCGCCGACGGGGTGGGACAGCGGTTGCGGCGTTCCGGCGTGCAGGGCCGCACGATCGCGATCAAGCTGCGCTTCTCCGACTTCACGACCATCACACGCTCGCGCACGCTCGCCGAGCCGACCCAGCTCGGTCGACGCATCTACGAGGCCGCGCGCGAGCTCTACGACCAGGCCAACACCTCCGCCCGCCCCGTGCGTCTCATCGGCGTGCGGGCCGAGCAGCTCGTCGGCGGCGAGGCGAGCACGCTCGGGCTCTGGGACGACGACGAGGACTGGCGCGAGGCCGAGCAGACCGTCGACGCGATCACGGAGCGCTTCGGCGCGGGTGCGGTGCGGCCCGCCGCCCTGCTGCGGCCTGCGGTGCAGCGCCGCTTCGGGCACGGCGACGACTGAGCCGCCCGCGGGCGTCGGCGTCGCCGACTACGCTCGTCGGGTGAGCGAGGTGTCGGGGGAGCGGGCGTTCCGCGCGACCGCCGCCGCCGAGCACCTCTCGCCGAGCTTCCCGGAGCGGGCCGCCTGGGGCACCGCGGGCAAGCTGCGGGCCTGGCAGGAGGAGGCGCTCTCCCGCTACTTCGATCCGGCCGCGAACCCCGCGAGCCGGCGCGACTTCCTCGTCTCGGCGACACCCGGCGCCGGCAAGACGACCTTCGCGCTGCGCCTCGCCTCCGAACTGCTGCAGCGCCGCCTCGTCGACCGCATCACGGTCGTCGCGCCCACCGAGCACCTCAAGGTGCAGTGGGCGGATGCCGCGCACCGGGCCGGCATCCGCCTCGATCCGCGCTTCAGCAACCGTCACGGGCGCGAATCACGGCAGTTCCACGGGGTCGTGGTGACCTACGCGGCGGTCGCCGTGCGCGCGAGCCTGCACCGCGAGCTCACCCACTCGGCGCGCACCCTCGTGATCCTCGACGAGGTGCACCACGCGGGCGACGCGCTCAGCTGGGGGGATGCCGTGCGCGAGGCGTTCGAGGGCGCCGAACGTCGTCTCTCGCTCACCGGCACGCCGTTCCGGAGCGACACCTCGCCCATCCCGTTCGTGCACTACGCGCGCGACGAGCGCGGCATCCGGCTCTCGCAGACCGACTACGCCTACGGCTACGGGCATGCCCTGCGCGACGGCGTCGTGCGCCCCGTCGTGTTCCTCAGCTACGCCGGCTCGATGCGCTGGCGCACCCGCGCGGGCGACGAGATGGAGGCGGCGCTCGGCCAGGACGACACGCAGGACGTCACGGCGCAGGCCTGGCGCACCGCGCTCGACCCCGGGGGCGACTGGATGCCCGCCGTGCTCTCGGCCGCCGACCGACGCCTCCGCGAGGTGCGGCAGCACATCCCCGACGCGGGCGGACTCGTCATCGCCACCGACCAGGCCGCGGCCCGGGCGTACGCGACCATCCTCACCGACCTCACGGGCACCCCGCCGACCCTCGTGCTCTCCGACGACGCGGGCTCGGGGGAGCGCATCACGGCCTTCGCCGAGGGAACCCAGCGCTGGATGGTGGCGGTGCGGATGGTGTCCGAGGGCGTCGACGTGCCCCGGCTGTGCGTCGGCGTGTACGCGACGAGCGCCTCCACGCCGCTCTACTTCGCGCAGGCCATCGGCCGCTTCGTGCGCGCACGCCGCCGCGGTGAGCTCGCGACGGTGTTCCTGCCGAGTGTGCCCGTGCTGCTACGGCTCGGCGCCGAGCTCGAGCGGGAACGCGACCACGCCCTCGACCGGGAGAGCGCCGACGACGCGCTGCTCGACGACGGGCTGGTCGACGAGGCGAACCGCGAGGAGGAGAGCTCCTCCGAACTCGCCGACGAGTTCGAGTGGGAGGCGCTCGGCTCGTACGCGACCTTCGAGAAGGCCATGTTCGACGGGGAGGACTACGGCGCGCTCGCCACCCCCGGCAGCCCCGAGGAGTGGGACTTCATCGGCATCCCGGGCATCCTCGAGCCCGAGCAGGTCTCCGAGCTGCTGCGCCACCGGCAGCGGCGCCAGGCCCGCCGCAGCGAGGAGCGCGCCGAGCGGGGCGAGGAGGAGACCCAGCCGCAGCCGCTGCACCGCACCCTCTCGGAGCAGCGGCGGCTGCTCAATAGCCTCGTCAGCATCCACGCGCGCGGCACCGGCCAGACCCACGCGCAGGTGCACGCCGAGGTGCGGCGCCTCTGCGGCGGCCCCGAGGTGGCCCGCTGCACCGTGGCCCAGCTGCAGGCCCGCATCGAGCTGCTGCGGCGGCGTCTCGGGTCCGCGTGAGCCGGATCGGCATCACGGGAGCGTGATGCCCAGCGGGTAGCGTGGAGACATGCCCCACACCCTCGAGAGCCTGCGCGCGGACTACGACGCGCTGAAGGCTCGCGGACTCTCGCTCGACCTCACCCGCGGCAAGCCCTCGGCGGCCCAGCTCGACCTCTCGAACGGCCTGCTCGGCATCGACCTCTCCGACGACTACCGGGATGCCGCGGGCACCGACCTGCGCAACTACGGCGGTGCGGACGGAGTGCTCGAGCTGCGTCAGATCTTCGCCGAGGTGCTCGGCATCCCCGTCGCGCAGCTGCTCGCCGGCAACAACGCGAGCCTCCAGTTCATGCACGACACCCTCGTGCACGCCCTGCTGCACGGCGTCCCCGGGGGCGAGCCGTGGGTCGGGCAGGACGTCGCGTTCCTCTGCCCCTCGCCCGGCTACGACCGGCACTTCGCACTCACCGAGAGCTTCGGCATCCGGATGATCTCCGTGCCGTATCTCGCCGACGGCTCGCTCGACCTGCCGGCCATCGCGGAGCACCTCGCGGACCCGGCCGTGCGCGGGATGTGGCTCGTGCCGACGTACGCGAACCCCACCGGATCGGTCGTCGACGAGGCGACGGCGCGCGCCCTCGTCGCGCTGCCCGCCGCCGCGGGCGACTTCCGCATCTTCTGGGACAACGCCTACGCGGTGCACCACCTCACGGAGGCGGAACCCGCGCCGCTCGACATCCTCGGCTTCGCGGCCGAGGCGGGCAACCCCGACCGCGTGTTCGTGTACGCGTCGACCTCCAAGATCACCCAGGCCGGTGCCGGGGTGTCGTTCTTCGCCTCGAGCCCCGCCAACGTCGCGTGGTTCCGGGAGCACGCCTCCGTGCAGACCATCGGCCCCGACAAGCTCAACCAGCTGCGCCACGCGCGCTTCTTCCGCGACGCGGAGGGAGTGCGGGCGCTCATGCGACGGCACCGGGAGCTGCTCGCGCCCAAGTTCGCCCTCGTCGATCGGGTGCTCGGCGAGAAGCTGTCCGGTCGCGCCACCTGGACCAAGCCCGCGGGCGGGTACTTCGTCACCCTCTACGCGCCCGACGGCACCGCAGCGCGCGCCGTGCAGCTCGCGAAGGGGGCCGGGATCGCGATCACGCCCGCCGGTGCGGCGTACCCCTACGGCGACGACCCGCGCGACAGCGTCATCCGCATCGCGCCGTCGCTGCCTCCCGAGTCGGAGCTCGAGCCCGCGATCGAGGCGCTCGCGCTGTGCGTGCTGCTCGCCGAGGCGGAGCTGGGGGCTCCCACTCGCTGAGTGCCGCCGCACGGCGTCACCTTCCCGCTGGTTGAATGCCGCCGCACGGCGTCACCTTCCTGCTGGTTGAGTGCCGCGCGAAGCGCGGTGTATCGAAACCAGCGAAGGCGCCCCTCGACGGGGCGCCTTCGCTCGGTGAGGCCTCACTGGTCCACGTCTGCATGGGTTTCGATACGCCCGCTGCGCGGGCTACTCAACCCGCGGGAGGGGGTCGCTGCGCGGATACTCAACCCGCGGAGGGGTGGTGCGGCACTCAACCCGCGGAGGGGCGCGGCACTCACCGGAAGTCGCGGGAGCGGTGGGCGACGCCGACACGCAGCGGCTCGATGCCGTCGGCGAGCACGTTGACGACGCCCTCGGGGCTGCGCTCCAGGATGCCGCGCACGATCACCGCGGGCTCGTCACGGGCGACACGACGGTGCCGCGCCCAGAAGCCGGCGCCGCAGATGACGTTGACGAGACCCGTCTCGTCTTCGAGGTTCATGAAGGTGATCCCGGATGCCGTGGCCGGCCGCTGCCGGTGCGTCACGAGCCCCGCCACCTCGATGCGCCGCCCCGGCTCGGCGCCCCGCAGGGCGGCTGACGACAGCACGCCGCGCGCATCGAGGCCCGCGCGCAGGTGCCGCACGGGGTGGTCGTCGGGGGAGATGCCGGTGGCCCACAGGTCGGCGCCGAGCGTCTCGAAGGCGCTCGGGTCGGCGAACAGCGGCGGCTGCACGGTCACGACCGTGCCGGCGAGGTACTCCGCACGGTGCTCGGCGGCGGAGCCCGCCCGCCAGAGGGCCTCGCGGGTGGCGAGCCCGAAGGGTTCGAAGGCGCCCGCGGTGGCGAGCGCCTCGAGCTGCGCCGTCGTGAGCCCCACGCGGCGCACGAGGTCCTCCATGTCGCGGAAAGCGCCGCCCGTCTCGCGCTCGGCGACGATGCGCGTCGCGAGCGGCGCCCCGATGCCGCGCACCGCCGCGAGCCCCAGCCGCACGGCCACCCCGCCGTCCCGGCGGTGCGCGGCCGTGACATCCGGAGCCGCGGGGTCGAACTCGCCCGGATCGGGTTGATGCCGTTCGCGGCATGCGTCGAGGCCGGTGGCGGCGGGAATCGCACCGTCCGAGAGCGGTTCGAGCCCCGCATCCGCCCCCGAGCGCAGGATGTCGGGCCGCAGCACCCGCACACCGTGCCGCTTCGCGTCGGCGGCGAGCGAGGCGGGGGAGTAGAAGCCCATCGGCTGGGCCCGCAGCAGGCCCGCGAGGAACGCGGCCGGGTAGTGCAGCTTGATCCACGAGCTCGCGTAGACGAGCAGGGCGAAGCTCAGACTGTGGCTCTCGGCGAAGCCGAAGTTCGCGAAGGCCTGGATCTTGGCGTAGATGTCGTCGGCGGCCGCCCCCGTGAGCCCGTTCGACGCCATGCCCGCGTAGAGCTTCTCGCGCAGCCGGTCGATGCGTTCGAGCCCGCGCTTCGAGCCCATCGCGCGGCGCAGCAGGTCGGCATCCTCGCCCGAGCATTCACCCACCGCCATCGCCATCTGCATGAGCTGCTCCTGGAACACGGGAACCCCGAGGGTGCGCGCGAGCACCGGCTCGAGCTTCGGATGCGCGTACTCCACGGGCTCCTTCCCGAGCTTGCGGCGCACGAAGGGGTGCACGGCCCCACCCTGGATGGGCCCCGGCCGCACGAGCGCGATCTGCACCACGAGGTCGTAGAACCTGCGCGGCTGCAGGCGCGGCAGCAACCCCATCTGGGCCCGCGACTCCACCTGGAACACCCCGATCGAGTCGGCCCGGCACAGCATGTCGTAGACGGCCGGCTCCTCCTTCGGCAGCGTCTGCAGCGTCCACCGCTCGCCGGTGGCCTGCACGATGAGGTCGAAGCAGTGCTGCAGAGCCGCGAGCATGCCGAGGCCCAGCAGGTCGAACTTGACGAGCCCCATCCAGGCGGCGTCGTCCTTGTCCCACTGGATGACGGTGCGGTCCCTCATGCGGGCGTGCTCGATCGGCACCACCTCGCCGACGGGCCGGTCGGTGAGCACCATGCCGCCCGAGTGGATGCCGAGGTGCCGCGGGGCCTTCAGCAGTTCGCGGGCCAGCTCGATCACGGGCGCGGGGATGTCGGAGTCGGCGGTCGCGGCCGCCTCCAGGTTCCAGGCGTGCGCGTCGACCTGCTTCGACCAGGCGTCCTGCTGCCCGGGGCTGTAGCCGAGCGCCTTCGCCATGTCGCGCACGGCGTTCTTCGGCCGGTACTGGATGACGTTGGCGACCTGGGCGGCGTTGCGGCGCCCGTACTTGCCGTACACCCACTGGATGACCTCCTCGCGGCGGTCCGAGTCGAAGTCGACGTCGATGTCGGGCTCCTCGTCGCGCAGGCTCGACAGGAAGCGCTCGAACGGCAGCCGGTAGGCGATCGCGTCGACCGCGGTGATGCCGAGCAGGTAGCAGACGGCCGAGTTGGCGGCAGACCCCCGCCCCTGGCACAGGATGCCTCGGCTGCGGGCGAAGGCGACGATGTCGTGCACGATGAGGAAGTAGCCGGGGAAGTCCTTCGTCGCGATGACGTCGAGCTCCGCCTCGATGCGGGCGCGCCCCGCCTCGTCGAGCTCGGGGTAGCGTTCGGGGACCGCCGCCCAGACCAGCTCGCGCAGGTACGACATGGGGGTGTGCCCCTCGGGCACCTGCTGTCTCGGCAGGGCGGGCTTCGCGCGGCGCAGCGGGAAGGCGAGCTCGGCGGCGAGCTCGAGCCCGTGCTCGACCGCTCCCGGGTAGCGGGCGAAGCGCTCGCGCATCTCGCGGCCCGAGCGCAGGTGCGCCCCTCCCGTGGCGGGCAGCCAGCCGTCGAGCTCGTCGAGGCTGCGGCGGGCGCGCACCGCGGCGACCGCCGCGGCCAGGTGCCGCCGCCCGGGGTGGGCGTAGTGCACGTTGCCGCTCGCGAGCACCGGCAGTCCGCGGGCGGATGCCAGCTCCGCGAGCACGTCGTTGCGGTCGCTGTCGAGGGGGTCGCCGTGGTCGATGAGCTCGACGTGCACGGCCTCCCGCCCGAAGACGGCGACCAGTTCGTCGAGGGCGCGGCCCGCGGCATCCGCCCCGCCCGTCTCGAGCGCGCGGCGCACGGCGCCCTTGCGGCATCCGGTGAGCACCGCCCAGTGCCCGCCTGCTGCCTCGGCGAGCCGCGGAAGCTCGTAGACGGGCCGCCCCTTCTCGGCGCCGCGCAGGTTCGCCTCGGTGAGGGCGGAGGCGAGGCGGTGGTAGCCCTCCGGCCCGCGCGCGAGCACCACGAGGTGGCTGCCCTCCGGATCGGGTTCGCCGTTCTGCGGGCCGGCGAGCCCGAGCGAGAGCTCGGCGCCGAACACCGTCGCGACGCTCGAGGTCTCGGCCGCCTCGGCGAAGCGCACGATGCCGGCAAAGGTGTCGTGGTCGACGAGGGCGAGCGCGCTGAGGCCCAGGCGTTCCGCCTCCTCGAGCAGCTCCTCGGGCGAGGAGGCGCCGTCGAGGAAGCTGAAGCTCGAGTGCGCGTGCAACTCGGCGTAGGGCAGCGCATCCGGGTCGCGCACGAGCTCGCGCGGCGGCAGGTACGGCCCGCGCTTGCGCGAGAAGGCCGGGCCGTCGCCGCCGTCGTGCGCCTCGTCCTCCGCGGGGCGGCGGCCCGAGAGGGTGCGTTCGAACTCGGCCCAGGGCACCGGCGGGTTGCTCCAGCCCATCAGTCGTAGCGCCCCTCGGCCCACCAGCCCTCGGCGTCGAGCACGAGCAGCCACGCGCATCCGGTGGCGTCGACGGCCTGCAGGCGGTGCGCGCTGCGGGCGGTCTGCGGATCCCACCAGCGCTCCTCGAGGGGCCACGGGCCCGCCCAGGCGGTGAGCTCGCGCCGGGTGCCGGACTGCGCGACGAGCACGGCGGGGGCCGCGCTCACCGCCCCGCGCTCGTCGACCGTGACGGGGCGACCCCGCGCATCCTCGACCCGCAGCGGGCGCGGCACCTCGTAGACGGTCGTGGGCGGGGGATCGGGCAGAGCGCCCGGCCAGGGATCGGTGCGCGGTCGCGCCACGACCGCACGGTCGCCCCACGGCACGAGCTGCTGGCGGTCGGCGGGGCGGCGACCGCCCGCGAGCCGCGGGGTGAGCACGCCGCGGTGGCCCACCATGCCCTGCACGCGCGACAGCGCCGAGTGCACGCGCTCGTCGGGGCCGAGCCCCCACAGGCCGCCCTCGTGCACGTGCACGGGGTCGACGGCCTCGGGGCTCACCCGCACCCGCACGACGCCCGCACGGAGCGTCTCGGTGGCCTGCAGCTGCCAGCGCACCCGGTCGACCACCTCGGCGGCCGAGAAGGAGCGCGGGTGCAACCAGACCCGCTCGTCGCCCTCGCCGCGGTCGCTCAGCAGCTCGATGCGCAGCGCCGTGCAGACGAGCCGCTCGGCGAGCAGGGCGCGCACGAAGTCGTCGCACGCGGCCCGCACGCCGAAGGCGACCTCGTCGACGCGTTCGGCGGCCGGCTCGAAGTCGACGACCGCGTCGATGTCGCGCGGCGGGATGCGCGGGGTCGCGGGCCGCGGATCCCGGCCGCGGGCGAGCGCGTGCAGGCGCGCCCCGGCGGGACCGAAGCGGGCCACGACATCCGCCTCCTCGAGCCGCGCGAACTCGCCGAGGGTGCGGATGCCGAGCCGGGGGAGCAGGGACGCGAGCTCGGGGTCGCCGAGGGCGGCGACGGGAAGCGGGGCGAGGAAGGCGGTCGTCTCGTCGTCGGGCACGATGCGCGACTGTTCACGGCCGACACGGCTCGCGAGCTCGGCGGCGAAGAGCCCGGCCGCGATACCGACCCGGGCCGCATCCGCCCCCGCCTCGGCGACGATGCCGAGCACCGTGCGCGCGGCTGCCCGCTCGTTGCCGTAGTAGCGGGCGGGGCCGCGCGCGCGGATCGCGGCCGTGCCGGGACGCAGCGCGTGCCAGCCGGGCAGCGCCTGCTCGAGGGCGGCGAGCACCGGTTCGAAGGCGCGCACGGCGACGGCCGGGTCCTCCCGCAGCACCCGCAGCCCGGGGCACCGACCCTGCGCCTCGCGCTGCCGCATCCCCTCGCGCACCCCCTCATGCCGGGCGGCGGGGGTGCAGGCGACCACGAGCCCCTTCGCCACGAGCGCGACGGCCTGCCCGTCGGGGATGCGCTCGGCGCGGCCCTGCGCCCGCACCGCCCAGTCGGCCACGTGCAGCACGAGAAGCCGGGGAGCGGTCGCGGTCATACCCCATTCTCGAACATCTGTTCGAATGCGTCAACCCGCCTCGTGATTCCGCAACTCAGGAGATCCCGGCGCATCCGCCCCGAAAATCCCCGCCGCAACACCTTTCTCCTGAGTTGCGGAAGACGGCAGTTTCGCAACTCAGGAGAAAACCGCGAGGAGGCCCGGGAAGCGTCGTTCCGGGCGGATGCTCCTGAGTTGCGAAAACAGCGGATGCGGCGGGTCGGGCGCGGCGGCGCGTCACCCCGCGAGCTCGACCTCGGCGACGACCGTGTCGCCCGGCTCGATGCCCTCGGCGCGGCGCACGCGGGCGTTCAGCACGAGGCTGTAGACACCGGATGCCCCGGGGAAGATCGAGGTCGACCAGCTCGTGGCGCCGACCCGCGCCGTGACCTTGACGGCGCCGAAGCCCGCGCGGGGGAGCGCATCCGCCCACTCGTGGATCTCGGCCGACTGCTCGAGCGGCAGGTCGACGAAGTACCAGTCGTCGTGCACGCGCGCCTCCCAGCGCCGCAGCTCGGCCTCGAAGCGGTACCGCATCCCGTCAGCCTAGAGACCGCCGGCGACGGCGCGCAGGGGAACGCCCGCACCCTCCGCGCTCCGCGCCTGCACGGGCGAGACGAGCCCCCGCGCATCCGGCAGCCAGAGCCGCCGGGAGCGGCTGCGCCCCTGCCAGGCGGGCGAACGGGAGGCGACCGTCACCTGCCGCGCCGCGAGGTGCCCGAACCCCGCGCCGAGCCCCGCCCAGTCGCTCTCGGACACCTCGAGCCGCGCATGCGCCCGCGGCCAGTCGCGCGTCGAGACGAGCACGGCCCCCCTCTGCCGCAGCCGCGCCGCCAGCCGCCCGGCCGCCGCCTCGCCGACGCGCGCCCGGGCGGGCGGGCGCACGAGCACGACGGCGACCGCATCCACGAGCGCCGCGACGACCGCGAACCACTGCTCGGCCGGATGCGGCACGAGCACGAGCCGCTCGAGCTCGAGGCCCGCGGCGGCGGCCGCCTCGACCCCCAGGTCGGGCATGCCCACGACGGCGCACCACGAGCCCGCACGGCTCGGCTCGCGCAGCAGTTCGAGCGCGAGCGCCGTCGAGCCCTCGACGACGTAGCTGCCACCCGCCGCGAGCGCGCCACCGGGCAGCAGCTCCGCGAGCGACTCCGAGGTGGGCAGCGCGCGCTCGTCGAGCCGGGTGCGCTGCATGCCGCGGATGCGATCCTGCAGTCCGCGGATCTCCTCCGCGCGCGCCGACTCGAACATGCATTCGATGCTACGCCCGGGCGCCGACGCCGGGAACCCGGCCTACGGGGAGAGGATCCCGGGCTGGTCCAGTGTCCCGACCCACGAGAACACCACGAACGCGACCACGTTCACGATCACCGTCACCCAGAACACCACCTGGAAGCTCATCTTGATCGTCTTGTGCCGGAACACCTGCTGCGCGATCACGCCACCCGGCCAGCCGCAGGCGAGCCCCATCGCGAGCAGCGAGCCCTCGCTCAGCCGCCACCCCTCGGTCGCGGCCGCGCGCTTGTCGAGCGCGTAGGCGACGAAGGTGGCGAACGACATCCCGAGGTACAGGATCCACACCCAGTACGGGATCGGGTGGATGAGCGCCATCACGAAGGCGATGCCGATGAAGCCGAGCACCGCGAGGTAGCCGAGCCGGCTCGCCCGGCGGGCGGGCGCGAGGCGCGGATGCGACACCGGCTCGGGCGCACGGCGCGCCGCATCCGCCGACACCACCGAGGCGCGCCCGGCACGCGGCTTGCCCTCGGGGGAGAACTCGAGCAGGTAGTCGACCTCGTCGCCCTCGACGGGGCGCGGGCCGCCCGATGCGAACGCGGAGATGTGCACGAACACATCGGGGCCGCCGACGGCCGGGGTGACGAAGCCGAAACCGCGTTCGTCGTTCCAGTTCGTCAGCACACCTCGCATGCGCACGGGACCAGGTTTCATCTTGCACTGGATGCTACGTGGCTTCGCCGCGGGGAGGCACGTCCGAACGGCGCGCCACGCACCCCGTCTCCGGGGGTCGTGCCGGCGGATCGCCCCGAACACGACGAAGGCCCCGGATCCACGATCCGGGGCCTTCGCACTCGCGTGCGCGAGGGGGGACTTGAACCCCCACGCCCTATACGGGCACTAGCACCTCAAGCTAGCGCGTCTGCCAATTCCGCCACCCGCGCGAGTGCGATCCTCACAAGGAGGACCGGAGATAGACCTTAGCACGGTCCGAGGAGGGGTCGCGCACGCCCGGGGACGCCCCATGATGGAGCCATGAGCTTCGCGCCGGCACCCGAGGGTCACGCCCCGGCCCGCGCGATCCGCGGGCATCTCGTCACGATCACGGGGGACCCCTTCGGTCCGAACCCGGCCGCGCTCGTCGAGCATCCGGATGGCCTCCTCGTCATGCAGGACGGCCTGATCGCCGCCGTGGGACCGTACGCCGAGACGGCCCACCGCATCCCGCCGGGAGCGACCGTCGACGACCATCGCGGGCGGATCGTGTCCGCCGGCTTCGTCGACGCGCACACCCACTACCCGCAGACCGGCATCGTGGGTGCCCACGGCGCGCAGCTCATCGACTGGCTCGAGAACTTCACCTTCCCGGCGGAGCTGGCCTTCACCGATCCGGACCACGCGGCCGCCGTCGCACGGGTCTTCTTCGACACGATCCTGCGCGCCGGCACCACGACCGCGCTGAGCTTCGGCACCAGCTCCCCGGTGTCGGTCGACGCGTTCTTCGCCGAGTCGCTGCGCCGCGGCACCCGGATGGTGGCGGGCAAGGTGCTCATGGACCGCAACGCCCCGGCGGGTCTGCTCGACACGGCGGATGCCGGCGCGGCCGAGTCGGCGGAGCTCATCGCCCGCTGGCACGGCACCGGCCGCAACGGCTACGCGGTGACCCCGCGGTTCGCGCCCACGAGCACCCGGGCGCAGCTGGACGCGGCGGGCGAGCTGCTGCGCGCGCATCCGGGGGTGCTGCTGCACACCCACCTGTGCGAGAACGACGCCGAGCTGGCCTGGGTGCGCGAGCTGTTCCCGGAGGCGCACGGCTACCTCGACGTGTACGACCGCGCGGGGCTCGTGGGCGAGCGCTCGGTCTTCGCCCACGGCATCCATCTGCGCACCGACGAACGGGCGCGGCTCGCCGATGCCGGTGCGGCGATCGCCCACTGCCCGAGCTCGAATCTGTTCCTCGGCAGCGGCCTGTTCTCGCTGCGCCGCGCGGCGGATGCCGGGGTGCGGGTGGCGCTCGGCACCGACATCGGCGCCGGCACGAGCTTCTCCCTGCTGCGCACCATGGCCTCCGCCTACGAGGTCGCCCACCTCGACGGGCTCTCGCTCGGCGCCGCCGAGCTGCTCTACCTCGCGACCCTCGGCGGGGCGCGCGCCCTCGGTCTCGGCGACCGGATCGGCTCGCTCGAGGTCGGCAAGGAGGCGGACCTCGTGGTGCTGGATCCCGCCGCGACCGAGCTGCTCGCCTTCCGCAGCGCGCGGGCCTCCTCGGTCGAGGAGCTGCTGTTCGTGCTCGCCACCCTCGGCGACGACCGCACGACCGCGGCCACCTACGTCGCCGGTCACCCGGCCTACCTGCGCGACTGAGCGTCGCATCCACTTCGTTCGGGAGGACGACGCGCCGTGCGGGGCCCGGATGCGGGGGCGGATGCGGCGTGTCGTCCTCCCGAACGAAGTCACGGGTAGCGTGTGGGGATGGACGGCGCACTCGAGGACACCGCCCGCATCGCCCGCGACCTCATCCGCATCGACACCACCAACTGGGGTGGCGGCCGCGCGAACGGCGAGACGGAGGCGGCCGAGTACGTCGAGGCCGAGCTCCGCGGCCTGGGACTCGAGCCGCATCTCTACGACGCGGCCCCGCGCCGCACGAGCGTCGTGGCGCGCGTCGAGGGCGCCGACCCCGGCCGCCCCGCCCTCGTCGTGCACGGCCACCTCGACGTCGTCCCGGCCGACCCGGCGAACTGGAGCGTCGACCCCTTCGCGGGCGAGATCCGCGACGGGATGCTGTGGGGCCGTGGCGCCGTCGACATGAAGGACATGGACGCCATGATCCTCACGAGCCTCGGCGACATCCTGCGCTCGGGGAGACGCCCCGCCCGCGACCTCGTCGTGGTGTTCTTCTCGGACGAGGAGAACGGCGGCGTGTTCGGCTCCCACCACCTCGTGACGCACCACCCGGAGCTCTTCGCGGGGGCCACGGAGGCCATCAGCGAGGTGGGCGGCTACTCGATCGACCTCGCCGGCCGCCGCGCCTACCTGCTGCAGACGGGAGAGAAGGCGCTCCTCTGGGTGCGTCTCGTGGCCCGCGGCGTGGCCGCCCACGGTTCGCGCGTCATCCGCGACAACGCCATCACGAAGCTCTCCGCGGCGGTCGCCCGCATCGGCACGCACGAGTGGCCCGTGCAGCTCGGCGCCACGACGAGCGCCATGCTCACCGGGGTGCGGCGTCTGCTCGACGCAGCACCCGACGAGGACCCGGTGGCCCTCATCGAACGCACCGGCATCGCCGCGGGTTTCCTGCGCGGCACGGTGCGCACCACCTCCAACCCCACGGTGCTCGAGGCCGGCTACAAGCACAACGTCATCCCCGATCGCGCCGAGGCGCTCGTCGACGTGCGCCCCTTCGCGGGCCAGGAGGATGCCGTGCTCGCCGAGCTGCGGGAACTCGCGGGCCCCGAGGTGGAGGTCGAGATCGTGCACCACGACGTCGGGCTCGAGAGCCCCTTCGAGGGCCCGCTCGTGGAGCGCATGGTGGGCGCGCTGCGACGACACGACCCGGATGCCGAGGTTCTGCCGTACCTGTTGTCGGGCGGCACCGACAACAAGGCGCTCAGCGCCCTCGGCATCACGGGCTACGGCTTCGCCCCGCTGCGGCTCGGCCCGGGCCTCGACTTCCCGGCGATGTTCCACGGCGTCGACGAGCGCGTGCCGCTCGATGCGCTCGCCTTCGGCCGTGCCGTGCTGACCGACTTCCTGCTCGAGGCCTGACAGAATCGCCCCGTGGACTTCCTCCAGGCGATCATCCTCGGCCTCATCCAGGGGCTCACCGAGTTCCTGCCGATCTCGTCGAGCGCGCACCTGCGCATCTTCGGCGACCTGGTCGGCTGGGACGACCCGGGCGCGACGTTCACCGCGATCACCCAGCTCGGCACCGAGACGGCGGTGCTCATCTACTTCTGGAAGGACATCACCCGCATCATCGGCAAGTGGTTCCGCTCGCTGTTCCCGGGGGGCGGCGGCAAGCGCTCCACGGGGGTGCAGAAGGGCGACCCGGATGTGCGGCTCGGCTGGCTGGTGATCATCGGCACCGTGCCGATCGTGCTGGTCGGGTTCTTCTTCCAGGACACCATCCGGACGACCCTGCGGTCGCTGTGGATCGTGGCGATCGTGCTCATCGTGTTCGGTCTGCTGCTGTGGCTCGCCGACTGGCTGGGCCGGCGCACGAAGCCCATCGAGCAGATGAGCTACCGCGACGGCATCCTCATCGGCCTCGCGCAGATGCTCGCGCTCATCCCCGGGGTGAGCCGTTCGGGCGCCTCGATCAGCGCGGGGCTCGCGCTCGGCTACACGCGTCCCGCGGCCGCCCGTTTCGCGTTCCTGCTGGCGATCCCGGCCGTGTTCGGCTCGGGGCTCTACGAGACCTACACGGCGTTCACGTGCGAGCCGGGCGTCGACGCGGGCTGCACGGTCGGCTACGGCCTCGGGCCGACGATCGCGGCGACCGTGGTCGCGTTCGTCGTGGGGTACGCGGTCATCGCGTTCCTCATGCGCTACCTCGAGACGCGCTCGTTCCTGCCGTTCGTGATCTACCGCATCCTGCTCGGCGGCACCCTCATCGTGCTGCTGTCGACGGGCGTGCTGCAGCCGTAGGCGGCTACGGCGTCGGCGGCTGGTCGCCGTCGCGCTTGCGGAGGTACTTCTCGAACTCCTCCGCGATCGCGTCGCCGGATGCCTCGGGCGAGTCGACCGTGTCGCGCGCCTGCTCGAGCTGCTCGATGTAGGCGGACATGTCGTCGTCGTCGCTCGCGAGCGCGTCGATGCCGCGCTCCCACGCCTCCGAGTCCTCGGCGAGCGAGCCGCGGTCGACCCGCACCTCGATGAACTCCTCGAGACGCTCGATGAGGGCGAGGGTCGCCTTCGGCGAGGGGGCGTTGTGCACGTAGTGCGGCACCGACGCCCAGATCGACACGGTCGGGATGCCGGCGCGCTCCGCCGCATCCGCGAGCACCGAGATGATGCCGACGGGCCCCTCGTAGCTCGAGCGCTCGAGGCGGAACCGCTCGCGCACGGAGGCGTTCTCGCTCGAGGCGAAGACGGAGATCGGGCGCGTGTGCGGCACGTCGGCGAGCATCGCGCCGAGGAAGACGACGCGCGAGATCCCGGCCACCGAGATCGCGTCGAGCGCCTCCTCGGCGAAGGTCTTCCAGCCCCGGGACGGCTCGGTGCCGAGCAGCACGTGCAGGCCGTCGGAGCGGTCCTCCGGGCCGAAGAGCGTGACGTTCGGCCAGGCCAGCACCCGGTCGCCGTTCTCGTCGAAGGCGATGACCGGACGGTTGAACTGGTAGTCGAAGTAGTCCTCGGGCTCGACCTCGACGAGCGCGACGAGGCCGAGCTGGTCGCGCAGGGCGCGCACCGCCGTGGAGGCGGCCTCCCCGGCGTCGTTCCAGCCCTCGAAGGCGACGACGAGCGTCGAGCCCTCGTGGCCCCAGTCGTCGGGTCGTCCGCTCACCTTGCCGCCTCTCCGCCCGTGGGGGCGTCCGTCCCAGGATAGGACCGCGCCCGTAGACTTGCCGGTCGTGAGCGAAACACCTGGCGCCCCGGCCGCCGTCCTGTGGGACATGGACGGCACCCTCGTCGACACCGAGCCGTACTGGATGACCGCGGAGCGCGAGCTGGTGCACGAGTGGGGCGGCACCTGGACCCACGAGGACGGCCTGCAGCTCGTCGGCCAGGGGCTGTGGAGCTCGGCGCTCGTCTTCCAGTCGCGGGGCGTGAAGCTCACGCCGCAGGAGATCATCGACTGGCTCACCGACCGCGTCACGGTGCAGATCGAGGAGCACGTTCCGTGGCGCCCGGGGGCCCGTGAGCTGCTCGCCGAGGTGCGCGAGGCGGGCATCCCGACGGCGCTCGTGACGATGTCGATCCGCCGGATGGCCGACCAGATCGCGGGGTTCCTCGACGAAGAGCTCGGCCGCCCCGCGTTCGACGTCGTCGTCGCGGGCGACGAGGTGGAGCGCCCGAAGCCCTACCCGGACGCCTATCTGCGCGCCGCGGAGCTGCTCGGCGTCGAGATCGCCGACTGCGTCGCGATCGAGGACTCCGAGCCGGGCGTCGCCGCCGCCGTCGCCTCGGGCGCCACGACCTTCGCGGTGCCCTTCCACGTGCCGCTGCCGGAGAGCCCCGCGTACACGCGCCTCCCGAACGGGCTCGACGGCATCCGCCTCGACGACCTCGCCGCGAGCGGGGCACTCCGATGAGCGTCTTCCGCGCGGGCGACCGCGTGCAGCTCACGGGACCCAAGAACCGTCTCCACACGATCACCCTGGAACCGGGCCGGCAGTTCCACACCCACCGCGGCATGCTCGCGCACGACACCCTCATCGGGCTGCCCGACGGCTCGGTCGTGCAGGCGTCCAACGGCGACGCGTACCTCGCGCTGCGACCGCTGCTGTCCGACTTCGTGATGTCGATGCCGCGCGGTGCGGCCATCGTCTACCCGAAGGATGCCGCGCAGATCCTCGCGATCGGCGACATCTTCCCGGGGGCGACGGTCGTGGAGGCCGGGGTGGGCTCGGGCGCGCTGTCGCTCTGGCTGCTGCGCGCGATCGGCTCGGGCGGGCGCCTGCTCTCCTTCGAGCGTCGCGAGGAGTTCGCCGAGGTCGCCCGCGCCAACGTGACGGCGTTCACGGGCGACACCCCCGCCAACTGGTCGATCGGCATCGGCGACCTCGCCGAGGTGCTCCCGGATGCCGTGGAGCCCGGCACCGTCGACCGCGTCGTGCTCGACATGCTCGCGCCCTGGGAGTGCCTCGACGTCGTGTCGGACGCCCTCGCACCCGGGGGCGTGCTCGTCTGCTACGTCGCGACCGCGACGCAGCTCTCCCGGGTCGCCGAGGCCATCCGGGCGACGGGCCTCTACACCGAGCCGAGCTCGACCGAGACGCTCGTGCGGGGCTGGCACGTGGAGGGGCTCGCGGTGCGGCCCGACCACCGGATGGTCGCCCACACGGCGTTCCTCATCGCCGCGCGACGCCTCGCCCCGGGCGCCGTGCTGCCGAAGCCCGCACGCCGCGCCTCGAAGTCGGACTACGACGACGAGGACGTCGAGCTGTGGACGCCGGGCGCCCTCGGCGTGCGCGACAAGACCGACAAGCGCATCCGTCGCGTCGTGCGCGACGCGCAGCAGCTCGCCGAGCGCACGACGGGCGGCACGGGCGCCGCGCCGTCCGGAGCGCCGTCCACGGAACAGTAGACTCGACACGCTCCGTGCACCCCGGCCGCGCCGACGGGTGCGGACCCCCGACAACGCCGTAACGAAAGAAGACCCCGTGCGTCGCATCCCTGCGCTGGTCAGCTCCGTCGCCGTCCTGACGGTGCTCGCCGCCTCGCTCGCCGGCTGCTCGCCGTCGACCGCGTCGTGCACGCCGACGATCGCCGCGGGGGAGACCTCCGCCCTCGTCGAGGCGACCGGTGAGGTCGGCAGCAAGCCCGCGATCAGCATCCCGGCGCCGCTCACGGCGAAGACGCCCGAGCGCTCGGTGATCGTCGAGGGCGAGGGCGGCTTCGCCACGGAGGGGTCGACCGTCGACTTCGAGGTGTCGCTCGTCGACGCCGCCAACGGCGAGTTCCTCGACTCGACCGGCTACGACGAGAACGCCTTCCTCGGCGTCGCGGGCCGTGACGGGGCCATGTACCAGGCGCTCGTCTGCGCCCGTCCGGGCGATCGCCTCGCGGTCACCTCGACCCTCGGCGACAGCGGCCTCGACGTCACCTCGAGTGCGACGGAGGACGACCTCGCGCGCTCCCTCGTCCTCGTCATCGACGTCCGATCGATCTACCTCGGCAAGGCGGATGGCGTGAACCAGCTCCCGCAGGACGGCATGCCGAACGTGGTCACGGCCCCCGACGGCACCCCCGGCGTCTCGGTGCTCACGACTGAGCCGCCGACCGAGACCAGGATCTCCACGATCAAGGCGGGCTCCGGCGTCGCCCTCGCCGACGGCGACAGCGCGGTGCTCAACCTGACCGCCTGGGTGTGGCCGAGCGACGGCTCGGATCTGCGTCAGATCTCCACCACCTGGAACAAGAAGCCCATCGTCCAGCTGGTCGCGAACGACCCGACGGCCGCCCAGGGCGTTCCGCCTGGGGTGTTCGACGCCCTCGTCGGCGCCCGGGTCGGCTCGCAGGTGCTCGCGGTCGTCGCCCCCGACGACTCCTTCGCCGACGACTCCTGGCCCTCGGGCGCCTCGGCCGGCGACACGCTCATCTACGTGATCGACGTGCTCGGCCTGCGCTCGACCGGGAAGTAGGCGGCGACGAACTCGCAGCAGGCCCCGGCACCGGTTCCCGTCGAGGATCGGCTGTTCAGCCTCGTGCTGGCGCTCGTCGCCACGGAGCCCGGCCTCACCAAGGCGGAGATCCTCTCGAGCGTGCGCGGCTACGCGCAGCGCTACGCGCCGGGCGGCGACAACGCCAACCTCGAGCGCCAGTTCGAGCGCGACAAGGACGACATCCGCGAGCTCGGGGTGCCGCTCGAGACGATCGAGCCGCTCGGCGAGCCGGGCGACAACCACAACCTGCGCTACCGCATCCCCAAGGGCGCCTACGACCTGCCCGCCGACGTGCGGTTCTCGGCCGAGGAGGTCGCGCTGCTCAACCTCGCCGGCATGGTGTGGCGCGAGGGCTCGCTGAGCGCCGAGTCGCGGCGCGCGCTCGTCAAGCTGCGCGCGCTCGGCATCGCGGCGGACGAGCCCGTGCTCGGCTACGCGCCGCGGCTGCGGCTGCGGGATGCGGCGTTCGAGCCGCTCACCCAGGCGATCGACCGGCGGCAGCTCGTGCGTTTCGACTACCTGAAGCCCGGGGAGTCGCGGGCCCGCACCCGCGAGGTGATCCCGCTCGCCCTCGTGCAGTACGACGGACGCTGGCACCTGACCGCGGAGGAGCTCGCGACGGGGGAGGGGAAGACCTTCCTGCTGCGCCGCATCGTCGGCAAGGTCACCGCGGGCAAGCCCGCGCCCGAGCGCCCCGGCGACCACAAGGCCCGCGCCCTCGCCGAGCTCGAGGCCCTGTGGGAGCGCGGCACCGCCGAGATCGAGGTGCGCGCGGGTTCGGATGCGGCGCGCCGGCTCGCGCACCGCCGCGGCTCCGCGGAGACCGCCCCCGGCATCCTGCGCGTGCACTACGTGGATCTCGCGATCCTCGCCGACGAGCTGGCGGGCTTCGGGCCCGAGGTGCTCGTGCTCACGCCCCCGGAGCTCCGCGACGCGGTCGTGGAACGCCTCGAACGGACGGTGGACGACCATGGCTGACCGCCGCCACCGGGCGCCCTCGCGCTCCGTCCCGCCGCCGCAGGCGCGCGACAAGCTCGCCTTCCTGCTGGCCCTCGTGCCGTGGCTGCTCGAGCACGACCGGGTGACGGTGCAGGAGGCGGCCGCCCACTTCGGCGTGAGCGACGACGAGATCCGCTCCTCGGTGTCGCTCGTCGCCCTCAGCGGCATCCCCGGCTCGACCTCGACCTACCAGCACGAGGACCTCTTCGACATCGACTGGGAGGCCTTCGAGCAGGACGACGAGATCGCCATCACCCAGCACGTCGCGATCGACGACGCCCCCCGACTCTCGGCGCGCGAGGCGGCGGCCCTCATCGCGGGGCTGCAGTACCTGCAGGCGCTCCCGGAGAACGCCGACAGCGCGGCGCTCAAGACCCTCGTCGGCAAGCTCTCGCGCGGGGCCTCGAGCGAGCCGAGCCAGCTCGCCGTCGCGGGCGGTGCGGACGACGCGCTGCTGCAGCTCGTGGGGCGTGCGGTCGCCGAGGGGCATCGCGTGCGGTTCGGCTACCTGAACTCCCGCGGGGAGCTCGAGCAGCGCGACGTCGACCCGCTGCGCGTCGAGTCGATCGACGCCGACTGGTATCTGCGCGGCTGGTGCCACCTGCGGCAGGCGCTGCGCACCTTCCGTTTCGACCGGATGAGCGACCTCGTCGTGACCGGATCGCCGATCGAGCACGACGCCTCCGAGGTGCGACTGCCCGACTCGCTCTTCGAGCCCTCGGAGGAGGATCTCGTGGTCACGATCGAGGCCGCGCCCGAGGTGATCGGGCTGCTCGCGGACTACATCCCCGACGGGGCGCTCACGAGCGAGGTCGGCGACCGCATCCGCACGACCCTGCGGGTCTCGCACTACCACGGCCTCAAGCGCCTCATCGCGGGGATGCCCGGGACCGTGCGCGTCATCGCCCCCGAGCAGGCCCGGCGGGCGGTCGCGGAGTGGGCCGCGGCCGGTCGAGCACGCTACGCGTAGACTGGGGATACCCGCACACAACGACGAGGACGTGTCTCATGCTCATCCACCCTCTCTTCTGGAACCAGCCGTGGACCTGGGTGATCATCCTGCTCGTCGTGCTGGTGCTGTTCGGCGCCACGCGTCTACCGGCGCTCTCGAAGAGCCTCGGCCAGTCGATCAAGATCTTCCGCAACGAGGTCAAGTCGGACGCCCCGAAGACGGACGGCACCGCGACGTCGGAGTCCGACGAGGCGCCGAAGGCCGCCGACTCCGCGCCGACCGACAAGTCGTAGGCGCCGTGGCCGGCGGCACGGCCCGGGCGAATCCCCGCAAGAACAACCCCGAGCGGCGGATGTCGCTCGCCGAACACCTCATCGAGTTGCGCAAGCGGCTCACCCGCGGCGCGCTCGCGGTGCTCGCGGGCACGATCGTCGGCTGGATGCTGTACGACCTCAGCTGGTTCGGCGACCTCATCGACCCGCTCGTCCCGGGCGCGTCCGAGGCCCTCGCCGGGCAGGGCACCTGGGCGGCGATCTCGGGCCCCGTCTTCCACATCGCCGACCAGTTGGGCCTCGACCCCGAGAAGATCACCCTCAACTTCTCGAGCCTCACCGGTGCCCTCGACATCCAGCTGCAGGTGTCGCTCGTCGTCGGCATCATCCTCGCGAGCCCGATCTGGCTGTATCAGCTGTTCGCGTTCTTCGTGCCGGGTCTCACGGGGCGCGAGCGGCGCTATGTGTTCGGCTTCTTCTTCTCCGCGGTGCCGCTGTTCCTGCTCGGCTGCGCGGCGGGCTGGATGGTGCTGCCGCGCATCGTCGAGTTCATGTTCACCTTCGTGCCGCCGGGCGCCTCGCAGCTCTACGACACCAAGACCTACGTCGACTTCATCCTCAAGCTCATGCTCGCCACCGGCGTCGCCTTCGTCATGCCGGTGTTCCTCGTGCTGCTGAACTTCGCGGGGGTGCTGCAGGGGAAGACGATCCTCAAGGGCTGGCGCTGGGCGGTGCTCATCATCGTCGTGTTCACCGCGATGGCGACACCGGCCGCCGACCCGATCTCGATGCTGCTGCTCGCGCTGCCGATGGTGCTGCTGTACTTCGCCGCGGTGGGGGTCGCGGTGTGGCACGACCGGGCCGTCGCGCGCCGGCAGGCGGCGTTCGAGACCGGTCTCAGCGGCGCATGACGGCATCCGACGACGCAGCGCTCTCGCCGAGCGAGCGCTACGCGGCGTTCCGTGCGCGGGCGCGCACGCCCGAGCTGGAGTCGTTCCGCGGACGCCTCGCGGTCGAGCTCGACGACTTCCAGTTGGAGGCCTGCCGCTCGCTCGAGGAGGGACGCAGCGTGCTCGTCGCGGCGCCGACGGGCGCCGGCAAGACGATCGTCGCCGAGTTCGCCGTGCATCTGGCGCTCGCCGGACCCCGCGCGAAGGTGTTCTACACGACCCCCATGAAGGCGCTCAGCAACCAGAAGTACTCCGAGCTGGCCGCCGAGCACGGCGCGGAGCGGGTGGGGCTGCTCACGGGTGACACCAACATCAACTCGGGTGCCCGCGTCGTCGTCATGACGACCGAGGTGCTGCGGAACATGCTCTACGCCGACTCGCCGCTGCTCGCCGACCTCGCCTACGTCGTCATGGACGAGGTGCACTACCTGGCGGATCGCTTCCGCGGCGCCGTCTGGGAGGAGGTCATCATCCATCTGCCCCGGGAGGTGCGGATGGTGAGCCTCTCGGCCACCGTGTCGAACGCGGAGGAGTTCGGCGACTGGCTGCAGGCGGTGCGCGGCGACACCGACGTCATCGTCTCCGAGCGGCGTCCCGTGCCGCTCGAGCAGCACGTGCTCGTGCGGGGGAAGCTCGCCGACCTCTTCGACGGGGCGCAGTCGCCCGACGCCCCGCCCCGGGTCAACCCCGAACTCGCGCGGCTCGCGATCGCGGGGGGCCGCGGTGCGGGCACCTACCGCGGGCAGCATCCGGGGCGTCACCAGCGCAAGGGCGAGGTGCTGCGCGACCGCATCGACCGCCCGGAGGTCGTGCGACTGCTCGAGGATCGTCACCTGCTGCCCGCGATCTTCTTCGTCTTCAGCCGGGTGGGCTGCGATCAGGCGGTGCAGCAGCTGTTGCGCTCGGAGGTGCGCCTCACCGAGCGCTGGGAGCGCGACGAGATCCGCCACCTCGTCGAGGAGCGCTGCGCGGGTCTGCGCGACGAGGATCTCGGGGTGCTCGGCTACTTCGGCTGGCTCGAGGGCCTGGAGCGCGGCATCGCCGCCCACCACGCCGGGATGATCCCGACCTTCAAGGAGGTCGTCGAGGAGCTCTTCCAGCGCAAGCTCGTGAAGGTGGTCTTCGCGACCGAGACCCTCGCGCTCGGCGTCAACATGCCCGCCCGCACCGTCGTGCTCGAGAAGCTCGAGAAGTTCAACGGCGAGGCGCGGGTGCCGATCACGCCGGGGGAGTACACCCAGCTGACCGGGCGCGCCGGGCGACGCGGGATCGACGTCGAGGGGCACTCCGTCATCCAGTGGGCGGCGGGCCTCGACCCGCAGGCGGTCGCGCAGCTCGCCTCCCGCCGTAGCTACCCGCTCAACTCGAGCTTCCGGCCCACCTACAACATGGCCGTCAACCTCATCGAGCAGTTCGGCCGGGAGCGCACCCGGGAGATCCTCGAGAGCTCGTTCGCGCAGTTCCAGGCCGACCGGGCGGTCGTCGACCTCGCCCGCAAGATCCGCGAGCAGGAGAAGTCGCTCGCCGGCTACGCGGAGGCGATGCGCTGCCACCTGGGCGACTTCACGGAGTACGCCGGCATCCGCCGCGAGCTGAGCGACCTGGAACGCAAGCAGTCGCGCGCGCAGGAGGGCTCGCGCGCCGAGCGGGAACGCCGACAACGGCAGGTGGAGCAGTTGCGGCGCCGCATGAAGCAGCACCCCTGCCACGCGTGCAACGACCGCGAGGCGCACGCGCGCTGGGCGGAGCGCTGGTTCCGGTTGAAGCGCGACACGGATCGCCTCGCGAACCAGGTGCGCGGCCGCACGGGCGCGGTCGCGCAGGTCTTCGACCGGATCACCGAGCTGCTGCTCGAGCTCGGCTATCTCGAGCGCGACGAGCACGGCCGTCTCGGCGTGGGCGCACCGGGCCGTCAACTGCGCCGGATCTACGGCGAACGCGACCTGCTCGTGGCGGAGTGCCTGCGCACGGGCGTGTGGGAGGGGGCCGACGCCCCCACGCTCGCCGCCCTCGCGAGCGCGCTCGTCTACGAGCCGCGGCGCGAGGATGCCGGCATCGTGCGCGAGTTCCCGCGCGGCAGGTTCCGGGAGCTCTTCGAGGCGACCGAGCGGCGCTGGAGCGAACTCAGCACCCTCGAGGAGGATCGCCGCCTCCCCGAGACGGGGCCGCTGTCGGCCGCTCTCGCGACGGCGACCCATCGCTGGGCGCAGGGCGGCCGGCTCGACCACGTGCTGCGCGACACCGACCTCGCCGCGGGCGACTTCGTGCGCTGGATGAAGCAGGTCATCGACCTGCTCGACCAGCTCTCGATCGTCGCCGACGGCGAGCTCGGCCGCACCGCGCGCACCGCGATCGACGGCGTGCGGCGCGGCATCGTCGCCTACAGCTCCGTCGGCTGACCCCCAGCATCCGCGCCGTAGGCTGATCCTCCGATGTCCGCAGCCGTGCCCGCACCCGACCGCACGCGGCCCTTCCTGCCGCTGTGGGCCGCCGTGCTGCTCGCGGCCGCCGCGGGACCGGTCACGGATGCCGCCTTCCCCGACCGGGGCTGGTGGCCGCTCGCCTTCGTCGGCGTGGCGATGGTGCTCGTGGCCGCGCAGGGCAGGCGTGCGGGCGCCGGATTCCTCGTCGGACTCGTGTGGGGACTCACGTTCTACCTCGTGCACATCCCGTGGATGACCGAGTTCCTGAGCCCCGACGAGCCGTGGATCGTGCGGGCGGTGCCGTGGTTCGCCCTGAGCCTCGTCATGGCGTTGTGGTGCGGCCTCGGCACGATGCTCATCTCGATCGCCACGCGCATCGTGCCGCGCGGCGTACGCGGACCGCTCGGGCGGATGCTGTTCGTGCCGCTCGTGATCGGCGGGCTGTGGACGGCACGCGAGGCGGTCTCGAGCGTGTGGCCGTACGGCGGCTTCGCGTGGGGTCGCATCGCCGAGTCGCAGTCGGACAGCCCCATCGCCCCGCTCTTCGCCTGGGTCGGCATCTCCGGCGTCGGGTTCCTCATGGTGTTCCTGGTCGCCGTCGCGATCGCCTCCGTGCGGGAGGCGGGCGTCGCGCCCCTGCTGCGGGTGGGGCTCGTGACGGCCCTCGCGGCGCTCCTCGTCGCCTTTCCGGCGTTTCCGCTGGAGAGCACCGGCACCCTGCGGGTCGGTGCGGTGCAGGGCAACGGCAAGACGGGCTACTTCGACCGCCCGGAGCACACCGGTGACAACCTCCTCGCCCAGTACGAGGCGAGCGCCGCCCTGTACGACCAGGATGTCGACCTCGTCGTCTGGCCCGAGGGCGGATCGGATCTGGACCCCCTGCGCGTGCCCGCTGCGGCGCGCGCCTTCGACGCCGTCGCGGAGCAGGCGGGCGCCCCGCTCGTCGGCTGGTCGGTGACGACCCGCGACGACGCGTACTTCAACACCTCGTTGCTGTGGCGGCCGGGGAAGGGGGCGGTCGACCACTACGACAAGCGCCACCCGGTGCCGTTCGGCGAGTACGTGCCCGACCGCGCGGTCTGGCGGCAGTTCGCGCCCGAGCTCATCGACCTCATCCAGCGCGAGTACACACCCGGGACGACGGATGCCGTGATGGACGTCGGCTCGGACGGGAGAAGCATCCTCGCGGCCTTCGCCATCTGCTTCGACATCGTCGACGACGCGCTCATGCGCGAGGGCGTCGAGGAGGGCGGGCAGCTCGTGCTCGCGCAGACCAACAACGCCGACTTCGGGCAGACCGACGAGAGCGTGCAGCAGCTCGCGATCGCCCGCATCCGTGCGATCGAGCTGGGGCGCACGGTCGTCAACATCTCGACGGTGGGGGCGAGCGCCGTCATCCTGCCCGACGGCACGATCGCCGACGATCTGACGCGCTACACGGCCGGCGTCATGGTCGTCGACGTGCCCCTCGAGAACGCCACGACCCCCGCGGTCGTGATCGGCGCGGGGGTCGGTTGGGGGGTTGCGATGCTCGGGCTCGGGGCCCTCGCGGGTCAGGCGCTCTTCGGGTTCTTCGCGGCCTCGCCGCGGCGGGCGCGCAGGTAGTCGAGGCGCTCCTGGAGGATCTCCTCCAGCTCGGCGCGCGTGCGGCGCTCGAGCAGCATGTCCCAGTGCGTGCGGGGGGCCTTCGTCTCCGCCGCCTCGGTCTCGACGAGCTCGCCGTCGTCACCCACGAGGCGACCCTCCTGACCGGTACGCGGGGACTCCCACGTCTCGGGCACCTCCGCGTCTGCGGCGAACACCACCTCGAAGGTGGTCCCTTCGTCCGTGCGGTACACGGCCCTCTTGCGGGGAGAGAACTCCACTCCCTCTTCGCTCTGCATGCTCTGCGAACCGAGTCGCATTCCGCGCAAGCTGCGATCTGCCATCGTGTGGCCTCCTCTGCGCCGTGGTCGATGAGTGGGCGCGCTGTGACGCGCCGAGAGACGGTTCCGGTCGGTGGCCGGAAAGACCGTCAGATGGATACAACGTCTACCGTGGCGGATCGTATGCCCGACGGGCGCCGTTTACAGTGCATTCCCAGCCTCTTCGGTGCGGATGGGAAGCGGACGGGGGTCAGTGGCGGGCTGCGACGAGGGGGAGGGCGAGGTCGGCCCGGTCGGTGACGATGCCGTCGACGCCCGCGTCGAGCAGCCGCGTCATCTCGGCCGGGTCGTTGATCGTCCACAGATGCACCTCGACGCCGACCTCGTGGAAGCTCGCGAGGGCCCGCTGGGTGACGATCGACGCACCCGCGACCACGGGCGGCAGCTGCACCGCGGCGATGCCGTCGAGCAGCCGGGCGAGGAAGCGGGTGGCGCCCACCCGCGCCGCGTGCACCGCCGGCAGGGCCCCGCCGGCCGAGATGGAGGTGGCGACGCCGGGCAGCTCGGCGATCGTCGCGCGACGCCGGGTCGTCGAGAACGAGCCGATCAGCACCCGATCGACGGCGCGCGCGTCCCGGATGGCGCGGATCGTGCCGGGCACCGCATCCGCCGACTTCACGTCGATGTTGAACCGCGTCTCGGGGAACGCGTCGAGGGCCTCGGCGAGCGAGCAGAAGTTCTGACCCTCGCCGAGCGGCACCCGGCGCAGTTCGGCCGCCGTCAACTGCGCGACGCGCACGTCCCGGCCCGCGACGCGCTTCAGATCGGGGTCGTGGCTCACCATCGCGACGCCGTCGGCGGAGCCGTGCACGTCCGTCTCCACGTGCGTCGCGCCCGCGTTCACGGCGTGCAGGAAGGCGAGCAGCGTGTTCTCGGGGGCGTGCAGCGCGAGCCCGCGGTGGGCGAGCACCCGCGGGGGAGCGGGGGTCAGGTAGGGGACCCTGCCGCCCTCAGCCGCGCGGCGTCGCATCCGTCGGCGGTGCGGCGTGCCGCGGCGCGAAGAAGCCCTCGCCGATGCCCTTGAGCGCCTCGGTGAGCTCGCTCGGGATGATCCAGAGCTTGTTCGACTCGCCCTCGGCGAGCTTCGGCAGGGTCTGCAGGTACTGGTACGCGAGCAGCTTCGAGTCGGGGTCGCCCTCGTGGATGGCCCGGAACACCGTCTGGATCGCCTCCGCCTCGCCCTGCGCGCGCAGCACGGCGGCCTTGGCGTCACCCTCCGCCTGGAGGATCGCCGCCTGACGCTGACCCTCGGCGCCGAGGATCGCGGCCTGCTTGGTGCCCTCGGCGGTGAGGATCGCGGCGCGCCGGTCGCGCTCGGCGCGCATCTGCTTCTCCATCGAGTCCTGGATCGACACGGGCGGGTCGATCGCCTTGAGCTCGACGCGGCTCACCCGGATGCCCCACTTGCCGGTGGCTTCGTCGAGCACGATGCGCAGCTGGCCGTTGATGTTGTCGCGGGAGGTGAGCGCCTCCTCGAGGTTGAGTCCGCCGACCACGTTGCGCAGCGTCGTGGTCGTGAGCTGCTCGACGGCGCCGAGGTAGTTGGCGATCTCGTAGGTCGCGGCACGCGCATCCGTCACCTGGAAGTAGACGACGGTGTCGATCGATACCACCAGGTTGTCCTCGGTGATGACCGGCTGGGGCGGGAACGACACGACCTGCTCGCGCATGTCGACGAGCGGGCGCAGCCGGTCGATGAGCGGCACGAGGATGTTGAGGCCCGGGTTGAGCGTCTTGTGGTAACGGCCCAGCCGCTCCACGATGCCCGCGTAGGCCTGCGGGATGATGCGGATCGAGCGGAACAGGATCGTCAGCACGAAGATGACGATGACCGCCACCACGATGATCGTGATGACGACGCGGAAGATGTCGGCGTCGCTCATCCGACGCTCCTCTCGACGGGGACGACGACGGCGGTCGCGCCGTCGATGGTGGTCACGACGACGCGGTCGCCCTCGTGCAGCTCGGTCTCGGAGGCCTCGGCGTCGAGGCGGGCGGTCCACACCTCGCCGTTGGCGAGCTTCACCTGGCCGGCACCGGCCCGGAAGTCGGTCGAGACGACGCCGCCGAGCCCGTGCAGGGCGGCGACGTTCGAACGGGCCGGATCGGCTCCCCGTCGCAGCAGGTGCAGCAGCGGTGGTCGGACGAACAGCACGAGCACGAGGGCGAGCACCGCCGAGATGATGAACTGCAGCCACCACGGGGCGCCCAAGAGGCCCGCGACGAGTCCGCCGACCGAGCCGAGCGCGAGCATCAGGAAGGTGAACTCGAGCGTGTTCACCTCGATGATGATGAACACGAGCACGAGGGCCAGCCAGAACAGCCAGGCCCAGCTGCTGATCACATCCGGTTCCATGGCGGCATCCTCCTACGGCGTCGTCGACTCGAAACTAGCACCGCGGCATGCTCGGGGGCGGCGCCGCGCTCGATAGGGTGGGGGATCGTGAACGACCTGCTTCCCCCCGACTCCCTGCGCGGCGCACGCGTGCTCATCACCGGCTCCTCCCGCGGCATCGGCGCCGACACCGCCGGCTACCTCGCGGCCGCCGGCGCCCGCGTCGTGATCAACTACCGCAACAAGGAGGCCCGCGCCCTCAAGGTGGTCGCGGCGATCGAGGAGGCCGGGGGAGAGGCCATCGCGATCGGCGCCGACCTCACGGACCCCGCGTCGACGGCGGCCATGTTCGCCCGGGTGCGCGAGGAGTGGGGCGGGCTCGACATCCTCGTGCTCAACGCCTCCGGCGGCATGGAGTCGGGCCTCGGCGAGGACTACGCCATGCGGCTCAACCGCGACGCGCAACTGGGCGTGCTCGACGCGGCTCTGCCCCTGCTGCACGCGGGTTCGCGTGTCGTGTTCGTCACGAGCCACCAGGCGCACTTCATCGCGACCGTGCCGACGATGCCCGAGTACGAGCAGGTGGCACGCAGCAAGCGTGCGGGCGAGGACGCCCTGCGGGCCCGCATCCCCGAGCTCGACGCCGCCGGTGTCGGCTTCGTCGTCGTCTCGGGCGACATGATCGAGGGCACCATCACCGCGACGCTGCTGGAGCGGGTCAACCCGGGCGCGATCGCCACCCGTCGCGAGGCGGCAGGCAAGCTCTACAACGTGGCCGAGTTCGCCGCCGAGGTGGCGCGCGCGGCCGTCGACGACATCCCCGCCGACCACACCCGCTACGTCGGCGACGTGAGCGACTTCACCGCGCAGGCCTGAGCGGATCGAGCGATGGTCAGCGCCCACCGTCACCGGCTCGCGGCGCGCGTGCTCGTGTTCGATCGTGAGGACCGCGTGCTGCTGTTCCTGACGACCGCTCCGGATTCCTCGGGGATCGCCCGCTGGCTGACCCCCGGCGGGGGAGTGGATGCGGGGGAGGGCTTCGAGGAGGCCGCCCGGCGTGAGCTCTTCGAGGAGACCGGTCTCGAGGTCGGGGAGCTCGGCGCCCCCGTGTGGGCGCACGACTACGACGTGGAGTGGGACTCGGCCGACCACGACAGCGGCCACGCCGAGTTCTTCACGGTGGTGACCGACCGCTTCGAGCCCTCGAGCGCCCACTGGACGGCGGAGGAGCAGGTCGACGTGCTCGAGCATCGCTGGTGGAGTCTCGCCGAACTGCTCGCCGAGCGACCGCGGTTCGAGCCGGCCGAGCTCATCGAGCTGGTGCGGCGGCAGCTGCCGTCCTGCACCGCCTGAGTCGCCGCATCCGGACGTACCCCGAATACGGGATGGTGGAACGTTCCGTACAGGAGCACCGTGTAACCCATGAGCCTGCCCGAGCTCACACCCGAATTCCTCATCCAGCTCGGCGTCGCCGTCGGCGCCGGGGTGCTGGTGCTGCTCCTGGTGTGGATCATCATCCGTTCCGCGGTCCTCAGCGCGCTCAAGGCGCATCAGCGTCAGCTCGACGCGGGGGAGTCGACCCCGGTGGCGTCGCGGCGTGGTAGGCGCTCGGAGTCTCCGCCCGCGGAGGTCGCGGTCGCCACTCCGACGGCGCCCTCGACGCCCGCGGCACCTTCTCAGGAGATCGCGCAGCTCGTGCCGCCCGCGCAGACCGCCACGAGCCCGCATCCCGGTGTCTCGGATCCGCTCCGGATGCCCTCCACGCCTGCACCCGCCGCCGGTCCCGTCGCGACGCCGGTGGGTCCGGGCCCCGCGACGGTCAACCCGTATGCGACGCCCGCGCCCGGTCCCGTGTCGGTCCCCGCCGTGCCCGCTCCGGCTCCGACCCCGCAGGCGGCCCCGGCAGCCGTCGCTGCGGCAGCGGCCCTCTACACCTCGCGCGCTCCGGCCGCGCCCGCAGCGCAGCCGCCCACCGCGGTGCCCGTGCAGCAGCTTCCGGCACAGCCCGTCCCAGCGCACCCCGTCGCCGCGCAGCCTGCGCCCGCGCAGCCGTCCTGGCAGGCGCCCGCCGAATCCACCGCCATGCCGTTCCAGCAGGCACCGCCCGCCCAGCAGCAGCCCGGTGAGCCGTATGTCATTCCGGTGGTCACCCCGGGATCTGCACGTCCGTACTGAGAACTCATAATCGCGCCGATAAGCGCGATTATGTCAGCACGTCTGATTCTCGGTCGGTCCCACAGCCGCCTAGCGTCCGATGCTGCAGGTCTGGTCGGCCGCGCTCTGGCCCCGGATGCCGTCGATGACGACCTGCTCGGAGAGCGTCGGTTCATCGCCCGGCGACGCCGACGGATCTACCGGTGTCTCCGTCGCGTTCGGGTCGAGCTGCGCCCCGACGCCGTCTCCGGCCTGGGCGACGCCGACCGACTGGTCGTTCCTGATCGCGTCGAGCAGCTTCTGGCCGCGCCCGGCATCCGGTTGCACGTGGCCCTCGTAGATGCCCGTGCCGCCCGTCGTGCCCGGGTACTGCACGAAGGTCAGACGCTCGAGCGGGATGTTGTGGAGCGCCCGCGCCATCGCGACCATCGTCGTCGGGTTGGTGAGCTCGGCCGAGAGCTCCATCTTCTCGGAGGCGATCTGTGCGAGACCCACGATCGTGGTCACGTTCGTGAGCGTCCCCTCCGCCGTCAGCTTCCTGACGAGCGCCGACAGGTAGACCTGCTGCGAACTGATGCGCGTGAGATCCGAACCGTCGCCTACCCCGTGCCGGGTGCGCAGGAACATGAGGGCCTCCCAGCCGCTCAGCGTGTGGGTGCCCGCGTCCAGGTGCAGGCCGGTGAACGCGTCGTCGATGGGGCTCGCCACGCACACCGGCACTCCCCCGACGGCGTCCGCCATCGAGGCGACGCCGTCGAAGCCGATGAGCCCCGCGTACTGGATCTCGAGCCCGGTGAAACCGCGCAGCACGTCGACCACGCACCCGAGCCCGCCGTACGCGTAGGCGTTGTTGACGGGCAGCCCGCGGGCCGCGCTCGAGGTGCGCCCCGTCTTCGGGTCGGTGCACGGTGGGAACGGCATGACCATGTCGCGCGGGAAGCTCACGGCGACGGCGCTCGTCTGGTCCTCGGAGACGTGCAGCAGGATGTTGACGTCGTTGAGCACGCTGTCGCGGTCGTAGTACTCGTCCTTGCCGACCACGAGGATGTTGAAGCCGCCCTCGATCGCCCCGATCTCCGGAATGGGCGCCTCGCTCGCGTTGATCACCACTCCCCGCTCGCGCAGGCCCTGGGCGAAGTGGGAGACCTCGATGCCGACCACGGCCACCGTCGCCACGAGCACCACGGCGAGTCCGCTCGCCACCCAGCGGACCGCGGTCACCCACGCACGTCGATGTGGGAGTCTGCCGTGTCGGGTCGCGACCGCCGTCGCGTCTTCGGCCTTCGCCATCGAGGAAGTCTCGCACACCCCGGCACCTCTACGATCGAGGCGAGGGGGTCCCATGGGCGAGCGCAACTGGGCAGGCAACATCGAGTTCGGCGGGACGGTCGCGAGCCCGGCATCCGTCACGGACGTGCAGCGGCTCGTCGCGGATGCCGGGCCCGGCTCGCTGCGTCCGCTCGGCACGCGGCACTCCTTCTCGCCCATCGCGGACACGCGCGGCGCGCTCGTGAGCTCCGCGGGGTTCGCGGATGCGGCCCAGGTGCGCATCGCCGACGACCGGCGCAGCGTCTCGGTGCCCGCCGGCATCCGCTACGGCGAGCTGGCCCGGCTGCTCGAGGCGGAAGGCCTCGCGCTCGCGAACCTCGCCTCGCTCCCCCACATCTCCGTCGCGGGTGCGGTCGCGACCGGAACGCACGGCTCCGGCGTCGCCAACGGATCGCTCGCGACGTCGGTGCGCGAACTCGAGTTCGTCGACGGCGAGGGTGCGCTCGTCACGCTGCGCCGCGGGGACGCGGACTTCGCGGGCGCCGTGGTCGCGCTCGGCGTGCTCGGGTTCGTCACGCGGATCGTGCTCGACGTGGAGCCGAGTTTCACGGTCGCGCAGACCGTCTACCGCCACCTGCCGGTCGACGAGGTGCTCTCCGGCTTCGACAAGCTCGTCGCACTCGGCTACAGCGTGAGCCTCTTCACCTCCTGGGCCGATCCCGACGTGATCGATCAGCTCTGGCTCAAGCGCCGCCTCGACCGCGACGCGCCGGCGCCCGACGAGGTACTCGGGGCGCTCCCCTCCCCCGTGGCGATGCATCCCATCGCGGATGTCGACCCGGTGCACTGCACCCCGCAGCTCGGGCGCCCGGGCCCGTGGCTCGACCGTCTGCCGCACTTCCGGCTCGAGTTCACACCCTCCAACGGTGCCGAACTGCAGTCCGAGTACCTGGTCCCGCGCGCCGCCGCCCGCGATGCGCTATATGCCGTTCGCGGCATGTCAGCCGAGATCGTCCCGCTCCTCCAGATCACCGAGATCCGGGAGATCGCGGCGGACGAGCTGTGGCTCTCCTCCGCCTTCGGCACCGACGCGGTCGGCCTCCACTTCACCTGGAAGCCCGAGCAGACCGCCGTCGACGCCCTGCTCCCCCGCCTCGAGGAGCGGCTGCTGCCGCTCGGCGCGCGTCCGCACTGGGGCAAGCGCTTCCACGCGGACGCCGACACGCTCGCGCCGCTCTATCCCCGCTTCGACGACTTCCGCGCGCTCGCCGCCCGCCACGATCCACGCGGCCTCTTCGTCAACGACTTCCTGCGCGACAAGCTCGCCCTCTGAGCGGCGTCGGCGCGCTCAGTCGGGGATGCTGGGCGTCCAGTCCCCCGTGAGCAGCCCCTTCGCCACGTACAGCGCGACGCCGAGCACCACGAGGACGACCAGCAGACGCACGAGTCCGCGGAACGCACCCGACAGGGACCGCACGATGTCACCCGTCGGTTCCGCCACGGGGTCGAGGCCCGCGCCGCGCTTGGGACCCTCGCGAGCCGGGAGAGCCGAGAGGCCGGGAAGGGACGCGGCGGGGATGCCGGCCCCCTCGGCCACCGCGCGCACGTTGCGCGCCGCCTGGGTGAACTGCTGGAGCATCATCCGCGCCTCGGGGGCGAGCGGCTTCCCCGCGGCGTCGAGCGGCACCACCTCCACCGGATCCGGGATGAGCGGTGCGGTCGAGGTGGCATCGGCGGAGAGCAGGGCGTCGGCGAGCCGCCAGACGGGCGCCTGAGCGGCCGGATCGTCCGGATCGATCACCCGGTCGATCGAGATGCGCGCCGTCTCGTTCCAGGTGGTGACGGTGACGCCGGCGCCCAGCGCGCGGATCGCGTCACGCACCTCCGGGGTGAACAGCGCGATCGCCTCCCCGGCGAACTCGCGCTCCGCCCACAACGCGAACCCCTCGAAGCCGTCGGCGGCGACGTGGTGGGGCAGCGCCTGCGGTGCCTGCGAGGTCTCGTCGAGCGTCTTCAGGCGGAACTCCGGGTAGGTGTGACGGAGCGACACCTGCAGCCACCCGCCGCGCGAGATCGAGCGCACCCACCGGGACGCGCTGTCCGGCCCCCTGTCGATGCGCTGCTCGTGCGTGGTGTGACGTTCGGCGATCAACGCGCCGTCGGGTCTCCGCAGCACGTCACGGTACTCGATGCGCTTCGCGGCGAACCCGGACGCGATTCCGCCCTCCCAGGGCGCGTACCCCATCCCCTGTGCGGCGGCCTGCTGGAAGCGCCGCTCCCACCGAGCCCACGGCAGCACCAACCGCGACACCCTCGTGGCGAACCGCACGACGACCGCCACCAGCACCGCGACCGCGATCCCGATCGGCAGCATGATCGACACCGGGTCGGACACCCACACCGTGCCGGGCAGCAGGGCGAACAGGATGTTCCGCAGCACGCCGAACCACATCGCGACGCCACCCGCGACCCCCAGCAGCCCGAAGACGAAAGGCGTGATGGCATCCGACCAGCCGGCGTAGCTGCGTCGGTAGTCGTAGCGCTTCGCGAGCGCCCTCCACGCGCGCCGCCGATCGGCGGCACCTCCCGACTGCGCCTCCATGGCGACATTGTGGCGGGGCGACCGCTCCCCCGCTACCCGTCGGAGGCAGCCGAAGACGGCCCGACGGCGAGGCTCAGTCGGTGCCGAGGTCGAACGCAGAACCCTCGTTGGCCTCGTCGAGAGCCGACTCGAGCGCCTCCTCGGCGGGGCTCGCCGACTCGGCCGCGTCGAGGATCTGCTCGGCGGCGCCCGCCTCGAGACGCCCGACGAGCTCGCCCGTCGGGCCCCCGATGAGGCCCTGCGCGGCGTACTGCTCGAGACGCGAACGAGAGTCGGCGATGTCGAGGTTGCGCATGGTGAGCTGCCCGATGCGGTCGTCCGGACCGAAGGCGGCATCGCCGACGCGCTCCATCGAGAGCTTCTCGGGGGCGTAGCTGAGGTGCGGGCCGGTGGTGTTGAGGATCGTGTAGTCGTCGCCGCGACGCAGACGCAGCGTCACCTCGCCCGTGATCGCCGAACCGACCCAGCGCTGCAGCGACTCGCGCAGCATGAGCGACTGCGGGTCGAGCCAGCGGCCCTCGTACATGAGGCGCCCGAGGCGACGGCCCTCCGCGTGGTAGTTCGCGACGGTGTCCTCGTTGTGGATGGCGTTCAGCAGCCGCTCGTAGGTGATGTGCAGCAGCGCCATGCCCGGGGCCTCGTAGATGCCGCGCGACTTCGCCTCGATGATGCGGTTCTCGATCTGGTCGGAGGCGCCGAGCCCATGGCGTCCGCCGATCGCGTTCGCCTCGAGCACGAGGGCGACCGGGTCGGAGAACTCGACGCCGTTGATCGCGACGGGGCGGCCCGCCTCGTAGCGCACCGTGACCTCCTCGGGCGCGATCTCGACATCCTCGCGCCAGGAGGCGACACCCATGATCGGGTCGACGATGTCGAGGCCGCTCGAGAGCTCCTCGAGGTTCTTGGCCTCGTGGGTGGCGCCCCAGATGTTGGCGTCGGTCGAGTAGGCCTTCTCGACGGAGTCGCGATACGGGAAGCCGTGCGCGACGAGCCATTCGCTCATCTCCTTACGGCCACCCAGCTCGCGGACGAAGTCGACGTCGAGCCACGGCTTGTAGATGCGCAGCCGCGGGTTGGCGAGCAGGCCGTAGCGGTAGAACCGCTCGATGTCGTTGCCCTTGTAGGTGGAGCCGTCGCCCCAGATCTCGACGCCGTCCTCCTTCATGGCGCGCACGAGCATGGTGCCGGTGACGGCACGGCCGAGCGGCGTCGTGTTGAAGTAGGTCTTGCCGCCAGAGCGGATGTGGAAGGCGCCGCACTGCAGGGCGACGAGGCCCTCCTCGACGAGCGCCGTCTTGGCGTCGACGATGCGGGCCAGCTCGGCGCCGTACTCGAGGGCACGACCCGGCACCGCGTCGATGTCGGGCTCGTCGTACTGCCCGAGGTCCGCCGTGTACGTGCACGGGACGGCGCCCTTGTCGCGCATCCACGCGACCGCACAGGAGGTGTCGAGGCCGCCGGAGAACGCGATGCCGACGCGCTCGCCGACGGGGAGGGAGCTCAAGACCTTGGTCACCCTCCCAGCCTAGGGCGCGGCACGGCGCGCGCCCGCCACCATCCGCCCACGCCCGGCTCCTGGTCCCTGTTTCCGCGCCCGGATCCGCCCGTCTCCCGCCCGCGTACTTTCGCAACTCAGGAACTCCCGCGCTTCCGACGCCGTCGGCGGCCCTTTCGTGCCACATCTCCTGAGTTGCGAAACCTGCCGATGCCGCAACTCAGGAGGATTCCCGCGGGTCGGGGAACCATGGCCGAGAAAGGGGCCGCGTCCTGAGTTGCGGAATCGGCACCTAGCATCGGGGGATGCGCATCCGCCCGTTCTCCGTGTCGGACACCGAGGCCGTCGTCACGCTGTGGCGGGCGGCGGGGCTCACCCGGCCGTGGAACGACCCGTATCGCGACATCGAGCGGAAGCTCACGGTGCAGCCCGAGCTGTTCCTCGTGGCGGAGGAGGCGGATGCCGTGGTCGGCACCGCGATGGGCGGCTACGACGGCCATCGCGGCTGGCTCTACTACCTCGCGGTCGCGCCGGACCACCGACGGGAGGGCATCGGGCGCGCCCTCGTCGCGGCGGTCGAGGAGCGCCTCCTCGCGCTCGGCTGCCCGAAGCTCAACCTGCAGGTGCGCGCCGACGGCGAGGAAGCCCTCGCGTTCTACCGGGATCTCGGCTACCGCGTCGACGAGGTCGCCTCGCTCGGCCACCGGCTCATCCCCGACGCCTGAGCCGCGACGACCCGCGAGCGGGGCGCATCCGGGTGCCCCGATTTCCGGGGATCGCCGCTACCCTGAATGCATGGCGGACCAGCGGCGCACCCCGGGGTCGCAGACGTCTCTGCGCGAGGCGAATCGCGGCCGCATCGTCGACGCCGTCAAGAAGCACGGCGGGCTCACCCAGGTGGAGCTCGCCGGCGCCACGGGCCTCTCCCCCGCCACCGTCTCCAACATCGTCAAGGAGCTCTCCGAGTCGGGCGTGCTGAGCACCTCGAAGTCGATGCGCTCGGGCCGCCGTGCCCAGTACGTGACCCTCGCGCACGCCTCGGGCCTCGTGTGCGGCATCCACTTCTCGCAGCGCCAGCTGCGGGTGGCGCTCGCCGACACCGGCATGACGGTCGTCTCCGAGCACGAGATGCCGCTCGCCCGCGACCACCGCTCCGACAACGAGATCCGCCGCGTCGGCATGCTCATCGCCGACATGCTCGAGAACGTCTCCGCCGACCGCGACGAGCTGCTCGCCGTCGGGATCGCCGTCTCGGCCCCCATGGATGCGGCGAGCGGCATGATCGCCCGCCCCGGCATCCTGCGCGGCTGGGAGGGCATCGCGATCCGCGAGACCGCAGAGCGGGCGCTGCGGGTGCCGGTGTTCGTCGACAACTCCTCCAACCTCTCGGCCCTCGCCGAGCACCGCCTGGGCGCCCTCCGCGGCCACAGCGACGCCGTCTTCGTGGAGGTGAGCGACGGCATCGGCGCGGGCGTCATCGTCGGCGGTCGCGGCTACCGCGGCGCGAGCGGCAGCGCGGGCGAGTTCGGCCACATGGTCATCGTCGAGAACGGACCGCTGTGCCGCTGCGGCAACCTCGGATGCCTCGAGGCGATCGCGGGCGGCGACGCCATCGTCGAGAGCCTCAAGAACCGCTACTCGGGCCTCAAGCTCGCCGACGTCATCGTGCGGGCCATGGCGGGCGACGACGTCTGCATCCGCAGCATCGCCGACGCAGGCTCGCACATCGGGGTCGCCGCCGCCAACATCGCGAGCATGTTCGACCCCGGTCGCATCGTCGTGGGCGGCCAGTTGGCGCGCTCCGGCGAGCTGCTGCTCGGACCGATCCGCCAGGTCGTCGACCGCTCGCTCGCCACCCGGCTGGCCCCGCCTCCCGAGATCGTCGCCGGGCAGCTCGGTGCCCGCGCCGCGGTCGTCGGCGCGATCGGCTTCGCCGCCGACCAGCTCAGCGCCTTCCCCGCTGCGGCAGCCGGTCCCGCCGAACTCCGCGCGGCGTTCGGGTGAGTTGATGTTCCGCGCTTCCCGGGCGGTCGCCGCAACGGCCGCCGCCTTCCTCGCCGCCCTCGCGCTGGCCGCCTGCACCAACGGGGTGCAGGGCGGCGCGCCGACCGACCCCGAGCACGCCCGCATCGGCCTGCTGCTGCCGGATTCGGTCACGGCCCGCTACGACTCGGCCGACCGCCCGTACTTCGAGGAGCGGATCGCGGAGCTCTGCCCCGGCTGCGAGGTGCTCTACGGCAACGCCGACGGCGACGCCGCGAAGCAGCAGCAGCAGGCGGAGTCGATGCTCACCCAGGGCGTCTCGGTGCTCGTGCTGGACCCGTTCGACGGCAAGGCGGCCGCCTCCATCGTCGGCCTCGCGACGGCGCGGAGCGTTCCCGTCATCGCCTACGACCGCCTCATCGACAGCGCGGACATCGCCTACTACATCTCGTTCGACAACGAGAAGGTGGGCCGCCTTCAGGCCGAGTCGCTGCTCGCGAAGCTCGACGAGGACGGCGTGGAGCCGGGCGAGGGCGGCATCCTCATGGTCAACGGCTCCCCGACCGACAACAACGCCTCGCAGTTCAAGCTCGGTGCGCACGCGGTGATCGATCCGAGCGGCTACACGGTGCTCGCCGAGTTCGACACCCCCGGCTGGGATCCCGCCAAGGCACAGGACTGGGTCACCGGGCAGATCACGCAGTTCGGCGACCGCATCGTGGGCGTCTACGCGGCGAACGACCCCACCGCGGGCGGGGCCATCGCCTCGCTGCGGGCCGCGGGCGTGTCGCCGCTGCCCCCGGTGACGGGTCAGGATGCCGAGCTCGCGGGCCTGCAGCGCATCCTGACGGGCGACCAGTACATGACCGTCTACAAGGCGCTCAAGCCCGAGGCCTACCGCGCCGCGGAGCTCGCGATCGACCTCGTGAACGGCCGCACCCCCGCGGGCGAGGTCCAGGTGGAGGTGAAGGGCACCGACATCCCGTCGTTCCTGCTCGTACCGGTGGCGGTGACGCTCGACCAGGTCGGTCCCGTCGTGATCGCCGACGGCTTCTTCACGCTCGCACAGCTGTGCACCCCCGACTACGCGGCGGCCTGCGCGGCCGCGGGGCTGGAGTGACCTCGTGACCATCGCGCCCGTCCCCACCCTGCCCGACCCGATCGTGCCGGACCGGGTGCCCGTGCTCTCGATGCGGGGCATCTCGAAGAACTTCGGCAAGGTTCAGGCGCTCACCGACATCCACCTCGACATCTACGCGGGCGAGGTGGTCGCGATCGTCGGCGACAACGGCGCCGGCAAGTCGACGCTCGTGAAGATCCTCGCCGGCGTGCACCCGGCCGACGACGGCGAGGTCGAGTTCGAGGGGCAGACCGTCGCCATCCCCGATCCCACCGCCTCCCGTGCGCTCGGCATCGCGACCGTCTTCCAGGATCTCGCGCTGTGCGACAACCTCGACGTCGTCGCGAACCTGTTCCTCGGCCGCGAGCTCGCGGGCGCCGCCCTCGAGGAGGAGGAGATGGAGCGCCGTGCGTGGGAGCTGCTGCGGCAGCTGTCGGCCCGCATCCCCTCGGTGCGGGTGCCGATCGCGGCGCTCTCGGGCGGCCAGCGGCAGACCGTCGCGATCGCCCGGTCGCTCATCGGCGACCCGCGGGTCGTGATCCTCGACGAGCCGACCGCGGCGCTCGGCGTCGCCCAGACCGCCGAGGTGCTCAACCTCATCGAACGCCTGCGCGAACGCGGTCACGGGGTCGTGCTCATCAGCCACAACATGGCCGACGTGCAGGCGGTCGCCGACCGGATCGTCGTGCTGCGACTCGGTCGCAACAACGGCGACTTCCTCGCCCCCGACGTCGGCTACGAGGACATCATCGCCGCCATCACGGGTGCCACCGAGCACGCGCAACGCGCACCCGAGGAGCGGCTGCCGCCTCCCCCGCGGATCGGGCCGGCCCCGTGACGGGCCCCGCCATCGGCGCGGTCGAGACGGGACGTTCGCGCGTGGCCTCGGCGGCGCGCGAACTGCGCGACCGCGTCACGGGCGGCAGCCTCGGCTCGCTGCCGGTCGTCATCGGCCTCGTGCTCATCTGGGCGGTGTTCCAGGCGCTCAACCCCAGCTTCCTGTCGGCCGACAACCTCGTGAACCTCACGCTGCAGTGCGCCGCCGTCGGCACGATCGCGATCGGCATCGTGCTCGTGCTGCTGCTCGGTCAGATCGACCTCTCGGTCGGCTCGGTGTCGGGTCTCGCCGCCGCGATCCTCGGCGTCGGGCTCACCCAGCTCGGCTGGCCGCTCGCCCTCACGATCCTCGTCGCCCTGCTCGCCGGCGTCGCCATCGGCCTGCTCTACGGCGTGCTGTTCACGCGTTTCGGCGTGCCGAGCTTCATCATCACGCTCGCCGGCCTGCTCGGCGTGCTCGGCCTGCAGCTCAAGGTGCTCGGGCCGGCCGGCTCGATCAACATCCCGCCGGAGTCGCCCATCGTGCTCTTCGCGCAGAGCTGGTTCCTGCCTCCGTGGCTCGCCTATCTGCTCGCCGCGCTGTGGGCGGGGGCGATGTTCCTCTCCGCGGTGCTGCGCCAGCGCCGCCGCATCCGCGCCGAGCTCCCGACCTCCTCGCTCGGCTGGCAGGCGGCGAAGGCGGGCGGGCTGCTCCTGCTGTGCGCGGCGGCCGTGAGCTACCTCGCGACGGATCGCGGCGTCGGGGTCATGTTCGTGTTCTTCATCGCGCTCGTGATCGTCATGGATGTCGTGCTCACCCGCACGGTGTGGGGTCGCGAGGTGTACGCGGTCGGCGGCTCGGTCGAGGCGGCCCGGCGCGCCGGCATCCGGGTGAACCGGGTGTACATCTCGGTGTTCGTGCTGTGCTCGTGCTTCGCGGTGGTCGGCGGCATCCTGGCCGCGGGGCGGCTCAGCTCGGTGACCCTGTCGTCGGGCGCCGGCGACACCAACCTCAACGCGATCGCGGCGGCGGTCATCGGCGGCACGAGCCTCTTCGGCGGCCGCGGTTCGGCCTGGAGCGCCCTGCTCGGCATCGCCGTCATCCAGTCGATCTCGAACGGCCTCACGCTGCTGACGCTCGACTCCTCCATCCGCTACATGATCACCGGCGGTGTGCTGCTGCTCGCCGTCATCATCGACTCGCTGTCGCGTCGCTCGCGCGCGGCGCACGGGCAGGCCTGACGGCCGCGAGAACGGAGCCCCCATGGACGACGAGGTCCAGACCATCACCGGCAGATCCCGGCAGTCCGAGATCTACCGCGCGGGGGCGTCGGGCGCCCGGCCGCGCGTGCCCACCGGCTGGCCGGCCCTCGTGTCGGCCGCCGAGCGCGCGATGTCGCCGGATGCCTGGGCCTACGTCGCGGGTTCGGCCGGCCGGGAGTCGACCGCCGAGGCGAACTACGACGCCTTCGACTCGTGGCGCATCGTGCCGCGGATGCTGCGCGACGTGTCCAGCCGCGATCTCTCGGTCGAGCTGTTCGGGCGCCGTCACCCCACCCCGATCATCGCCTGCCCGGTGGGGGTGCTCGAGCTCGTCGACCCGGATGCCGACCTCGCGATCGCGCGCGCCGCCGGCTCCCTCGGCATCACGAGCGTCGTCTCGAGCCAGGCGTCCATCCCCCTCGAGCGCATCGCCGAGGCCGACGCCGGCCCCCGCTGGTTCCAGCTGTACTGGGCGGGCGACGACGAACTCGTCGCGAGCTTCGTGTCGCGCGCCGAGGCCTCCGGCGCCGAGGCGATCGTGGTGACCCTCGACACGGGCATGCTCGGCTGGCGACCGCGCGACCTCGACCGCGGCTTCCTGCCCTTCATCCAGGGCATGGGCATCGCCCAGTACACGAGCGACCCGGTGTTCCGGCGGCTCGTGGCCGAGCGCATGGCGCGCCCCGCGACCGGTCCGCGGCCGCGCGTCACACCTGCGGCGGTGCGCACGCTGCTGGCCATGACGCGGCGCTACCCGGGCGCCTTCCGGGGGAACCTGCGCTCCGGCGAACCGCGCGTGGCCGTCGAGACCTTCCTCGACGTGTTCTCCCGTCCCTCCCTCACCTGGGCCGATCTGCCGTTCCTGCGCGAACGCACCCGGCTGCCGATCCTGCTGAAGGGCATCCAGCATCCCGACGACGCCCGCCGCGCGCTCGACGCGGGTGTCGACGGCGTCGTCGTGTCGACGCACGGCGGCCGCCAGGTGGACGGCGCGGTGGGCGCGATCGACGCGCTGCCGGGCGTCGTCGAGGCGGTCGCGGGGCGTGCGCCCGTGATCCTCGACTCGGGCGTGCGCGGTGGAGCGGATGTCGTGCGTGCGCTCGCGCTCGGTGCGACCGCGGTGGGCGTCGGCCGGGCGTGGGTCTACGGCCTCGCCATCGACGGCGAGCAGGGGGCGCGGTCGGTGCTCGCGAACCTCGTCGCGGAGACCGACCTGGTGCTCGGGCTCGCCGGTCTCCGCAGCGTCGCCGAGCTCGACCGCGATGCCGTCGTACGCCTCTGACCGGGGATTTCGGCCCGCGTCAGACGCGCACGAGCACGGTGCCCGCGGCCTTGTCGTGCAGCCCGCGCTGGTCGCGGTCCCAGATGGCCGCCGGGATCACGAGGCACAGCAGCACGGTGCGCACGAGCGGGCGCCACGCGCCCAGGTAGCCGCCGCGGAGAGGCACGAGCCGCATCCGCAGCAGCAGGTGGCCGACGCTGCCGTTGACGATCAGCAGGAACAGGAATTGGAGGGCGGCGAAGATGCCGAGGGTCACGAACGGCGCCGTGCCGTCCGGCGTCGGGAAGAACGCCCAGGACAGGAGGTAGGCGATCGCCCAGTCGATCACGAGCGCCGCGATCCGACGCCCGAGGCGGGCGACCGAGCGCGGACCCGTCTCGGGGAGCCCGAGCCTCTCCCCCGGCCAGCGCTGATCGGGGGCGGCGTCGGGCGGGCTCGCGGTCACTCGACCACTCTAGGCAGCGGCGCGTAACATGCCGGAAACAAACCGGTCACGGTCGGGAAATCCCGTCCCCCTAGCCTCTCAAGCGGCTGCATCCGCAACCACACCCCGTTCCACGCCCTTGGAGTAACGCCCTATGTCCAAGCCCCTTTTCAGCGACTCCTCCGAGGTGCTGAAGTTCATCAAGGACACGGATGTCAAGTTCCTCGACATCCGATTCACCGACCTCCCCGGAGTGCAGCAGCACTTCAACATCCCGGCCTCGACCGTGGATGAGGACTTCTTCACCGTGGGCCAGCTGTTCGACGGTTCGTCGATCCGCGGCTTCCAGTCGATCCACGAGTCCGACCTGCAGCTCATCCCGGACATCTCGACGGCGTACGTCGACCCGTTCCGCACCGAGCGCACCCTCGTGATCGTCTTCGACATCTACAACCCGCGCAACGGCGAGATCTACGGCCGTGACCCGCGCCAGGTCGCCAAGAAGGCCGAGAAGTACCTCGCCTCGACCGGCATCGCCGACACCGCGTTCTTCGCGCCGGAGGCGGAGTTCTACATCTTCGACGACGTGCGCTACGAGGTGAAGCAGAACAAGTCGTACTACGAGGTGGACTCCTCGGAGGCGGCCTGGAACTCGGGCAAGGCCGAAGAGGGCGGCAACCTCGCCAACAAGACCCCGTACAAGGGCGGCTACTTTCCCGTCACGCCGGTCGACCAGCACGCCGACCTGCGCGACGACATCGTGCTCAAGCTCATCGAGGTGGGCCTCGAGGTCGAGCGCAGCCACCACGAGGTGGGCACCGCCGGCCAGGGCGAGATCAACTACAAGTTCGACACCATGGTTCACGCCGGTGACGACATCCTGAAGTTCAAGTACATCGTCAAGAACACGGCGCTCGAGTGGGGCAAGACGGCGACCTTCATGCCGAAGCCGCTCATGGGCGACAACGGTTCGGGCATGCACACCCACCAGTCGCTGTGGAACGACGGCAAGCCGCTGTTCTACGACGAGCAGGGCTACGGCGGCCTGTCGGACATCGCGCGTTGGTACATCGGCGGCATCCTCAAGCACGCCGCCTCGCTGGCCGCGTTCACGAACCCGACGGTCAACTCGTACCACCGCCTCATCCCGGGCTTCGAGGCCCCCGTGAACCTGGTCTACTCGGCCGGCAACCGCTCCGCCTCGATCCGCATCCCGATCACGGGCACCAACCCGAAGGCCAAGCGCATCGAGTACCGCGCGCCCGACGCCTCCGGCAACCCGTACCTCGCGTTCGCGGCCCAGCTCATGGCGGGTATCGACGGCATCAAGAACAAGATCGAGCCGCACGAGCCCGTCGACAAGGACCTCTACGAGCTGCCGCCCGAGGAGGCCAAGGGCATCCCGCAGCTGCCGGGCTCGCTCGGCGAGGCGCTCGACGCGCTCGAGGCCGACCACGACTACCTGCTCGAGGGCGGCGTGTTCACCGCCGACCTCATCGGCGCGTGGCTCGACTACAAGCGCGAGAAGGAGCTCCTCCCCTTCGCGCAGCGCCCGCACCCCTTCGAGTACGAGCTGTACTTCGGGGTCTGAGCCACCTGCACCACAGCGAACGGACGGGCCGTCTCCTTCGGGAGGCGGCCCGTCCGGCGTAGGAGGCCGCGGCGACAACTGCATTCCTCCGCGCGAGGTCCACTCCGACGCCCGCCGCGACGCTCAGCTACACAGCTAGGCCCTGTTCGCAGCTACTCACTGAGAATCTCAGGAAGCGCCGCCTGATAGGCCGACACGACCGTATCCGCGAAGTCGAGCAGCAGCGGAACACGTTCAGGTGTGAGCCAATCGACGGCCGAATAGCCCTTGGTCAGCGCGAGCCTCTTCGACACCGCCTCGATGAAATCGTCCGAGGCCAGCACCGGTATGGGATAGCCGGAGTTCTTGCCCGAAAACGCGCTGAACGAGACGTAGATGCGTCCGTCCGCGAAGGCGGTGAAAACGGTCCGCCATCCACTCGATGATGGCCCCCGCGCACCGAAGCTCAGCAGAGGAGTCCCGCCGCGGATGATCGCCGCCGGGACGGGAAGGTTGCGCGCTTTCCAGGCATCCACCAGGGCGACGGCGGCGGCGCGGCGCTCCCCCGGAAACGCGGACAGCACCTCGTCGAGGCCGACGCGGCGTTCGTACCCGGCCACGCGGCCGGCGACCTCCTGCACGAACTTGCTCGGCTCGGCGACAACCTCGAAAACCGGTGCCCAGGCAGAGTCATCAACACGGATGGCCTTGGCCTCCACCAGCCAGACCTTGATCCCCTTACCGGCCCGCGCTGCGAGGTCGTTCAGGTAGTGCGCGACTTCGCGGAACTCGTCTCGATGCTCTTCCGCGACCACAATCAGGCCCGCCGCCTCGGCTGAGACCGCGTACGCAAGTCCACGAGTCAGGTGATCGTGATCGGCGCGACCGTATTGGTTCTCAATGACGTAGTGGGAACCATCGATCCCGCTGGCCAAGATGTCGATGCGACGGCCACCGGCCGCCGGTACCTCCGTGTCGGGTTGGGAGAGGCCGAGGCCGAGGTCCCGGTCAAGCAATTCGAGATGCCGTGCGAGTTCTGGAGTGAAATCAGCAGCCTCGCCGGGCCAGGCTGAGGTGAGCCTGCCCCATTCCGCTCGTCCCATGGCCATGGACGCAATCTACCGCCACTCGCGAGACTGACGCCCTCACGCGAGCAGTTCGGCCATCGGCATGCCGACGGGCGCCGCGGTCGGGCGGGTGCCGAGGCCGATGACGGTCCATCCCGCCGCCGACCAGCGGGCCGCGTCGAGCTTGTTGCGGGCGTCGATGATCGTGCGCCTCCCCACGAGCTCGCCGAGCGCGACTGGATCGGCGTCGAGGAACTCCGCCCACTCGGTCAGCAGGAGCACGACGTGGGCGCCCCGGATCGCGTCCTCGGTCCCCGCGGCGAACGACAGCGTGGGGAAGGTGCGACGCGCGGTATCCCCCGCCGCCGGGTCGAAGACCGTCACCTGTGCGCCCCGCAGGTGCAGGGCCGCCGCGACGTTGAGCGCCGGCGAGTCGCGCACGTCGTCGGTGAGCGGCTTGAACGCGGCGCCGAGCACTCCGATCCGGGCGTTGAGCACCGAGCCTCCGCAGCTCTGCAGCGCGAGGTCCACGACCCGCTGGCGCTGCGCCATGTTGATCTCGTCGACCTGCTGCATGAGACCCACCACCTCGAGCGCCCCGAGCTCGCCCGCACGGTGCATGAGGGCGCGGATGTCCTTCGGGAGGCAGCCGCCCCCGAAGCCGAGCCCGGCATCCAGGAAGCGTCGCCCGATGCGCCCGTCCAGACCGATCGCATCCGCGAGGGCCGTGACGTCCGCATCCGCGGCGGTGCACAGCTCCGCGATCGCGTTGATGAAGGAGATCTTGGTGGCGAGGAACGCGTTCGCGCTGACCTTGACGAGCTCGGCCGTCTCGAGACCCACCGTGAGGAACGGCGCCCCCTCGGCGACCGGTGCCGCGTACACCTCGCGCATGGCCGTCTCGGCAGCCGCGGATGCTCCCCCGATGACGACGCGATCAGGATGCAGGGTGTCCTCGACCGCCTTCCCCTCACGCAGGAACTCCGGGTTCCAGATGAGCTCCGCCGCCACTCCCTCGGGCGCGAGCGCGCCGAGCAGTTCCCGCAGGCGCGCCGCGGTTCCGACCGGAACCGTCGACTTGCCCACGACGATGCCGTCGTGGCTGAGCGCCCGAGCGATCCCCGCGACGGCCGACTCGACGAACCGCAGGTCGGCCGCGTGGCTCGTCGCCTGCTGCGGCGTGCCCACGCACACGAAATGGATGTCGCTCACCGCGACCGCCTCGGTCAAGTCGGTCGTGAACCGCAGCCGTCCGGTCGCGAGGTGCTCGGAGATGAGCTCGCCGAGACCCGGCTCGTAGAACGGCAGCCGACCCGCGGAGAGCGCCTCCACCTTCGCCGGATCGGTGTCGACCCCGACGACGTCGAAGCCGAGCTCCGCCATCGCCGCCGCATGCGTGGCGCCGAGATACCCCGTGCCGATGACGCTGATCCGAGGGCGGGGCGCGTCCGCACCCGACTCCCCCTCGGTGACCTTCTCGAACATCCCATCTCCTCCCTGATTCAGCCGTTCGGCTGGGTCTTCACGTGGTCCCCGAGCGAGGTAAGCCCGGCCTGGAACGCGGCGAGCGAGTCGGCGCGCGAGTCGATGCGCCAGTCGTTCGTGGCCCGTTCGCCCTGCACGTAGGTGGTCACGGCGAGACTGAACCACCCGAAACCGACGACGTCGTCGTTGGCGGGATCGGCGAGCCCCTCGAAGAAGCTCGCCACCCATTCGGGTTTGTGCCCCTCGGTCTCCGACGCAGCCACCTCGGCGAGCACGATCGGTTTGTCGGTCAGGGCGCGCAACTGAGTGAGCGTCGCCCCGAAGGTCGCGTCGAAGGTGTAGCTCGAGGCGTCGGTGTAGGGCGGGCGCAGGTAACCGGACATCCCGACCCAGTCGACGTAGTCGTCGCCCGGATAGAGCCGCTGCAGGAACTCGGCGGAACGGTTGGCCTTCGGCAGGTTGTCGATCCGGTTCGGCGCCCACACCCAGATGACCAGGTCGTTCGCGCCCTCCTGCTGGAAGATGTCGTGCACGTGCTGCCACATCTTCACGTAGTCGCCGGGGCTGTTGCCGTTGAGCGAACCGCCCGAGGCGTTCGTCTCCGACCACGGATACCAGATGCCGTTCATCTCGTGATCGAGGCGGATGGCGAGCGGCAGCCCCGTCGCGACGATCTGCTGCGCGTAGCGGTGCAGATACTCATCGAACGCCCCGTCGATGATGCGCGGCAGGCTGTAGTCGGGCTCGTCGACCACGTCGTTCTGCGCCTGGATGGGACGGGACTCCCAGGTGAGCATCGGCAGCATGCCGCGCGACCAGGAGCGCGTCACGGCATCCGCGCGGAACTCCTCATCCCATCCGCCGAAGTAGCCCACCATGCTCGGCAGGGCGCCGACCTTCGCGGAGGTCGCGTCGAGGGTCGCCCAGTTGTGCGGCGCCTGCTCGGTGTACATGCCGTAGTAGAGGGCGTCGGGTGCGAGGAGCTCCGCCTTCGAGGGGGCCGTCACGGGCGCCGCCGGGGCGACGGTCGGCGTCTGGCTCCGCGGCGTGGTCGTCGTGACGGGTGCCGTGCTGCGGGCGGCGGACGCGTCCTTCAGCAGCGCCAGCTCCCTGAGGGTCGCCTGGAGGGTGCCGTCGCTCTCGGCGAGGGCCTGCTCGGCGTCGGCCTTCCCCTCGGTGAGCGAGTCGACCTGCGCCTCCAGGGCGTCGATCCGCGCGAGCAGCTGCTCGCGCTCCTTCGCGTCGGCGTCCGCCTGCTGCAGCCCCTCCGCCACGCGGAGCGTCTGCTGCACCGGCGAGATGTCGGGTGAGGTCCAGACGACGACGCTGATGGCGCCCAGGGCGAGGACGAGGGCGGTCGCCGCGACGGCGGTGAACCGGGAACGGGTGCGTGAGACGGCCCACCAGCTGCGGGCTGCGGTGACGCTAGGCAAGGAGCATCGCCTCCAGCCCGAAGATCGTGAAGCCGATGAGGTACGGGATCGCGGCGAGCGGGTTGAGCCTGCGGCGGGCGCGCCGCGGGCCGGTGTGCTCGCGCACCGGACTCGGCGCGAGCCCCGTGATCGCCGCCGCGCCGACCGGCGCCGCCATCGCCCGCGTGAGGGTGGCGACCCCGCTGCGCACCGGCACCGGATCACCACCCGCGTAGGCGCCCGCACGCGTGCCCCAGCCGCTCGCGTGCGCCATCCGGAAGAAGCCCAGCAGCCGGATCGGCATGAGGAAGAACGTCGAGACGATGATGAACACCGGCAGCCGCAGGAAGTCGCCGGGGCGCTCCGAGAGGTGCCGCAGTTGGCGGATGGCCATGCTGAGCACCGAGGAGGCCACCATGAGCACGAGCACGAAGACGACACCCGACTGCAGGCCGTACTCCTCGAGGAAGCCCGCATAGAAGTTGTAGCCCTGGCCGGTGAACGCGCGGTAGGCCCACCCCGCGATGACGCCCCAGAGCAGGAACGGCAGCAGGATGTCCATGACGAAGAACACCGCGAGCACCGGCGCGTGCCCGAGCATCCAGGGCAGCATCCGCAGCGTGTTGTACTGGCTGCCGCGCGCCCAGCGCAGCTGCTGCTTGAAGAGCTTCTTCACCTGAAGCGGCGCATCCGTGTAGACGAGGCTCGTGTACTGGTACACGGTGCGATAGCCCGCCTTCAGGGTCAGGTTCGTGAGGGTGCGGTCGTCGGAGACCTCGAGGAACACCCCGAGGAACCGCGCCGTCATGAAGTCGTGCATGACACGCTCGAGGATCGAGCGCCGGAAGGCGATCGTGCGGCCCGGCAGGCAGCCGACCTGGCCGAGCACGCTCTGGGCCGGCATCGAGTACAGCGCGCGGGAGTTCTCGAGCCAGTCGGCCCAGCGGGTGATCCAGCTGCGCTCCGGCTTCAGGATGCGCTGGCGCGTCGTGACCCCGCCGATCGTCGGGTCGGCGAAGGGCTTCACGAGCTCTGCGAGCGTTCCGTCGGTCCAGACGGTGTCGGAGTCGACGAGCACCGTGATCTCGCCGGTGGAGAGCTCGGTGCCGATCTTGACGGCGTTGCGCTTGCCCGGGATGGGCGTGTGCACCCAGCGCACGAGCGGAGCGAACTCCTCGCAGACCTCGACGAGCCCCGGGTTCGGGGCCCCGTTGATGACGACGATGATCTCGTCGGGGCGCTGCTGGACCATCCGCCCGATCACGTCTCGGAACAGCTCGAGCGGTTCGTCGACGACCGGGACGACGACGCTCGTCGTGCCGCGGAAGGTGTCCGTGTACGGCCGGTATCGCGACGACAACACGACCTTCACGATCCAGAGCACCCAGATGAGCGCCGAGTACACGGCGAACAGGTACAACTCCGGATGACCTTCGGTCATGTGCCGCAACTGCAGCAGGAAGATGAACATGAGACCCCCTCTTTCACGTGTCCGCATGGATTGCCGGAACATCCGCGACGTTGGGGACCTGGTCCTGACCGTTCGTTTCCACGATTCTGAAACGGTGCATCGAGGCTCGCAAGAGGCCCCCACCGCCGCCGCGGGGTGCACCTCTCATACACGAGCGTCCCTTACTTCACCGTGTCCGCGCTTTGGCCGACACCCGCCCAGGGGTGCCGCGAGCCACCCCTCCGGATGACTCGGCGTTCGGGAAAACGCCCGATCACCCGACGCATCAGGGGTCGACTCGTGCGCCGCCTCGAGGGTCGCCCGCTCACCCGGCGCACGTCACCCCGCGAGTCGCCTCCCCCTCGAACGGGGTACAGAATCGCGAGCCGCGAAATCCGCGGAAACTCTCATCTGCGACGTGCGGGGCTTCGGCGTGTCGCGGTCAGACGCGTGCGCCGTAGAAGCGCCGTTCGAACACCTGGCGCGCGATGCGGGTCGTGCGCAGGTAGTCCTCCTCGAGCCGGGTCGCCGAGTGCGGCGGGTACTCCATGAGCCGCGCGACGCCCTCCAGCGCGCGTCGCTCGGTGGGCAGCACGTCGGCCGTCTTCGCGGTCCAGAGGGTCATCGCGGAGCGTGCCCGGGAGGCGATGATCCAGGCCGCGCGCAGACGCTCGGCATCGGCCGCGGGCACGAGCTCGGCGTCGACGGCCGCGGCGAGGGCGCGCAGGGTCGAGGTGGTGCGCAGCCCCGGCACCTCGTGGGCGTGCTCGAGCTGCAGCAGCTGCACGAACCACTCGACATCCGAGAGCGAGCCCCGGCCGAGCTTCAGGTGACGGGAGGGGTCGGCGCCCTGCGGCAGGCGCTCCGACTCGACGCGCGCCTTGATGCGCTTGACCTCGCGCACGGCGTCGGCGCCGATCTCGGCCGGATAGCGCACCTCGTCCGCCATCCGCTCGAACTCGGCGAGCAGCTCGGCATCGCCGACCACGCCGCGCCCGCGCAGCAGCGCCTGCGCCTCCCAGGTGAGCGACCAGCGGTCGTAGTAGGCGCGGTAGGAGTCGAGGGAGCGCACGATCGCGCCGTTCTTGCCCTCGGGGCGCAGCCCGAGATCCAGGTCGAGCGGCAGGCGCAGATCCTCGGTGAGCTGCTTGATCTCGTGGACGATCTGCTCGGCGCGCTTCTGGGCGACCTCGGGCTCACAGCCGGCCGGGCGGTAGACGTACATGATGTCGGCGTCGCTGCCGAAACCCAGCTCCGCGCCGCCGTAGCGGCCCATCGCGATGATGCCGAACTCGACCTCGTCACCCCAGCGGTGGGCCAGGCGCAGCGCGCCCGTGAGGATCGCCGTGGTCACGTCGGCGAGGGCGGGCCCGAGCTCCTCGATGCTCACGAGGCCCACGATCGCCGCGAGGGCGAGCCGCAGCACCTCCCGTCGGCGGGCGGTGCGGAGCGCCTTCGCCGCGGCGTCGACGTCGCCCGCGTGCCGCGCGATCGTCGCCTCCGTCTCCTCGAGCAGCTCCTCGAGGCCACGGGGCCGCAGCTCGCCGTCGTTCTCGAGCCAGGCCGCCGCCTCCGGGAAGCGCTCGAACAGCACGCCCACGAACCGCGAGCCCGCGAGCACGTGGCTGAGCCGGTAGGCCGCGCCGGAGGAGTCGCGCAGCATCCGGAGGAACCAGTAGGCCTCCCCCAGGTCGTCGGAGAGGCGTCGGAACGCGAGCAGGCCGTAGTCGGGGTCGGCGCCCTCGGCGAACCACTGCAGCATGACCGGCAGCAGGGCGCGTTGGATCGCGGCACGGCGCGAGACGCCGCCCGTGAGCGCCGCGATGTGGTGCAGCGCCCCGCGCGGATCCTGGAAGCCGATCGCCGCGAGGCGGGCCTCCGCCTGCTCGCTCGTGAGCGCGTAGCCGTCCTCCGGCAGACCCGCGACCGCCGACAGCAGTGGCCGGTAGAAGAGCTTCTCGTGGAGGCTGCGCACCTCCTGCTGCACCTGGCGCCACTGCTCGACGAGGCCGTCCGCGGTCGTGGCGAGCCGCGATCCGCGCGCGAGCGCACGCAGCTCCTGCTCGCCGCGGGGCATGAGGTGGGTGCGGCGCAGCCGGGTGAGCTGGAGGCGGTGCTCGAGCAGCCGCAGCAGCCGGTAGTCGCGGGCGAACCCGGCGGCCTCGACGCGGCCGATGTAGCCGCGGTCGGCGAGGGCGACGAGCGCCTCGAGCGTGCCGCGCTGGCGGATCTCGGGGTCGGAGTGGCCGTGCACGAGCTGCAGCAGCTGGATGGTGAACTCGACGTCGCGCAGGCCCCCCGGGCCGAGCTTCAGCTGCACGTCGACCTCGTCGCGCGGGATGTGCGCCATGACCCGCTCGCGCATCTTCTGCACCGACTCGACGAAGCCCTCGCGCGAGGACGCCGTCCACACCTTCGGCGCCACGCCCGCGACGAAACGCTCGCCGAGCTCCCGGTCGCCCGCGAGCGGACGCGCCTTCAGGAGCGCCTGGAACTCCCAGCTCTTCGCCCAGCGGTCGTAGTACGCCAGGTGCGAGTCGAGTGTGCGCACGAGCGCGCCGTCCTTGCCCTCCGGCCGCAGGTTGGCGTCCACCTCCCAGAGCGGCGGCTCCACGGCGAGCTCGTGGATGGCGTGCATCGTGTCGACGGCCAGCCGCGTCGCGATCTCGATGGCGCGCGCGTCGGGGATGCCGTCACCCGCGGCCACGAAGATGACGTCGACGTCGCTCACGTAGTTGAGCTCCCGCGCGCCCGCCTTGCCCATGCCGACGATGGCGAGCCGCGTCGCCGCGACCTCCTCGGCCGGGAAGCGCGACTGCGCGCGGGCGACGAGCAGGGCGGCGTCGAGCGCCGCACCGGCGAGGTCGGCGAGGGCCGCCGCGACGCGCGGCACGACGTCGACGGGAGCCTCCTGACCGAGGTCCCACGCCGCGAGCCGCGTGAGCTCGCGACGGTAGGCGATGCGCAGGGCGTTGCGGGCATCCTCCCCCGAGAGCCGTGCCACCGACTCGGCGAGCATCGCGCGATAGCGCTCCGGGCCGGGGGGCTCGGCCATCGGCTCCGCGAGCACGGCGAGCTCGGCCGGATGCCGCTGCAGGAAGGTCGCGAGGCCCTCCGACGCGCCGAGCACCTCCAGCAGTCGGCGGGCGGCATCCTCGTCGGCGAGCAGTGCACCCGACGCCTCGGGCGCCCTCTCGACGAGCCCCAGCAGCAGCCTCAGCGCCTGATCGGGGTCGGCGACGCCCGAGAAGAGCGGCACGACCGCGTCGGGCACCCCCGGAAGCGCGGCGGCGGCGCCCCCCAGGTCGCTGAAACCCAGCCGGGCGAGCTCGGTGAGGGTGACCGCGCTCCTGCTCAGAGCGCCTCCAGGTTCGCTTCCAGCTCGAACGGCGTCACCTGCGCGCGGTAGCCCGACCACTCGCGACGCTTGTTGAGCAGCACGTAGTTGAACACCTGCTCGCCGAGGGTCTCGGCGACGAGCTCCGACTCCTCCATGATGAGCAGCGCGCGGTCGAGGCTCGAGGGCAGCGCCTCGTAGCCGAGCGCGCGGCGTTCGGCGCTCGTCATGTCGAAGACGTCGGCGTCGGCCTCCGGGGGCAGTTCGTAGCCCTCCTCGATGCCCTTGAGGCCCGCCGCGAGCAGCAGAGCGTAGGCGAGGTAGGGGTTGGCGGCCGAGTCGATGCCGCGGTACTCGATGCGGGCGCTCTGCCCCTTGCCGGGCTTGTAGAGCGGCACGCGCACGAGCGCGGAGCGGTTGTTGTGCCCCCAGGTCACGTAGCTGGGCGCCTCGTCGCCGCCCCACAGGCGCTTGTAGGAGTTCACGAACTGGTTGGTGACGGCCGTGATCTCCGGCGCGTGGCGCAGCACGCCCGCGACGAACTGACGGCCGATCTGCGAGAGCTGGTACTGCCCGCCCGCGTCGAAGAAGGCGTTCGTGTCGCCCTCGAACAGAGAGACGTGCGTGTGCATGCCGGAACCGGGATGCTCCGAGAACGGCTTCGGCATGAACGTCGCGTAGACGCCCTGCTCGATCGCCACCTCCTTGATCACGGTGCGGAAGGTCATGATGTTGTCGGCGGTCGCGAGCGCGTCCGCGTAGCGCAGATCGATCTCGTTCTGACCGGGGCCCGCCTCGTGGTGGCTGAACTCGACCGAGATGCCGAGATCCTCCAGCATCCGCACGCTCCGGCGGCGGAAGTCGTGGGCGGTGCCGCCCGGCACGTTGTCGAAGTAGCCGGCCGAGTCGACGGGCACCGGCCTGCCGTTCTTGAGCTTGCTGGACTTCAGCAGGTAGAACTCGATCTCCGGATGCGTGTAGAAGGTGAAGCCGCGGTCGGCCGCCTTCGCGAGCGCGCGTTTGAGCACGTTGCGCGGGTCGGCGACGGCGGGCTGCCCGTCGGGGGTCGTGATGTCGCAGAACATGCGCGCGGTCGGGTCGACCTCGCCGCGCCACGGCAGGATCTGGAAGGTCGCGGGGTCGGGGTGGGCGAGCACGTCGGCCTCGAACGCGCGGGTGAGGCCCTCGATCGCGGAACCGTCGATCCCGACGCCCTCGGAGAAGGCCCCCTCGACCTCGGCGGGGGCGAGTGCGACCGACTTGAGCGTGCCGACGACATCGGTGAACCACAGGCGGATGAACTTCACCCCGCGCTCCTCGATCGTGCGCAGAACGAAGTCTCGCTGCTTGTCCACTCGGGTCTCCTTCTCGCCGCGTCGCGTGCTCGTCCTAGGCTATCGCCATGCCCCGCCTGCGATTGGCACTTGCGCAGTCCAACCCGCTGGTCGGCGACCTCGCGGGGAACGCCGACCTCATCGTGGCGTCCGCGCGCGCCGCATCCGAGGCCGGAGCCGAACTGCTCGCGACCGGCGAGATGGCCCTCACGGGCTATCCCATCGAGGATCTCGCGGCGCAGCCGGGCTTCCTGCGGGCCGCATCCGAGGCGGTCCCGGCACTCGCCCGCCGCCTCGACGAGGAGGGGTTCGGCGAGCTCATCGTCGTGGTCGGCCACCCCGAGGGGCCGTTCGCACCGCGGCTGCTCGGCACGAGCAACGCGCCCACCGCGATCGCCCAGAACTGCGCCTCGGTGCTGCACCGCGGCCGGGTCGTCGCCCGCTACGCGAAGCACCACCTGCCGAACTACTCGGTCTTCGACGAGTACCGCGTCTTCATCCCGGGCGACGAGCTGCTCGTGCTGCGCATCCGCGGCGTCGACGTGGCCCTCATCATCTGCGAGGACCTCTGGCGCGACGGCGGGCCCGTCGGCCGGGTGCTCGACGCGGATGCCGGGCTGCTGCTCGTCGTGAACGCCTCGCCGTTCGAGCGCGACAAGGACGAGGTGCGCCTGCCGCTCGTCACGCGCCGGGCGACCGAGACGCGCACGATCGTCGCCTACGTCAACATCGTCGGCGGCCAGGACGACCTCGTCTTCGACGGCGACTCGGTCGTCGTCGACGAGACGGGCCGCATCCTGGCGCGCGCCCCGCAGTTCCGCGAGCACCTGCTCGTCGTCGACGTGGAGCCGGATGCCGCGGGCGAGGTCCCCGAGCTCGAGAACGTTCGGCGCGTGGTGATCGACGCCGAGGCACCCGAGCTCTCCCCCGAGCTCTCCCCCGACATCGCCGAGCTCCCCGACGACCGCGAGCAGCTCTGGAACGCGCTCGTGCTGGGACTGCGCGACTACGTCGAGAAGAACCGCTTCCCGAGCGTCGTGCTCGGCCTCTCCGGCGGCATCGATTCGGCCGTCTGCGCGGCGCTCGCGGCCGACGCGCTCGGGGCCGACCGTGTGCACGGCGTGAGCATGCCGAGCCGCTACAGCTCCGAGGGTTCGCGCTCGGATGCCGACGACCTCGCCGAGCGGATCGGCCTGCACTACTCGGTGGAGCCGATCGCCGAGCTCGTGCACCCCGTCGAGGAGCAGCTCGCCCTCACCGGGGTCGCCGCCGAGAACCTGCAGGCGCGCATCCGCGGCATCATCCTCATGGCGAAGTCGAACATGGACGGCCATCTCGTGCTCACGACCGGCAACAAGACGGAGCTCGCGGTCGGCTACTCGACCATCTACGGCGACTCGGCGGGCGGGTTCGCCCCCCTCAAGGACGTGCCGAAGACGCTCGTCTGGGAGCTCGCGCGCTGGCGCAACGCGCACGCCGCCGCCCGCGGCGAGACGCCCCCCATCCCGGAGAACTCCATCTCGAAGCCGCCGAGCGCGGAGCTGCGTCCCGACCAGACCGACCAGGATTCGCTGCCCCCGTATCCGCTGCTCGACGCGATCCTGGAGGCCTACGTGACACGGCGCCTCGGCCGCACCGACATCGTCGCCCTCGGCTACGATGCGGAGACGGTCGACTTCGTCACCCGTCTCGTCGACCGTTCAGAGTGGAAGCGCCGGCAGGGTGCCATCGGGCCGAAGATCTCGGGCATGGCGTTCGGCCGCGACCGCCGGCTTCCCATCACGTACCGCCCCGGGGCCTGACCCCGCCGCTCCGCCCGCCCCTGCCCGGGGCAGAAAGCTCCACCCTCCGTGAATCTTCCCTCCTACGTCGAGTCCGTCTACCGCACCGCCGTCGCGCGGAACGCCGGTGAGCCCGAGTTCCACCAGGCCCTCCACGAGGTGCTCGAATCCGTCGGCCCGGTGCTCGAGCACCACCCCGAGTACGTCGAGGCCGGCATCCTCGAGCGGCTCGTCGAGCCCGAGCGCCAGATCATCTTCCGCGTGCCGTGGACCGACGACGAAGGTCGCGTGCAGGTGAACCGCGGATTCCGCGTGCAGTTCAACTCGGCCCTCGGCCCGTACAAGGGCGGGCTGCGGTTCCACCCGAGCGTCAACCTCGGCATCATCAAGTTCCTCGGCTTCGAGCAGATCCTCAAGAACGCCCTCACCGGTCAGGGCATCGGCGGCGCGAAGGGCGGCAGCGACTTCGACCCGCACGGCCGCAGCGACCGCGAGATCGAGCGCTTCTCGCAGAGCTTCATGTCGGAGCTGTACCGCCACCTCGGCGAGCACACGGACGTGCCCGCGGGCGACATCGGCGTCGGCGCGCGCGAGATCGGCTACCTGTTCGGGCAGTACCGCAAGATCACCAACCGTCACGAATCGGGCATGTTCACCGGCAAGGGCGTGCAGTGGGGCGGCGCCGAGGTGCGCACCGAGGCAACCGGCTACGGCGCGGTGTTCTTCCTGCAGGAGATGCTCGCCCGCCGCGGCGAGGGCCTCGAGGGCCGCACGGCGATCGTGTCGGGCTCCGGCAACGTCGCCCTCTACGCGATCGAGAAGCTCCACCAGCTCGGCGCGAAGGCGCTCACCGCATCCGACTCCTCGGGCTACGTCGTCGACGAGGCCGGCATCGACCTCGAGCTGCTCAAGCAGCTCAAGGAGGTCGAGCGCGCCCGGATCGCCGAGTACGCGGAACGCCGCCCCTCGGCGCGCTTCGTGCCGGACGCACGCGTCTGGGAGGTGCCGGGCGACGTCGCGCTGCCCTCCGCCACCCAGAACGAGCTCGACGGCGACGACGCCGCTGCCCTCATCCGGGGCGGGGTGATCGCGGTCAGCGAGGGCGCCAACATGCCGAGCACCCCGGAGGCGATCGCCGCGTTCCAGGAGGCGGGCGTGCTGTTCGCGCCGGGCAAGGCCGCCAACGCGGGCGGCGTCGCCACCTCCGCGCTCGAGATGAGCCAGAACGCCTCGCGCCAGCACTGGGGCTTCGACGACAGCGAGGCACGGCTGCACCAGATCATGCGCGACATCCACGGCGCCGCGTACGACGCATCCGAGCGCTACGGCCGCCCCGGCGACTACGTGCTCGGCGCGAACGCCGCGGGCTTCGTGCGGGTCGCGGACGCGATGCTCGCCCAGGGCCTCATCTGATGCGACGGGTCCCGCTGGTGCTCGGTGCGTTCGCACCGTTCCTGGCGGTGTCGGCCTTCCACCTCGCGGTCAAGCTCGCGGGACTCGTCGAACTGGATCGTGCCACCAAGGGCCTCACGGTCCCCGCCCTGATCCTCGGGGTGGGGATCGTGCTGCTCATCGGGCGGCTGTGGTTGCCGCTCCCCGTGCTGCTGACCCTGCTCGCGGGCCTCGTGCTGTCGTGGATCGGCGACATCACGCTCACCGACTTCGTGGTCGGGCTGAGCTTCTTCCTGGCGGCGCACGTGGCCTACATGGCGCTCTTCCTCGTCGGATTCCGGCGACGGCCGAGCTGGTGGTCGCTCGGGCTCCTCGCCTGGTACGCGGGGCTGCTCGTCGCCCTCGTGCCGTCGCTCGGCGAGCTCACGGGCATCGTGGCCGCCTACGGCGCGGCGCTCGCCCTCATGGCGGCGCTCTCGACGCGCGGCAACCTCTTCACGATGCTCGGCGGCACCCTCTTCGTCGCGAGCGACTCGCTGCTCGCCTTCCGCCTCTTCACCCCGCTGTTCCAGACCCCGCCCGAGGACACCCTCATCATGGGCCTCTACCTCGCAGCCCAGCTCTGCATCGTGCTCGGTGCGCTCCGGCTCGCGACCCCGCGCACCCCGGCGGCGCGGCGCGACGCGGAGGCCGCGGCCTAGACTGGCGAAATGGCAGACGAGGTCGTCAAGAAGGTCCGCACCCGGCATTTCCAGAACGCCAAGGCGAACGGCATCAAGATCACCGGGCTCACGAGCTACGACCAGCTCACCGCCGCCATCTTCGACAAGGCGGGCATCGACTTCCTGCTCGTGGGCGACTCGGCGGGCAACAACGTCTTCGGCTACGACACGACGCTCCCCGTCACGGTCGACCAGCTCATCCCGCTCACGCGCGCCGTCGCGGGCGCCGTGAAGCGCGCGTTCGTCGTCGCCGACATGCCCTTCGGCTCCTACGAGACCGGGCCCGACGAGGCTCTGCACACCGCCTTCCGCTTCATGAAGGAGACCGGCGCCCACGCCGTCAAGCTCGAGGGCGGCGTGCGCTCGGCAGAGCAGATCCGCCGCATCGTGTCGGCCGGCATCCCGGTGATGGCGCACATCGGCTTCACCCCCCAGAGCGAGCACCAGCTCGGCGGCCACGTCATCCAGGGCCGCGGGGAGCGCGTCGAGCAGCTGCTCGCCGACGCCCACGCCGTCGAGGAGGCGGGCGCGTTCGCGGTGGTGCTCGAGATGGTGCCCGCGGAGGCGGCGCGCCGGGTGACCGAGGAGCTCACGATCCCGACGATCTCCGTCGGAGCCGGCCCCCACACGGACGGACAGCTCCTCGTCTGGACCGACTGGGCGGGCCTGACCTCCGGTCGGATCCCGAAGTTCGTGCGGCAGTACGCCGACCTGACGGGGGTGCTCACGGACGCCGCGCGCACCTGGACCGCCGATGTCGCCTCCGGCGCCTACCCCGGCCCGGAGCACTCCTACGAGGACTGAGCCCGGATGGCCGTCGCACGCGTGGGCATGGCCGGCTGGACCTATGCGCCCTGGCGCGGCGACTTCTACCCGAGGGGTCTGCGGCAGGCCGACGAACTGCGTTACGCGTCGGAGCGGGTGACCTCGATCGAGCTCAACGGCTCGTTCTACGCACTGCAGAAGCCCGCGAGCTGGGTGAAGTGGCGCGCCGAGACGCCCGACGACTTCGTCTTCGCGGTCAAGGCGCCGCGCTTCATCACGCACATCCGCCGGCTCGACGACGTCGCCGAGCCGCTCGCCGACTTTCTCGCCTCCGGCATCCTCGGCCTCGGCCCGAAGCTCGGACCGATCCTCTGGCAGCTGCCGCCGAGCCTCGAGTACGACCCGGAGACGATCGCCGCCTTCCTCGCGCTGCTGCCGCACGACACCGGCTCGGCGCTCGAGTCCGCGCGCGGCCGAAGCGAGCGGATGCGGGGCAGGGAGCTGCTCGAGATCGACGAGGTGCGGCCGCTCCGTCACGCCATCGAGCCGCGCGCATACAGCTTCGATGACCAGGAGTTCGCCGACCAGGCCGCGGCAGCGGGGGTCGCCGTGGTGCTCGGCGACTCGGCCGGGCGCTGGCCGCGACTCGACTGGGTGACCGCCGACTTCGCCTACGCGCGCCTGCACGGCGACGAGGAGCTCTACACCTCGGGCTACGACGCGGCGGGTCTCGACGAGTGGGAGGAGTGGACGCGCGACCACCTCGACCACGATCGCGACGTCCACGTGTACTTCGACAACGACCAGAAGGTCCGAGCGCCGTTCGACGCGATGTCGCTGCTCGAGAGGCTCGCCCGATGACCGACCCGCCCGATGCCGTGCCCGCGCGCGCGGCCGCCGCGGTAGCTCAGCCCTCTTCGTCCTCCGCCGCCCAGGCGCGGGCGCGCTCCGCCGCGATCTCGGGGGCGCGCTCGGCCTCCTCGCGGGTCGCGTAGGGGCCGTCGCGGTCCGAGCCCAGCGACTGGGGGCCCTCCTCGACCTGTCCGGTCCTGTGGTTGTACCACCAGTCGGCCATGTTCGGCCCCTTCCGCTCGGTAGTCTGAGCCTATGCCTCGCGACGCAGCCGGTCACCTCGTCGCGGGCAGACTGTCGCCCCGGCGCGCGGTGCCCGCCTCCATCCCGCGGCCCGAGTACGTGGGCCGACCGGGGCCGCGCGCGTTCACGGGCTCCGACGTGTACTCCCCCGCCGACGTCGAGCGCATCCGCACGAGCGGACGGATCGCGGCGCAGGCCGTCGAGGCCGTCCGCGCCGCCGTGCGCCCCGGCGTCACGACCGACGAGCTCGACGCGATCGCGCACGACTTCCTCGTCGCGCACGACGCCTACCCGTCGACCCTCGGCTACCGGGGCTACCCGAAGTCGTGCTGCACCTCGCTCAACGAGGTGATCTGCCACGGGATCCCCGACGACACCGTGCTCGAGGACGGCGACATCCTCAACGTCGACATCACCGCCTACCACGACGGCATGCACGGCGACCTCAACGCGACCTTCCTGGTGGGCGACGTCGCCCCGGAGGCCCGCGAGCTCGTCGAGCGCACCCGGCTCGCGCTCGAGCGCGGCATCAAGGCCGTCGCGCCGGGCCGGGAGATCAACGTCATCGGCCGCGCGATCGAGAGCTACGCCCGCCGCTTCGGCTACGGCGTGGTGCGCGACTACACCGGCCACGGCGTCGGCAGCGCCTTCCACACCGGGCTCATCGTGCCCCACTACGACGCGGCGCCGCGCTACGACACCGTCATGGAGGTCGGCATGGTGTTCACGATCGAGCCCATGCTGACCCTCGGCACACCCGAGCACCCCGGCACCGCCGACTGGGACGAGTGGGACGACGAGTGGACCATCACGACGCGCGACAAGAGCCTCACCGCCCAGTTCGAGCACACCCTCGTCGTCACCGAGACCGGCGCCGACATCCTGACCCTTCCCTGACCACCACCCGAGCCCTGGAGGACCCATGAGCACACTGGCCGTCGGCATCGACATCGGAGGCACCGGCATCAAGGGCGCCCTCGTGGACGTCGCCAGCGGCGAACTCGCGGGCGACCGGGTCAAGGTGCCCACCCCCGAGGGTGGCGATCCGGATGCCGTGCTCGCCGCCGTGGCCGGGATGGTCGCCGGCTTCGGCTCGGAGGCCGACGGCGTGCCGGTGGGGGTCTGCTTCCCCGCGATCGTGCGGCACGGCCGCACGATGTCGGCCGCCAACGTCTCGAAGCGCTGGATCGGCCTCGAGGCCGACCGGCTGTTCGAGACGGCGCTCGGGCGCCGCATCCACTTCGTCAACGACGCGGATGCGGCGGGCGTCGCCGAGGCCCGCTTCGGGGCGGCCGCCGGCGTCGACGGGCTCGTGATCGTGACGACCCTCGGCACCGGCATCGGCAGCGCCTTCCTCTACGACGGCGTGCTCGTGCCCAACACCGAGCTCGGCCACCTGCAGCTGAAGGGTCGGGATGCCGAGCGTCTCGCCTCGTTCTCGGCGAAGGAGCGCGGGCACCTCAGTTGGCGGCGCTGGGCCGACCGGCTGCAGCTGTTCTACGGCACGGTCGAGTTCCTGTTCTCGCCGGAGCTGTTCATCGTCGGCGGCGGGGTGTCGAAGAACCACGAGGAGTTCCTGCCGCTGCTGGAGCTCACGACCCCCATCGTGCCCGCGACGCTGCGCAACAACGCCGGCATCCTGGGCGCCGCGTGGCTCGCGGCGGGCCCGCACGCTCGATGACGCCAGGTTTCAGTTCGGTGAAATCTCGGGCCATCCCCTGTGAGCCCGTCGGCTGCGTGCACTAAGTTGAGCAGACGCCCCCGAGGTGGGGTGCGTGCACCATGAAGAAAGCAGTCTCATGCCCACTGGAACCGTGAAGTGGTTCAACGCCGAAAAGGGTTTCGGCTTCATCACCCCCGACGATGGCGCCCAGGACGTCTTCGCGCACTACTCGGCCATCGACTCGAGCGGTTACCGCACCCTCGAAGAGGGCCAGCGCGTCGAATTCGAGGTCGCTCAGGGCCAGAAGGGTCCGCAGGCCGCGAACATCCGCATCGCCTGACGACCACCACGAGGTAGCGCCCCCGGTCTTCCGGGGGCGCTTCTCTCATCTCGGGGCGAACGGGCCGGCCGATACGCCGGGTTCTGTCGGTCGGTGCCTTGCGGCCCCGATCGGACGGCCATCTCTCTCGGGGGCACGTCGCCGTACCCCTCCAGCGGTCTACCCGACACCTCGGCGAGCAGCCTCATCGGTGTCTGTCTGACCTTGCTCCGGGCGAGGTTTACCCAGCGAGCCCGATCACTCGGGCCCCTGGTGGTCTCTTACACCACCGTTTCACCCTTACCTCGGGACGGATCCCGAGGCGGTCTGCTCTCTGTTGCACTTTCTCGCGGATTGCTCCGGGTGGGTGTTACCCACCGCCCTGCTCTGTGGAGCCCGGACGTTCCTCGGCGCACCCCTCGCGGGATGCGACGCGACCGTCTGGCCGACCCGTTCGCCTAGCCAGGCTAGCGCGCGCGGCCGATCAGCGGCTCACAGGCCGGATTCCGCCGTGCGCACGAGGATCGCGCTCGAGTCGGGGCACAGGATGACATCATCCGGTGCCGCGGCCCGCACGGCATTCAGGTCGGTGGCGTTGAGGGCCACCCCGCTCGCGCTCGAGACCCCGGCGCGCAGGTGCGAGGCGCCGACGCCGTAGCGCTCGCGCTGCTTCTCGTAGAGGGCGAGCAGATCTGCGGGCACCTTGCCGGCCACCGTCGCGCGGTTCGCGGCGATGTGGATGCGGTCCTGTTCGAGCGCCGCGAGGGCGGTGTCGCGGGCCGCGACGGTCTCCGCCGAGCGCGCCTCGAGGGCGGCGAGCTCCTCGCGGGTCGCCGCGAGGGCGGTCTCCTGCTCCTCGACGCGTTCCATCACGACGAGCTCGATCTCCTCGAGCTCGTCCTGCCGGCGGGCGAGGGCGGCGAGCTCCTGCTCGAGCGCCGCGACATCCTTCACCGAGGAGCTGCCCTGCAGCCGGTCGCGGTCGCGCGCGATCCGCGCCTCGACGACCGCGACATCCGATTCGACCCGGCCGAGCTCGGTGCGCGCGTCCTCCCAGCTGCCGGTCTGCTCGGCGAGGGTGCGGCGCACCGTCTCGATCTCGCCGCCGAGGGCCGCCACCGCGGCGTGCTCGGGCAGGGTGCGGGCGCGGTGTGCGAGCTGCTGCAGCCGCGTGTCGAACTCCTGCAGCTCGAGCAGCAGCGCCTGGTCTTCGGGTGCGGCCTTGAGGCCCATGCGGTTTCCGTTTCTGTTGTCGGCCGGAGCCGGGAAGGTCAGACGAGGGCGAAGTCCCACGGGTCGGTGCGCAGCTCGCTCACCGTCACCGTGACCCCGGGCAATGCGGCGCGCAGCTGCTCGGCGGCGACGTCGAGCCACAGCCACTCCGCCGCCCAGTGCGAGATGTCGAGCAGCGCCGGGCCGCCGCCGATGCGGGCGTTCTCGCGCGCCTCGGACGCCGGGTGGTGCCGCAGGTCGCTCGTGACGTACACCTCGGAGGCGAGCACCTCCGGGTGTGCGAGCAGAGAGTCGCCCGCGCCGGCGCACAGCGCGATCCGCTGCACGCGGGCGAAGTAGTCGCCCGCCCCGCGGATGCCCTGCGCGGTCGCGGGCAGCAGCTCCTGCAGGCCCCGCGCGAGCTCCCCGAGGGTCACCGGCTCGGGCAGCTCCCCCATGCGGCCGAGGCCGAGGGCCGGGGCGGATGCCGACGGCACGATGGGCCGCACGTCACGCAGCCCGAGGGCGCGGGCGAGCACCGCGGAGGTGCCGTCGGCGACGACGTCGGCATTGGTGTGGGCGGCGAGCAGCGCACAGCCGCCGCGGATCAGCCGGGAGATCACGGCGCCCTTGTAGCGATCCTCTGCCACGCTCGTGACGCCGCGCAGCAGCAGCGGATGGTGCACGAGCAGCAGCTGGGCGCCGAGTTCGAGCGCCTCGTCGGCGGTCGCCGCGACGGCGTCGACCGCGAGATGCACGGCGGCCACCTCCGCGGACGGGTCGCCCGCGATGAGGCCCGGCGCATCCCAGGACTCGGCGCCCGAGAGCGGCCAGAGCGTCTGGGCGACGTCGGTCACATGCGCGAGGGTCGGGGCCACGCGCCTCAGTCTACGAGGGCGTCGACCGCGGGCATCCCGCCCGACGCCGTGGCGTCGACGGGGCGCTCCTGCCGGCGGATGACGGGGATCGCGGTGGCGAGCGGCAGGATGAGGCCGAGCGCGAGCGCGACGAGCACACCCGCATCCGCCGACCGCCACGGGTCGTCGGCGGCCAGGCCGAACAGCCCCAGCAGGTAGCCCTGCCAGTCGAGACCCGGAAGCTCGGCCGAGGTGAGCCCGAGACCGACGACGCTGATGACGACGAGCCCCACGAGGCTGACCCAGCGCACCTGCGGGTACACCCCGCCCGGCGCGAGCAGCGACGGCGCGTGGAAGCGCCGCAGCCGGATCATCATCTCGCTCGCGAAGATACCCGCCCAGGCGGCCACCGGCACCGCGAGCGTCGTGGTCAGGTCGCGCACGATCTCCTCGGTGTCGCTGCCGCTCGCGAGCAGTCCCACCGCCGCGGCGCCGACGAGCACGGCGGCGATGAGGGATGCGATGGGCCGCGGCGCACGCAGACCCGAGGCGACCACCGCGAGCCCGCCCGAGTAGCTCGTGACGATGGCCGAGGAGAGCAGGCCGAGCGCGGTCGCCCCGAACAGCGGGAGCACGAACCAGTCGGGCACGAGGGCGAGCAGCGCGTCGATCGGATGCCGCGCGAGCCCGTCCGCGAGCTCGGGGTCCGACGCGGCGAGCAGCGCGCCCCAGCCGAGGATGAGCAGGGTCGGCAGGATGACGCCGAAGCTGCCCCACAGCATGTTCGCGCCGCCGGATCCCGATGCCCGCTGGTAGCGCGCGAGGTCGGAGCTGGACTGCGCCCAGGCGAGGCCGACGACGCTGAAGACGATCACGACACCGCCGATCGCGAGCACCCAGGAGCCGTCGTCCGTCTCGAGCGCGGTCTGCACGTCGACGTGCTCCGCGGTGAGCGCGATCGTCGCCACGAGCAGCACGGTCGAGAGGATGCTGAACACGCGCTGCACCCGGTAGAGCAACCCGTAGCCGAAGACGGCCACGATGCCGGCGAGCACGGCCCCCACGAGCACGGTCACGAGCGGCACGACCGTGAGCCCGGGCGCGTCCGCACCGGGGTCGAGCAGCACGGAGGCCGATCCCGCGAGCAGCCACAGCGAGACGCCACCCCACAGCACCCGGCCGAGCACGGCGAGGATCACGGGCAGCACGTTGCCGGCGAGCCCGAAGGTGGCGCGCGAGACGACCATGGTCGGCTGACCGCTCCACTTGCCGGCGAGCGTGCCGAGGCCGAGCGGCAGCGCCGACAGCGCGACGCCCGCGACGACCGCCACGAGCACCTGCCGCAGACTCATGCCGAGCCCGAAGAGCGTCGCCCCGACCGCGACCATCACGAAGGAGGAGTTCGCCGCGAACCACAGCCAGAACAATCGGGCCGCGTGCCCGGCGCGCTGCTCGAGCGGCGTCGGTTCGAGGGCGAGCTGCTCGATCGCGAGGGAGTCGGGCTCGCGCGCGGGGGCGGGCTCCGCGCCGGGCGCGTCCACCGCGACGGCGGCGGCCACGACCGGTGCGGGGGCGACCGAGGCGATCCCCGTGTCGTCGACCGGGATGGGGGCGGCGAGGTCGGCACGGTCGAGCGCGTCGATGCCCTCCATGTCGGGGTCGACGACGGGTTCGGCGATGAGCGCCTCGAAGGCGGGCGGCGTGATGGGCACCGCCGCGACGACGGGCGGGGGCGCGTCGTGGAAGTCGACCGGGACGCCCGCGGTCATCGGCGGGGGCGGCAGGGTCGAGACGTCGACCGGGGGCGGGGTGAACACCGCCGGATCCGCGGTCGGCGGCACGGGAGGTTCGACGAGCGCCGGGGGCGCGAAACTCGGCGGCGGGGCCGACAGCCACGCCTGCTCGGCGGGAGCCTCGGCGAGCGGCGAGCCCTCGTTCTCCGGATCGGGGGCGGGCGTCCAACCGGGCGGGCTCGTGGGCGGCTCGGCGGGAGGCGCTTCGACCTCGGACGGCGGCGCCTCGACCACGGGCTCCGCGAAGACCGGCTCCACGAAGACCGGCTCCGCGACGGGCGGCTCCGCCGACACGTCGACCGGGAACGCGGGCGGCTCGGGGGCCGGCGCGGCGAACGGCACCTGTCCGAAGCCCGCATCGATGTCGACGGGCGGCGTGTCGGCGGCCTCGACGGGTGCCAGCCCTTGCCTGCGCCGCAGCTCGTTCTCGAGCAGGAGGATGGCGTCGAGCGTCGAGCCGGCGGCGGCCTCGTTCTCGACCTCGCGGCTGAGCTCGAAGTCCTCCAGCGGGATCCCCTCGACCGGAGTCGGCTCGGGCGACGGCTCGACCACGGCCGCCGGGAACGACTCGGCATACGGCTCTGAGGCGGTCGGCGGCAGCGCCTGTTCGAGCGTCGGCGGTTCGGGGTCGGCGGCCACCACGTCGGGCGCGATGTACTCGGCGGGCGGCGGGGGCGGCGGAACCGGCACGGGCGGCAGCACGACCTCGGGCGCGGGCCACTCGGCCGACGGCGCCTGCTCGTACACCGGCTGTTCGTACACCGGCTGCTCATACGACGGCTGCTCGTACACGGGCGCCTCGACGTCCGACTCCTCCGCCACCGGAGGTGCCGGGTCGGGGGGAGGCGGCACATCCGCCTGCAGCTCGGCCGGATCGGGCCGGAAGACGGGATCCGAGTTGAGCACCGGGATCGTGATCGGCCCGGTGTACATCGCGGTCTGGGCCGCCAGCGCGGCTGCGAGATCGTCGTCGCTCACCGTCGGCTCGCCGCCGAACGGTGGCGGATACGCCGCGTAGTTCGCGGCGGCACCGTCGCCTGTGGCGGTCCCGTCGTCAGGTGTCTCCCCCGGCGCGGCGTCCGGTGGTCCCTCCGTCATGGCTCGAAGTCTAGGGGGGCTCGCGTCCGGATCCGGGGAGGCCGGGCCGTCACGAGCAGGGCGATTCCGGCGAGGATGACGGCGATCCCGAGCCAGCCGAGCGCCCCGAGCCGCTCCCCCACGACGACCACGGCGAGCACGGTCGCCACGACCGGTTCGAGCAGCGCGATCGTCGTCACGGTCGACGAGCGCAGGGTGCGCAACGCCACGCCGACGAGCAGGTACGCGACGAACATCGGCCCGAGCGCGAGGTAGGCCGCGATCCCGAGGGATGCCGGTGCGGCGATGAGCGGCGCCCCGGTGAGCAGCAGCACGGGCAGCAGCAGCACCGCGCCGCAGCCGAACATCGCCCCCATGACCGCCCGCGAGGGCCGCCCCGCCCCGATGCCGCGCGCCGAGGCGTAGGTGTAGAGGCCGTAGGCGGCGCCCGCGACGAGCCCGAGCAGCACGCCGGGCAGCACGCCTCCCTCCCCGGCACCGCTCGCCTCCGGATGCCGGCCCGTCGAGAGCAGCACGACCCCAGCCACCGCGAGGGCGGTCGCCGCTGCCCAGCGCGCCGAGAGCGGATGCCGTTCGATGATCCGCTCGAGCAGGCCGGTGACGATGGGGCCGCTGCCGAGCGCCACGACGTTGCCGATCGCCACACCCGCCAGGTCCATCCCCGAGTAGAACGCGAGGGGGTAGGCGAACACGCCCACGGCGCCGAGCAGCACCCACCCGCGGGCGCGCGCGTCGCGCAGCACTCCGAGCGACGCACGGGGCGCGGTCGCGAACAGCAACGCACCGCCGACGCCCATCGTCGCGGCGCCCACCGCGAGCGGGCTCACGGCATCCGGCAGGAAGCTCGCCGCGGTGCCCGTGGTGCCCCAGAGCAGCGCGGCGACCACGATCGCGAGGGTCGCGCGCGCCCGGGCCGGCTCCATGTGGGCGCTGAGGGACTCGAACCCCCGGCATCTTCGGTGTAAACGAAGCGCTCTACCAGCTGAGCTAAGCGCCCGGAACACCCGATGCTACCGGGCGCCGGGAATAGGCTCCGTGCATGACCGCCGCCGACTTCCGCGCCCGTCCGGAACACCGCTGGCCGGTCGTCGTCGCACTCCTCGTGGCCGTGGTGCTCTACCTGCTGCTCCCCGGTGCGTTCCTGCCCGCGCTGCGCTACACGATCGCGGGCATCTGCCTTCTCGCCCTGGTGCCGCTCATCGTGTTCAACCCCGTGCGGCTGACGCGGGAGACGCGCCTGTCGCGGCGCCTCTCGATCGCCCTCGCCGTCGTGCTGCTGCTCGCGAACCAGGTGGCGCTCGTGCAGCTCGGCTACCAGCTGCTCGTGGCGCACAACTCCGACGCGCCCGCCATCCTGCTCGCCGCCGTGCAGGTGTGGGCGACGAACGTGATCGCCTACGCGATCATCTACTGGGAACTGGATCGCGGCGGACCCGTGGCCCGGCGTCGCGACGCCCGCGACGCCCTGCCGCCCGCCGACTTCCGCTTCCCGCAGGACGAGGACGACGACGCCGTCGCCGAGGTCGCGGTGCGCTCCTCGACCCGGGCCGACTGGAGCCCGCAGTTCTTCGACTACCTGTATTTCTCGACGACGGATGCGATGGCCTTCAGCCCCACCGACGTCATGCCGCTGTCGATCCGCGCGAAGGCGCTCATGCTGCTCGAGTCGCTGTCGGGATTCGTCGTCCTCGCGCTCGTCATCGCGCGCGCCGTCAACGTCATGGGCGGCTGAACGCCGCCGCGTGCCTCAGACCGAGACCGGCAGCACCTCGTCGAGTGCCGCGCGGTACTCCTCGACGGAGCGCGCCTGCCCGGGGGCGGTGATGAAGGAGGCCCGGATGACGCCCTTGGCGTCGATCACGAAGGTCGCGCGGTTCGCGAAGCCCTTCTCCTCGAGGAAGACGCCGTACTCCTTGGCGACGGCGCCATGGGGCCAGAAGTCGGCCAGCAGGGTGAAGTCGTAGCCCTCCTCCTCGGCCCACGCCCGCAGCGTCGCCTTCGAGTCGACGGAGATGCCGATGAGCTCGACGCCGTGCTGCTGGAACAGGGAGAGGTTGTCGCGGAGCGCGCACAGCTCCCCCGTGCAGGTGCTCGAGAAGGCGAGGGGGAAGAACACGAGCGCGACGGGCTTGCGCCCGCGGAAGTCGCTCAGCCGGACGTGCTCGCCGAACTGGTTCGCGAGGTCGAAGTCGGGTGCCTGCGTGTCGTTCTCCAAAGCCACGAGGAGCGATCATACGCCCGGATCCGCGCGAGTGCCGGTGGCATCCCGGCGATGAGCGAGCGGGAGCCCCGGCAGAACTAGACTCGAAGACGGCCATGACACGATCAGGAAGAGGTCAAGGGTGACGGTGAACGATCAGGATCCGTACTCGGTGCACAACATCGATCAGGATCCGGAGGAGACCGCCGAATGGCAGGAGTCCCTCGACGCGCTCGTCGACGCGAAGGGACCCGGGCGCGGCCGCGAGGTCATGCTCAGCCTGCTGAAGCGATCCAAGGAACTGCACCTGGGCGTGCCCATGGTGCCGACCACCGACTACATCAACACGATCGCCCCGGAGAACGAACCGGAGTTCCCGGGTGACGAGGAGCTCGAGCGGCAGTACCGCCGCTGGATCCGCTGGAACGCCGCCATCACGGTGCACCGTGCGCAGCGCCCCGGCATCGCGGTCGGCGGTCACATCTCGACCTACGCCTCGAGCGCCTCGCTCTACGAGGTGGGCCACAACTGGTTCTTCCGCGGCCAGGACCACCCCTCCGGCGGCGACCAGATCTTCTACCAGGGCCACGCCTCCCCCGGCATGTACGCCCGCGCCTACCTCGAGGGGCGCCTGAGCGAGCAGCAGCTCGACGGCTTCCGGCAGGAGAAGTCGCGCGCGCCCTACGGGCTCAGCTCCTACCCGCATCCGCGGCTCATGCCCGAGTTCTGGCAGTTCCCGACGGTGTCGATGGGCCTCGGCCCCATCAACGCCATCTACCAGGCGCAGAACAACAAGTACCTCACCAACCGCGGCATCGTCGACCGCTCGGACAGCCGCGTCTGGGCGTTCCTCGGCGACGGCGAGATGGACGAGGTCGAGAGCCGCGGGGCCCTGCAGTGGGCCGCCAACGAGAAGCTCGACAACCTGACGTTCGTCATCAACTGCAACCTGCAGCGCCTCGACGGACCCGTCCGCGGCAACGGCAAGATCATCCAGGAGCTCGAGAGCTTCTTCCGCGGAGCCGGCTGGAACGTCATCAAGGTCGTCTGGGGTCGCGAGTGGGACGAGCTGCTCGCCCGCGACACCACGGGTGCGCTCGTGAACCTCATGAACGCCACCCCCGACGGCGACTACCAGACCTACAAGACCGAGGACGGCGCCTACGTGCGCGAGAACTTCTTCGGTCGCGACCCCGAGGCGCTCAAGCTCGTCGAGGGCTACAGCGACGAGCAGGTCTGGAACCTCAAGCGCGGCGGCCACGACTACCGCAAGGTCTACGCGGCCTTCAAGGCGGCCGTCGAGCACGAGGGCCAGCCCACCGTCATCCTCGCGAAGACCATCAAGGGCTACGGTCTCGGCAAGAGCTTCGAGGGACGCAACGCGACCCACCAGATGAAGAAGCTCACGCTCGACAACCTCAAGCAGTTCCGCGACGAGCTGCGCATCCCGGTCACCGACGCGCAGCTCGAGGAGAACCCCTACCTGCCGCCGTACTACCACCCGGGCCAGGAGGATCCGGCGGTGCAGTACCTGCAGGAACGCCGCCGCGAGCTGGGCGGGTACCTGCCCGAGCGCCGCACGGCGCACGTCGCCCTCAACCTGCCCGAGGACTCCGCCTACGAGATCGCCAAGAAGGGCTCCGGCAAGCAGGAGGTCGCCACGACGATGGCGTTCGCCCGACTGCTCAAGGACCTGCTGCGCTCGCCCGACTTCGGCAACCGCATCGTGCCGATCATCCCGGACGAGGCGCGCACCTTCGGCATGGACGCCTACTTCCCGACGGCGAAGATCTACAACCCGAACGGCCAGCACTACACCTCGGTCGACCGGGAGCTGCTGCTCGCCTACAAGGAGAGCCCGCAGGGCCAGATCGTGCACGTCGGCATCAACGAGGCGGGCGCCTTCGCGGCGTTCACCGCGGTCGGCACCTCGTACGCGACGCACGGGCAGCCGCTCATCCCGGTGTACGTCTTCTACTCGATGTTCGGCTTCCAGCGCACGGGCGACGCCATGTGGGCCGCCGGCGACCAGATGGCGCGCGGCTTCATCATCGGCGCCACCGCGGGCCGCACGACGCTCACGGGCGAGGGCCTGCAGCACGCCGACGGCCACTCGCCGCTGCTCGCATCCACGAACCCCGCGGTCGTCGCCTACGACCCCGCCTACGGCTACGAGATCGGCCACATCGTGAAGGCCGGCCTCGAGCGCATGTACGGCGGATCGCATCCCGACCCGAACGTCATGTACTACCTCACGGTGTACAACGAGCCGCACGTGCAGCCGGTCGAGCCCGAGGGACTCGACGTCGACGGACTGCTCCGGGGCATCTACAAGCTCAAGGACGCGACGATCGGCGGTCCGAAGACGCAGCTGCTCGCCTCCGGCGTCGCGGTGCCGTGGGCCCTCGAGGCCCAGGAGCTGCTCGCGAAGGACTGGGGCGTCGCCGCGGATGTGTGGAGCGTCACCTCGTGGAGCGAGCTGCGCCGCGACGGCATCGCCGCCGACGAGCACAACTTCCTCAACCCCACCAAGCAGCCGCACGTGCCGTACGTGTGGCAGAAGCTCAACGGGGCCGAGGGACCGTTCCTCGCGGTGACCGACTACATGCACGCCGTGCCCGACCAGATCCGCGCGTGGGTCCCCGGCGAGTTCGCGACGCTCGGCGCCGACGACTTCGGCTTCAGCGACACGCGCCCGGCCGCTCGCCGCTACTTCAAGATCGACGGCCCGTCGGTCGTCGTGCGCGCGCTGCAGTCGCTCGCCCGGCGCGGACAGGTCGACCCGGCCTACGTGCTCCAGGCGATCGACAAGTACAAGCTGCACGACGTGACCGCCGGCACGACCGGCTCGGCGGGCGGCGAGAGCTAGAGCCGACCCGACCGTGCCCGAGAGGACCAAGGAGCAGACGCTCGCCTGGCTGCGCACGCTGTCAGGCGAGCTCGCGACGACGACGCTCAAGCGACTCGACGAGACGCTCCCCTGGTATCGCGAGATGCCGCCGGGGCGTCGCAGCGCCGTCGGACTCGTCGCGCAGGCGGGCATCACCTCGTTCATCTCCTGGTACGACGACCCGACCTCGACTCCGTGGATCGCGGCCGACGTGTTCGGGGCGGCGCCGCGCGAGCTGCTGCGCTCGGTGAGCCTGCAGCAGACGCTGCAGCTCATCCGCGTGACGGTCGAGGTCGTCGAGGACCGCGTCACGAGCGCGGGAGACGAGCTGCGCGAGGCGATCCTGCTGTACTCGCGTGAGATCGCCTTCGCGGCCGCCGACGTCTACGCCCGCGCCGCCGAGGCCCGCGGGCTCTGGGATGCCCGGCTCGAGGCGCTCGTGGTCGACTCGATCCTCACCGGCGAGTACGACAGCGAGCTGCCGAGCCGGGTCGCCGCGCTCGGCTGGAACGGCCACGGCTCGGTCTCGGTGCTCGTCGGGACGGCACCGCGGATGCTCGACGTCGACCAGCTGCGGCGCACCGCCCGCCACCTCGACGCCGACGTGCTCATCGGCGTGCAGGGCTCGCGGCTCGTGCTCGTGATCGGCCGCGTCGACGCCTCCGAGGAGGCCGAGACCCGGGATGCCCTGCCGTTCATCGAGATCGCCCGCCAGCTCGAGCCCGGCTTCGGTCCGGGGCACCTGGTGCTCGGCCACGAGGTGCCCTCGCTCGTGGATGCCGCCCGCAGCGCGAAGGCGGCCCTCGCGGGCTTCGCGGTCGCCCGGGCCTGGCGCGGCGCGCCGCGCCCGACCCTCGCCGACGACCTGCTGCCGGAGCGCGCCCTCGCGGGCGACCCGCTCGCGCGCGCGACCCTCATCTCGCGCATCTACCAGCCCCTGCAGAACCATTCCACCGAACTGCTCACGACGCTCTGGGCCTACCTCGACAACGGACGCTCGCTCGAGGCGACCGCACGCGAGCTCTTCGTGCACCCCAACACCGTGCGCTACCGCCTCAAGCGCATCAGCGAGGTCATCGGCTGGGACGCCACCGGCGCCCGCGAGGCCCTCATCCTGCAGACCGCGCTCATCGTCGGCTCGATCGCCGACACCGCCCGCCCCCGCGGCTGAGTTCGCCCGCTGTAGACATCCGCCAAGGTCTCGGCGGATTTTCCGTGGCCTGTATGCCACGCAGCGCACCGAGGGTTGGCAGGATGGACGGGTGACCGTCGTGATCGTCGCGCCCGGACAGGGCTCGCAGACCCCCGGATTCCTCGACCCCTGGCTCGCCGAGCCGCGCTTCGCCGAGCACCTCGACGCTCTCGCGGAGGCAGCCGGAGTCGACCTGCGCACCCACGGCACGGTCTCGGACGCCGACACCATCCGCGACACCGCGGTGGCGCAGCCGCTCATCGTGGCCGCCTCGATCCTCTCGCTCGGTGCCGTGCTCGGCGGCGGGCGCCGCGACAAGGTCGCCGGGATCGCGGGGCACTCGGTCGGCGAGCTCGCCGCGGCGGCGGGCGCCGGCATCCTCACGGAGTCCGACGCGATGCGCCTCGTGGCGCTGCGCGGGCGGGCGATGGCCGAGGCGGCGGCCCTCGAGGACACCGGGATGAGCGCCGTCATCGGTGCCGACGAGGCCGAGCTGCTCGCGAAGCTCGAGACGCTGGGCCTCGAGCCCGCCAACTTCAACGGCGGCGGCCAGATCGTCGTCGCCGGCGCCCGCGACGCCCTCGCGCAGCTGCAGGCCGAACCGCCCGCCGGCGCGCGCGTCATCCCGCTGCAGGTCGCCGGAGCCTTCCACACGCGCTACATGGCGCCCGCGGTCGACGCGCTGCGTGCGGCCGCCGCCGGGGTCGACGCCGCCGACCCGAGCCTGACCATCTGGACCAACCGCGACGGCAGCACCGTGGCATCCGGTCGCGCCTACCTCGACCTCGTCGTGGGTCAGGTCGCGTCGCCCGTGCGCTGGGACCTCGACATGGAGGCCTTCGCCACCGCCGGCGTCACGGGGCTCATCGAGCTCGCCCCCGCGGGCGCCCTCGTCGGGCTCGCGAAGCGGGGCCTCAAGGGGCTCCCCACCGTCGCCGTCAAGACGCCCGACGACCTCGCCGCCGCCCACGCCCTCATCGACCAGGAGACCGTCGCGTGACGACCCTCAAGCAGGCCCAGGGCCCGCAGTTCACCCGCATCTACAGCTACGGCGCGGCCCGCGGCGACCGCCTCGTCCCGAATGACGACCTCGTCGGGCCCATCGACTCGAGCGACGAGTGGATCCGCCAGCGCACCGGCATCGTGACGCGCGCCCGCGCCTCCGCCGGCATCCTCGCCGTCGACCTCGCCACCGAGGCCGGCCGCGAGGCGATCGAGAAGTCGGGGGTCGCCCCGGAGTCCATCGACCTCGTCATCGTCGCGACCATCAGCAACGTGCAGCAGACCCCCTCCATCGCGGCCGTCGTGGCCGACCGCGTCGGCGCGAACCCCGCTGCCGCCTACGACGAGAACGCCGCCTGCGCGGGCTTCAGCTACGCGGTCACCCAGGCCGATGCGCTCATCCGCGCCGGCGCCGCCCACTACGCGCTCGTCATCGGCGCCGAGAAGCTCTCGGACGTCGTCGACCCCACCGACCGCTCCATCTCGTTCCTGCTCGGCGACGGCGCCGGTGCCGTCGTCATCGGCCCCGCCGACGAGCCCGGCATCGCGGCACCCGTCTGGGGCTCGGACGGCTCCAAGGCGGATGCCGTGGGCATGAACGCGACGCTCATCGACTTCCGCGACGGCGAGGCCGCCTGGCCGACGCTGCGCCAGGAGGGCCAGACGGTGTTCCGCTGGGCAGTCTGGGAGATGGCGAAGGTGGCGCGTCAGGCGCTCGAGGTGGCGGGCGTCGAGCCCGAGGATCTCGCGCTCTTCGTGCCGCACCAGGCGAACATGCGCATCATCGACGAGTTCGCCAAGCAGCTGAAGCTCCCCGAGACCGTCGTCGTCGCGCGCGACATCGCCGAGACGGGCAACACGTCCGCCGCGTCCATCCCCCTCGCCACCCACCGTGCTCTGCAGGAGCACCCCGAGCTGTCGGGCGGACTCGCCCTGCAGATCGGATTCGGCGCGGGCCTCGTCTTCGGGGCCCAGGTCGTGCGGCTCCCCTAAACTTGTCCCCGGTCACTCGACACCCCTAGGAGAAAACGAACATGGCACTGTCCACCGAAGAAGTCCTCGCCGGCCTGGCTGAGCTCATCAACGACGAGACCGGCATCGCGGCGGACACCGTCGAGCTCGACAAGTCGTTCACGGACGACCTCGACATCGACTCCATCTCGATGATGACCATCGTGGTCAACGCCGAGGAGAAGTTCGACGTCAAGATCCCCGACGAGGAGGTCAAGAACCTCAAGACCGTCGGCGACGCCGTCAGCTACATCGTCAACGCCAGCTAGTCGACGACGGGCGGGGACGCATCCGTCCCCGCCCGACCCCCGACGTCCCGGAACAACCCCACGGGACGAGTACCGCCCATCCTCGGAGTTCCACGAATGACCAAGAAGATCGTCGTCACCGGCATCGGCACGTCCTCCCCGCTCGGAGGCACCGCACCCGACACCTGGAACGCGCTGCTCGCCGGTGAGTCCGGAGCCCACACCCTCACCCACGAGTGGGTGAGCGAGCTCGAGCTGCCCGTCACCTTCGCCGCGGAGGCCAAGGTGCGCCCCGAGGAGGTGCTCGAGCGCCAGGAGATCAAGCGTCTCGACCCGATGAGCCAGTTCGCGCTCATCGCCTCGCGTGAGGCATGGCAGGATGCCGGCGCCCCCGAGGTGGAGCCCGAGCGCTTCGGCGTCGAGTACTCGACCGGCATCGGCGGGCTGTGGACGCTGCTCGACGCCTGGGACACCCTCAAGGAGAAAGGTCCGCGCCGGGTGCTCCCGATGACGGTCCCCATGCTCATGCCGAACGCCGCCGCGGCGGCCGTCAGCATGCACCTCGGTGCGCGCGCCTTCGCCCGCACCGACGTCTCCGCGTGCGCCTCCAGCACCGAAGCCATCGCGAACGCCTACGACCACCTGCAGCAGGGCTACGCCGACATCGTCATCGCCGGCGGCACCGAGTCGGCGATCCACGGCATCACCCTCGCCTCCTTCGCCTCCATGCAGGCGCTCTCCAAGCGCAACGACTCCCCCGAGACCGCCTCCCGGCCCTACGACGTGAGCCGTGACGGCTTCGTCATGGGCGAGGGCGCCGCCTCGATCGTGCTCGAGACCGAGGAGCACGCGAAGGCCCGCGGGGCGAAGATCTACGCCGAGCTCGCCGGTGGCGGCGTCACGAGCGACTCGTACCACATCACGGCCCCCGACCCCGAGGGCTGGGGCGCCTCGCGCGCCGTCCAGGCCGCACTCGCGCAGGCGGGCGCATCCGCCGACGAGGTCACCCACGTCAACGCGCACGCGACGAGCACGCCCGTCGGCGACATCGCCGAGTACAAGGCGCTGCTGTCGGTGTTCGGCGACCGGGTGCACGGCATCCCCGTGTCGGCCACCAAGGCCTCGACCGGCCACCTGCTGGGCGGCACCGGCGCGCTCGAGGCGATCTTCACGATCCTCGCCGTGCAGCAGCGCCTGGCGCCGCCGACGATCAACCTGACCGAACAGGACCCCGAGATCCCGCTCGACGTGGTCACCTCGCCGCGCCCGCTCGGCGACGGTCCGCAGCTCGCGATCTCGAACTCGTTCGGGTTCGGCGGCCACAACTCCGTCGTGGTGTTCCGCTCGGTCTGAGCCGGGTTCGCGCTCAGCCGGAGATGATCCGGCAGCCGTCGTGCTGCGTGCAGAGCCCGTCGAATCCGTCGTCGGGCTCCTCCGCCTCGACCACCTCGGCCACGTGGATCAGGGGCTCCTCGAGCTCGTCGAGCAGTCGGCGCAGATCGATCTCGTCCGTCTTCAGCATCGCCATCGCTCCCTTGCGCTAGCCGACCTTGTGCAGCCAGATGACCGGGCTGTCCTCGCCCGCGTAGCGGAAGGGCTCGAGCTCCTCGTCCCAGGCGTGGCCGAGGGCCACCCGCAGCTGCCGGTGCAGTTCGAAGGCGTCGGAACCCGCGGCCTCCATGGCGGCGCGGATGCGGTCCTCCGGGACGACCGTGTTGCCCGCCGTGTCGGTCTGAGCGAAGAAGATCCCGAGGTCGGGCGTGTGCATCCAGCGGCCGCCGTCGGTGCCGAGGCCGGCATCCTCGGTGACCTCGTAGCGCAGGTGCTCCCAGCCGCGCAGCGCGGAGGCGAGCAGCGCGCCCGTGCCGCGCGGGCCCTCCCAGGTGTACTCGGTGCGATGGGCGCCGGGCAGCACCGGCTGCGGGCGCCAATCGAAGTTGACGGCGCGTCCGAGCGCACGGCCCGCTGCCCACTCGACATGCGGGCAGAGCGCACGAGGAGCGGAGTGGACGTACACCACTCCGCGCGACATCGCAGCAGCCACTTTTCTCTCCGTTCGTCAGATGCGACTTCCCCATCGACCTGACGTACGTTCGCTGTTGCTTGCGGTCATTATGCCCTGTTGACCGGGGGAATCACAAGCGTGTCGTTCGGTGTGTGGCTACTTCGCGTCGGCGTAGCTGTCGACCACGGCGACGCTCAGCGGGAACTCGACGGGCGCCGCGCCGAACAGGATGCGCCCGGCCTCGGCCGCTGACCCGCGCAGGGCGTCGGCGACCCGCTCCGCGAGTTCGGCGGGGGTGTGCACGATGAGCTCGTCGTGCAGGAAGAACACGAGGTGCGGACGCTCGGCCAGGGGGCGCGGATCGCCGTCCGCCCCGCCGAGCTGCCACAGCATCCGCCGCAGTGCACCCATCCAGCACAGCGCCCACTCCGCGGCGGTGCCCTGCACGACGAAGTTGCGGGTGAAGCGGCCCCAGGCGCGACGCCCCGTGCGGTCCCGGTCGCGGTCCTCCGCGGTGCGCGTCTCGTCGTAGCCGGCCTCGGGGCCCCGCGGCGAGGTGCGCCCGAGCCAGGTGGAGACCGTCTCGCCGCGTTCGCCCGCCCGTGCCGCCGCCTCCACGAACGCCATGGCGCGCGGGAAGGCGCGCTCGATACGGGGGCGCATCCGCCCCGACTCCCCCGTGGTTCCCCCGTAGATCGCGCCGAGCATGCCGTACTTCGCCTGCTCGCGGGTCTCGACCGCGCCCGTGTCGACCATCCCCTGGTAGAGGTCGTGGGCGCGTCCGGCGCGGGCCATCGCGGCATCCGACGACATCGCGGCGAGCACGCGCGGCTCGAGCTGCGCGGCGTCCGCGACGACGAGCTTCCAGCCGGGGTCGGCGACGACCGCGCCACGCACCTGGCGCGGCAGCTGCAGCGCGCCGCCGCCGTCCGAGGCCCACCGGCCCGTCACGACACCCGCGGGCACGTAGACCGGGCGGAAGCGGCCCTCGCGCACCCACTCGGCGAGCCACGCCCAGCCGTTCGCCGTGTAGAGCCGCGCGAGGCGCTTGTAGGCGAGCAGCGGCGCCACCACGGGGTGCTCGACCGACTTGAGCTCCCAGCGGCTCGTGCTCCCGACCCGCAGCCCGGCGCGTTGCAGGCTGCGCAGCAGGGTCGGCGCCGAGTCGGGGTTCACCTCGGGGTCGTCGAGGGCCGCCCGGATCTCGGCGACGAGCGCCTCCATCCGGGCGGGGCGCCCGCCGGCCATCCGCTCGCCCAGCAGCTCGGTGAGGATGCGATCGTGGCGCGCGGCGTCCCACGGGAGGCCCGCGTGCCGCAGCTCGACGGCGACGAGCGCCCCGACGCTGTCGGCGGCGCACAGCAGGCCGAGCCGTCCGGGCTCGGCGGATGCGGCGATCGCCGCGCGCTGCCGGTACAGCTCGGCGACCGGGTCGTCGTCGGGCAGCGGCGCCTCCAGCTCGAAGAGGGCGTCGGAGGCCGCGGCGAGGGGGCTCGGCTCGTCCCAGCGGTCGCGGGGCGTGCGGGCCAACTCCGTGTCGCGCGCGGCGGCGGCGTTCCGCAGGAGGAGGCGGCACATCCGCAGGTCGACGCAGCGCTCGACACGGACGCCCGCCGCGAGCAGGCCGGGGTACCAGCGTGTCGTGTCGGCCCACACCCACCGCGGGTGGTCGCGCTCGTGCTCGCGGGCACGCACCGCGAACTCCGTCTCGGCGAAACGCTCCCGCGACGTCGCGTCGCCCTCGGCATCGAGAGCGACGAGCTCGACCCGCCCCGGCGCGGGCGAGCTGACGGCGAGGAACACGTTCCCATTGTCGCCACCGGCCCCGACATCCCGCTCCGTTTCGCAACTCAGGAGATCCGGCCGCCACGGCCCCGACCTCGACCGATACGCCTCCGTTTCCTGAGTTGCGAACCCGCGCGGGTTCCGCAACTCAGGAAGATGCGTCGGTTTCGGTGACGAAACGCGTGGGGAGGCCGGATCTCCTGAGTTGCGGAAGTCCAGGCGGACAGGGAGGCGGATGCCGAGGCGAGGTGGGGGTGCGTGGTCAGGCGAACGGGGTGGCCGTGTCCATGAGCTCGGAGCGGATGAGGAAGCGCACGCCCTCGGGGGCCTCGACCGAGAAGCCGGAGCCGCGGCCGGGCACGACGTCGACGAGCAGCTTGGTGTGCGACCAGTAGGCGAACTGCTCGGCCGACATCCAGAACTCGAGCGCCTGCGTGGGCTCCCCGGGGGCTGCGAGGTCGAACACGCCGAGCAGCACGTCGGCGTCGGAGGTGAGGAACTCCCCCGCCGGGTAGCACATGGGCGAGCTGCCGTCGCAGCAGCCGCCCGACTGGTGGAACATGAGCGGACCATGCCGGCCCCGCAGCCGCCGCAGCAGCGCGACGGCCTCGTCGCTCAGCGCGACGCGCGACCGCGTCTCGCCGGGACGCGTGACGGTGGACTCCAGCATCCCCGCCCCCTTCCCTCGAAGGTCGGGGAGCCGGCCCCCTGCAGGCCCAGGGTGCCGGCTCCCGGTCGGTCGGCCGGCCGCGCGCGTCGAGCCGCGCGGCCGACCGGGTCGATCAGAAGAAGCCCAGCGCCGCCTCGGAGTACGAGACGAGCAGGTTCTTCGTCTGCTGGTAGTGGTCGAGCGCCTGGGCGCTGTTCTCGCGCCCGATGCCGGAGCTCTTGTAGCCGCCGAACGCCGCCCCCGCCGGGTAGGCGTGGTAGTTGTTCACCCACACGCGCCCGGCCTGGATGTCGCGGCCGGCCCGGTAGGCGAGGTTGCCGTTGCGGGTCCACACGCCGGCGCCGAGACCGTAGAGGGTGTCGTTGGCGAGCATGATCGCCTCGGCGTAGTCCTCGAAGGTGGTGACGGCGACGACCGGGCCGAAGATCTCCTCCTGGAACAGCCTCATCGAGTTCTGCCCCTCGAAGATGGTCGGCTCGACGTAGTAGCCGCCCGTGAGGTCGCCGCCGAGGTCGGCGCGACCGCCGCCGACGGCGATCTTCGCGCCCTCCTTCACGCCGATGTCGATGTAGCTGAGGATCTTCTCGAGCTGGTCGTTCGACGCCTGGGCGCCCACCTGCGTGTCGGTGTCGAGCGGGTTGCCCTGCACGGCGAGCTTGGTGCGCGCGACCGCGGCCTCGAGGAACTCGTCGTAGATCGAGCGCTGGATGAGGGCGCGGCTCGGGCAGGTGCACACCTCGCCCTGGTTGAAGGCGAACAGCGTGAAGCCCTCGAGCGCCTTGTCGTAGTAGCTGTCCTTCTGCTGCACGACATCCTCGAAGAACAGGTTGGGGCTCTTGCCGCCGAGCTCGAGGGTCGCCGGGATGATGTTGGCGCTCGCGTACTGCAGGATGAGGCGGCCGGTGGTCGTCTCGCCCGTGAACGCGATCTTCCGGATGCGGTTGCTGGAGGCGAGCGGCTTACCCGCCTCGACACCGAAGCCGTTGACGACGTTGACGACGCCGGGCGGCAGGATGTCGCCGATCAGCTCGATGAGCACGAGGATCGACACCGGCGTCTGCTCGGCCGGCTTCAGCACGACCGTGTTGCCGGCCGCGAGGGCGGGGGCGAGCTTCCACACGGCCATGAGCAGCGGGAAGTTCCACGGGATGATCTGCCCGACGACGCCGAGCGGCTCGTGGAAGTGGTAGGCGACGGTGTCGTGGTCGAGCTGCGTGAAGCTGCCCTCCTGCGCCCGGATGAGGCTCGCGTAGTAGCGGAAGTGGTCGGCGGCGAGCGGGAGGTCGGCGTTGAGCGGTTCGCGGATCGCCTTACCGTTGTCCCAGGTCTCGGCGACCGCGAGCACCTCCAGGTTCTGCTCGATGACATCCGCGATCCGGTGCAGCACCGCGGCACGTTCCGCGGCGGAGGCGCGGCCCCAGGCGGGGGCGGCCTTCTCGGCGGCGTCGAGCGCCGCGTCGATGTCCTCCGAGGTGCCGCGCGCGACCTCCGCGAACGGCTTGCCGTTGACCGGCGAGATGTCTTCGAAGTACTGCCCGAGTTTCGGCTTCACCCACTCCCCGCCGATCCAGTGCTCGTAGCGGGGCTTGAAGTCGATGAGTGCTCCCGGCGTTCCCGGTGCTGCATAGACGGTCATCCTCGACCCTCCTGTGACGTCGTCGTCTGCCCGGCGGTCGCCGGGTGCGCACGACGCTACGGACGCGGAGGTTGCGGGAGGGTTGCAGTCTGTTGCATGCGGCCGAGCTCGTGCTCGATCCGTTCGATGCGCGACACGACGAGCGCCCGTTTCGGCGAGCGGGCGGGCAGCAGCCGCAGGCACGCCTGCCACACCTCGAGGTCGTCGGCGGCGTCGAAGCTGCGCGCGTACTCGAGCAGGGTGTCGACGGAGGCGTCGGCGAGCATCGCCTCGCGCAGCGCCGCCCGCAGCTCCTCGCGGATGGCGACGATGCCGGGCGCATCCGACTGCGGCAGCAGCGGGCCCGGGTAGCTGCCGAGGGCCACCTTGTGGGCGCCGCGTTCGAGGAAGCCGAGCACGCGGTGCACGTCGAGTTCGAGCGGCTCGGTGAGGCGGTAGGGCCGGGACTCCGGGGCGAGGGATTCCGGCAGCTCGCGACGCAGCCGCACCATCTCGGCGCGCAGGGTCACGGTGGCGTCGTCGCGCCCGTAGACGAGCTCGGCGAGCCGCTCGGCGCTGAGGCCCTGCCGATGCCAGGCGAGCAGCGTGAGGATCTCGGCGTGCCGCCGGGTGAGCTCGAGGCTCGTGCGCCCGTGGTCGAGCCGGCCCTCGTCGCGTCCGAGCACGTGCAGCACGGGGCGCACGACGGATGCCGGGGGTCGCCGCACGGGCGCGACCACGTCGTCGAGCCGGCGGATGCGCAGCTCCGCCTCGACGGCCGCGACGGCCGCCTCGAGCAGCGGCAGCGTGGCGGGGGCCGCGGCGTCGTCGCCGCCCGTGATGTCGATGACGCCCACGAGCGACCCGGTGCCCGGGTCGTGCACGGGCACCGCGGTGCACGACCACGGATGCACGACGCGACCGAAGTGCTCGGCACCGGAGATCTGGATGCCGTGGTCGAGCGCGAGGGCGGTGCCGGGCGCGCTCGTGCCGACGGCGCGCTCGGACCAGTCGGCACCCTCGACGAAGCCCATGCTCTCGGCGCGGCGCCGCAGCGCGCGGTCGCCGTCGATCCACAGCAGGCGGCCCGCCTGGTCGCCGACGGCGATGATGAGCCCCGCGTCGAAGGTGTGCCGGATGAGCAGCCGGTGCAGGCTCGGCAGCGCCGAGGAGAGCGGATGCGCGTCGCGGTAGGCGCGCAACTCCTCCTCGCTGAGCTCCACATCCGGCGACAGCTTGTCGGGGTCGACGCGGAAGCCGACCGAGCGCTCCCAGGACTCGCGCACGAGACGCCGCACGCCCTCCGAGTCGCGACGCTCCCCCACGACCGCGTCGTGCGCGGCGCGCACCGCGTCGCGGTGCTCGGTGGGCAGGGCGACCCACGGGCTCGAGGTCACGCAGCGCTCCCTTCGGCGTCGACAGGGTGCTGCAAGGGTAACGCGGACGGGGGCGGCGCGTCCCCTAACGTGGACGGATGCGCATCCTGCTGCTCCGGATCGTGTTCGCCGCCTACCTCGTGGCTGTCGGCTTCGCCGTGTGGGCGCCGAATCCGGCCGACGGCGCGTACGCGGGTGTGCTCGCGATGCCGGCGCGCTGGCTCGCGAGCCTCGGCCTGCCGTTCGAGCCGAGCTACGCCGTGCTCGAGTTCACGGCGAACATCGCGATGTTCGTGCCGTTCGGGGTGCTCGCGATGACCGCGTTCCGGATGCGCGTGTGGTCGACGACCCTCGCGGGACTGGCGACGAGTGCGCTCATCGAGGGTGTGCAGCTGTTCCTGCCGACGCGGTACTCGACGGTCTCGGACCTCGTGGCGAACACGGCGGGTGCACTCGTCGGCGCCCTGCTCGTCGCCGCGGTGAGACGCTCCCGGACCCGGCGCTCACAGCAGCTTCCGAGCGTCGCCTAGAGCACCGCTCAGCGAGCGGGCGCAGGGTGAGCGCGATGACCGCTCCCGCCCGTGCTCCGCAGTCCAAGAAGGAGCTCCGCAAGCTCTCGAAGAAGGAGCAGATCGCCCGCTCCCGCGAGGGCGCGAGGATCAAACGGGAACGGGAGCGCAAGCGCCGGATCCGGAATCGCCTCCTCCTCGCTTCCGGATTGACGGTGGCGGTCGCGCTCACGGCGACCGCCACCGTCACGGTGCAGGCCGCCCAGCAGCGGGAGGCGAACGCCGGTCCCGAGAACATGGCGAGCAACGGCATCCTGTTCACGGGCGACGGCTCGGCGATGAGCGCGACGCGCACGGCGCGGCTCGAGGAGGACGACTCGCCCACGCCGACCGCGCTCGACGAGACCGACGGTGTGGTCGCGGTGACCGCGTACCTCGACTTCGCCGACCCCGACTCGATGGCGTTCCTCACCGCGAACACGAACCTGGAGTCGTGGGTGACCGCCGGCTACCTCACGCTCGAGCTGCACCCGGTGGCGGTGACGGCGACGAAGGTGGGCGACGACTACTCGATCCGTGCGGCGAACGCCTTCGCGTGCGTCGCGCAGTACGCGCCCGACAGCGCCTTCGCGGTCGCCTCCGCGATGGCGAAGGCCTACCCGGCCGACGACGCGGATCCGCCGGCCGACGACGCGCTCGTGCTGCTCGTGCAGAACGCCGGCGTGACCGACGACGATGTCGCGAAGTGCATCACGGATGGCCGCTTCCGGCCGTGGGTGACGCGGGCGACCGCGCGGGCCACCTCGTCCGGCATCCCGAACTCCTCGGTGTCGGCGCTCAGCGCGACCCCGACGATCCTCGTGAACCGCGAGCAGTACACGGGCGACGCGGATGACGCGGATGCGTTCACCTCGTTCGTGCTCGCCCAGTACGACGCCGAGACGGGCACGGATTCCGGCGACACGGGCGACGGCGGCGACACCGGGGACGCGACCGGGGACGCGACCGGGTGAGCGTCGAGGCTCAGTGCAGGAGTGAGCCGTCCTCCTTCACCGCGTTCTTCTCGCCCGCCTCGATGGCGAACGGGAAGCGGTTCTGCTTGGGCGGCAGCGGGCAGTTGAAGGCGTAGCTGAAGGCGCACGGCGGCAGTACGGCCCGGTTGAAGTCGAGCGTGATGGTGCCGTCGGCGTTCGGGGCGACGAAGAGGAAGCGGCCGACGCTGTAGGTGCTGACGTCGTTGGTGGCGTCGGCGAAGACGAGCTGCAGGGCGCGGCCCGACTTGAAGGCGGCGAGGTCGTAGTCGACGCCGTCGCGGCTGAAGGTGATGCGACCGGGCACCACCTCGTCGCGGGTCTTGCCGTCGTCCTTGAGGTGCTCGAAGCCGAGCACGGTGCCCTCCGGGTTGAGCGACCAGTCGGCGGTGACCACCCAGTCGGGGTTGTAGTCGAACGCGTCGATGCCGCCGAACTCCTGGATCGCCTCCGACTGGGCGTCGAAGACGCGCAGCGCGTAGAGGCCGCCCTCCTGGGCGATGACGAAGCCCGTGACGGTGTCGCTGAAGCGCACGGCCGACGGTTCGGGCGAGTCCTTGCCACGCACCGTGACGGTGCCCTCGACGAGCACGCCGTCGACCTGGATGCCGTCCGCCGCGGTCGCGGTGAGGCTGATGCCCGACTCGCCGGCCGGCAGCGGGGCCCAGGTTCCCGGGACGCCCCACACCGTCTGCTCGATGTCGATGACCTGCGTCGTGGTGAGCGCGAGGCTGCCCTGCGGCTGCACGACCGCCAGCTCGCGGCGCGAGTGGAAGAACGCGAACTGCTCTTCGGGGGTCTGCTGTGCGGTGGGGGCGGCGGTCTCGGTCATGCTGTCCATCCTGGTCGACTCCCCCGGTTCAACCGCACGGGACACGGCGATATTTCCTCCCGCGTCCCCTCGCGCCCGCTCCCGGGCTGTCAGCTGGCGTCGGGCAGGGTTGTGTATTCCCTGCCGAGGTAGGAGGTCCATTGCAGTACCCCGCGGGTGTCTTGGACGACTTTCCATCCGCCGTGGTGTTTCAGGGTGTGGTGTCCGCGGGAGAGGTGGGCGAGGTTGTCGTGGTCGGTGGGTCCGTTCTGGGTTGCCCAGTCGCGGGTGTGGTCGATGTCGCATCGTCGGGTGCAGATGAGGCACATCGGGAACCGGCATGATCCGTCTCGGACCCGCAGCCATCGTCGCAATGGTTCGGGGACCCGGTAGGCGGTGCGTCCCATCGACAGCCCGGTCCCGGTGTCTGGGTCGGTGAGCATCCGATACAGCACGGGTGCGTGGGAGGTGAGTTTGCGTGCGGTGGCGGCGTCGATCGGCCCGACCCCTTCCAGGTTCCCCGGTTGGTTCCCGCCGAGGAGAGTGCCGATCGGGACGGTGACGATGACGGTCGGGATGATGCCGGCGAACGGTCCCACGGTGGTCTCCTGGATCGCCAACAACTCGTCCGGGTCCGCGTTCATGGTCTCCAACATGGTCCGACCCAACCCGAGCGTGGAGTCGCGTTCCAGGAGGGCGTCGACGAGCACGTCGACCCGCAACTGGGTCAACGTCCGCGGATCCCCATCCTCCACGGCGTGTCCGGCGGCGGTGGTGGCTTTCTCGTAGATCGCCGCCGCGTCGACCGCGTTGGTGTAGATGCCCAGGTATGCCATCCCGTCTCGGGCAGGTTCGAGCACGAGTTCACGTCGGGTGTGGGCGGTGCGCACCCGTTCGACCATCGACTCCGGGTTCCGTCGCTCCCGCAACCGGCGCACCTTCCTGCGGAACTGTGCCACCGTCACCGACCTGGCAACCCCGAGCGCCACCCGCTCCACCGCCTCCCGATCCACCGGGTCCAGTTCCGCGGTCTCGTCGATCAGCACCTGCGCATGCCGATACGAGAACAACCCTTCCCCCAACGCGGCGAACGTTGCAGGCAGTTGCCGAGTCAGCATCCGCGACTCACCCAACAGCGTCTCGACAGCCCGTTCCGGCATCCGCAACGCACACGCCAACTCCGCCCGCTCAGCACGCTCCCGCAACGGAGCAGCCGACGGCGGATACGCCACCGCGAACGCCGCCTCGAACTCCAACAGAGCCTCCGCACGCGCCGCCGACAGAGCATCCATCTGCGCCTGGATCGCCACGACACGACCCAGGGCGGCATCCGCCACAGCAACCGGATCGGGTCGTTTCCTCATGCCTCAAGGCCACACGAGACCCCCGACATCGAGGACCCGAAACAGGCCCTCAGAGGCCCCACGGCGGGAGCAATTCCCGCACCGTTACCCAGCTGTGACCTACACTGCCCCTGCCGCATCCGCAACGGGCCGATCGACGCCTCAGCGGGGCCAAGGTGGAAGCGCTCGCCCTGTGGCCGGGACGCAACTACGCGGGCGGCGGCCGGTGGCGCGGGGCGCTCAACTGGTCGAAGCGCCTCGACTACGAATCGTTCTACCGGCGGCGGTTCCGCGCAGCAGCCGAGGCGATCGGTCGGCCCACACTGAGGTTCCACGACCTGCGGCACACCGCCGCGAGCTTGTGGGCGCTGTCAGGCATGCCGATGGAGCGTGTTGCCGCAGCCCTCGGACATGCCGACACCGGCGTCACCTATAGGACCTACCTGCACTTCTTCCCCGACGCCTGGGACGCCGACATGGCGCGCTTCGAGGCGAGCCTCGCAGCCCCGAGCGCGCGGGTCACTCCGTTGCAACGGGAGGCGTGGGGCGGGCCAGGAGCCCAGCGGTGAAGAACTGCACCAACGGGACGGCGAGCAGCACCGCCGCCTCTGCCTCGGCGGGCGTCGGCTTGCGGTAGCCGTTGCCACCGTGGCGGCTCTCCTGGCCTTCCCACAGCGACTTCATCATTTCGAGCGGCGCACCCACCGCCGAGGCGGATTCAAGCGGGAGGCGCCAGTCGCCCTGGTCGCGCACCGCAGCGATCATCGTTCCAAGGGTGGCCTTGGGATTCATCGGCAGCACGAGCTCGGCCCCGGCCTCCTCGACGGCCTTGATCGCCTTCTCGTAGGCCTCCTCAGGGTCAGGGTTGCGACCAAAGGCGGCGTGCCACGCCTCGGACAGCAAAGCACCGGCGGTCGCCGAGTTGGCGATGACAGCATCCACGGCGTCGGCAACGCCCTGCGGCACGCGCTTCTCTAAACCGGGGTTCCCGCCCCGGTCGCCGACTTTCCACTCCGAGCCACCGGCATGCAGGATCTCTTCGAGGTCGCGCTTGTGCTGCCAACCGCCGTCGGTGTGTGACAGCTCATAGACGAGCCAGTCAAGAAAGGCAAGCTGCTGCTCCTCATCGAGCCATTCCCAGTAGTGCGCGGCGGCGTCACCCTGACTCCAGTCATCACGGTGGGGCGGGTCATTGCGCATCGCAACGTCCCACTTCGCGACCAATGACTCGTTCAAGAAATAACCGCCCTGCACCCGAAGGAAACGCATTGCCCACGCCTGCACGCTGGTGGCGCTCCACGTCGGGATGCCGGGGACCAGCGCAGCGTGCTCAACCGGGTCAACTCCGGGTGGCGTCCAAGGAGACATACCTACATGTTGCCCGAGCGCACCGACACAAGGCCGCGCGACACGATGGACGGGATTTGCCTTTGCAGGCTTGTGCGCCGATGCCCAAACTTCCCCGTAAACGTTCGGTAGGGCGGACGGGACTTGAACCCGTGACCGACGGATTATGAGTCCGCTGCTCTAACCGGCTGAGCTACCGCCCCGCGACAACGCTACCCGGTGAAGGGAGCGTCGGGCGCCTGCCCGCCGGTGGCCCGCTCGCCGGCGACCTCGATGAGCCATTCGACCCGCCGACGATGGGCGCGTCGCCGCGAGAACCACCCCCACAGCGCGACCACCCCGAGCACGACGCCCGCGATCGTCACGAGGACGCCGACGGCGGGCGGTCCGTAGCCCCGCGCCAGGGCGACCGGCCCGCCGATCACCGCGAGGAGCGCCACCATCCCGAGTACGAACAACCCGACCCCCGCCATCCGACCGCCGGGGGCGCCGAGCCACGCCGCGTGGAAGGGGGTCGGGAGGCCGCGCTCGCCCTGGGCCACGGATGCCGCCGCGAGCCAGCGGCGCGAGGACGCGCGCACACGGGCGTCGTCGACGTCGGCGGCGACCGCCCAGACGATCCCGAAAAGCACGCTCACCAGCATCAACGTCGTCATCACGGCCGTCAGCGGGTCTTCGTCGAACGCGCCGAAGTCCCTCCCGCCCCACTCCATGGTGAGCAGCACCAGGAGGACGATCACCGTCACCACGCACGCGAGGACGAGCGTCCAGAACGCGATCCGTCGCACCAGGCGGGTCCCGCGCGTGACCGAGAGGAGTTCGGCCGCCGCGGCACGATCGTCGGCGAGGGTCACGTCGTCATCGCCGGAGGACGCCGCCGGAGGTTCCTCCTGCACGGCCGCCACCTCAGGCACCTGATGCGGCACCCCGAGCAAGCCGTCGAGCTCGCGCAGCACGAGGCCGCGATCCACCTCCACCTGGCGACCACTCGCCAGCACGTTCTCGCTCAGGAAGCCCCGCTCCTGCGCCGCATCCGCTCCCGCCGGGATGCCGGATGCCGCCACGGCCTCCCACAGCAGCCGCGCCTGAGCGGTGTCGAGCCCCCGGATGGGCGCGCCCGCGACGAGCACCCGGATGCGGCGGCCACCGGCCGTGCGGAACGTCAGCACGAGGTAGCCGGCACCGCCCCCGCTCGACACCGAGCGCCGCACGGTCACCAGTTCGGCCGGGCGCACGGTGACCCCGCGCAGACGCAGCGCGCCGTCCGGCAGCACCACGATCCGCGGATACGCCGCCGCGAGCCCCAACACGATCGCGAGGACCACCGGCACGGCGATCGCCAGGAAGACGAGCACCCGCGGTGTCGCCGGCGGCAGCAGCGCCGCGACGGGCTCCTGCAGCACGATGCTCAGCACGACGACCGCGATGACCATCGGGGCGATCGCCCGACGCCACGCGGCCGGCTGCAGCACCCGCCCGGCCGCGTCCGGCGCGCTCACCGCGCGAGCTCCCCCTCGGTGTCGGGGTCGACGACGCTCTCGCCGCGGTAGAGCGCCTCGAAGATGTCGAGGGTGCGCTGGATGTCGTGGGCCTCGACCGTGCGCAGCGCCCCGCGCTGCAGCCGCTCGAACTCGGCGGGCGGCGCCGTGAGCACCGCGCGCAGGTGCGCGGCGAACTCGTCGATGTCGCCCGGCTGGTACAGGTAGCCGTTCTCGCCGGGGTGCACGAGGTGCGGCAGCGCCATCGCGTCGGCGGCCACCACCGGAAGCCCCGAGGCGAGCGCCTCCATCGTCGCGATCGACTGCAGCTCGGCACGCGACGGCATCGCGAACACGGATGCCGAGGTGAGGGTGCTGCGCAGCACCTCGTCCGAGACCCGACCGCGGAAGTTCACCCGCTCGGCGATGCCGAGCTCACGCGCCCGCGCCTCGAGCTGCTTGCGCACCTCGCCGCCGCCGATGATCTCGACCCGCACGTCGAGGTCGCCGAGCTTCGCGGCGGCCTCGAGCAGTTCGTGGATGTACTTCTCCTCGTCGAGCCGCCCGAGGAAGGCGATGACGTTCTCGGTGCGCGGCGAGAAGTCGGCCGTGTAGAAGCTCGTGTCGATGCCGCACGAGATCGCGAGCACGTGGTCGAGCCCCGTGCCCTTCTCGAAGAACTCGGCCGCGCGGCGCGTGGGCGTCGTCACGGCATCCGCCATCGAGAACCACTTGCGCGCCGAGCCCCACTGGATGCTCGCGAGCCAGCCGAGCATCGCGTTCGGCAGTACGGTGACGTGCTGCAGGATGTTTTCCGGCATCACGTGGTTGGTGCCGATCAGCTGGATGCCGTGGCGCTTCGCCGCCGTGGCGAGCCCTCGCCCGACGACGATGTGCGACTGGAAGTGCACCGCATCCGGCTTCACCTCGCGCACGATGCGCTCGGCGTTGGCCTTGACCCGCCAGGGCAGCATGAACCGCAGCCACGGGTGCGGCAGCCAACGCCACGAGTACACGCGGTGCACCGTGAGCGGCACCCCCTCGTGCTCCTCGGTGAAGGTGCCGACCTTGCCGCGCTGCGCGGGCGCCATGACGTGCACCTCGTGCCCGCGACGGGCGAGGCCGGCGGCGAGGTTGCGCGTGAACGTGGCGGCGCCGTTGACATCCGGGGTGAAGGTGTCGGCGCCGATGAGAACGGTCAGGCGTGGCGCGGAGGCGGGGTTCGACGACGGGGCGTCGCTCACTCGATCAGTCCCTCGGTCGGTGGAAACAACTCCTCCACGCTACCTCAGGGTCGCGAATTCCCCGGGCTCATCGCGGTGGTGGGTCTGCGGATGGTGTTTCGCGAGTTGGAAGACGCCGTAGATGGCGACCCCACCCGAGAGCACCCACATGACGAGCGCCCAGACGGGGGTCTCGGACGCCTCCCCGAGCACGAAGATGCCGATCGCGATCGCCACCAGCGGGTCGATGACCGTGAGCCCCGCGATCACGAGGTCGGGTGCGCCCACCGAGTACGCCGTCTGCACGAAGTAGAAGCCGAGCGCGAGGGCGAGCAGCAGGCCGACGGCGCCGACGACGGTCACCCAGCTCGCGTTGCCGTTGAGGATGCGGTTGATGACGACCTTCGCGATCGAGGCGACGAAGCCGTACAGGATGCCGCCCGCGGCGATGTAGAAGAGCGCCGTGAGGCGCTTGCGGAAGAACACGAACGCGGCCGCGAGGGCGAGCAGCACGAGCCCCAGGATGCCGAGGATGATGATGAGCTGCGTCTCGCCGATGATGTGCTCGGTCGCGTAGAACGCCGCGATCGTCACGAAGGCGCCGATGCCGAGCACGCACATGGTGATCGCGAGGATCGCCGGCCGGTCGAGCTTCACGTGCGAGACCCGCGCGTTGAGGATCGAGGTGAGCACGAGCGCCACGATGCCGATCGGCTGCACGACGATGAGCGGTGCGAAGCCGAGCGCCGTGAGCTGCATCACGATGGCGAGTCCCAGCATGATCGTGCCGAACAGCCAGCTCGGTCGGGCGAGCAGCCGCAGCAGCTGACCGCCCGAGAGGCCGGCCTTCTCGCCTGTGCCGTAGCGCTCCTCGACCTTCTCCACGCCGCGGTGCTGCAGTTGCGCACCGAGTGCGAGGAAGACGGCGCCCACGATCGCGATGAGGATCCCGATGGGCGTCGACCCCTCGAACAGCTGCGCGACGTCGTCGGCGAGGGGGATGGGGTCGAGCACCCGTCGAATCTACCGGTCGCCGCGCCGATATCCTGTGCGAATGGCCGTCCTCCCGATCCGGATCACCGGAGACCCCGTGCTGCACAGTCGCGCGCAGGAGGTGGAGGAGATCGACGAGAGCCTGTTCACCCTCGTGCACGACATGGAGGACACCATGTCGGCCGCGCCGGGCGTCGGGCTCGCCGCCCCGCAGGTGGGCGTGCCCCTGCGCCTGTTCGTCTACAACTGGCGCGACGAGGAGGGCGTGCTGCATCGCGGCACCGCCATCAACCCGCAGCTGCTCATCTCGCCGCCGCCCGTCGGCGTGCCGGATCCGGACGACGAGTCGGAGGGCTGCCTCTCGATCCCGGGCGAGCGCTTCCCGCTGCTGCGCTCGCGCACGGCGCTGCTGCGCGCCGTGGAGCTCGACGGCAAGCCCTACGAGCTGCTCGTGAACGGTTGGCTCGCCCGCATCTTCCAGCACGAGTTCGACCACCTGGACGGCATCCTGTACGCCGACCGTCTCGACGACGCGCACGCGCGCGCCGCGCAGCGCACCGTGCGCCGCCGCAAGTGGGGTGTTCCGGGGCAGTCCTGGCTCCCCGGTCGCGACCACCTCGAGGACTGAGGCGCGTCCGGGCCCTAGCGGGGCTCGAGCGGCACGCCGTGCACGCCGTTGTGGAAGCGCAGCCCGGGGAACACCGCCTGCACGGTGAAGCCGACCCCCGGCACCGTGTGCGCCTCGAACACGCCCCCGAACAGCTCGGTGCGCTCGCGCATCTCGGTGATCCCGCGCCCCGCGGGTGAGCGGGTGAGCGCGGCGAGGTCGTCGTCGACCGTGTAGCTCTGGCGCTGCGCCTCCTCGTAGGGGTCGCGCCCGGCGCGGATCGCCTCGGCCCGGATGCCGTCGTCCTCGACGAGCAGCTGCAGGCCGTCGTCGGTCCAGGTGAAGGCGACCTTCGCGTGGGTGCCCTCGCCGCCGTGCGCGAGCGCGTTGCTGAGCGCCTCCTGCAGGATGCGGAACACCGCGAGTTCGGCGCCGGGCCGCAGTTCGTGCCGCGTGCCGTGCTCGACGAACTCGATGTCGAGTCCCGCGTCGCGCATGACCCCGACGAGCTCGAGCGCCGAGGTCAGCTCCGGCTCGGCCATCGCCTCCGCCTCGCCGTCGCGCACGACGGTCATCACCCGGCGCAGGTCGGCGAGGGTGGCGCGGGCGGCGTCCTCGATGAGGCCGGCGCTGCGCCCGGCGGCCGAGGGGTCCTGGGTGGCGGCGTAGCGTGCACCCTCCGCCTGGCTGATGATGACCGATACGGAGTGCACGGCGATCTCGTGCAGCTCGCGGATCATCCGCAGTCGGCTCCCCTGCTCGGCGAGCGTGAGCTCGAGGTCGATGCGCTCGCGTTCGGCGGCGGCCCGTTCGGTGCGCGCCGTGCGGGCCGCGCGTCGCGCGCGGCGCCACAGCACGAGGAGGATGAGCGCGAGGAGCACGAGCGCCGCGCAGCCGGCGGCGAGGACGACCGTCGTCGTCGAACCGGCGATCGCCGAGACGTCCATGTCGTCCTCCCCGCCGCGGGGCTCGGGTCGCCGACGCGGTCGTGACGATGCTAGCGAAACGCGACCCGAACCCGGTGCTCAGTCCTGCGGAGGCTGCTGCTGAGAGCGCAGCACCTCGAGGCGGGCGCGGTACTCGACCTCCTCGATGTCGCCTCGTGCGAAGCGCTCGGCGAGCACGGCCTCGGCGCTCCGCGCGGCCTGGGCCTGCACCCAGGGATGGGCGCCCGGTCCGGCGCCCCAGTAGGGGTGGCGGCCGAAGCGGCGGCGGCGCGTGACGACGAGCGTGATGATCAGACCGACGATCAGCAGCCAGAAGATCGCGGGCACGAACCAGAAGCCCCACCCCCACGCGTGGAACGGGTGGAAGGCGGCGAGGATCGGGGCGGCCGCGATCGCGACGGTGGATGACATGGCGGGTCTCCTCTCGGATCCGACCCCACGGCGGGGCCGGTGATCCCAGACTCCGCCGGGCACGGCATCCGCGAATCCGCCCGCGGGTGTCGGCCGGCTACTCCCCCGGGACGACGCCGGGCGTCACGAGGCCCGTCTCGTAGGCGACGATGACGAGCTGCACCCGGTCGCGGGCTGCCAGCTTCGTCATGATGCGCGAGACGTGGGTCTTCGCGGTGAGGGGGCTGAGGTACAGGCGCGCCCCGATCTCCTCGTTGGTGAGGCCCTGTCCGACGAGCGCGAGCACCTCGCGCTCGCGCTCGGTGAGCACCTCGAGCCGCGTGCGGTCCGGGGCGACCGCGAGACCCCCGGCCACCCGCGACAGCAGGGTGCGGGTCACGCTCGGGCTCAGCAGCGCATCCCCCGCCGTCACCACCCGCACGGCGCGCAGCAGCTCGACCGGCTCCGTGTCCTTCACGAGGAAGCCGCTCGCGCCCGCCCGGATCGCCTGGGCGACGTACTCGTCGAGCTCGAAGGTCGTCACCACCACGACCCGCACGCCCGCGAGCTGCGGGTCGGACACGATCTGCTCGGTCGCCCACAGGCCGTCGCCGTCGGGCATCCGGATGTCCATGAGCAGCACGTCGGGGCGCTCGAGCCGGGCCGCTGCGACGGCCTCGCGGCCGGTGCCGGCCTCGCCGACGACCTGCATGTCGGGCTCCGAGTCGAGCAGGCTCCGGAAGCCCGCGCGGATGAGCTGCTGGTCGTCGGCGACGACGACGCGGATCACGTCGCACCGCCCGTCGGGAGCACGGCGCGCACCGTGAAGCCGTGCTCGGCGTCCGTCTCGAAGCGACCGCCGAGCAGCTCGACGCGTTCGCGCATGCCGAGCAGCCCGCGACCGGGCACGACCTCGCCGGGTGTGCCGTCGTCGTCGACCTCGACGAGCAGGCCGCCGGGTGCGGCGTCGAGCCGCACCGTCACGCGGCCCACGTCGACCCCGTGCCGGCCGACGTTGGTGAGCGCCTCCTGCACGATGCGGTACGCCGCGGCGCCGACCGCGGCCGGCACCTCGTGCGGGGCGAAGCGGTCGACGAGCTCCACCCGGGCGCCCGGGATCTCGACGGACGCGACCAGCGCGGGGATGCCGTCGAGCGACGGCTGGGGCGCGCGCGGCGCCTGCTCGCCCTCGTCGCGCAGCATCCCGAGCACCGTGCGCACGTCGTCGAGCGCGGTCTTGCTCGTCTGCTTGATGGCGGCGAGGGCCTCGACGGCCTGCTCCGGCCGGCTCTCGGCGAGGTGCAGGCCGACGCCCGCCTGCACGTTGATCTGGCTGAGGGAGTGCGCGAGCACGTCGTGCAGCTCGCGCGCGATCCGCATCCGCTCGGCCTCCGCCGCATCCATCCGCCGACGGGCGAGCACGGCGCGGAACTCCGCGGCGCGTTCGCGGCGGGTGCGCAGGCTCTCGCCGATGCCCATCACGAGCAGCAGGCCGAGCGTCGTCCCCACGATCCGGAGCGGACTCCAGGCCTGCTCGGGCGCGACGAGCAGCACCGCGAAGGCGGTCGCCCAGCCCACCGCGAGCGACACCCAGGCCCAGACGCGGGCGCCGCGCACGACCGCGGCGGCGAGGGCGAAGACGAGGGCGAGGGGCGGCGGGCCGCCGTTGACGCCCACGAGCAGCTCCCCCACGGCCGCGGCCGTCGCGACGGCGGCCACCGGCCCGGGGAGGCGCCGCGCGGCGATGAGGGCGAGCGGGCCGACGGCGGCGAGGGCGATCGTCGCGGTGGCGATCCACGGGTCGGGCTGCACGAGCCGCACGAGCACCGCCGCGACGGGCAGCTGCACGAGCGCGCTCAGCACGACGGGCGCCCACAGCCTGAACCCGGGCGACGCGAACCGCGGGCGAGGATGCCCCGGATCGCCGAGCGCCCACGGCCCGGCACCCCAGGCGACGCCGTCGGCGGATGCGGGCGGCCGGGGCATGCCCCGATGCTACGCGCGTGGGGCGCACCGCCTCATCCGACCGCGGGCGCGGGAGCGGTACTCCCGCGGGAGTACGGGACGAGGGGGAACCTGTGGCTCCCCGGCTTGGACTCGAACCAAGAACCTATCGGTTAACAGCCGATTGCTCTGCCAATTGAGCTACCGAGGATCGCTGCCGAGACAGCCTCGCTAGCTTAGCAAAGGATCGACGGGGCTCCGCGCAGTGGCGGAGTGAAGCGCCCTGGGCTTCGTGGAGGCTCGGCTACCTCGAACCCGTCGATCGTCCGGCACCCGCCGTCGCCGTCGACGACCGATACGCTCGATCGCGTGGGCGGGGGCAGTGCACGGGAACACGACTACGCGCTCGTCGCGCACACGGGGTGCCGGCGGGTCACCGCCCAGACCGATGCCGCGGTGATCGCCGCGCTGGGGCGCCTCGCCGAGCAGGGCCTCGCCGTGCGCGAGGGCGACTCTGTCGCACTCCTCGCGCCCGACGACGCCGGCATCCGCGACCCGGACGCTCGCGACCGGCTCGCCGCCCTCCGAGAGGACTGGCTGCGTCATACCGACGCGCAGGATCGCGAACCCGACGACGACGAGGTGCTCTACGGCGACCTCGGCTACTGGACCCACTGGTGGAACCAGCTGAACGAGCGCCGGGAGTCGGCGAGGCCCGTGCGGATGGACCTCGTGGTGGCCGACGACGGCGCTTTCGACGCGCGGGACTGGATCGGGGAGTTCGATCAGGCGATCCTCGGCCACGTGGTCGCGAACCGTCTGCTGACGGGGCGGGCGATCGTCGCGACGGCCGGTCTCGACGCCCCGTCCGGCGACATCGTTCGCCTCGCCCGATCGCTCGGCTTCCAGGTGCGCGTGCTCGCCTCGCCCGCCCACTACGCGCTCTACGACGACCGCACGGCGGTGCTGCGAGAGCACGCGGCGGACGGGGCGGTGCGGCACCGGTGCACGAGGCGGCCGAGCACGGTCGAGCCGCTGCGGCAGCTGTTCGCGCTGCAGTGGTCGGTCGCCGTGCCGTGGAACGAGGTCGCCAACGGGACCCACGACATCCTGCGCCTGCTCGCGCGCGGGATGACCGACGCACAGATCGCCGCCGCGACGAACCAGTCGATGCGCACCGTCAGCAGGCGGATCACCGAGACGATGCGGGCCGCCGGGGTCGACACACGCTTCCAGCTGGGGATGCGCTACGCGCAGACCGGAGGCCAGGGCGCGCCGAGCTGAGCCGTTGGCGTCTTCGCGCCAACCTCGCGGAGGCGTTTCGGTCGACCGGGGATGCTGGTGCGGTGTGCGCCGCGTCACGGCGCGCCGCCGCGCCGCCGATGCGACGCGGTCGACACGACGCACCAGGGGGATCGCCATGCGCGCCAGCTTCCGCACCCGCCGCCGCGCCCGCCTGCTCGCCGCCGCGCTCGTCCTCGGCGGCCTCGTGGCCACGGCCGGCGTGGCGGCGACGGACACGGCCGCGCAGGCCGCGGTGCCGATCGCGCCGCCGGCGGCCACGCCGCCCATCGCCGCGCCGACGGCGCACTCGCTCGAATCGCAGGTCTGGGTGCGATGGGAGCCGGCGATCCCCGCCGATGGCGAGGCCGTCACCGGCTACACCGTGCACGTCTACGAGGGTGCGAACGAGGTGGCCGAGTGGCACGCCGCCGCGCTGCTGACGGGACGCCTCATCCCCGAACTGACCAACGGCACGGCCTACTCGTTCACCGTCAGCGTCAGCACGACCGAGGGCGAGAGCGCAGAGTCCGACCCGAGCGCGGCGGTGACCCCGGTGGATGCGGTGGCCCCCGACGAGATCGTCGACACGATCGACGTCGACGTCTCGCCGCAGTCGGCGGTGGTCTCGCCGGACGGCACCCGGCTGTATACGGGGAACAACTCCGCCCACACGGTGTCGGTCGTCGACACCGCGGCCGGGGTCGCGCTCGACACGATCGACATCGACGCCACCGCGGGGGCGTTGGCGATCTCGCCCGACGGCCGCACGCTCTATGTGAGCCGGTACGTGTCCGGGATGGGATCCTACGGAGTGTCGGTCATCGACACCGCGACGGGAACCGTCTCGGCCACGATCTCATTCCCGGAGTACATGTCGCGCATGGCCGTCTCGCCGGACGGCGCACGACTCTACGCGGTCATGAACGGATCCGGCCGCATCAGGGTGATCGACACCGCCACGAACACGGAGATCGGCGACGACATCTCTCTCGGCTACGGGATCCCCGGGATCGCGGTGTCGCCGGACTCGACGTCGCTCTACGTCCTGTCGCGGTCGGCTGACGATCAGCTGTTGGTGTTCGACACGGCGACGTTCACCGTCACCAGGGCGGCCCAGATCGCGGGAACTCCCTACCAGCTCGACCTCTCCCCCGATGGCCGCACGGCCTTCGTCCTCGAGCCGACGGGTGGGGAGCTCCTGGTCATCGACACGGCGTCGCTGGCGACGCGCGACCGCATCACTGTCGGAGACGTGTGGAATCACCAGGCATCCACGCCCGACGGGGCGATGGTGTATCTGGTCTCGTCGGATACGGTGGCGATCGTCGACGTGGATGCGGGCGACGTGGTCGCGACCCTGCCGACCACCGGGGAGGGTTCGCTGTCGCCGGCGGTGTCGCCGGACGGCACGGCCGTCTACGTGCCCAGCCTTCGGGGTGGCAGCGTCGATGTGCTGCGGTACGTCCCGCCACCGACGACGGTGGTGTTCGATGCGAACGGCGGCACCGGGACCATGTCGGATCAGACGAGCGGGCGGGATCAGGCGGCCGCCCTCGGCCCGGTGGCCTTCACCAAGGCGGACCACGCCTTCGCAGGTTGGAACACGGCCGCGGACGGCTCGGGCACCGCCTACGCGGACCAGGCGGTCTACGGGTTCGAGGCGGATGCCACGCTCTACGCGCAGTGGTCGAGCACGGTGATCGCCTCGCTGGCGATCCACGGCCCGACCGCCGCGGAGGAGGGCGACCACGTCGACTACACGGTCGAGGCGTTCAACGCCGCCGGAGGCTCACTCGGCGACGTCACGGCGCAGACCGAGCTCGGCACCGACGTCTCCGCCGACGACGTCGTCGGCGCGGAGGTGACCTTCGGCTTCGTCCCGAGCGCGCTCGGCGGCAGCAGCACGAGGGCACTCACGGCGACGCTCTCCACCGACCCCGGGATCACGGCGACGCTCTCGGTCGAGGTCGACTCGGCCGCGTCCGGGATCCGGCTGTCGGCGCCCACGACCGCCGGGCAGGGCGACACGATCACGGTGACGGTCGAGGCCGTGGATGCCGCGGGCGGGGCGCTCGGGAACGTGACGGGGCTCGCGGTGATCACCAGCAGCGTCGAGTCCGACGAGATCGTCGGCGATCAGGTGCACTTCGTGCACGCCAGCCCGCACCTGATCACCGCGACGATCCCCGGGGTGCCGGGTTTCACGGCGCGCGCGACGGTGGAGGTCGCCCCGACGCGGTCCTCGACGCTCGAGGCCACCGGAGCGGACCCGTCGGCCCCCGCCGCCGTCGCCGCGGCGCTGCTCGCGCTCGGCGCAGCCGGACTGCTGCTCGCGCGTCGCGCCGTGCGACGCCCCTGAGCCGGCGGTCGCCTCCCCGCTACGCGCGGGCGAGGCAGGTGGGCGCGGCGACGGCGGTCTCGCCGAGCGGCTCCGGGATGCCGTCCGCCCCGATCCGGAACGTCGAGACGCGGTCGGAGCGCTGGTTCGCGACGTGCAGCAGCTCGCCGTCGACGAGCAGGTGCCGCGGCCAGGCGCCGCCCGAGGGCACGGCGCCGAGCGGACGCGCACCGTCGGCGTCGAGGGACACGACCGCGACGAGGTCGGCACCCCGCAGCCCCGCGTAGAGGTGGCGTCCGTCCGCCGAGAGGCCGAGGGCGGCGGCCTGGTCGGCTCCGGGCGTCGCGCCCGGCAGCGCGAGGATCTGCACGATCTCGAACTCGACGCCCGCCGGGTCGAGGATGAGCAGTTCGCAGCTCCACTCGCCGAGCAGGGCGAGCTCGCCGGAGGGCAGCGCGAGGAGGTCGCGCGGCCCGGTGCCCTCGGGCAGCGGCAGCGAGTCGATGCGCTCGAGCAGTCCGTCTTCGGTGCGGCGGTGCACGTGGAGGCGATCGGCGCCGAGGTCGAGGGTCAGCACGCGCCCGTCGGGCAGCACATGCACGTGGTGGGCGTGCGGACCCTCCTGAGCGGGCAGCGGGCCGGAGCCGGTGCCCTCCAGACGTTGGAGCGGCGCCTCCTCACCGTGCCGCACCACCACGACTGCGCCGTCGCCGTAGCAGGCCACCGCGACCGTGTCATCGTCGAGGAACGCGGCGTGGCAGGGCCAGTGACCGCCCGTCGCGACCACGCCGTCCGGGGCCCAGCCGGCGTCCGTGCGCACGAACCAGGCGAGGCCGCCCTCGCCCTCGAGGGTCGCGACCAGGCGGTCGCCGCGCACCGTCAGCCACGACGGCGAGGGGCACTCGGCGATCAGCTCGACCCCGCCCGGAAGCCCCGCGGATGCCGTGACGATGCCGCGGCCCGCGCCGCCCATGTCGGGCCCGTAGCCGCCGACGAGCAGCGCGCTCACGCGCCGAGCTCCGCGAGCCGCTGCACATAGCCGTGCAGCGGGTTCGCGAGCACCTCGTCCACCGAGCCGTAGCCGACGATGAGCCCCGCGTGCAGCACGGCGATGCGGTCGACCACGGTGCGCAGCTCGCGCAGGTCGTGCCCCACGATGAGCGCGCTGAAGCCGAGCTCCTTCTGCAACTCGGCGACCACTTGCAGAATCGGACCGCGCACCAGCACGTCGACGCCCATCGTCGGGTCGTCGGCGACGAGCAGCTCCGGCTCGAGCACGAGCGAGCGCGCCAGGGCGATGCGCTGGCGCTGGCCGCGGCTCAGCTCGTGCGGGAACTTCTCCATGACCGAGAGCGGCAGCCGCACCGCGTCGACGAGCCCCGCGACGGCGGTGCCGGCCTCGAGGCGGTCGAAGTGCTTGTCGCGCTGGAAGATCGGCTCGGCGACGTTCTCGCCGACGGTCAGGTGGGGTTGCAGCGAGGATCCGCCGTCCTGCGGGAGGTAGCCGACCCGCAGGGCGAGCGCGTCGCGCCGACGCCGACTCGCGCCGCGCAGCTCGCGCCCGAGCACCGTGAGGCGGCCACGGGCGATGACGGGCGCCTCGCGCTCCCCCGGTGCGAGCTGCGAGGCGACCGCGCGCGCCAGGGTCGACTTGCCGGAGCCCGCCTCGCCGATGAGCCCGAGCGTCTCGCCCGCCGCGATCTGGAACGACACCCCGTTGATCGCGGGGAGCTCGTCGTGCCCGTAGAACAGCGTCAGGTCGTCGGCGAGCACCGCCAGCTCGGCGGGGACGTGGCTCCTCGTCATGCCTCCGATTCTGGCAGGGATGCCAGCGCGGCGCGGCGCGCAGCCTGCTCGACGGGGTCCGGCACCGGAAGGGATGCCAGCAGGCGTCGGGTGTACGGGTCACGCGGCGCTCCCAGCACCTCGCGCGTGTCGCCCTGCTCGACGACGTCGCCGTGGTGCAGCACGACCACGCGGTGCGCCACCCGGTCCACGACCGCGAGGTCGTGGGTGATGAACAGCGAGGCGAAGCCGAAGCGCCCCTGCAGCTCCTCGAAGAGTTCGAGCACACGCGCCTGCACGGAGACGTCGAGCGCGCTCGTCGGCTCGTCGGCGATGAGCAGCTTCGGGTCGAGCGCGAGGGCGCGCGCGAGGCTCGCGCGCTGCCGCTGCCCACCGGAGAGCTCGTGCGGGTAGCGGTCGCCGTACGCGCCGCCGAGCTGCACGGCCTCGAGCAGCTCGTCGACCCGGGCGCGCGCGTCGGCGGGCGAGCTCGCGACGCCGTGCACGACGAGCGGCTCGGCGACGCAGTCGGCGATCGTGAGCAGCGGGTTGAAGCTCGTCGCGGGGTCCTGGAAGACGAAGCCGAGCTCGCGGCGACGGGCGCGGAACGCCCGCTCCTTGACCCCGAGCATCTCGGTGCCGAGCACCCGCAGCGACCCGCCCGTGACGGGCGTGAGGCCCGCGATGGCCCGGCCGATCGTCGTCTTGCCGGAGCCGGACTCGCCGACGAGGCCCACGACCTCGCCGGGTGCGATGCTCAGGTCGATCCCGCGCACCGCGAGGAAGGGCTTGCGCCCGAACCGGCCCGGGTACTCGATCTCGAGCCCCACCGCCTCGACGACGGCTCCGCCCTCGACCGCGGGAGGGGCGGCGCGTTCGGTGAGCTCGACGCGCGGCACCGCCGCGAGCAGCTTCTTCGTGTAGTCGTGGCGGGGCGTCTCGAAGAGCTCGCGCACCGGCGCGGTCTCGACGACCTCGCCCTGGAACATGACCGCCACGCGGTCCGCGAGGTCGGCGACGACGCCCATGTTGTGCGTGATGAGCACGATCGCCGTGCCGAACTCGTCACGGCAGCGCCGCAGCAGCTCGAGGATCTCGGCCTGCACCGTCACGTCGAGCGCCGTCGTCGGCTCGTCGGCGATGAGCACCGAGGCGTCGAGCGCGAGCGCCATCGCGATCACGATGCGCTGCTTCTGTCCGCCCGAGAACTGGTGCGGGTAGTCGTCGACGCGCTGCTCGGGATGCGGGATGCCGACCTTGCGCAGCATCTCGATCGCGTGCGCCCGCGCGCGCTTCTTCGAGTACTTCCCGTGCGCCCGCAGGCCCTCGGCGAGCTGCCAGCCGACCGTGTAGACGGGGTTGAGCGCCGTCGACGGCTCCTGGAAGATCATCGCGGCCGCGGTGCCGCGCAGCTCGCGCAGGCGGCGCGCGTCGAGGGTCACGACATCCTCGGCACCCACCATGACGGCACCGCGCACGGTGGCCGTCTCGGGCAGCAGGCGCAGGATGCTGCGGGCCGTCACGGTCTTGCCGGAGCCCGACTCGCCGACGATCGCGAGCACCTCCCCCGGCGCGACCTCGAGGTCCACCCCCCGCACGGCCTGCACGGTTCCGCCGTCGGTGTCGAAGGTGACCCGGAGGTCGCGGATGTCGACGGCCGCTTCGCGCGCGTTCACTGCACGTCCCCCAGCTCCTCACGGGCCGCGGGCTCCGCGGCGGCCACCGCCTGCGCCGGCGTGACGGCGGGCTTGCGCCTCGCCCGCAGGCGAGGATCCGCCAGGTCGTTGAGACTCTCGCCGATGAGCGTGATGCCGAGCACGACGAGCACGATCGCGAGGCCCGGGAAGATCGAGGTCCACCAGATGCCGCTCGTGACGTCGGAGAGCGACTTGTTGAGGTCGTACCCCCACTCGGCGGCGGCGCTCGGCTCGATGCCGAAGCCGAGGAAGCCGAGCCCGGCGAGCGTCAGGATCGCCTCCGAGCTGTTGAGCGTGACGATGAGCGGCAGCGTGCGGGTCGAGTTGCGCAGCACGTGACGGAACATGATCCGACCCGTGGAGGCCCCGACGACCTTCGCCGACTCCACGAACGCCTCCGACTTGACCCGCAGCACCTCCGCACGCACGACCCGCAGGTACTGCGGGATGAACACGACCGTGATCGAGATCGCCGCCGCGAGGATGCCGCCCCAGAGGCTCGACTGGCCGCCCGAGATGACGATGGCCGCGACGATCGCGAGCAGGAGGCTCGGGAAGGCGTAGATCGCATCCGCGATGACGATCGTGATGCGGTCGAACCATCCGCCGAGGTAGCCCGTGAGCAGGCCGAGCGCGACGCCCAGGAACACCGAGAGCACGATCGCGACGATGATCACGAGCAGCGCGGTCTGCGCCCCCCAGAGCACGCGCGAGAGCACGTCGTAGCCGCCGACGGTGGTGCCCAGCAGGTGGTCGGAGCTCGGCGGCTGCTGGGCGCCGAAGAGACCGTCGGGCCCGCGCAGCTGGTTGTAGCCGTACGGCGCGAGCAGCGGCGCGAGGATCGCGACGATCACGAAGATCGTCGTGATGACGAGGCCGGTGAGCAGCATGCCGCGCTGCAGGCCCACGCTCTGCTGGAGCTGCTGCAGCACGGGCAGCCGGCGCCACCACCGCGGGCGGACGCGAGCGGATGCGGGGGTCGGGGTCGTCGCGGTCATCAGTACCTCACCCGGGGGTCGAGGATCGCCGCCACGATGTCGACGATGAAGTTCGTGAGGGCGACGATCACCGCGAGCAGCGCGACGATGCCCTGCACCGCCACGAAGTCGCGCTTGGAGAGGTAGTAGGCCAACTGGAAGCCGAGACCCTTCCACTCGAAGGTCGTCTCGGTGAGCACCGCGCCGCCGAGCAGCAGGGCGATCTGCAGGCCGATGACCGTGATGATGGGCACGAGCGCGGGCTTGAGCGCGTGGCGGCGCACGAGGCGGTACTCGCGGACGCCGCGCGAGCGGGCGGCATCCACGTAGTCCCGGGAGAGCGTGCCGATGACGTTGGTGCGCACGAGCCGCAGGAAGACGCCCGCCGTCAGCAGGCCGAGCGCGAGCGCCGGGAGCACCGCGTGCACGAGCACGTCGCCGATCGCGGCGGCGCTGCCCGTGCGGATCGCGTCGATGAGGTAGATGCCCGTCGGGTCGTCGAGCTGCTGGAACTTGATCTCGGTGCGCGTCGACGCCCGCCCCGCGACGGGCAGCACCTTGAGCCACACGGAGAAGACGAGCTTGAGCACGAGGCCCGCGAAGAACACGGGCGTCGCGTAGCTGAGGATCGCGAACACGCGCAGCGCCGCATCCCCCCAGCGATCGCGGAAGTACGCGGCGACCATGCCGAGCGGGATGCCGACGAGGAAGGCGACGATGAGCGAGTAGAAGACGAGCTCGAGCGTCGCCGAACCGTAGGTCCAGAGGATCTCGGTGATCGGGCGGCCGTCGGTGATCGAGCTGCCGAAGTCGCCCGTGAAGACCCGCCCGAGGTACTCGAGGTACTGCACGATGATCGGCCGGTCGTAGCCCGCCTCGTGGATGCGCTCGGCGAGCTGGTCGGGGGTGAGGCGGTCGCCGAGCGAGGCGGTGATGGGGTCGCCCGTGAGCCGCATGAGGAAGAAGACGAGCGTCACGAGGATGAAGATCGTCGGGAAGATCAGCAGGAAGCGCACGAGCAGGTAGCGCCAGAAGCCGCCGCCTCGCGCTCGCCGGATGCCCGCGGTCCCCGCGCCGGGCGGCGCGGACGGGGCGGTGACGGTCGTCATGTCGTGAATCTCCCTCGATGCCACGAGAACGGGGCGGCCAGCGAGTGGCCGCCCCGTTCCGTGTGCGGACGTATCCGGCTTCGCTCAGCCCTTGGTCAGGCTACCGAAGCGGAACTTGAACGAGCCGTCGAGCACCGCGCCCGAGACGTCCTTGCCCGTGATCGCCGTCTGCGCGCCCTGCAGGAGCGGCAGGGTCGACAGCTGGGCGGCCACCTTGGCCTGGATGTCCTCGAGGATCGCGGCGCGCGCGTCGGGGTCGGTCTCGGTCTGCTGCTGGACGATCAGTCCGTCCACCTCGGAGTCGCTGTAGTGGTTCGCGAGGAAGTTGTCGGTCGCGAAGAACGGCGTGAGGTAGTTGTCCGCGTCCGAGTAGTCCGGGAACCAGCCGAGCTGGTACAGCGGGTACAGGTCGGCCGTGCGGTCCTTCGAGTACTGCGTCCACTCGGTCGAGCCGAGGTTGACGGTGAAGAGGCCGCTCGAGTCGAGCTGGTCCTTGACGAGCGCGTACTCGTCGGCGGACGACTCGCCGTAGTGGTCGGGGTTGTACTGGAGGTTGATCTCGACCGGGGTCGCGACGCCGGCGGCCTCGAGGGTCGCCTTCGCCTTGTCGACGTCCGCGCCGCCGTCACCGTCGCCGTAGAGGTCCTTGAGGACCTCGGTGGCACCGGTCAGACCCTGCGGCACGTAAGAGTACAGCGGCGTGTAGGTGTCCTTGTAGACCTGCGTCGCGATCTCCGAGCGGTCGACGACATCCGCGATCGCCTGGCGCACCGCGAGAGCCTTCGCCGGGTCGGCGTCGGGGGTCGAGGCGCCGTACGGCTGCGTGTTGAAGTTGAACACGATGTAGCGGATCTCGCCGCCGGGGCCGTCGACGACCTTCACCGAGTCCTGCGTGCGCAGGTCGGCGATGTCGGTCGCCGAGAGGCTGCGGTACGCCACGTCGATGTTGCCCTCCTGCACGTCGAGCTTCAGGTTCGAGGCGTCGGCGTAGTACTTGAGGGTGACGTCCGAGTTCTCGGGGGCGCCCAGGTTGCCCTGGTACTCCTCGTTCGGCGTGAAGGTCACGAGCTCGTTGAACTTGTAGCTCGAGATCGTGTACGGGCCGGCGAAGGCCTCGCCCGCGACGATGTCGTCGTCGCTCGTGATCGCGTCGGCCGAGAAGACCTCCTCGTCGACGATCGGAGCGGCGGGGCTCGAGAGCACCTGCGGGAAGGTCTGGTCGTTGCCGTTCTTGAGGTGGAACACGACGGTCGTGTCGTCGGGCGCGTCGATGCTGTCGATGGCGCCGAGGAGGTACGACGGGCCGTTCTCGTCGGCGATCGCGAGCTGGCGGTCGAAGCTGAACTTCACGTCCGAGGAGGTGAGGTCGTGGCCGTTCGCGAACTTCAGGCCCGACTTCAGCACGACCGTGTACTCGCCCTCGGCGGTGTACTCGGCCGACTCGGCGATGTCCGGCGTGACGTCGGAGGTGCCCTGCACGGAGTTGAGCAGGAAGGGGTAGACCTGGTTCATGACGGCGAACGAGCCGTTGTCGTACGAGCCGGCAGGGTCGAGGAAGGTGACCTTGTCGGTGGTGCCGACGATGATGCTGCTGCCGTCCGAACCGCCGTTGTCGTCGGTGTCGGAGGCGCAACCCGCGAGCACGATCGCAGCACTCACGGGGAGTGCGACGGCGGCGAGGACGCGGGTCTTGCGAGAGACGGATGCCATGTCCGTGGACCTCATTCCTTGGGATGTGAAAGGACGGACGACCGTGGTCGCCCGACCATCAGGTCTATCACGGCGGACGGGGCCGCCCTGCCACGAGGCGCCCGGTGGCCCCTTTGTTTACGGCATTGAAACGATTGACGCAGTTTTCCTGCGTGAGCGGGCGATCCATGCAAGAACATGCATCCCGATGGCGGATCTCACTCCCCGCGCAACTCGCGCCGTTCGCTCTCGAGCGCGGCCGACTGGCGGCTGAGCGCGAGCTCGCGCTCGTGGTCGCCGTCGGCACGCGCGCGTTGCATGGCGCCGAGCACCTCGCCCTTGCGGCGCAGCAGGTCGCGGTCGATGAGCGAGGTGACCACGCCCTGGCAGTAGCTCGTCAGCTGCTCCCGCCGCTCCGGGATGGGTGCGACCCCGAGCTGGGTCACGAGGGTGCCGAGCCCCGCGGGCATGTCGTCCGCGACGCGCTGCAACCACTCGCCCGCGCCCAGGTGCTCGAGGTTGGCGCGCACGGCATCCCGCACCACCGCGAGGGTCGCGTTCGCGAAGCGCGCCTCGACGGCCTTGCCGACGAGACCGGCGCCCACGGTCTCCGGATACTGCAGGATCGCCATGAGCGCGTCGCGCTCCATGCGGGTGATCGGGTCGGTCGGCAGCTCGGTGAGGCTCACCTCGCGCGGCGCGGGCGCCTCCGTCTCCCCCGTGGGGCGCTCCGAGCGGCCCTCGACGCGGGCCTCGGAACGCTGTGCCGTGTTCGCCGCGCTCGTGACCGCCCGGCCCACCTCGGTCGGGTCCATGCCGAGCCAGCCCGCGAGGTTGCGCACGTAGCCGACGCTCAGCGAGCGGTCGCGGATGCCGGCGACGACGGGGGCCGCGGCCCGGAGCGCCGCCACCCGACCCTCGACCGTCTCGAGGTCGTGACCCGCGAGACGTCGACGGATCATGAACTCGAACATGGGCTTGCGCCCCGTGATGAGCTGGCGCACCGCCTCGTCGCCGCGGTGGATGCGCAGATCGCACGGGTCGAGGTTGTCGGGGGCGACGGCGACGAAGGTCTGCGCCGCGAAGCGCTGCTCCTCCGCGAAGGCGCGGCTCGCGGCCCGCTGCCCGGCCTCGTCGGGGTCGAAGGTGAAGACCACCTCGCCCGTCGAGGTGGCGTCCGCGTTCTCGACGTCGCCCAGCACGCGCCGCACGACCTTGATGTGGTCGACGCCGAACGCCGTGCCGCACGTGGCGACCGCGGTGGTGACGCCCGCGAGATGGCACGCCATGACGTCGGTGTAGCCCTCGACGATGACGACCTGCTTGCCCTTGGCGATGTCGCGACGTGCGAGGTCGAGGCCGTAGAGCACCTGGCTCTTGTGGAAGACGGGCGTCTCGGGGGTGTTCAGGTACTTGGGGCCCTGGTCGTCGTCGAACAGCTTGCGCGCGCCGAAGCCGACGGTGGTGCCCGTCACGTCGCGGATCGGCCAGATCACCCGGCCGCGGAAGCGGTCGTAGCTGTTGCCCCGGTCGCCCGTGGAGAGCAGGCCCGCGGCCGTGAGCTCCTCGGCGCTGAAGCCCTGCCTCCCGAGCGCGTTCTTGAGCGCGTCGAACGACTTCGGCGCGTAGCCGACGCCGAAGCGCTCCGCCGCCGCCTGGTCGAAGCCGCGCCCTCCCAGGAAGTCGCGCCCCGGCTGCGCGCCGGGCTCGGCGAGCTGGGCGCGGAAGAACTCCTCCGCCGCCTTGTTGGCCGCGAGCAGCCGGGCCCGCTGGCCGTGGTCGGATGCCGGGCCGCCGCCGTCCTCGTAGTGCAGCTCGATGCCGACCCGCGCGGCCATCCGCTCGACGGCCTCCTGGAAGCTCACGTGATCCATCCGCTGCAGGAAGGTGAAGACGTCGCCGTCCTCGCCGCAACCGAAGCAGTGGTAGCGCCCGACGCCCGGTCGCACGTGGAAGCTCGGGCTGCGCTCCTCGTGGAAGGGGCACAGTCCCTTGAGGGAGCCGACGCCGGCCGACTTGAGGGTCACGTAGTCGCCCACGATGTCGGCGATGTTCACCCGGGACCGGACCTCGTCGATGTCGCTTCGACGAATGAGACCGGGCATGCCTGTGATTCTAGGAGCCGCCCCGGATGCCGCGCCCGCTCCGGTGTGCGACACCGTGCACGTAGGCCTCGACGATGGCGCGCAGCTGCTCGTCCGAGCCGTAGGCGACGAGCTCGTCGGCGACCGCCGCCGTGGCCGGATACGCCTCCGCCGACGCCGCACGGATGACGGCCGCGACCGCCGCGCGATCCTGCGCGGCGGGGCGCACGACCGGCGCGAGGAAGCCCGCCGCTCCGTAGACGAGGGCGAGCAGGCCGGTGAACAGCTCCACGGCCTCGCGGTGCGTGAGCCCGCCGCGCAGGGCTGCGGAGAGGTACAGCTCCCCCGCCGCGGTCGCGCCGCGGCCCGGGTCGGGGCGCGCGAAGAGCGCGGGAACGGCCCACGGGTTCGCCCGCAGGTGGTCGAGCAGGCGCAGCGCCGCCTCCACCACCACCTCATCCCACGGGCGCGTCGGATCGTCCTCCCCCGCGATTTCGCCGAGGTACCCGCTCAGCACGAGGTCGAGCAGCTCCTCCTTCGAGGCGACGTGCGTGTAGAGCGCCATCGGCGACGCCCCGAGCCGGGCGCCGCGCAGGCGTGGGCCTTCCGACGCCCGCCCGCCCGCTGGATGGTGGCATCCGCGCTCGGTCTCGCGGTCGGCAACGGTCTCGCGGCCGCGCTCGCCGCGCTGCTGCCCGATTCGCCGTCCGCCGTGCTCGGCGGGGCGGCCCTCGCGGGCGCCGTGCTCGGCGCCGCCCAGGCGATCGCCGGCGCGCCCCTGCGGGCCGTGGCGTGGATCCCGCTCCTCGCCGCCGGCTGGACGCTCGCCTGGGGCGTGAGCCTCGCGCTCGCGATCGACGCCGAGCAGGGATTCGGCATCTTCGGCTCCACGGGCTCGCTGCTGCTCGCCGTCGCGCTCGCCGTCGTGCTGCGTCTCACGGCGGGCACCCGCATCGCCGCGGCACCCGAAGCCTCCCCCGAGACCACGGCGGCCGCGTGATGCTGCCCGCGCTGCTCATCGCCATCCCGCTCGCGTTCAACCTCGCCTACGGCCTGCTCGCCTGGCGGTTCTCGTACCCGGGCATCCTGCGCGAGCCGACCGAGGTCATCCTCGGGCGCTTCCGCGCCGGCGGCTCGGGGCTCGTGCTGCTCTGGTGGTTCTTCGCCCTCACGGCGATCGCGTTCCTGCCGATCCCGGTGCTCGCCGCCGCGCTCGTGGCCGACCCCTCGCTCGCCGCGCTCGGGCTCGTGGTGGGCGTGCTCGCCGCGCTCGTGCAGGGCCTCGGGCTGCTGCGCTGGGTGTTCCTCGTCCCGCACCTCGCGCGCGAGTCGGCCGCGGGCGCCGATCCGAGGACCGTCGACCTCGTCTTCCAGTCGTTCCACCGCTACCTCGGCGTCGCGGTCGGCGAGCACCTCGGCTACCTCTTCACGGGCCTGTGGACGATCCTGCTCGCGATCGGCGCGGCCGGGGCCCTGCCGCTGTGGTCCGTGATCGCGGGCGTCGTGATCGGCACGATGCTGCTCGTCGGCGCCCTCGAGTTCGTCGGGCCCTTCGAGCCCCGCGGCTGGACCGTCGCGGGGATCCTCGTGCCGGTCGGCTACATCCTCTGGTCGGCGTGGCTCATCGCGCTCGGCGTGCTGCTGCTCGTCTAGGCGGACGGCTCAGGGCACCAGCCGCTCGTGCCAGGCGTTGGCCGAGGGGTCGGTGAGCGAGGCGACCTGGTCGACGACGACCCGCTTGCGGGCGGCGTCGTCGCCGGCCGCGGCGAAATCGGCCGCGAAGCCCGCGTCGAGGTGGCTCGGATCCGCCCACAGCGCGTCGGCGAGCTCGGCGAGGATGCGGCGCTGCTGTGCGTAGATCGGCTTCCGGGCGTTCGTCGACATGACGTTCGCCGCCACGATGCCCTTGAGCACCGCGATCTCGGCGCGCGTCTCGAGCGGCACCACGACATCCGCCCCGAAACGCGCGAGCGCGCCCTGCGGATGCGCCTCACGGGTCGAGCGCACGGCCTCCCCGGCGAAGCGGCCGATGAGCTGCGAGGTGAGGTTCTTGAGGCGGGCCTGGTCGCGCCGCGAGCCGTCCCAGGAGTCGATCCAGTCGGGCAGGCTGTCGAGCCGGTCGAAGGCCGCGATGAGCGTCTCGTGGTCGAGCTCGCCGCCGATCCACTCGACCATGCTGTCGACGAGCGCGTCGTGCTCGACGCGTGCCGAGAGGGCGCGGACGTCGAGGTAGCCCGTGATGATGGCGTCCTCGAAGTCGTGCACCGAGTACGCGATGTCGTCGGAGAGGTCCATGACCTGCGCCTCGATGCAGCGCACCCGCGCCGGCGCCCCGGCCCGCAGCCACACGAAGGCGGGCGTGTCGTCCGCATAGAAGCCGAACTTGCTGCGGCCGGAGGGGTCGGGGATGCCGTCCTGCTCGGGCCAGGGGTACTTGCAGCTCGCGTCGAGGCTCGCACGCGTGAGGTTCAGGCCGTAGGCGCGACCGTCGGCGTCGAAGACCTTCGGCTCGAGCCGGGTGAGCAGCCGCAGCGTCTGGGCGTTGCCCTCGAAGCCGCCGATGTCGGAGGCCCAGTCGTTGAGCGCACGCTCGCCGTTGTGGCCGTACGGCGGATGCCCCAGGTCGTGGGCGAGGCACGCCGTGTCGACCACGTCGGGGTCGAGGCCGAGGTTCACCGCGAGCTCCCGGCCCACCTGGGCGACCTCGAGGGAGTGGGTGAGCCGGTTGCGCGCGAAGTCGAGGCCCGCGGTGGGGCTCAGCACCTGCGTCTTCACGGCGAGCCGACGCAGCGCGCTCGAGTGCAGCAGGCGGGCGCGGTCGCGCGCGAAGTCGCTGCGGCGGGAGGAGTGCTCCTCGGGGAGCATGCGCTCGGTGTCGGCCGGCGTGTAGCCGGACGCGAGCTCACCCACCGCTCGTGTCCAACTCGGCCTCGGTCAGCTCGGCCCGGTGGGTCTCCTGCAGCTCGCGCGAGTCGAGCCAGCGGTCCGGCAGGGCGGGCTGCTTGGGGGTGCCCGCGCGTCCGCGCTGGCCCTCCGCATCCGCGCCCGGGTACGGCTGGGCGGGATCGAGGCGGCCGAGCAGCTCGTCGATCTCGGCGAGGCTCGACGCCTGCGCGAGCGCGGCACGGATCTCGCCGCCCACGGCATAGCCCTTGAAGTACCAGGCGACGTGCTTGCGGATGTCGCGGCAGGCGCGACCCTCGTCGCCGTCGAAGAACTCGACGAGCAGCTCCGCGTGGCGGCGGAAGCCCGCCCCGACCTCGCCGAGGGTCGGCTCCGCCTTCAGACCACCGCCCGTGAACGCGGAGGCCAGGTCGCCGAACAGCCACGGACGGCCGAGGCACCCGCGGCCGACCACGACGCCGTCGCACCCGGTCTCGGCGACCATGCGCACGGCATCCGCGGCGCTCCAGATGTCGCCGTTGCCGAGCACGGGCACGCCCGTGACCGTCTGCTTGAGCTTCGCGATCGCCGACCAGTCGGCGGTGCCCGAGTAGAACTCGGCGGCGGTGCGCGCGTGCAGGGCGACCGCGGCGACGCCCGCACCCTCGGCGATGCGTCCCGCCTCGAGGTAGGTCAGGTGGTCCGAGTCGATGCCCTTGCGCATCTTGACGGTGAGCGGCAGCGGGCCCGCGGCCTTCACGGCCCCCTCGACGATCTGGCGGAAGAGCTCGGTCTTCCACGGCAGCGCCGCTCCCCCGCCCTTGCGGGTGACCTTCGGCACGGGGCAGCCGAAGTTGAGGTCGATGTGGTCGGCGCGGTCCTCGGCGACGAGCATCGTGACGGCCTCGGCGACCGTCTTCGGGTCGACTCCGTAGAGCTGGATCGAACGCGGCGTCTCCGACTCATGGTGGCGGATGAGGCGCATCGACTCGGGCGTGCGTTCGACGAGCGCGCGGCTCGTGATCATCTCGGAGACGTAGAGCCCGGCACCGTATTCGCGGCACAGCCGCCGGAACGCGGTGTTCGTGATGCCCGCCATGGGCGCCAGCACGACGGGCACGTCGAGGCGCAGGGGGCCGATCGACAGCGCGGGTGCCGGGGGCGCGAATAGGGTGGACATCTTCTCGATTCTCTCAGATCGAGCCGTGAGGAGGCCGGGCATGGGCGCAGGACGCGATCGGGTGGCGGCGGATGCGGCCGCGCGCGGCATCGAGGTGGAGTTCGTCGAGCGGCAGGCTGCGTCGTCTCTCGAGGAGGCCGCCGCGATCCTCGGCATCACGCCCGCCGACATCGTGAAGTCGCTCGTCGTGAAGCGCAGCGACGGCACCTTCCTGTTCGCGGAGATCCCCGGCGACCGGGTCATCTCCTGGCCGAAGCTGCGCGCGCTCGTCGGCGTCAACAAGCTGCAGCTGCCCGACGCATCCCTCGCCCTCGAGGCGACCGGCTACGAGCGCGGCACGATCACCCCGCTCGGCTCGACCACCGCGTGGCCCGTCTACGTCGACGAGCGGATCGTCGGCCGCCGTGTCTCGATGGGCGCGGGCGAGCATGGCGCGAGCCTCTTCGTCGAGGCCGACGCGCTCATCGCGGGCCTCGACGCGACCGTCGCGGACATCAGCGAGCCCGCCCCGCAGCGCTGATTCCGTTCGGGAGGACGACACGCCGCCCGCAGCCGGTTCAGCGCGACGTGCGCGGCGTGTCGTCCTCCCGAACGAACGGCACCTCGCAGACGTCGCCCTCGCAGGCGATCGCGTCCGGGTCGCCGAGCGGGATGAGGCCGCTCACGCGTCGACTTTCTCGGCCGCGACCTGACGCAGCACCTCGGCGAAGGTGCCGGGCTCCTGGGCGCCCGAGACGCCGTACTTGCGGTCGATGACGAAGAACGGCACCCCCTGGATGCCGAACTCCTGGGCAACGGCCTGGTCTTCACGCACGTCGGCCAGGTGCTCGTCGGCCTCGAGCGAGCGGACCACGTCGTCGCGGTCGAAGCCGAGCTCCGCCGCGAGGTCGGCGAGATCCTCGACGCGACCCACGTGGCGACCCTCCTCGAAGTACGCCGCGAGCAGGCGCTCCTTCATCTCCAGCTGGCGTCCGCGCAGCTTCGCGTAGTGCAGCAACTGGTGCGCCTTGACGGTGTTGGTGTGCTGCAGTGCGTCGTAGTCGTAGTTCAGCCCCACCGTGGAGGCGATGCCGGTGACCCGCTCGATCATCTGCTTCGCGGTCGCCTCCGGAATGCCCTTGTGCTGCGCCAGGAACTCGAACTCGCTGCCGTCGAAGTCGACCGGGGTGTCGGGGGCGAGCTCGAAGGAGTGGTACTCGATCTCGACGGGCACCCCCGCCTCGGCGGCTCCCGCCTCGAAACGGCGCTTGCCGATGAAGCACCAGGGGCAGGCGATGTCGGACCAGATGTCGATCTTGAGAGGTTCAGGCACGACACAGACGAACCACTGTCGTCTACCTGTTATTCCCGCAGGGCCTGCAGTAGCCTGCGAACGTCCGCCGGGGGCCGGAGTTCCCGATAAACCCCGGACCCCGGCGGAACCTCATGACCGCGTCACGCCGACCTCTGCAGGTCTGCCGAGAGCGCGGTACTCCCAGCCGGCGGCACGGTAGTTCTCGACGTCGAGGGCGCTGCGGCCGTCGACGATACGGCGATGGGCGACGAGTACGCCCATGTCCTCGGGGTCGGCGGAGACGAACTCCGCCCACTCGGTGAGCAGCACGACGACGTCGGCGCCGTTCACGGCCTCCGCGAGCGAGCTCGCGTAGTCCAGGTCGGGGTATGCCCGGTGCGCGTTGGCGTTCGCCTGCGGGTCGTAGACGACGACGGATGCACCCTCCAGATAGAGCAGGCGCGCCACGTCGAGGGCCGGGGCATCGCGCACGTCGTCGGAGTCGGGCTTGAAGGCGGCTCCGAGCGCCGCGACGCGGACACCCTGCAACTCGCCGTCGGCCAGTTCGCGCACGAGGTCGACAGTGCGCGAACGCCGGCGCAGGTTGATCTGGTCGACCTCGTGGAGGAAGGTGACGGCGGCGCTCACCCCGAGCTCCTCGGCTCGCGCACGGAACGCGCGGATGTCCTTGGGGAGGCATCCTCCACCGAATCCCAGGCCGGGCTTCAGGAAGCGTCCGCCGATGCGATCGTCGTAGCTGAGCGCCTTCGCGAGAAGCGAGACGTCGGCACCCGCGGCCTCGCACACCTCGGCCATCGCGTTGATGAAGGAGATCTTGGTGGCGAGGAAGGAGTTGGCCGCCACCTTGACGAGTTCGGCGGTCGCCGGGTCGGCGACGACGACGGGGACGCCGTCCGCGACGAGCGGCGCGAAGACCTCGCGCAGCATCCGCTCCGCCCATGCGCTCGTCACGCCGAACACGAGGCGGTCGGGGCGCAGCGTGTCATCGACCGCGTAGCCCTCCCGCAGGAACTCCGGGTTCCAGGCCAGCTCGAGCGCATCGCCTGCCGGCGACATCTCCCTCACCATCGCCGCGAGCCGATCGGCGGTGCCGACCGGGACGGTCGACTTGCCCACCAGCAGAGCGCGGCCGGTGATGCGGCGGGCAAGCTCTCCGAACGCGGCGTCCACGTAACGCAGATCGGCGGCATCCGAACCGCTCGACTGCGGGGTGCCGACGCAGACGAAGTGCACGTCGCCGAACGCCGCGGCGTCATCGAAGTCCGTGGAGAAGCGCAGCCGACCGGTGGCGAGGGTGTCGACGAGCAGCGTGTCGAGTCCGGGCTCGTAGAACGGCAGCCGACCGGAGGCGAGCGCCTCGATCTTGCCGGGGTCGACATCGACGGCGAGCACCTCGAATCCGAGGTGGGCCATGCAGACCGCCTGGGTGGCACCCAGATAGCCGGTCCCGATGACGGTGATACGCGGAGCAGGGGGGATGGTGGTCACGGTACGTCCTCACGTCAGGAGTTTCCGAGTCTCAACTGACGCCACCTATCGGGGTGGTGACGCAATCCCCATCGACCGTGGACGGTGTGACATTCCGGGAGTGGGATCCTGGTCTCCGCCCAACAGCTGCTGGGCTTCACCGTGGCACCAGCGCGCTGCCAGCGTCAAGCCCCCGTGACCCCCGAACGGGGAGGTTTTACGTGCCGTTAACGATCACGACTCTCCACCGTCACGGCGCGACGACGCGAACGGTCACGGGCACGCTCGTCGTCGCCCCGCTCGTCGAGACGACGACCGCGGTCGTCGCGTAGCTCGCGGGCGGGACGCCGGTGAGATTCCAGGCCACGGTCCACCCGCTCGCCACCCGGGTGCCGCGCACGACGACCTTCCCGCTGACGGGGATCGAGAACGATGCGGCCGACGATATCCCCTTGCTCGCGAAGTACGCGTCGATCCCCGGGATGTCGGAACTCGACCCCGCGTCGGCCGTGAGGGTGATCGAGTTCGATCCCCCGCCTCCGCCCGCGCCGCTCGTCGGGGGGACCGGGGACGGCACCGCCCCGAGGTTTGCCCCGGGCACGGCATCCGCGCCCGCAAGCCGCACATCGACCGACTGACCGTCGATGTCCCGTGCCGCGGTGGCTACCGTGCCGAGCTGGGAGATCCGCGCCTGCGTGGGGTTCGTGAGGTGCAGGTCGCCCGCCGAACGATCGCGGAAGTCGACGACGCCGTAGCGCGTGCCGGCGGCTCCCAGCGACGCCGGTCGAGCGCAGACCGCCGTGTTCCACGACAGCAGCACCGAGTTCGTGACCGGTGCCGCGCAATCGGACAGGTAGCCGACGATGTTGCGGTCGAAGACGAGCCCCGGTGAGGCGACCAGGCGCGTGGAACCGTCTAGGATCGTGTTGCCGCGGACCACCAGCCCGCTGATACTCGGCGGCCGCAGGTCGACTGCCGACCCACCCGCGCACAGGGTCGTCTTGACGACGCAGCCCTGGATGAAGTTCGACTCGATGACGATGTCGGTCATCCCCTTCCCCGCACCCGGGGAGAGGATGACGCCCGCGTTGTAGCAGTCGCCCAAGCGGTTGCCCCGCACCGTGACGCGCACGCTGTCGAATATCTGGACGCAGTCCGCGTGGTAGCCGTTGGCGATGCTCTGGTCGTAATCGCGCACGGTGTTGCCCTCGACGAGTACATCCGAGGCGTTGCCGATCTGGATGCCGTCGATCGAGTGCCCGTTCTCGAACAGCGACCCGGTCACCGTCGCCTGCGCCGCCCGCACGAACAACCCGCCCCCGTCGAAGTGCATCCCCGTGAGGGTCGAGCCCGTCGACCCGGCGTTCAGATAGAACGTCGTGGTGACCTTCAGTCCGCTCCAGATGATGTGGGGCGCCGTCGTGCGCACTCGCGTGAGCGTCACGGCGGCCCCGGATGCCGAGGTCACGGTGACAGGGGCCGCGGTGGTGCCGCCTCCCCCGCTCACCACGAGGTCGGGGTAGCTGCCGGAGGTCAGCAGCACACGTCCCCCCGCGCTCGCACCCGCGATCGCCGCGGGCACCGCGCACGGCGCGCTCGACGTGCACGCCGTGCCGCTGCCCGCGGGCGCCGCGTACCGGTCGGCGGGCGCAGCCTGTGTGCCCGCCGCCGGCACGAGCAGCGCCCCCACGAGCACCGCGAGTGCCGCCCCCCTCAGCCCATTGCGCATCCAGCTGTTTCGATCGTGCACGCCGATCGCCCCCGTCCCCTCATCATCAGTTGCGGATCACCACCGTGATCTGCGCACTGTTTCCGGTGTTTCCGGCCGCGTCGCGAGCTTTCGCGACGATCGGGTACGAGCCGTTTCGATATGCAGTTGTATTCACCGTAAGCACCCAGAACTGCCCTGACCAGACCGCATCACCGAGTTTCTGGGATCCGGACCAGAGCGACACCCCTGTCACCCCCACGTCGTCCGATGCGGAGACCGCGGCCGTGAAGGTGCCGCTGATGGTCTGCCCGCTCGTCGGGGTGATGATCGAGACGATGGGCGCCTGCGTGTCCGGCGCCGGGGTGGGCGTCGGGGTCGGGGTGGGAGTCGGAGTGGGCGTCTCGGTCGGAGTCGGGGTCGGTGTCGGACTCGGACTCGGAGTCTCGGTCGGAGTCGGCGTGGGCGTGGGCGTGTCCGTGGGCGTGGGAGTCGGAGTGACGTCGTCGACCGGCACGACGGAGGCCGCGAAACCGAAGTACTTCCCGGCGACGGGGTTCAACGGGTCGCCCACGATGCGATGGTCGCGCAGCAGCGCGGAGGCCGCGGCCTGAGATCGCACGATCTGGATGATGTCCGCACTCGACTTGCCGACGCACGCTCCGCCGGTCGAGAGGCAGTCGAGCACCACGCCGCTCACCGCCGCGGTCGACATGCTCGTACCCGATTGGATGTAGGCGTAACCGTTTCCCTTCTTCGTTGTGAAGGGGCACATCCCGGGGCCCGACACCGTGTGCGCGGCATCCGCGGCGAGCACCGCGAAGCTGCTCGTCACGGCGTAGCTGTCGTCAGGTGTCTCGGCGTCGCAGGGAGCGGCGGCGAGACCGCCCGGGCGGCCATCGTAGTCCGCGAAGTTGGTGACGGTGAGCACCTCGTCGTAGGCGGCCGGGATCTGGTTGCGGAAGTCCACCTTCTGGTTGCCTGCTGCAGCGACCACCGTGACGCCGTCCGCCGCCAGCTCGCAGATCACCTGGTGCACGACGTCACCGTTCGTGTAGCCGCAGTTGCCGTCGTCGGCGCCGGGGGTGCCCATGCTCATGTTGACGACCTTGATGTCGTACTCCGCGTGGTGCTGCACGAGCCAGTCGAGACCGCACATGAGCCCCGTCAGGGTGCCGTCGTTCTTGGAGCCGAGCACCCGCACCGAGTAGATCGGCGCTCCTGGCGCGACCCCGACGATGCCGATCGCATTGTCGTACGCGGCCATATAGCCCGAGACCCCGGTGCCATGGCCATTGGCGTCGCCGACCCCGCCGGATCCGTAGCAGTTCACGGCGCCCGCGAGGTTGTAGTCGGGGTGGCTGTCGACACCGGAATCGACGACGGCGACCGCGGGACCTGTGTAGTCGGTCACACCGTCACCCGCGAAGACGGGGGCCTCGTCCGCCTCCACGGCGCCGGGGACGGGCGTCACGGTCTGCGCGTAGCCCACGACGACGCGGTCGAGCGAGAGACCCCGCACCGAACCGTCGCGCGAGAGGGCTGTCGCCTGCTGCGAGGTCAAGTAGGCGGCGTAGCCCTGCACCGAGGAGTACTCGCGCTCACGGTCGAGTGTGAAGGCGTCGGCGATGCGGTCGGCGGCGGCCGCATCCGAGAAGGCCACGATGTAGCGCCCGGCGGGCAGCGTGAGGGGCGGGGCGACCGTCGCGATGCCGCCGGCGATCGTGGCTGCGAGGGTGATGAGCGCGAGCAGGACGACGAGGGCGATCCGACGGGGGGTCAGCGAGATCGAGCGGATGCCGGGCAGGGTGACCCGGGGTGTGCGGGGGTACGGCAAAGCGGTCATCAGGGGGCTCCATCGGGTTCGGGTTGTGCCTCACGGGGAGGTGTGCGGTGACGCGACGAGGGTCGCGTCCGCAATCGGCACTATCGGGGAGCCGGTCGCGGATTGTCTCTCAGGTGGAACATTCCGCCTCGAAACGGGGATCCGGGGGTGCTCGCGCACCGCGGAGTAGGCCTCGAGTGTCTGGTGGGCGACAGTATCCCACTCGAGGGGGTCGAGGTCTACGGTCACGGGACGGCCCGCCTCGGTCGCCCAGCGGATGGCGTCCGACAGCTCGGCGGAGCTCAGTTCACCGTGGAAGGTACGCACCCACGCGGCGCCGAGTTGCTCGCCGAGCTCGGTGAGCGATCCGAGATCCGGCACCAGCACGGGCCGGTCCGCCGAGAGCGCGAGGATCGCCGAGCCCGAATTGAGCACGGCACGATACGGCAGCACGACGAGGTCCGCGGCGCGCAGCCACCACGCCATCCGTTCGTCGCTCTGGAACGCGAGGTCGAGTACCACGCGAGGATCACCGTCCGCGGCCGCACGCAGATCCTCCGCGAGCTCGGCCGAGGAAGGGCGCCCCGCGACGACGAGGCGCGCGCCGGACACCGCGACATCGGAGAAGGCATCGAGCAGCGCGGGGATGTTCTTGTAGGGCCTGATCTGGCCGACGGTGACGACGAGGGGACCCTCTGCGGGCACGCCGAGCAGTTCGCGCGCACGGCCGCGGTCGAGCGACCAGTCATAGGCGGCGCGGTAGTGGCCGTGCGGGGTCACGAAGCCGGGTAGGGCGTCGAGCTCGGGATAGCGCTGCCGGGCGAGCTCGAGGCTCGACGCCGAGAGGGCGAGCAGGCCGTCGAGCTCGGCGACGAGCATGCGGTGCAGCCGTTCGCGCAACACGGGCGTCGCGCGGCTCTCGTGGGACTCGAGATTGTGGACGGTCCAGACCAAGCGGGTGCCGCGCAAGCGCGCCAGCCGCAACGCATTCCGGAAGAAGAACAGTCGAGCTCGCACGATCGACATTCGATGCCCCGAGAGGAATGTGAGATCGGGCCAGTGCAGATGCACGATGTCCGCGCGTCCGAGCGCGAGCCGCAGATAGCTCAGATCCCGGACCCGCGCCCCGTGCTCGACGAGCGCGTCGGCGAGCAGGGCGTTGTACGGGTTCGCTGCCGCGGTGCGGTAGGCGGGCTCGGCCTCGACGCGCATCGTCATCACACGCCCACCGACCGCTCGGCGGAGAACAACGCCGCCCGCGCCGCGGGGTACCCCGGCTCCCAGTCCGCGCGTCGTCGCCAGACCTCGCGCCACGTGTCCTTGCCGAGCAGCGCCCGCAGACCTGCGCCACCCGCGAGCAGCGCGAGCGCCAGGCGGGCGCGACCCGGGCTCCAGCGCAGCCGCGCATCGGTGGCCTTGCCCGCCATGACGAGGCACATCTTGCGCCCGCTCGAGGCGGTCGATCCGCCCACCTCATGCACGATGACGGCATCCGGGACGATCACCGGACGCATCCCGGCCATGCGCGCGCGCCGTGAGAAGTCGGCGTCCTCGCCGTACAGGAAGAACCTCTCATCCATGCCGCCGAGCAGCTCCCAGTCGTCTCGGGAGATGAGCAGCAGGCATCCCGTGACGACGGGGACCTCGCGCACGGTGTCGCGCTGCCACCGCCCCAGCGACTCGGGGTCGAACAGGGCAGAGCGGTGGAAGAGGGTCGTGAGCCCCGTGGCGAAGCACACGAGGCTCCACAGGGTCGGCTCACCCCAGCACGAGCTCGGGTCGAGCTCGCCGTCGGGGCGCAGCGTGCGGCCGCCGTAGACGCGGTACGCGGGGTGGGCGTCGGCGAACCCGAGAAGCGCGTCAAGCGAACCCGCATGGACGATCGTGTCGGGGTTCAGCAACAGGATGCGCTCCCCGGATCCCGCCGCAGCACCACGGTTGACCCCCGCCGCGAAGCCCAGGTTCTCCCCCGTGTCGACGACCTCGACGTCGGGGAAGCGCGAGCGGAGCAACTCGACGCTGCCGTCGCGTGACCCGTTGTCGACGACCACGACCTCGGCATCCATCCCCTCGGCGAGCACCGAGTCCACGCACGCGGCCGTCGCCTCCGCCGTGTTGAAGTTCACGATGACGATCGTGACGGCGGGGTTCATACGCCGAGCTCCGCCGTCGAGAACTCGCCGTCCGCCGCCGCTTCGGATGCGGCCTCGGGTCGCCAGCCGATGACCTTCGCGGGCACCCCTCCCACGATCGCGAACGCGGGCACATCCCGCGTCACGACGGCGCCCGCCCCGACGATCGCACCGTCGCCGATCGTGACCCCCGCGGTCACGACGACGTTGGCGCCGAGCCACACGTCGTCGCCGATCACGATGTCGCGCTCCACCTTGGGCTGGTCCATGACGGGCGTACCGCGCTCGATCCCGTAGTTGGAGGCGGTGATCGTGACGTGCGGTGCGAGCAGCGCCTTGCGCCCGAGCGTCACTCGCCCGGTCGAGTTGCCCGCCCAGACGATCGAGAACTCGCCGATGTGCGAGCCGTCGCCGATCCGGATGCGTTCCGCGTTGCGGAACGACACGTTGGGCGCGAAGGAGACGTCCGCACCGCGCTCGAGCAGGCGCACCTGCCGCACGTGGGAATAGGAGGCGAAGTGGGCGAGACGGATGCCCTGCAGGTAGGTGCCGACGTCGAGCATGGACTGCAGGAGACCCCCGACGCGGCTCACGCGGGTACCTCGATCGGCGCGGGTGCGGCCGCGAGCAGCTCGGCGGCGATCCGGTCGCGGAGGGCGATCACGGTCGCTTCCTCGGTGCCCGAGACGGCGATCGAGAAGGTGCCGGCGTAGCTTCCCGCGAAGACGCTGAAGTCGTGCCGCGGGTCGAGCACGGGCCAGAGCACGAGGGTGCGCACGAGCGCCTGCCCCGCATACCGCGGTCGTACCCGCCAGGGGAGGTAGGAGACGTACCCGGGCGCGGGACCCTCGACGGCGGCACCGCCCTCGCCCGATGCAGCAGCCGCGACCTGCGATGCCACCGTGGCCACGGCATCCGCGCGCTCGGTTCCGGGCGGCAGTTGCACGCGCGTCATGGAGATGTTGTTGCGCTCGTCTCCCGTCGTACCCGCGCGGCGCGACACCGGGACGAGCAGCGCGGCGCCCGAGCCGTGCGCCACGAGTTCGTCGACGGCGCGGAGAGCACCCGTCACCAGGGCGTCATGCACGGAGCAGCCGGCCTCGCGCGCCGCGAGCTTCACCTCCCGCAGCTCGAGCGTCGTGAACGCATGGTGGCGGGACGGCGGCGGGGTCGTCGACTGCCGACGCATCCGTCCCGGCCGCAGGATCCTCCCGCCCGTACGACGTAGGCGCCGCACGAAGGACTTGCGCGTGTACTCGCGCCACGCCGCCGGGAGGGAGCCCTGTGTCCGCCACCACGAGCCGAAGGCGGCGGCGAGCACACCCACGGCCGTGCGTGGCGAGACGAGCGGCTCGGGCGGCGGCGTCTCGCGCGGGTCGAACGGGGCGTCGGCGGTGAGGTGCTCGATGAAGCGCATCGCGAAGATCCCGTCGCCGAGCGCATGCTGCACCTGCGGCACGAAGGCGACATCGCCGTCCGGCAGGCCCACCACGAGCACGACCCACAACGGACGGTCGAGTTCGAGCAGTCCGTGCTCGGCCCCGCCGAGCACGGCGTCCACGCGCTCAGGCGGGCACTCGTCGAGGAAGCGAACGTGCCACGCGAGGTCGGGTTCGCAAGCCTCCCACACGGGTGTGGTGACCCCGAGCGGCATCGGCCGCACTCGCATCCTGAGCGCCGGCCACTGCGCGACGACGTGACGCACGTGCTCGATGGCGGCCGCATGGTCGAGCGCCCCCTCTGCCGTGCGCAGCGTCTCACCCGCGACGACCAGCGCCCCGCAGGGACGCATCGTCTGGAACGTCGCCCAGTCGCCGATGAACTTCTCGTCGAGCGTGCGCATGAGCTCGACCGGCAGCTTCTGCACCATCAGCTCCCCTCCTCCGTCGTGCCGGAGGCGGCCGGGTGGCTCGCCTCCTCGAGGACGATGGGCGCCGGACGGTCGTCGTCGACGAACCGGCCGCCCTCCAGCGCGAGACGGCGGCTCGACCGGATGCCGGAGATGATGCCCGCGAGCATCGCGCGCTCGGCCGGGCCGCGTCGTGCGTCCGATCGGCTGCGCACCGCTCGACGCAGCGTGCGGGCGGCGAGCGTCACGAACATCCGCATCCCGACGATCGGCCGCAGCCGCATCCACTTGCCGACGAGACCGCCGAGCCCCAGGCCGTAGCCCCGGTACAGGTGCTCGTAGGCGTCGTCGTCTCGGGTGTGCACATGCGTCACGATGCAGCTCGGGTCGTGCACGACGGCGTACCCCGCGTCGAGGATGCGGCAGAAGATGTCGAGATCTTCGGCACCCGCGAGGTGGCGGCCCGCGCCGAGCACCTCGTCGAATCCGCCGAGCTCCACGAGCACCTCGCGGCGGAATGCCATGAGCGCGCCATGACCGGCGTCCAGACCCGCGAGCACCCGGGTGTGACGGGTCGGCCCGAGAGGCGCCGAATGGTCGACGGCCGTATGGTCGATCATCTCCCCCGTGACCGCGCCCACGCGTTCGTCGGCGAACCGTTCGAGGATGCCCTCGGTCCAGCGCTCGACCGCGACGCAGTCGTCGTCCGTGTAGACCAGGTACGGCCGTGCGGTCGCCGAGATGCCGACATTGCGAGCGATCGAGAGCCCCTTCGTGTCGGTGCGCACGTAGCGCACACCCGCCGCATGCGCCGCCTCGCGCGTCGCCGCACTCGTCGACGCGGAATCGACGACGAGGATCTCCGCCTCGCGCGGCGTGTGCAGCACGATCGTGCCGAGCGCGTCCGAGAGCATCCCCGCCCGTTCGCGCGAACAGACGACGACCGCGAGCTCACTCGGCGACGGCATGCGCCACCTCCCGTCGCCGTTCGAGCGCCTCGCGGTAGGCCTCGACGAGCGCGCGGCCCGCCGCCTCCCAGCTGAGCTCCGGGGCGTGGGCGACCGCGGCGGCCGACATCCGGGCGCGCGCGGCGGGATCCGAGGCGAGCAGGTCGAACTGCGCACAGAGGGTGTCGACGTCGCGCGGAGCGTGCACGAGACCGTGCACGCCGTGGTCGAGGTAGGCGCCGGCCGCACTCGACACGAGCGGGATGCAGCCGGCGATCTGCGCCTCGTACGTCACGAGCGCGCTCCCCTCCTCGATCGTGGGCAGCACGAGCGCGTCGGCACCGGCGAGGGCCGCCGACGGATCGCTCGTGAAGCCGCGCAGCTCGACGCCCGGCTGCTCCAGGAGAGGAGCGAGGTGCGTCGCGTACGACGGGATCGCCTCCCCGTGCACCACGAACCGCCCGCCTGCCTCGCGCAGCAGCGACTGCGACCACGCCCGCAAGGCGTAGTGCAGGCCCTTGCGCGGTTCCAGACGCCCCAGGAAGAGCACGACCGGTCCCCCGTCATGCCTCCGCGGCGGGGCGGATGCGACCGTCGCGTGTGCCGACGCGCGCGCCCCGTATCGGTGCCGCACGAGGCGTCGGGGATCGTGCCCGCGCTCGACGAAGCTGCGCGCCACGGCATCCGACGGCGCGAGCACCGCGGTGGCGGCGGCCCACTCCCGCTCCTCGATCGCGAGGTGTGCCGCGTTCGCGGCGTGCGAGGCGGTCGCTGGGAGGTCCACGCCGAGCAGCGCGCACTCCTCCGCGACGACCTCGAAGGCGTGTGCTGTGTGGGTATTCGGCGCCTCGCGCAGGCTCGCCGCTCCCACCTCCGCCGCGGCCGCGAACGTCCGCGTCGCGGCGAGGGGCCAGCCGTGCACGACATCCGGGCGCACCCGGCGTACGACACCCGCCGCGATCCGGTCGTGATGCCGGAACGCGCGGTCACGCCCGACGGCCCGATGCGGCACACGCAGCCCGGCCAGCTCGAGGGTGCGCTGGGAGGAGGCGAGGCCCGGCACGGGCCGGGCGACGCTCGAGGTCACCAGGTGCACCTCATGGCCGGCCGCCACCAACTCGACGACCTGGTTCCAGGCCGTCCAGCCGATTCCGGGCGCACCAAGCGGGTGCGGGAACGAATAGACGACAGAAAGCCGACCGTTGCTCTCTGATCCGCGTTTCGACGTCATGGCTCTCACCTCCGTCGGGATCAGGTGATGATCGACACCCTTATGGGGGGCATACGCCCCGCGCAAGCCCTCCGGGCGAAAGTCGCCCTCCGTTCGCGCAGGTTTTACATGTCGGCAACATGCCGAGGTGGAGCCGGTAACACGGGGCCTGCGAAGGTGAGCGTGAGGGAATCCCCGATACTCCCTCCGCACCTCCCCCCGGTGTCGTGCAATGGCGCCCTCCCGGAATGTCCTCCCCCCGATCGGAAGGTTCCCGCATGGACATCCCGAAGTACCTCCACATCCTCTGGAGCCAGAAGTGGCTCCTCCTCATCGGACTCGTCACGGCCGTCGTGGCCGGCCTCTTCGCCGGCTACACGATCGTCGACGGCACGCTCGTGTCGCGGGTGGTCCCGAGCTACCGAGCGGCCACGACCGTGCTCGTCGGCAGCGCGAGTCAGCCGATCTTCCAGGCCGAGACGCCTGTCGTCGACGGGTCGGCGGCACCGCAGAGCCGAGACCTCACGCAGACGGCCGTCGTCTACGCCTACGTCGTCGCGGGCGACCAGATCCGCGCGGCCGTGGAGGCCGAGATCGGGCCCCTCGGCGACGGCGAGACGATCACCGCGGTGCGTCGCACCACTCAGCCGAGCGGCGACGAGTCCTCACCCGGGCGCTTCTCGCTTCCCATCCTCGACGTCATCGGCACCGCCGAGGGCGCCGAACGCGCCGAGCTCATCTCGCGCACCGCGACCGACGCCTTCCAGGACTACGTCACGGCCGAGCAGGACGCCGCCGACATCGACACGGCATCCCGCGTGCAGTTGACGACCCTCGATCAGCGAGCTGCCGAGGACGTGACCAAGAGCGGATCGATGCTCCCGGTCGTCGTGACGGGGCTCGGCGTCCTCGCCGCCTTCATCGTCGCGGCGTTCGTCGTCTGGAACGTGCGCGAGTCGCGGTCCCGGCGTCGCGCGGCGCGGCCCGTGAGCGTGCTCCCGGCAGGCGACGGCGAGGCGACGACGACCCGGCCCGTTCCGGTGTACGCGGCCGAGTCGCGCTGACGACGGCGACGGTCATGACGCTCCCCGTGGACGTCGTCGCGCCTCGGCAGACCCCGCCCGTCCCACCGGGCGCTGTTCGGCGCGTCGTCTCCGGCCCCACCGTGGCGCTGGTGGCTCTGCTCGCGGTGATCCTGTTCGTGCCCATCCGCACCTACGCGATCCCGGTCCCCCTGCCGTTCCAGCTGGAGCCGTACCGGCTGCTCATCGCCGTGCTGCTCATCGGCGCGTTCTTCGTGCTGCTCGCGCATCCCCGGATGCGGCTGCGCCCGGTCGCCTTCGGGGTACCGATCGCCGTGTTCCTCGGCACCCTCGTGTTGTCGATCGTCGTGAGCATCGTGCCGCTGGCCCAGCAGGGGCTCGTCGGCACCGCGTTCGGCGGTCTCGTGAACCTCATGTTCATCCTCAGCGTGTTCTTCCTCGTGCGGCAATTCCTGAGCTCGGAGCGCGTCGTCATGGCGACGCTCGGATTCCTCGCCTACGGGGGAACCACCGTCGCCTTCTTCGCGATCGTCGAACGCGTGACCCACATCAACGTGTTCCTGCGTTTCGGAGACGTGCTCCCGCTCCAGTTGCTGCGCGACGCGACCGAGGACTGGCGGGCGGGCGGTGCGCGCTCCTTCGGCTCCGCCCAGCACCCCATCGCGCTCTCGGTGATGCTGTGCATGCTCATCCCGATCGTGCTCTACCTGGCGCGGGAGGCGAGCTGGCCGCGCAACACCGTCAATCGCGCGATCGTGCACGGGGCGATGCTCGTCGTACTGCTGGGCGGGATCGGGGTAGCCGTGTCGCGCACGGGCGTCGTCGTGCTCGCGACGATGTTCGTCGTCACCCTGGTGCTGCGCCCGGTGATCGCGGCGGGCCTCGCCCTCGCCACCATCCCGATGGTGCTGCTCGCCTCCTTCGCGAGCCCGAAGACCGTCTCGGAGACGCTCCTGTCGTTCCTCGACCTGGACACGCTCGTCGCCTCGCAGTACACCTCACCCGGATGGGCTGGGCAGGGGCGTCTCGCCGACCTCGGGCCCGCGTTCCAACTCGTCCAACAGCATCCCGTCTTCGGCACCGGCTACGGCGGCCGCATCGTGGTGGGCGAGGACGCCAACGGCTTCATCCTCGACAATCAGGTGCTCGGCATCCTCATGGACTCCGGCGTCGCGGGGGTCATCGGTCTCGCGATCTTCGTACTCGTGCCGTTCGTGCTGCTCGTGCGGCATTCCCTCGACCGGCGCGTGCCCGAGCGGTACCGCACGCTCGCGTTCGCGATCGCGGTCTCGACGGCGGGCTACGCGGCCGCGATGTTCTTCTACGACGCCTTCGGATTCATGCAGACGCTGCTCGTGCTGTGCGTGCTGTGGGCGGTCGGCGCGTGGCTGCTCACCGAGGCGCCCCGTGTGGTCACGGCGCCCGCTGTGAAGGTGCGAACGTGAGCGCGCGCATGTCCGTCATCGTCCCGGCCCATGACGAAGCGCACGTGCTCGCCGTCAACCTCGCCCGGATGACGTCCGGGATTCCGCGCGACGCCCTGCAGTTCGTCGTGGTCGCGAACGGGTGCAGCGACGACACGGCGGAGATCGCACGGGCCGCAGGCGTCGACGTCGTCGAGCTCGCGACGGGGTCGAAGATCGCGGCACTCAACGCGGGCGACGCGGCGGCACGGTACGCGGCCCGCGCCTACGTCGACGCGGATGTGCGGGTGTCGGGTGAGACCCTGCTCGCCCTCGCGGAGCTGCTCACGCACTCCGACGGCCCGCTCGTCGCGTCTCCCCGGTTCACCGTCGACACCCGCTTCTCGTCGCTCTTCGTCCGCGCCCACTACCGGGTCTGGGAGCACACCGACTACCGCCGCTCGGGCCACATCGGTTCGGGGGTCTACGCCCTCTCCGCCCGTGGGCGGATGCGCTTCGACCGCTTCCCAGAGGTCATCGCGGACGACCGCTACGTGCAGCAGCTGTTCTCCCCCGCCGAGCGGGCGCTGCTGCCCGGCCACAGTTTCGAGGTTCCTGCGCCCCGCACCCTGCGCGCGCAGATCCGCCGGGCCACCCGTATCCAACGCGGCAACGACGAGCTCGCCGAGCGGTTCCCCGAGCTGCGGTCCGAATCCGTGGTGAGCCGCGCGGGCGGCCTGCTCGGCCGGATCGCCCGCCGCCCGCAGCTCTGGCCGGCCGTGCCGGTCTACCTCGTCGGCACGGTGGGCCCGCGGTTGCGGGCCGCGACAGCCCGCGGCCCGCAGGCATGGAACCGCGACGAGACGAGCAGACGATGACCGCCCAGCAGGAGGATCAGCGCAGCGCGCCCCCCGCCGACCTCGCCCGCAAGGCGTCCCGCGGCACCCTCGTCACGGCGGGCGGCCTCTGGGGCCGCGCCCTGCTGCAGACGGGGTCGACCGTCGTGCTCGCCCGCCTGCTCGACCCGACCGACTTCGGTCTGCTCGCGATGATCACGGCGATCGTCGGCGTCGCGGATCTGCTGCGCGACTTCGGCCTGACCGCGGCCCTCATCCAGACGCGCACCATGACGACGGCTCTCTGGTCGAGCGCCCTGTGGCTCTCCGTCGTGCTCGGCACCGTGCTCGCCGTCGCCGTCGCCGCGGCGGCCCCCCTCATCGCGTTGTTGTACGGCGAACCGCAGCTCGTGCTCCTCACGATCGTCATCGCGCCCACCCTGCTCATCAACGGCATCGCGATGCCCATGCAAGCCAAGCTCCAACGCGAACTGCGGTTCACGACGCTCGCCCACATCGACGTCGGGTCGATGCTCGTCGGCGTCGCCCTGTCGATCGGTGCGGCCGTGCTCGGCTGGGGCGTCTGGTCGCTCGTGCTGCTCGCCGGCGCCGGCCAGGTCTACCGTCTCGTCGCCCTGTGGCTGAGCGCGCGTCCGCGGTTCGGGCCCCCGCGGATCTCACGCGCCGTCCTCCCGCTGGTCTCGACGGGGGGAAGCGTCTTCGGTGTGCAGCTGCTGAACTACGCGGCCCGCAACCTCGACAACGTCGTGATCGGCCATCAGCTCGGTCCACAGGAGCTCGGCTACTACTCGCGGGCGTACGCGCTCTTCCTGCTGCCCCTCCAGCAGTTGAACGGACCGCTCGGCCGGGTCGCACTGCCCGTGTTGTCGACCCTCCGCGACGAGCCGGAGCGCTTCCGCAGCTACATCCGGGGCGCCGTGCTCATGATCGGCTATCTGACCATCCCCGCGTACGCGGTGGCTGCGGCCGTCTCCGGGCCCCTCATCGCGCTGCTGCTCGGCCCCGGTTGGCAGCCAGCGGGCCTCGTCTTCTCGCTGCTCGCCGTCGCAGGGGTCGTGCAGGCCGTCGGCAGCGTGCAGGGCTGGCTCTACCTCACCCTCGAGCGTGCCCATCGTCAACTGATCTACTACGCCATCACGCGCCCGCTCGTGATCGCGGGCTTCTTCTTCGGAGTGTGGTGGGGTGGCATCGCGGGTGTCGCTCTCGTCTACAGCCTCACGACGCTCGTGCTCGCGGTGCCGGGCTTCTGGTTCGCCATCCGCGGTACCTTCGTGCGCGGCACCGACATCGTCGGGCCGCTCGCGCGTCCCGCACTCGCCGCGCTCCCCGCCTTCGGCGCCGCGTTCCTCGCGCTGCAGTTCGTCGACGGGCCGGCCGTGCTCGAGCTCCTCGCGGGATGCGGGGCGGGCCTCGTACCTCTCGCGCTCGTGTGCCTCATCCCCGCCTATCGTCGAGACCTGCGGCGAATCGTCGGCTTCGTCGCGCTCGTGCGCCGGCGTTCCGCCCCTGCGAGCACCCCGACGCCGGAGGGCGCGGAGGCGTGACTCGACACCTTCCCCCCCTGCGCGCGTCGACGGCCCTCCTCCTCGCGGCCGTGGCTCTGAGCGCCTGCACGCCGGAGACCGCCGGCACCCGTCCCGTCGTCGTCGACGAGCCGAGCCCGGTCGGTCCGACGCGGCCCGCGATCATCGACGAGGTGGAACAGATCCTCGTGCTGGGAGACTCCGTGACCCTCGGCGTCAACGCCTGCACGCGCGAGGAACGCATCTGCGGTGCGGCATCGTGGGCGACAGGAGGATCGGACGTCGACTCGCTCGCCGTGCGGGCCACCGCGCAGAATCCGGGCGCCGTCGTGAGCGCGCTCGCCCGCGACGGCGCGCGGGTGTCGACCGCGCTCGGCAACCTCGACACGATCCTCGCCGAGCACGCGCAGCTCGTCGTGGTGTTCCTGGGGGCCAACGATGCCTGCGCGCCCTCCCTCGACGAGATGACGGACATCGCGACCTTCCGCGACCAGTACGGTCGACTGCTGAATGCGCTGCACGCGGACTCGGACCCGGCGATCCTCGCCGTGCTCGTGCCCGATCTCGAGAACGTCTGGGAGCAGGGCCACGGCACCCCGCAGGCGCTTCGCGCCTGGGGCTCGACGCCCGCCTGCCGCTCGTTGCTGGGCGATGCCGACGACACGGGGGCCACCGCATCCGGCCGTCGTGCCGCCGTCTCCACGCGCGTCGACGAGTACAACGCCGCGATCGCCGAGCTGTGCGGGTTGCTGCCGAAGTGCAGGACGGACGGTGGAGTCGTCCACGACCACCCCTTCGATTCCGGCGAGCTCTCCACCGTCGACTACTTCCACCCCTCCGAGGCCGGCCAGCGGGTGATCGCCTCGCTCGTCTGGTCGGCCCTCGCCGAGCTGCCGACCGCAAACGGATGACCTCGCGCCTCCCCACCCTCTTCGCGATGGTCGTCGCGATCGTTGCGCTCACCGCCTGCACCGCCGAACCCACCCCCGCGGTGGACGCGGCGCCCGTCGTCCTGTCGGTGCTCCCGGACGGCACAGGCGATTGCACGGCGGCCCACCCGTGCGGCTTCGAGACGGCGCTCGCCCGGGCCTCCTCGAACACCCGGATCGAGTTCGGCACAGGAGACTACGGATCGCTCGAGATCTCCGGAAACGGTCGCTTCGCCGAGTTCGCGGTTCCTCTCGTCCTCACGACGGCACCCGATGCCGCCCCCGTCATCGACCGCCTGCGGATCTCAGCGCCGGCCGTGCACCTCGTCGACCTCACCGTGCGCGGTCTCACGGCGTTCGACCCCGGCGCGGACGGCGGGCGCGCCGAGCGTCTGCACGTCACCGGCAGCGGGATGTTCGTGCGCGCCGACCACGTGCGCATCATCGATTCGCTCTTCGAGGGGGGAAGCTCGGTCGACGGCCTGCAGATCGCGGGGGCCAGCGACGTCGTCGTCGAGGGGTCGACGGTACGCGACTACGACCAGGAGGTCGACAACGGCCGCCACGCCGACTGCATCCAGCTCTTCGACATCGCGGATGTCGTGCTCCGCGGCAACCGGCTCGCCAACTGCTACAACGCCGGGATCATCATCTCCGGAGGCGGGCGGGGCATCCAGGGTCTGCTCGTCGAGGCCAACTACGTGCAGGGCTGCGTGGTCAAGACCGAGCGCTGCGGCGGCGGTTCGGCGGCCGAGTTCCGAGAGCAGGCCGTGGACGGGCTCGTGGTGCGGAACAACACGTTCCTCGACGGCTCGGTGCGCTGGGGCTCGGCGCCCGGTGCGGTGTTCGACCGCAACATCGTCGGCTATCTCAGCGAGTGCGGCTCCCGGATCACCCGTTCACTCGTGCTCGCCTGGAACCAGAAGATGTGCGCAGAACCGGCCTGGTTGGGTGCCGACGGCAACCGGACGGGAACCCTCGAGGTGCGCGACCGCGCGGCGGGCGACCTCGCGCCCCTCAACGCCGACGAGGTGCGCATCGACGCCGCCGCCCGGCCCGACGCGCCCATCACCGGGATCGACGGCGAGACCATCCCGGACGACGTCGCGGGGGCGGCCGCCCCCTGAGCGACCGCCCCCGCTCCCCCGTCAGGCCGCGAGCTGCTCGTCGAGGGCGAAGGGAGCCGCCCCGACCGTGCGCGTGGAACGACGCGCGGCATCGAGCAGCAGTTCCGAGCTGAGCTGCTCCGGCGTCGCGTGCACGGCGAGCCCACGGCGCGCGAGCTCCTGGGCGATCTGGACCTGATGGTCGTCGATGTGCTCGTGATGCCGCGCCAGGCGTGGCACGAGCACGGGGCACTTGCCCGCCTCGATCGCGGTGACGGCCGCCCCGACGCCCGCGTGGGCGACGACGAGGTCGGCCTCCTCGATCGCCGCGGTGAGCTCGGCGTGCGGGACCGTCGCCCGGCCCTCGACGCCGAAGCGCGAGACGTCGTGCGGGCCCGTCTGCCACAGCACCTCGGCATCCGCGACGAGCGGGGCGAGGGCCGCGACGAGGCGGTCGAAGGGATAGCCGTCCTGCGTGCCGAGCGAGACCACGACCTTGCGCAGCCGGGGCACCTCGACGGGGTCACCCGCGTCGTAGGCGTCGAAGATGGCGCCGCGGAACTGCCAGTGCCCGTCCGCCCACGCCGGATACTGGGTGTAGGTGTGCACGCGCGGGAAGCGCGAGACGATCTTGGCCGACAGCGAGGGGCCGTCCGCACGCGCCGCGCTCTCGATGTAGTGCGAGGGGATGCCGCGCATCGTCGCCTGCGGGAGCGCCGCGACTGCGGGGCTCGCCCCCGTGCTGACGACGCGGTCGATGTCGCGGCTTGCGAGCAGCTTGCGGACCACCTGGGCGATGCGCGCCGTGTTCCAGGCGTCGCGGGGGGCGGCGAACGGCACGAAGACCGTGTCGCGTCCCTCCAGAAGGCTCGTCGACAGGCCGTTCTCGAACGTCGCCCAGAGCTGCTGCTCCGGGGCGATGCCGAGGCGCGGGGCGAGGGCGTACAGCTGCTTGAGGTGACCGCCCCCCGAGCAGATGAGCAGGGTCTGGTTCATCGGATCTCCATTCAGTAGGCGCCTTCCTTGCGGAACACCGCTCGCGCGGTCTTGAGCAAGATCACGAGGTCCCCGGTGACCGACCAGTTCTCGACGTAGGAGAGGTCGAGCTTGACGCTGTCCTCCCAACTGAGGTTCGAGCGGCCCGACACCTGCCACAGGCCCGTGATGCCGGGCTTGATGAGGAGGCGCCGGTTCACCCGGTCCTCGTACATCTCGACCTCGGCGGGCAGCGGCGGACGGGGTCCGATGAGGCTCATGTCTCCGAGCAGCACGTTCATGAACTGCGGGAGCTCGTCGAGCGAGTAGCGACGCATGATGCGCCCGATGGGCGTGATCCGCGGGTCGTCCTTGATCTTGAAGAGCACGGCGTTGCCGGCATCGCGCTCGGCCTGGAGCTCCGCGAGCCGGGCCTCGGCGTCGACGACCATGGAGCGGAACTTGAACATGGTGAAGGTGGTGCCCTTCAGGCCGACGCGGGTCTGCCGGAAGATGACGGGCCCGTCGCTCGAGAGCCGGATCGACATCGCGAGGAAGGCCAGCAGGGGCGCGAGCAGCACGAGCGCCGCACCGGCGGCCACGACATCCATCACACGCTTGATGGCGTGGTTGACGCCGGTGTACTGCGGCAGGTCGACGTGCACCATGGGCAGGTCCTGCACAGGTCGCAGATGCATACGCGGTCCGGCGACGTCGGTGAGACGGGACACGAGGATGAGCTCCGTGCGCGCGTTCTCGAGCTGCCAGCCGATCTCGCGGATCTGCTCGCGTCCTCCCGGGAGGTTGCCCGCGATCATGACGGCGCGCGTGCGGGTGCGGCGCGAGATGGCCGGGAGCTCGTCGATCGGGATCTCCGGAATGCTGTCGACCCACTCCTTCAGGCGCCTGCCATCGGTCACGACCACGGCGATCGGACGGTAGCCGGCCCGCAGGTTGACCTGCAGCTGGGCGACCACGCGCCGCACGTCCGCCGCGGGCCCCACCACGATCGCGCCGGTCAGGCAGCGACCCGAGCGTCGCAGGGCGACGAGCGTGCGCCGCCACACCACCCGCCCGCCGAGCAGCAGCACGAGACCGACCGGCAGGGCCACCGCGAGGTAGCCGCGGGCGACGTCGAGCTGCGCGATGAAGGCGAGGATCGCGAGCAGGCCGAAGGTCCAGAGCGTCGCGTTGAGCACCCGCTGGTACTCGAGCACGCCGACGCCGATCACGCGGGTGTCGCGGGATCGCGTCGCCGAGAGGGTCACGAGCCACAGCACCGCGATGGCGACGGCCACCCACAGGTAGAGGGACTCCATGGCGGGGCGGCCGGCCGGCGGGGCGCCGAAGCGCACGAGCTGCGCCACCATGAGGCTCACGGCGATCGCGAGCATGTCGGTGACGACGAGCGCGCGCGTGAGCCGACCGGGCCAGGCGAGCCGGATGGGCTGGGCGACCACGCGGGCAGGGCCCGCGGTCAGCGAAGGGGTCGACAGAGCAGGGGTGAGACCGGACATGCAGCGGTGCCTTTCGAGCGGGGGGACTCGAAGACTCCGCGCGACACGTCAGGCAGCGGAAGTACCGCGCGGATGTCTGCGGTGACAGCGTTTCGGATGACCAGAGCGGTCCATCCGGCGGCAATCGGGATGCATCCGGAGAGTGGGTACGGGCATGACGTTAGCCCCCCGTCCGGGGGGTGGCAATGGTGGGCGGGGTTTCGTTACGGGGAGTTCGCGTCGGCGAAATCAGCCCGACACATTCGAGCGCGCGAAGAGCAGCTCGAAGACGTCACGGTGCCGCGACTCCCAGGAGTTGCGGGCGACGAAACGCATCCGCTCCTCCTCGTCGGCGCGGCCCGCGGCGATCACCTCGTCGATCGCGTCCCCGAAGTCGCGCACCCGGGGCACGAGCCGCACGCGCGGGTCGATCCCGTGCATGGGCGGCAGGTCGACAGAGAGCACGGGGGCGCCGGCGGCGAGGTACTCGTAGGCCTTGAGCGGGCTCATGGCCTCGGTGAGCGGGGTCACGCGGTGGGCGACGAGGGCTGCCTCGGCATCGCGCAGCACCGCGACGAGCTCGGCGCGCCCCACGGCCGGGTGCACGATGACGTTCGGGATGCCCTCGACCGGCGCGAGGTGCGCGGGCGCCGCGACGTGGCCGAGCAGCACGATCGTCACGCCCGGGCGGGCGCGCGCGAGCTCCGCGACACCCTCCGCGTCGAGGCGCTCGTCGATCGTGCCGACGTAGACCGCACGCGGGGCGGGCAACGCCGCGAACCAGTCGGGTGCGGCCGGACGCGGTCCCGTCCACTCGGCGACCTCGACACCGTTCGGCACGACCGCCGCCGGACCGGAGGGCGCGATGCGCTCGATGATCTGCGCGGAAACCGCGGCGACCGGCATGCCGCTCTGTGCGATCCGCCGATAGGCCTCGCGGTAGGCGGGCCAGTACTCCGATCGACCCGGGAAGCTGGTCCAGTCGTCGCGGCCGAAGTACACGACGCGCTCCGCCCACTCGGGCTGGGCGAATCCGGCGACGAGCGGATGCGTCGTCAACATCACGGGCCCGCTATGCCCGTGGCGCCTGGCGGCCCGTCCGAGCGCCCGCCCGTAGGCGCGGTAGCGCTCCTCGAGCGCGTCCGGCTCGATCGGGTCGCGGCGGTCTCGCAATCGCCACGGCTGCGCGAGGTGCCGCCCCGCGACCGCGGGGAAAGGCGCACCCGCCCCGGTGAGACGCCGGGCGAGCAGGGTCGGGAGCCAGCGGAACGGGTTCGCGACGATCACGTCCCGCACGGCGGGATCGGCGATGAGCGCTGCCGCCAGACGATCGGGGGGACGCATCATCCCGCGCCGCACCGCGTCGTCCCACGTCTCGTAGGAGAAGGTGAAGACCACGTCGTGGCCGGCGCGCGGGCTCATGCCAGTTGCCTGATCACGCGGGCCGGCGCACCCGCGACGACCGCCCTCGCCGGCACGTCGTCGCGCACCACGCTGTTGGCGCCCACCACGGCGTTCTCGCCGATCGTCACTCCGGGCAGCACCACGACGTTCTGCCCGAGCCAGGCGCCCCGGCAGATCCGCACGGGGGCCACCCGCGCGAGCGGCTGGTCGCGGATCGGGATGTCGCCTCGCTCGAAGCTGTGGGAGTGGTCGGTGATGTAGCACCCGCGGGCGATGTCGACGCCCTCCTCGATGACCACGCTCTGCACGGCCGTGATCGAGGTCTGATTGATCCGCGCGCGATCGTGCAGCTCGATGACGGGCCCCGGATGCTCGCGTGCGGGCGACATGAGCCACGAGCCCGCCCCGACGATGACGCCCGAGCCGATCGAGATCAGGTCGGGGTTGCCCGTGCGGAAGGGCAGCAGGATGCGCGATCCACGCCCGAAGGAGTGGAAGCCCCTCGCCGCCAACATACTGAACGCGGCGTCCCTGGCGCGTTGCAGACCCATCAGAAATTCGAGCGTGTTCATCACGTCTCCTTGTCGGGGTCCATCCCGCGGAGCCCACGATAACCACGAACCCGTACCCCCCCGAAGCGGGGGCACAGGGAATTTACGTCGCGTTTACACGGCGTCCCTCCGCAGCAACATCCCGCGGCTATCGTCACGACATGCAGTCCTCCCCCCCGGGCGCACCTATTCCGCTGTCACGCCGACTGGTCACGGGCGCCCGCGGGCTCGTCCGCGGTACCGCGCTACGCCGTGCCGCGGGTGCCATCGCCGCAGCGAGCGTTCCCGCACGCGCGCGCCCCAACGCGGACCGGCACCTGCTCGTCGCGCCCCCCGGCCACGGCAACATCGGGGACCAGGCGCTCGTCGAGGCGTTCCTCGAGCAGGTGCCGGGGCCGGTGACGGTCATCACCCGGCGCGCGGGCGACATCACGATCCCCGAGGCCGAGCTCGATCGGGTCGTCACGGTCGCTCTGCCCTCGCTCATCTACGGCGGGGCGCTCGGTCACGCGCGTGACGTGCGCGCCTTCGCGGGGCTGTTGCGCGACGCGCGTTCACTGAGCATCGTCGGGGCGGATGTGATGGACGGCGCCTACGTCACGGGCGCCTCGATCGCGCGCGCGGATGCGGCCCGACTCGCCGCGCGTCGGGGCGTCGACGCACGCATCCTCGGCTTCAGCTGGAACGCCGCGCCGCACCCGGAGGCCCTCGCCGCCGTGCTGCGCGCCGAGGCGGGGGGCGTGCGGATGCTGCTGCGCGATCCGATCTCGGCCGAACGCGCCGCGCGCGACGGCTTCGCCGAGCCACGGCTCACCGCCGACATCGTCTTCGCAGCCCGGGAGGCCGACGATCTCCTCGCCGAGGAGCTCTCCGCGCGGCTCGGCGACGCCCCGTTCGCGATCGTGAACGCGAGTGGTCTCGTGGGCGACGTGGAACCGCAGCTCGCCGAGTACCTGCCGATCGTGCGCGCGCTCCGCGAGCAGGGGCTCGGAGTCGTCGTGCTGCCACACGTCTCCCGCCCAGGGGCCGACGATCTGCCGATCTGCCGACGCCTCGTCGACGTCGCCGACGACGCCGGCGTGGTGCTCGTGGAGCACCTCGCCACGCCCCCGCAGATCCGTGGGCTCGCCCGCCGGGCCGAGATCACCGTGACGGGGCGGATGCACCTCGCGATCATGACCCTCCTCGCGGGCGTCCCCGCGGTGACGGTCGCCACACAGGGCAAGGTCGAGGGCCTCATGGCCTCACTCGGCACCCCGGAACTGTGCCAGGAGCCGGGGCCCGGCCTCGGCGCGCGGGTCGTGGAGGTGGTCGCCGCGGCCCTGCCGGTCGACTCGCCCATCCGCCGGTCGATCGCGCATCACCTCCCGACGCTCGTCGAGCGTGCGCGGGCGAACGTCGAGGGCCTCGCGGCCGTTCCGGCGGCGATCGGCTAGGCGGGCGGCGCGACCGGAGCGTGAGGCGCGACCGGGGCGGGCACCGGGAGCGGGCGCACCCGCTCGATACCCGACCGCGTCGCGAGCCGATCCACCCAGAGCACGAACGCGGCCGCGAAGATCGCCTGCAGGAGGGGCGCCTCGGGTCCGGAGCCCTCGGAGCTCATCTGCGTCGTCCCGGTCGCGCCGGTCGCGAGCAGGGCGAGGGCGATCAGGTTGTTGACCACGTGGAGCGCGATGCCCGCCTCGAGCCCGCCGGTGCGCCACGCGACGATCGCGAAGCCGGCGCCCATGACGGCGACGCTCAGCATGCCCCACAGCTCGTACTGGGTGTGCCCGATCGTGAACAGCACGGTCGACAGCACGATCGCGACCCACACCGGGCGCACCCACGCGCCGATCGTCTGCATGAGCAGTCCGCGGAACACGTACTCCTCGGCCGCCGCCTGGAACGGCACGAGCAGCACGATGAGCACGAGGCCGAGCACGAGGTTCACGACCGGCACGGCGACGGGCTCGATCCGCTGCCCGGCGGCGAGCGCGATCCCGAGCGAGACGAGGGTGCTGACGACCGTGATGATGAGCGCGGGCACGAGGCAGCGCGCGAGCCAGCCCCAGCGCAGCCGGAACGCGACCGAGTGCCGCAGGCTCACGGGGCGCAGACCCGCGCAGAGCATCGCGGCGGGCACGAGCGGCAGCAGCACGACGAGGCTCGCGAGCAGCAGGAACAGGCTGAGCGGATTCGACACATCGGTCGCCTGGGCGATGAGGTCGGACTGCAGCGAACCAGTGTCGCCGAGCAGGTCGAGCTGGCCGGTCATGACGGCGATGACGATCCAGACGACGCTCACGGCGATGAGCGCGACGACGGCGAACACCCCGAACAGCACGACCGCGAGGAGCGGACGCCACCATGCGAAGTTCGGCGAGGTGCGGAAGAGCCGGTGGTACGGGATGCCGTCGCTCATGCGCCGCGCAGCCGCTCGGCGAGGTAGCCGTGCAGGCGGTCGAGCGACACGCGCTCCTGCGCCATCGAGTCGCGCTCGCGCACGGTGACCGCCTTGTCCTCGAGGGTGTCGAAGTCGACCGTCACGGCGAACGGCGTGCCGATCTCGTCCTGCCGGCGGTAGCGGCGGCCGATGGCGCCCGCGTCGTCGAACTCGATCATCCAGTCCTCGCGGAGGTCGGCGGCGAGCTCGCGCGCGACGGGCGAGAGCTGCTCGTTGCGCGACAGCGGCAGCACGGCGGCCTTGACGGGCGCGAGGCGACGGTCGAGCCGCAGCACCGTGCGCACATCCGTGCCGCCCTTCGCGTTCGGCGCCTCGTCCTCGTGGTACGCGTCGATGAGGAACGCCATGAGCGCGCGGGTGAGGCCGAACGCGGGCTCGATGACGTACGGCACCCAGCGCTCGTTCGTGGTCTGGTCGAAGTAGGAGAGGTCCTTGCCGGAGTGCTCCGAGTGGGTCTTCAGGTCGAAGTCGGTGCGGTTGGCGATACCCATGAGCTCGCCCCACTCGCCCGAGGCGAAGTTGAACCGGTACTCCACGTCGACGGTGCGCTTCGAGTAGTGGCTGAGCTTCTCCTTCGGGTGTTCGTAGAAGCGCAGGTTCTCCTCGCGGATGCCGAGGCCGCGGTACCAGTCGTAGGAGGCGTCGATCCAGTACTGGTGCCATTCCTCGTCGGTGCCCGGCTGCACGAAGAACTCCATCTCCATCTGCTCGAACTCGCGCGTGCGGAAGATGAAGTTGCCGGGGGTGATCTCGTTGCGGAAGCTCTTGCCGATCTGGGCGATGCCGAACGGCGGCTTCATGCGGGCGCTCGAGAGCACGTTGGCGAAGTTGACGAAGATGCCCTGTGCTGTCTCGGGGCGCAGGTAGTGCATCCCCTCCTCGTCGTCGACCGGCCCGAGGAAGGTCTTCAGCAGTCCGGAGAAGGCGCGCGGCTCGGTCCACTGGCCGCGCGTGCCGCAGTTCTCGCACACGATGTCGGCGAGGCCGTTCTCGGGCGCGCGGCCCTTCTTCTCCTCGTAGGCCTCGAGCAGGTGGTCCTCGCGGTAGCGCTTGTGGCAGTTGAGGCACTCGATGAGCGAGTCGGAGAACACCTCGACGTGGCCGGAGGCCTCCCACACCTGCCGCGGCAGGATCACGGAGGAGTCGATGCCGACGATGTCGTCACGGCGCTGCACCATGAACTTCCACCACTCGCGCTTGATGTTCTCCTTGAGCGCGGTGCCGAGGGGGCCGTAGTCCCAGGCGGAACGGGATCCGCCGTAGATCTCACCCGCCTGGAAGACGAAGCCACGGCGCTTCGCGAGGGAGATGACCTGGTCGAGGGGGTTGGGCGTCGCCACGGGGGTGCTCCTGAGGATGGGCCGCGCCGGCTTGCGCGGTCTGAGAGGTGAGAACCCCCAGCCTACCGACCCGGGAGTGTGGCGAATGCGCCTGTCGCGGCCCGCGTCGCCGTGCCACGCTCGGCGGGTGACCCCGCAGCGCCTCGTCCCCGGCATCATCGGCTTCGCCCCCGCGACGGATGCCGTCTACCTGCGGGAACTGCACGCGGCGGTGCCGACCGCGCAGCTCGGCACCGTCAACACGCTCCGCAGCGTGACCGCATCCCTCGACACCGACGCGTTCTTCGCCCTCGACGTCGCGGGCCGCAAGGCCGAGGCGGAGGCCCTCATCCTCGCCGTCGCGCGCTCGCTGCGGGCGGCGGGCGCCGACTTCCTGGTCGTCACCTCCAACACGGGCAGCATCATCCTCGAGGGCGCCGCCGAGCAGGTGCTGCCGATCCTCGACATCTTCGCGGCGACGGTCGACGCCGCCGTCGACGCGGGGTTCGCACGTCCGGGTCTGCTCTCGACGGCCCGCACCGCCGCTTCCGGTCGGTACCACGCCGCCGCCGATCGGCGCGGCGCGGTCGTGTCGACGCCCCCGAGGGCGCGGATCGCGGGGATCGACGCACTCATCGGGCGCGAGGCGATCCGCGGGGTGCAGACGCCCGAGTCGTTGCGCGTGCTGCAGGACGCCGTCGACGAGCTCGCCGCGGCGGGCGCCGACAGCGTCATCCTCGGCTGCACCGACCTCGTGCTGTACGGTCCCGACCGGATCGGGCACGGCGTGCTGCCGGTCGTCGACTCGACGCACGCCCATGCCCGCGCGGCCGCGCGGCTCGCCCTCGGCGGGTCAGCCTCGTAGCGCCGCCACGATCTCGGCGACGTCGTCCTCGGTGTTCCACAGGTGGAACGAGGCGCGCGCCCGCCCGGCGCGCCCCGAGATGCGGATGCCGGCAGCCGTCATGCGTGCCAGCTGCGAGCCGTCGGGGTCGGGCCACGACACGATCGCCTGCCGCTGCGGGGGCAGGTCGAGCTCGTGGCAGAGCAGCTCGCCGAGCGACGCCGAGCGGTCCCACACCTCGGCGATGTCGAGCCCCGCGAACAGTCCGATCGACTGCTCGGCGCCGATCCACGCCTGCCAGGCGGGTGACACGTCGAAGCGGCGTGCGTCGCGGGCGAGCGTGATGTCGGTGCCGTAGCAGCTGCGCCAGACGTCGTCGCCCGCGTACCAGCCGCTCTGACGGGGGTGCAGCACGGCGTCCGCCTTCGGGCCGACGGTCAGGAACGCGACCCCGCGCGGTGAGCACAGCCACTTGTAGGCGTGGCAGATCGTGAGGTCGAAGTCGCTCGCGTCGACGGGGAGCACGCCGGCGGCCTGGGTGGTGTCGCACAGGGTGAGCGCGCCGTGACGCCCGGCCGCCTCGCGGATCGCCGCGGCGTCCGCGACGTAGCCGGTGGCCGACTGCACGAGCGAGAACACGACGAGGAAGGTGTCGGCGGTGACGGCGTCCGCGAGGCGCTCGATCGGCGCGGAGCGGACGCGGGCGCCGGGGGTCTGCGTGAACGGCATGACGAGGGAGGAGAAGTCGCGCTCGGCGACGAGCACCTCGGCGCCCTCGGGCACGGATGCCGCGACGAGCGAGGCGAGCACCGAGGTCTGAGATCCGATCGCCACCCGCGACGCGTCGACGCAGACGAGGCGCGCGTAGCTCGCGCGGGTGCGCTCGGCCACCGAGTCGTAGCCCTGGGGGTCGCGGTCGGCGCGCGCCCAGGCGTCGAGGTCGGCGCGGAGGGCGTCGACGGTTCGGCGGGGCGGGATGCCGATCGACGCGGTCGCGACGTAGCCGCGCGGTTCGCCGAACTCCGCGATCGCGTCGGCCAGGGCTCGGGAGGGCGCGGTCAGGATGCTCACCCTTCCAGGGTGCGTCGGCGTCATCTATCGCACAAGGGCATGTGCTGCATGCAATCCATCCACTATCGTTATGTGATGGATCTGGACCTCCAGTCGGTGCGCATCGTGCGCGCCATCGCCGAGCACGGCTCGATCAGCAAGGCGGCGCGCGCCCTCGGCTACAGCCAGCCGGCCGTCAGCCAGCACCTGCGACGCGCGGAGCAGCGGCTCGGACTCCCCCTCGTGATGCGTGCGGGTCGCGGCGTGCGGCTCACCGAGCCCGGCATGGTGCTCGCCCGTCACGCGCAGACGATCGGCTCGGCGATGGATGCCGCGAGCGGCGAGCTCGCCGAACTCGTGGGGCTGCGCACCGGAACGGTGCGCGTCGCCGCATTCCCCACCGCCTCCTCGACGATCGTGCCGCGGCTGCTCGGCACCCTGCGCAGCGCGCATCCGGGACTCACGGTCAGCTACGTCGAGGCGGAGCCCCCGGAGGCGCTCGCGATGCTGCGCGACGGCGCGATCGACCTCGCCATCACCTTCGCCTACCCCGGCGACCGCGCCGACCCGCACCGCGAGTCGGAGGGGCCGGTCGAGACCGTCCCGCTGTTCACCGAGCCGGTCGTCATCGCCCTGCCCGAGACGCATCCGCACGCGACGGCCGGCACCCCCGTCGAACTCGCCCGGCTCGGGGACGAGCGTTGGATCGCCGGATGCCCGCTGTGCCGCGGCCACCTGCTCGCGGCGTGCGAGGCGGTCGGCGTCGACCCCGACATCGAGTTGGAGACCGACAACGCGGTCGCCGTGCTCCACCTCGTCGCGACCCAGCTCGGGGTCGCGCTGCTCCCCCGCCTCGCCCTCGCGACGGCGACCGTGCCGGCGGGCGCCGTCATCCGCGCCACCTCACCGTCGAGCGACCGCTCGATCCAGGTCGTCGCCCTCCAGGGGGCGCGCCGGGTTCCGGCCATCGCCACCGTGCTCGCCGCCGTGGAGTCGCTCGACGGCGACGACTGGGGGCTGAGCCCTCAGTAGCGTGCTGAAAAGCCGCCGCCCGGCGGCCGGCTCGCCCGCGCGTCGACGGCGACGCGGCGGGTCGTCCCCCGGTGCCGTCGATCGGGGGATTGTCGTGTGGCGCGGGCGTCGGTAGCATCCGGGGCCATACCCTCCACCGCATCCGTGACCCGAACGCGACGCGGAGCCCGCACCGCGGTGTGCCTGCTCGCGGCGCTGGCGCTCGCCCTCGGGACCGCGGCATCCGCCTCCGCCGCGACCCCCACCCCGACCCCCGCGCCCGCCGAGACGCCGGCACCGGGCACGCAGATCGTGTACGCCGGGCACGCGGCGCTCACCGACATCAGTCCCGACGGCCGAACCGAACCGGGCGAGGGGCAGGACGTCACCCTCACGATCTCCTGCACCGCCGACGACGCCTGCGCGATCAGCGGATGGCCGTTGAGCCTGCCCGGCGATGCCTTCCCCTACACGGGACCGAGCGGCACGTGGGACTTCCCCCTCGAGGGCACCTGGTGCGGCCCGGACGGGAGACGACCGCGCACCATGACGCTCGTGTCGGCGACGGGGAGCGAACTGGTCGGCACCGTCGACTCCCCCGTCAGCGGCTGGATGGACTGCGACGGGACGAACACCAACTTCTGGGGACTCCACTACGAGATGACGCTCGCCTACGTGTCGGGCAACGTCTGTGTGATCGAGGCGACGATCTGCCCGCCGGAGCCGGAGGTCGAAGCCGAGCCGGTCGCCGCAGCCGACGAACCCGTGACCGCCGCGCCGGTGCCCCGCACCGCGACCTCGCCCACCGTACTGAGCGCGCTCTTGACGCCGGCAGAGACGCTCAGCGTGCAGCAGTGCGCGCTCGCCGCGCTGCTCGCCGTCATCCTGGCGCTCCTCATGGGCTTCCCGACGCATCTCATCGGCAAGGTGTCGGACGAGCTCGGGGCGCGGCTCGGCACGTGGTGGCGGCGCGTCCGGCCGCCGCGCGCGACCGGGGAGGCGGCCGACGCGGATGCCGAGGCCCAGCCCGCCACCATCCGCGCGACGGACCGCTTCCGCGGCTGGCTGCCCGCCGCGCTCGGCGTGCTCGCCGCCGCGCTCATCACCTCCTTCGTCGACCCCGCCTTCGGCTTCGACGCCGCGAGCCTGCGCCAGTTCGGTTCGATCGCGATCGGCTTCGCCCTCGACGTCGTGGTGGGCTGGTTCGTGCTCATCTGGGTCGTCGGGAGGCTGCACCCGCAGGCGACCGCGGCGTTCGAGTTCCGCCCGCTGACCCTCCTGGTGGTCGTCGCGACGGTCGTCTTCACGCGGCTCACGGGGTTCCAGCCCGGCATCGTGTTCGGCCTCGTCGCCGGGGTGGCGTTCGGCACCGCGATCGCCACCTCCGCCGCGAAGGCGCGCCTGACCCTCATCACCCTCGGCTGGGGCCTCGGACTCGCCCTGCTCGCGTGGGTCGGCTACACGCTGCTGCAGGATGCGGGTGACGACCTCGGCACCGTCTTCCTCCGCGAGACCCTGGCCTCGCTCACCGCAGCGGGGGTCTCGGCGCTGCCGATCGCGCTGCTGCCGGTGCGCGGACTGACCGGCTCGTCGCTGTTCGCCTGGAACCGGATCGTCTGGGGCGGCGTCTACGCCGCGGGCCTGCTCGCCTTCTTCCTCGTGCTCATGCCCATGCCCACGTCGTGGGCGGAGGTGCCGTTCGCCCTCTGGACCTGGGTCGGCATGTACGCGGCCTACGCGGCGGTCGCCCTCGGCCTGTGGGTCCTCGTGACCCGGCCCTGGCGGCGCGACGGTCAGCGCGCCGCGAGCCCGCCGACCGAGGAGACGGCGGCGAGCAGCCGGTCGACGACCTCCGACGCCTGAAGCGGGGTGACATCCGCGGGAAACGTCAGGCGCACGGCGGTCTGCGCCACCTCGGGCGCGAGACCGAGCGCCACCAGCACCGGTGACGGGTCGTCGCTGCCCGCCGCGCACGCCGAACCCGAGGAGCACACGACGCCGCGCCGCTCCAGCTCGAGCAGCACCGCCTCGCCGCTCGTGCCGGGGAAGCAGAACGAGGCGTGGTTCGGGAGGCGGTGGGTGCGGGAGCCGGTCAGGATCGCACCGGGCACGCGCGCGAGGACGCCGTCGATGATCGCGTCGCGCGCCGCCGCGATCCGCGGCTCGGCACGCCGCTCGGTCGCGGCGAGGGCGAGGGCGGTGGCGAAGCCGACGACACCCGCGACGTTCTCGGTGCCCGAGCGCCGGCCGCGCTCCTGGCCGCCACCGTGCAGCAGCGGCTCGATCGGGAGGGCGCCGCGCACGGCGAGGGCGCCGACGCCCTTCGGAGCGCCGAGCTTGTGGCCGGCGACGCTGACGGCGTCGACGCCGAGCACATCGAGGCCCACCTCGAGCGCACCCGCCGACTGCACGGCATCCGTGTGGAACGGCACGCCGGCCGCGCGGGCGACATCGGCGAGCTCGCGGATCGGCTGCACGGTGCCGATCTCGTTGCTCGCGTGCTGGATGCTGACGAGCGTCGTGTCGGGGCGGACCGCCGCGGCGAGGTCGCCCGGCGCGACGCGCCCCTCGGCGTCGACCGGCAGCACCGTCACCTCGAAGCCGTGCAGTCGCCGCAGATGGTCGGCGGACTCGACGACCGCCTCGTGCTCGATCGGCGAGATCACGAGGTGACGCCCCCGCGGCGCACCCAGCGCGATGCCCTTGATCGCGAGGTTGTCGGCCTCGGTGCCGCCCGAGGTGAACACGACCTCGGACGGCCGGCATCCGAGCTGTTCCGCGACGACCGCCCGCGCGGCCTGCACGGCATGCGCGGCGCGCTCCCCCGGTTCGTGGCGGCTCGAGGGGTTGCCGAACTCGCCCGTCAGGTAGGGCCACATCGCCTCGAGCACCTCGCGTCGCACCGGCGTGGTGGCGGCGGTGTCGAGGTAGAGCTGCCCGGTCATCAGCCGACCGTCACATCCAGCCCGAGGTCGAGGGCGCGCACGCTGTGGGTGAGCGCGCCGACCGAGATGACGTCGACGCCCGCCTCGGCGATGGCGCGCACGGTGTCGAGGTTCACGCCGCCCGAGGCCTCGACGAGCGCCCGCCCGGCGACGAGCGCGACCCCCTCTCGGAGTTCGGCCGGGCTGAAGTTGTCGAGCATGATCGTGTCGACGCCCGCCGCCACGACCTCCTCCACCTGATCCAGCCGATCGACCTCCACCTCGAGGTGGACCGTGTGACCGAGCCGGGCGCGCGCGGCACGGATCGCGTCGCCGAGTGGCACCCCGGATGCCGCGAGCACGGCGAGGTGGTTGTCCTTCGCCATCACGGCATCCGAGAGCGAGAAGCGGTGGTTGCGGCCGCCGCCGTCGCGCACCGCCTGACGCTCGAGGATGCGGAGCCCGGGCGTCGTCTTGCGGGTGTCGACGATGCGCGCGGAGGTGCCCTCGACCTCCGCGACGTAGCGCGCGGTGAGGGTCGCGATGCCGCTCATCCGCTGCACGAGGTTGAGGGCGATGCGCTCGGCGCGCAGCACGGCGCGGGCGGGCCCCGCGACGCGGGCGAGCGCCTCGCCCGCCGCGAACGCCGCGCCGTCGTGCCGCAGCAGCTCGACGGTCGTTTCGGCGTCGACGAGCGCGAACACCCGGGCGAAGACCTCCGCCCCCGAGAGCACGCCGGGCTCGCGCGCGACGAGCGACGCGGATGCCGTGGCCTCCGCCGGCAGGAACGTCTCGCTCGTGAGGTCGCCCCAGGGGGCGTCCTCGGCGAGGGCGCGGGTGATGATGTCGTCGATCGCGGCGCTCATCGCGCGGGCTCCAGTTCTCGTGTCGGCACGGTGCTCCAGACGAGCGGGCGCGCCTGCGCGGGGTCGGTGTCGGGGTGGTCGGTGCGGAAGTGGGCGCCGCGCGACTCGGTGCGCGCGAGGGCGGCGCGCGTGGTGAGGCGGGCGAGCTCGAGCAGGCCGCGGGTCTCGCCGTCGGCGTTCCACCCCTCGAGCGTGCGGAGGGCCGCGGCGAGGGTGTCGCCGTCGCGTTCGAGGCCGACGGCGCTCCACATGAGGGCGCGGATGTCGTCGGCGCCCACCGGTTCCCGGTCGCTCCCCGCGGGGGGTAGTGGCGCGCCGGTCGGCGCGGCCGGAAGCTCCTCGATCACCTGAGCGACCCGATGCCCGAAGACGAGACCCTCGAGCAAGGAGTTGGAGGCGAGGCGGTTGGCGCCGTGCACGCCCGTGCGGGCGGCCTCGCCGACCGCGAACAGCCCCGGCAGGCTCGTGCGCCCGTCGAGATCCGTGCGGATGCCGCCCATCCAGAAGTGGGCGGCGGGCGTCACGGGCACCGGCTCGCGCCTCCAGTCGAGGCCGTGCTCGCGCGTCAGCCGCGTGAGGCTCGGGAAGCGCGCCGCGAGGTAGCCGTCGCCGCGTTCCCGCTCCACCCGCGCCGCGTCGAGCAGCACGGGCGCCCCGTCCTGCCGCGCCATGGCGCGCGCGACGCCCCGGGCGACGACGTCGCGCGGCGCGAGTTCGGCATCCGCGTGCACCTCCGTCAGGAAGCGCCGGCCCTCGGCGTCGAGCAGCACCGCGCCTTCGCCGCGCACCGCCTCCGAGACGAGCGGACGGCCCGGCACGGCGAGGGCGGTGGGGTGGAACTGCATGAACTCGAGGTCGGCGAGCTCGGCTCCCGCGCGGTACGCCGCCGCGATGCCGTCGCCCGTCGTGACCGCGGGGTTGGTGGTGTGCGCGTAGAGCCGGCCGGCGCCGCCCGTGGCGATCACCACGGCATCCGCCCCGAGCACGCCGACCGTGCCGTCGGCATGCCGCACCAGGGCCCCGACCACCCGTCCGGCGTCGACGAGCAGCTCGCGCAGGCTCGTGTGCTCGTGCACGACCGTCGTCGTCGCCCGCACCGCGCGGATGAGCGTCGCCTCGATCGCGCGCCCCGTCGCGTCGCCCCCGGCGTGCAGCACGCGGCGCACGCCGTGGGCGGCCTCCCGCCCGCGGGCGAGCGCGCCGTCGGGATCCCGGTCGAACGGCACGCCGAGCGCGACCAGCTCGCGCACCCGCGCGGGGCCCTCGGTGCACAGCACCCGCACGGCCTCCGGGTCGGCGAGCCCCGCCCCCGCCCGCAGGGTGTCGGAGGCGTGGGCCGCGGCGCTGTCGTCCGGGAAGAGGGCGGCCGCGATGCCGCCCTGGGCATGGCGGGTGTTCGACTCGGTGAGCTCGCCCTTCGTCACGAGCACCACCTCGTGCCGCGCGCTCGCGCGCCACGCGGTGACGAGCCCCGCGATGCCGCTGCCGACCACGACGACGCGCATCTCAGGCCCTCGGCTTGGCGTCGAGCATGCGCTCGAGGGCGATGCGCGCCTCGGCCGCCACGGCATCCGGCACCGCGATCACGTTCGGCGTCTCGCCGCGCACCAGGGCCTCGAGCACCCAGGCGAGGTAGCCGGGGTGGATGCGGTACATCGTCGAGCAGGGGCACACGACCGGGTCGAGGCAGAAGATCTCGTGCTGCGGGAACTCGGCGGCGAGCCGGTTCACCATGTTGATCTCGGTGCCGATCGCGAAGGTCGTCGGCTCGCTCGCGGCCGCCACCGCCCTGCGGATGTGGTCGGTCGAGCCGGCCTCGTCGGCCGCGTCGACGACCGCCATCGGGCACTCCGGGTGCACGATGACGCGCACGCCGGGGTGCTCGGCGCGGGCCTGCTCGATCTGCGCCACCGTGAAGCGCTTGTGCACCGAGCAGAAGCCGTGCCAGAGGATCACGCGGGCATCCAGCAGCGCATCCCCCGCGTGGCCGCCGAGCGGCCTGCGCGGATCCCACATCGGCATCCGCTCGAGCGGCACCCCGAGCTTCTTGGCGGTGTTGCGGCCGAGGTGCTGGTCGGGGAAGAACAGCACCCGCTGGCCGCGCTCGAAGGCCCACTCGAGCACGGTCTCGGCGTTCGAGCTCGTGCAGACGATGCCGCCGTGGCGCCCGCAGAAGGCCTTGAGCGCGGCCGAGGAGTTCATGTAGGTGACGGGGATCACGGGGACCCGGCCCGCGGCATCCGATTCGGTGCCGTAGAGCGCCTCGAGCTGCTCCCAGCACTCCTCGACCGAGTCGGCGTCGGCCATGTCGGCCATCGAGCAGCCCGCGGCCAGGTTCGGCAGGATGACGCGCTGCTCCGGCCGCGCCAGGATGTCGGCCGTCTCGGCCATGAAGTGCACGCCGCAGAACACGATCGCCTCGGCGTCCGGCACCGTCTGGGCGGCGTTCGCGAGCTGGAACGAGTCGCCGAGGAAGTCGGCGTGCTGCACGATCTCGTCGCGCTGGTAGAAGTGCCCGAGGATCACGACGCGGTCGCCGAGGGTGCGCTTGGCGGCACGGATGCGCGCGTGGAGCTCCTCGGCGCTCGCCGTGCGGTACTCCTCGGGCAGGGCGCCCTGGCGCGGGGCACCCGCGGGGATGACGTCGCCCATCGAGGATCCGGGGCCGTACTGCAGCACGCCGTCGAACTCCCACGGTGCGCGGGCGAGGGCGGGGCTGCACGCCTCGGCGGGGCGTCCCGCGGCGTCGCGCCCGGTCGTGCGGATCAGTCGGATGGTGGTGTCGACGGACGTCATGGGGGGATCTCCGGGGGTGTCGGTCAGCGGATGCCGGCTGCGCCGAGCGGACCCGTGTCGACCGGTTCGATCGTGGTGTCGTAGCGGTAGAGCTTCGGGGGGCGGTGCCGGCCGCCGGTCTGCCGCTCGCCGGTCGGCACGACGGCACCCGACGCCTCGATCTGCCGACGGAAGTTGGCGGGGTCGAGGGGCTTCTGCAGCACGAGCTCGTGCACCTGACGCAGCTCGGCGAGCGTGAAGGTGGGGCCGAGGAAGGCGTGGGCGATGCGGGCGTAGCCGAGCTTGGTGCGCAGCCGCCAGAGGGCGTAGCCGACGATGAGGTCGTGGTCGAAGGCGAGCGCCGGGTGCGCGTCGGCCGGGAACCAGGCCACGTTCTCGCCCTCGAGCGCCCGGTCCGCCTCGTCACCGTGCACGAGCGCCCAGTAGACGACCGAGACGACGCGGCCGGTCGGGGACCGGTCCGGCTCGCCGAAGGCGTAGAGCTGCTCGAGATAGCTGGGGGCGAGGCCCGTCGTCTCGGCGAGCTTGCGGGCCGCGGTGTCGGCGAGGCTCTCCCCCGCATCCGCCGCACCGCCCGGCAGCGCCCAGCGCCCCTCGAAGGGCTCCCGGATGCGCCGCACGAGCGGCAGCGACAGCACGAGGCGCCCCTCGGCATCCGGGCGCAGCGCGAAGATCACGGTCGACACCGCCAGCTCGATCCCGCTCATCCGCCCCTCCGACTTAGAGTCACCCAAACCTGAACAAACCCTACCACTGAAGGTCACCCCGCCCCTCACTGCGGGTGGTCAAGCGCTGTAGCGCTTCGTCACACGCGCCAGACACTGCTGCCGCCCCGGGCCGACCGCTGCAGCGTTTGACCAGGGATGTGGAGGCTCAGCGGGTGAGGAGGCCGGCGTCGAGGGTGTACTGGGCGCCCGTCACGTAGCGGGCGCGGTCGGAGACGAGGTAGCGCACGAGCTCGGCGACGTCGGAGGTCTCGATCCACGGGACGCCCGGCAGCAGGTTGCCGGCGCTGCGCTCGGCGATCTCCTGCGGGGTCGCGCCCTCCTGAGCTGCGAGACCGTCGTTCATGGGGGTGTCGACCCCCGTCGGGTGGATCGACACGACCCGCACCCCGAACGGCGCGAGCTCGATCGCCCACGCCTTCGTGAGGCCCGTGAGGCCGTGCTTCGATGCCACGTAGTGCGAGAGCCGGTTGCCGCCGCGCAGCCCCATGACGCTCGAGTTGTTGACGATCACGCCGTGCCCGGATGCCTTGAGGTGCGGCACGGCGGCGCGCGCCACCACGAACGGACCGGTCAGATTGATGCCGATCATGGCATCCCATTCCGCATCCGACATGGACTCGAGCTCGGCGTAGGCGACGATGCCCGCGTTGTTGATGAGGATGTCGATGCCGCCGAACGCCTCGACGCCGGCGTCGACCGCCCGCTGCACCGCCGCGGCATCCCGCACGTCGGCGAGGGCCGGGATCGCGCGTCCGCCCGCCTCGAGGATCTCGGCCACCAGGGTCTCGAGCTCGGCCGTCGTGCCCTGCGCGTAGGCCGGGTAGGCGAGCTCGGCGCCCACGTCGAGTGCCACGATCGCCGCGCCGTCCTCGGCGAGGGCCCGCGCGATGGCGCGCCCCTGGCCGTGCGCCGCGCCCGTCACGAGCGCCACCCGTCCCGCAAGCGGATGCTCCCGCGTCATTCAGGCGCCCCCGGTCAGCAACGGGATCGCCGCGAGGATGGCCAGGCACGCGAGGGTCGCACCCGCGATCGTCGCCGCGACCCCCGCGATCCCTGTGCGCCTCAAGGGCGCTACCACCGCCGAGCGGCCGGGAACCCCCGCGCCCGGATCGCGGTAGTGCTCCGCCTGCCCCGCCACCTCCCGCGCGACCCGGATGAGGCGGAACGCGCCCGCGTAGTCGAGCGGCCGGGCCGAGACGAACGGGGTCGCCGAGACGAACACCAGCCACGCTCCCCGGGTGACGGCCGACCACGACCCCGCGTGATCGATCATGGCCGCCATCACATCGGGCGTCATGATCTGCAGGGCATCCCGCTCGAAGCCGGGCGGGCAGAAGAGGGTGAAGTGCGCGTCCCAGTCCCCCTCGAGCGACAGGGTCTGCGTCTCGTGGATCTCGAGCTCGGCGCCGCCGTCCGCGCGCGACTGGATCGCGATCGTCGGAAGCTCGCGCGGCATCCGGATCGCGACGTAGGCGACCGAGCGCGTCGCCCGGGAGCCGCCGGCATACTCCTCGAGCCAGATGTAGTCGCCCAGCTCCGCGACGCCCGGCGACGGATCGGGGGCGCCGTCGTCCGCGCGCAGCCGGTTCTCGAGGCGATCCGCGATGAGGCGCCCGGACCCGGACACGCCGGGTCGCACGCGCGGCACCGCGACCTCGCGGTCGAGGGTCAAGCCGTTCGCCTCCGCGAACGCGGGCAGGCGGGGCGCGAGACGCACCTGCTCCGAGGTGCCCCAGCGCATCCAGCGACGATCCCAGCGCCAGGCGCCGACGAGCGCCGCACCCGGCACCACGGCGAAGCCCAGGTAGGCGAGCGCCGTCACGGGACGTCCTTGCAGAGCCAGCAGCGCGCTCAGCACGAGACACGCGACGAGCAGGATCAAGCCGAGCAGCACGGCGAGGAAGAACACCACCAGGGTGTTCCTGCGTATCGGCTCGGCCCACCGGAACGACTCCTCGCCGGGACGCGCGGGCGCGAGGAGCACCGAAAGCTCGGGCTCGCCGGTCACCGACGACCCTCCCGTCGATGGGGCGGCGCGGGGCGGCGCCCCTCACTCGGTGCGGTCATCCCCCGGCTTCCGGAAGTCGTACAGCACCTCGTCGAGCGGCACGCGCCCGACCGTGTTGAACAGGTTCGTCGCCACCATGAGGCCCGCGAACGCGACCAGGATGATGCGCAGCTTCGGCGAGAACGCGCGCTCCAACCGCTCGCGGAACGCCGGCGGGATGCCGTTCGGGTCGGTCGCGATCATCCGCCCCCAGTCGAGCAGCAGCTGCTCGGTCTCGGTCACCTGCGGGTCGTCGGGGTCGTCGCCCGATTCGATCAGGATGCGGCGGAAGAACACCGAGCAGACGAGGCACTCGTTGGCGTCCGAGATGGCGTAGGAGAACAGCGACACCGCCCGCTCGCCGATGTACGGCTCGAGCTCGTCCTTCAGCGTGTACCACTCCATGTAGGCGTCGAAGCTCGGCACGTGGCCGAGCAGGGTGCGCTTCATGTTGGTGATGCGGCCACCGTGCAGCTGCACCTGACGCTCGGCCGCCGCGATCGCGTCGGACGAGAGCTCCGCATCCTCGGACATGGGCAGGAAGGTCATGCGCCCAGCCTAGGACGCGCGGACGCGGCTGAGGCTAGGCCGCGACGCGCGGCGACGCACCCGCGATCGGCTCGACCTCGTCGAACACCCCGCGGCGGATCGCCTGGAACACCTCGACGGCCGCCTCGGCGAGCTTGCCGTGGCCGGTGAGCACCGTGCGGCGCACCCGCACGTCGTCGCGGATGGCGAGGTCGGGGGCCGCCTCGACGATGCGCGCACCGAGCGAACGCGCCCAGGCGGCCGTCATCTCGGCCACCAGCGGGTCGGCGGAGACGACGCGCACGCCGTCGCCGCGGCTGAACGGGCGGGTGCGCACGAGGGCGCGCGCGATGAGGCCGGCGCCGAGGTAGCTCACGACCTGCTCGTCGCTGATCCAGCGCGGCACGCCCAGCACGTCGCGCTGCTCGCGCAGCACGAGTTCGCCGAGCTCCTCGCCGGTGTCGCGCCAGGCGACCCGGTCGCGCGGGGCGAAGCCGTTCGTGTCGGGGCCGGCGGCATCCACGGTGCCGACGACGAAGCCGCGCCCACGCAGGGTCGGACGCAGGCGGAGGACGCCCGTGGTCGGGCGCGGGACGGCGGTACGGAGAGCAGTCATATCGTGTGGTGCAACGCGTATGCAGGCGCATGCATTCCCGCCGAGCGGTGCCGCCTAGGAGAACACCTTGCCGGGGTTGAGGATGCCCTGCGGGTCGAACACCGCCTTGAGCTGCCGCTGCAGCCCGTAGCCGTCGTCGCCGAGCTCGTCGCGCAGCCAGCGGCGCTTGAGCAGCCCCACGCCGTGCTCGCCCGTGAGCGTGCCGCCGAGCCGCAGGCACTCCTGGAACAGCTCGTGCGCGGCGTCCCAGATGTGCTCGGGCACCTCCTCGCGCCCGTCGCGCAGGACGGGCCGGTAGACGAAGTTGGGGTGCAGGTTGCCGTCGCCCGCGTGCGCGACGGTCGGGATGCGGATGCCGTACCGCCCCTCGATGCGGGCGATCGCCGCGAACATGGCGGGCAGGGCGCTGCGCGGCACGGCGACGTCCTCGATGAGCACGCTGCCCTGGCGTTCCATGGCGGGGTGGAACGCGCGGCGGATCGCGAACAGCCGCTCGCCCTCCTCGGCGTCGCCGAGCTCCGCGGTGCCGCCGGAGGCCTCCACGACGGCGAGCACGCGCGCCGCCTCCGCGTCCGCATGGCCGCCGTCGGTCTGCACGAGCAGGCGTGCGCCCCCGCCGAGCCCGACTCCGAGATACGCCCCGATCGCGTCGAGCGCACCCGTGTCGAGCAGTTCGAGCGCCGCCGGGCGCACTCCGGAGGCCGTGATCGCCGCGGCCGCGCGCGCGGCGGCGTCGACATCCGGGAACGCCGCGCTCACCGTCACGACGGCGCCGCGCTCGACCGGGCGCACCCGCACGGTCGCCTCCACGATCACCCCGAGCGTGCCCTCCGAGCCGATCATGAGCGCGGTCAGGTCGTAGCCGGTGACACCCTTGACGGTGCGGTGCCCGAGCTCGAGCAGGCGGCCGTCGGCGAGCACGACCTTCATGCCGAGCACCGACTCGCGCGTCACGCCGTACTTGACGCACATGAGGCCGCCCGCGTTCGTGGCGAGGTTGCCGCCGATCGTCGAGATCGCGCGGCTCGCGGGGTCGGGCGTGTACCAGAGGCCGTGCTCAGCGAGCGCCGTGTTGAGCTCGGCGTTGATGACACCCGCCTCGACGACCGCGAGCTCGTCGGCGGCGGAGATCTCGAGGATGCGGTCGAGGCGCGACGTCGAGAGCACGAGCTCCCCCGCGCCCGCCAGGGCGCCGCCCGCGAGGCCGGTGCCCGCGCCGCGCGGCACGACGGGCACCCCGTGCGCGCTCGCCCAGCGCAGCGCCGCCTGCACGTGACCGATCTCCCGCGCCTCGACGATCGCGAGCGGGGCCGCCGCCGAGCGCTGCCCCGACTTGTCGCCGCGCGCCGCCTCGAGCGCCGCGGCATCCGTGACGAGCGCCTCGCCCACGGCCGCGCGCAGCTCCTCCAGCATCCCCCGAGCGTATCGAGGCGCGGCGGAAGCCATGCCACGGAGGTCGTGTCCGATTTCCGCTGGGAGGAGGGGGCGGGGCGTGGCAGGGTGAGGGGATGCGGGCGGATGCGGCGGATGCGGCGGAGTTCTCGCGGCGGTACGCCGCGGTCGCCTCGCGCGATGCGCGCTTCGACGGGCAGTTCATCGTGGGCGTGCACTCGACGGGCATCTACTGCCGGCCGAGCTGCCCCGCGATGACCCCCAAGCCCGGCAATGTGAGCTTCTACCGCACCGCCGCCGCCGCGCACGAGGCCGGGCTGCGGGCCTGCAAGCGCTGCCAGCCGGACGCCGTGCCCGGCTCCCCCGACTGGAACCTGCGCGACGACCTCGCCGCGCGCGCCATGCGGCTCGTGCAGGACGGCGTCGTCGACCGGGAGGGCGTCGAGGGCCTGGCCACCCGGCTCGGCTACTCGAGCCGGCACCTCACGCGGGTGCTGACGGCCGAACTCGGCGCCGGGCCGCTCGCGCTCGCCCGCGCCCATCGCGCGCAGACGGCGCGCACCCTGCTCGCCGCGACCGAGCTGCCGGTCGCCGACATCGCGTTCGCGTCCGGTTTCGGCAGCCTGCGGCAGTTCAACGAGACCATCGCGGAGGTCTACCGTGCGACCCCCACCGAGCTCCGTGCCCTGAGCCGCCGTGGCGTCGGCGCGCCGACCGCCGCGACCGGCGACACGGGTACCCTCACGCTGCGCCTCCCGGCGCGCGAGCCCATCGACCGCGCCGGGCTGTTCGACTACTTCGCACGCCATGCCATCCCGGGGCTCGAGAGCGCTGACGGCGCCCAGCTCCGCCGCCCGCTGGCCCTTCCGGGCGGCCCCGGTGCGCTCGAGGTGCGCGTCGACCCGGCGGGGCCCGGACTGCTGTGCACCGTGCGCCTCACGCGGCTGTCCGACGTGACGGCCGCGGTCGCGCGCATCCGACGCGCCTTCGATCTGGACGCCGACGCGTCGGCCATCGACGTCGCACTCGCCGCCGACCCCGCGCTCGGGCCGCTCGTCGCGGCGGTGCCGGGCATCCGGATCGCGGGCGCCTTCGACCCCGAGGAGGCGCTGTTCCGCACGCTGCTCGGCCAGCAGATCTCGGTCCCCGCCGCCCGCACCGTGCTCGGCAGGCTCGTCGCCGCGCTCGGCGACGGCGGGTTCCCGTCCGCCGCCGTCATCGCGGAGCGCGGGCGCGAGGTGCTGCGCGGGCCGGCGGGCCGCATCGACGCCATCGTCGGCGTCGCGGAGGAGCTCGCGGAGGGTCGGCTCGTGCTCGACATCGGGATGCCGGCGATGGAGTTCCGTCGGGCGCTCCTCGCCCAGCGCGGCATCGGCCCGTGGACGGCCGACTTCCTCGCGATGCACATCCTGGGATCCCCCGACGTGCTGCCCGTGGACGACCTCGTCATCCGACGTTCGGCCTCCGCCCTCGGCCTCCCCGGCGAGCGACGCACCCTCGCGGCGCACGCCGAGGCGTGGTCCCCCTGGCGCAGCTACGCCGCCCTGCACCTGTGGCGCGCCGGCAGCCCACGCCCCGCGAGCACGCCCCGTTAGCAGGCCACCCGGCGCCCGGCAACGGGGCGGCCCCGGATCCGCCGGGGGTCGTAGCATGCCCCCATGGCCGCTGACGACGACGCCCTCCCCGGCGACGGGCGGGACGAGACGGAGACCGAGCGCCTCGACCGCAACTGGAACGAGATCCTGCAGGAGCTGCGCGTCGTGCAGACGGGTACGCAGATCCTCACCGGCTTCCTGCTGACGGTGGCGTTCCAGCAGCGCTTCGACGAGCTCGACCACTACCAGGTCACCGTCTACCTCGTGCTCGTGAGCCTCGCGGCGATCGCGACGCTGCTCGCGCTCACCCCGGTCGGGATGCACCGGGCGCTGTTCCGGCGCCGTGCGAAGCCGCAGATCGTGCACGTGGCGAACAGCATCCTCATCGCGACCCTCGCCGCGGTGCTGCTGACCCTGGCGGGCACCGCGATGCTCATCTTCGACATGGTCGCGGGGCATCCGGCGGGCTTCGTCGCGGGCGGGGTGGTGCTCGCGGGCGGGGTGATCGCATGGTTCGCGATGCCCGCCGCGGTGCGGATCCGGATGCGCTCCCCCCTCTGATGGACGAGGAGCTGCGGCGTGCCCTCGACCCGGGCGACCCGGGACGCCCGACGCGGCTGCCCCCGGGGAGCTGGCGCCTCGCGGTGCGACGCGCGTGGCACGGCTTCGTGCGCCACCGCGGCGTCGACGCGGCGGCGGCGCTCACCTTCTTCACGGCGGTCGCGGCCTTCCCGGCGGCGCTCGCCGTGGCATCCGCCTTCGCGCTCGCGAGCGACCGCGAACGCGCGGTCGAGGACCTCGTGGCGATCGCGCGCACGCTGCTGCCGGACGACGTGGCCGAGTCGCTCGCGGCGCCGGTCGGGCAGCTGCTGCGCCTCGAGAACGCGGGGGTCGCGCTCGCGATCGCCCTCGTGCTGCTCGTGTGGACGGTCTCCGGCTATGCGACGGCCTTCGGCCGCGCCGTGAACGCCGTCTACGAGGTGCAGGAGGGGCGGCCGTTCTGGGCCTTCCGGGCCCGGATGCTGCTCGTCGCCGCCGCGCTCGTCGTGCTCGCCACGATCGCCGCTGCGACGCTGCTCTCGACGCCGACGGCCGTCGACGACATCCTGGGGGAACGCGGCATCGCGCCCGCCGTGACGACCGTGTGGGCGGTGCTGCGGTGGCCGGTGCTGCTCGCGGTGCTCGTGCTGGCGGTCGCCCTGCTCTACACGCTCACGCCGAACGTGCGCCACCAGCGCACCATCTGGGCGAGCGTCGGCTCGGTCTTCGCGATCGCGGTCTGGGCGGTCGCGACCGGCGGCTACGCGCTCTACGTGAGCCTCGTCGGCGCCTACGGGGCGATCTACGGCTCGATCGGCACCCTCCTCGTCGCCCTGCTGTGGGGCTACCTCGGCAATCTCGCCCTCGTCGCGGGAGCCGAGCTCGACGCCGAGTTCGTGCGGCTGCGGCAGCTCGCGCGCGGCATCGACGCCGCGGAGCTCGTGCGCCTGCCGGTGCGCGACACCCGCCGCAACCACTGGATCGCCAGCCGTCACGACGCCGACGTCGCGGAGGCCCGCCGCATCCGCGAGCGCACCGACGAGTAGCACGCCCGCCCCGGATGCGGAACCCCCTTGAGGCTCCGCCCCTGAGGGGGTGGGCTGGAGGCGATGCGGAAGGGGGCTCTCATGCCCGGATCACGGAACGACTCGCTCAAGAACCCGGAGCTCTACGAGAAGCTGCGGGATGAGGGCGACAGCAAGGAGAAGGCCGCCCGGATCTCGAACGCGGTCGCGGCGCGCGGCGGGAAGTCCGTCGGGCGGAAGGGCGGGAAGGCGACCGACCTCGACGAGCGCACGGTGCCGCAGTTGCGCTCGCGCGCGAAGGAGCTCGGCATCACCGGCTACTCGGGCAAGACCAAGGCGCAGCTGATCGACCTCATCCGCCACCACTAGGACGGGTCAGTAGACGAAGATCGGGATCCAGCCGGGGTTGTGCGCGTGCACGATCGCGAGGAACACGATCGCGTCGAACAGCAGGTGCACCGAGAGCACGTAGCCGAGCGAGCGGGTGCGGGCGAAGAGGTAGCCCTGCAGCAGGGCGAACGGGAAGGTCAGCAGCGGGCCCCAGGCACGGTAGCCGAGCTCCCACAGGAACGACACGAAGATCACCGCCTGCACGAGGTTCGCCGGCCAGACCGGCATATGCCGCCGCAGCAGGGCGAAGCACGTGCAGATGAAGAACAGCTCGTCCCAGGTGCCGACCGCGATGACGCCGACGAGGAAGCGCAGCAGCTCGGAGAGGTCGGTGATGTGCGGCCAGTTGAGGTACGCGCCCGAGCGGATGAAGTAGAAGGGCAGGATGAGCCAGCCGAGCAGCGGCACCGCGACCAGGTAGGCGATCTCGAGCCGGGTCTTCTTCTCGCGACTGCGCCACGGGAAGGTGATGGCGCGCCGCCGCAGCAGGAAGCGGTCGAGCACGAACGGCACCGCGACGGCGAGCGCGAGCACCGTGCCGATCCGGAAGAATGCGCCCCAGGCGACGTCCGCCTCGACGGAGGTCGCGGAGACGATCGCGATGCCGACCCCGATGAGGGTCAGATCGGCGCCGAGTTCGCGGTCGAGCCACCACGCGAGGCCGACGGACGCGACGAGCAGCAGGTGCCCCCAGCCGGGCAGCTGGAAGCCGAACAGCACGAGCGCGGATGCGGCGACCCCGGACGCGGGGACGAGCGCGCGTCGCGACCAGGCGGCGACGGGCTGCTGCATGCCTCCAGTGTGTCAGGGGCTCAGCCGGCGGAGCGCTTGGCGGGCTTCTTCTTGGCGGGGGCCGACCCGCGGCGCTTCTCGACGGAGCGCTTGAGCGCCTCCATGAGGTCGAGCACCTCTCCCCCGGCCTCCGCCTGCCGACCGAAGGTGGCCTCCGTGTCGAGTGCGTCGCCCTGCTCGAGCTTCGCCTCGACGAGGGTGCGCAGCTGCTCCTGGTAGTCGTCGGTGAACTTCTCCGGCTCGAAGTCGGAGGCGAAGCTCTCGACGAGCTGCTTCGACATCTTCAGCTCCGCGTCCGTGATCTTCGGGGTCTCGTCGAGCTCCGGGAAGCGGGCCTCGCGCACCTCGTCGTCCCAGAGCAGCGTCTGCATCGTGAGCACGCCGTCGCGCACCCGCAGTGCCGCCAGTCGGGTCTTCTGCCGCAGCGCGAACTTCACGATCGCGGTGCGGTCCGACTCCTCGAGTGTGCGCATGAGCAGCACGTAGGCCTTCGTCGACTTCGAGTCGGGCGAGAGGTAGTAGCTCTTCTCGAACATGATCGGGTCGATCTGGGCGGTCGGCACGAACTCGACGACGTCGATGTCGCGCGAGCGCTCGACGGGCAGCGCCGCGAAGTCGTCGTCAGTGAGGATGACGGTCTGGTCGCCGTCGACGTACGCCTTCGCGATGTGCTCGTAGTCGACCGTCTCGCCGTCGAGCTCGCAGATCCGCTTGTAGCGGATGCGTCCGCCGTCCGCGTCGTGCACCTGGTGCAGTGGCACATCGTGGTCCTCGGTGGCGGAGTACAGCTTCACGGGCACGTTGACGAGCCCGAAGCTGAGCGAGCCCTTCCAGATGGAGCGCATCCCGTCATCGTCCCACCGAATGTGGACAGTGTGAACCCCCGTTGAATCGCCCGCTGCGCGGGGATAGGGTGCCCGGATGACGCCCCCGCGCGATCCGTCCGCCGAGCAGTACGTGAGCGTCGGCGGTCACCGGCTGCGGCTCACGAGCCTCGACAAGGTCATGTACCCGGAGACGGGCACGACGAAGGCCGAGGTGATCGACTACTACACGCGCGTGGCCGAGTTCCTCATCCCGCACGCGAAGGACCGCCCCGCGACCCGCAAACGGTGGGTCTCGGGCGTCGGCACCGCCGACAAACCCGGGCAGGTGTTCTTCGAGAAGAACCTGCCGGATTCGGCGCCCGCCTGGATCGCACGCCGCGAGATCCAGCACGCCGACCACGTCAACAGCTACCCGCTCGTCGACGACCTGGCGACGCTCGTCTGGATCGCCCAGCAGAACGCGCTCGAGCTGCACGTGCCGCAGTGGCGCTTCGGTCCGCGCGGTGCCCGCCGGAACCCCGACCGCATGGTGCTCGACCTCGATCCGGGCGAGGGCGCGGGCCTTCCCGAGTGCGTCGAGGTCGCGAAGCTCGTGCGCGAGATCCTCACCGACATCGGGCTCGACCCGATGCCCGTCACGAGCGGCAGCAAGGGCATCCACCTGTACGCGGCGCTCGACGGCAGCCGCTCGAGCGACCAGATCTCGGCGATCGCGCACGAGCTCGCCCGCGCGCTCGAGGCCGACCACCCGGAGCTCGTCGTGAGCGACATGAAGAAGGCGATCCGCGGCGGCAAGGTGCTGCTCGACTGGAGCCAGAACAACGGCAGCAAGACGACGATCGTGCCGTACTCGCTGCGCGGCAGGCTGCGGCCGACCGTCGCGGCGCCCCGCACCTGGCGCGAGCTCTCCTCGCCGACGCTGCGCCAGCTCGAGTTCGGCGAGGTGCTCGAACGCCTTCGGAAGAAGGGGGATCCGCTCGCCGAACTCTCGGCGAGCCATCCACCTGGGCGCTGAGGTCGACGCGCGGCTCGGCACCTACCGCTCAATGCGCGACGCCGCGAAGACGCCCGAGCCGATGGGCGGCGCGGATGCGGCGAGCCGGGCCGCCGAGCCGATGTTCGTCATCCAGGAGCACCACGCCACCCGCCTGCACCACGACTTCCGGCTCGAGCACGACGGCGTGCTCGTGTCGTGGGCGCTGCCGAAGGGCCTCCCCACCGATCCGGGCGTCAACCACCTCGCGGTGCAGACGGAGGACCACCCGCTCGAGTACGGCTCCTTCGAGGGCACCATCCCGCGGGGCGCGTACGGTGCGGGCACCGTCACGATCTGGGACACCGGCACGTACGACCTCGAGAAGTGGCGGGACGGGCAGGAGATCATCGTCACCATCCACGGCCGGAACCACGGCGACCACCGGCTCGCCCTCATCCGCACGGGCGGGGACGACGCCAAGCCGCAGTGGCTCATCCACCTCATGAAGGATCAGACACCGCACCCGGAGCATGCCGGCGACGAGCCGTACCGCAGGCCGCCCTCGACGTCGCCCGGCCGGGGCCTCCGCCGCGGCAAGACCGTCGTCGGCTCGCGCAAGCAGGTCGCGGGCGTCGTGCACCCCATGCTCGCGACCGCCGCCGAGCCCGCCGAGCTGCGGGGGAAGACCGGATGGCGCTTCGAGATGAAGTGGGACGGCTTCCGGGCGATCGCCCGCATCTCGGGCGACGAGGTGACGCTCACCTCCCGCAACGGCCTCGACCTCACCCCCACCTTCCCCGAGCTCGCGGTGCTCGCGGATGCCGTGCGCGGCGACGCCGTGCTCGACGGCGAGATCGTCGCCCCGGATGAGCACGGGGTGCCCCGCTTCGCCCGCATCCAGCAGCGTGCGGGACTCACCAATCCCCGGGACGTGGACCGCGCCCGACGCGTCGTGGGAGTCGAGTACTACGTCTTCGACATGCTGGAGGAGGGCGGTCGATCGCTCACCGCACTCCCCTACACCGAGCGGCGCGCGCGGCTCGAGGAACTCGTCCGCGGCAACGCGCTCGTGCGGGTGCCGCCCGCGGCGGGCGACGGGCTGGACGACGCCCTCGCCACGAGTCGCGAGCTCGGGCTCGAGGGGGTGATGGCGAAGCGCGCCGACTCGCCCTACCGGGAGGGCCGACGCAGCCGCGACTGGCTCAAGCTCAAGCACACCCGCGCCCAGGAGGTCGTCGTCGCGGGCTGGCGCACCGGCAACGGGGCGCGCGCCGACACGATCGGCTCGCTGCTCGTCGGCATCCCGGATGCCGCGGGACGCCTCCGCTACGCCGGCCGGGTCGGCAGCGGCTTCCGCGACCGCGAGCTCACGCGGGTGCGCGAGCGGCTCGACGCCCTCGCGATCCACGCCCCCGCGCTCGACGGCGTGCCCGCCGAGGACGCGCGCGACGCCCACTGGGTGACGCCCGCGCTCGTCGGCGAAGTCGAGTACGGCGAGTCGACCCCCGACGGCCGCCTGCGGCATCCCGTCTGGCGCGGCTGGCGCTTCGACAAGTCCCCCGCCGAGGTGCGCTGGGAGCGCACCCCGGGGTGAGTCCCGCCCGCTACTCCACGATCTTGCCGACCACGACCGGGATCGCCCCCGTGGGCGGCACGATGCCCGAGAGCCGCTCGGGGGCGAGCACGCGCCCGACCTCCTCGCGCGACATGAGGCCGTGGCCGACGACGAGGTCGGCGATCGAGGCGTTCGTGGTGAGCGCGAGGTGCGCGAGGTGCGCCGCCTCGGTGTAGCCGATGTACGGCGTGAGGGCGGTGACGACGCCGACGCTCGTGGCGACCTGGCCGGCGAGCCGGGCCTCGTTCGCGGTGATCCCGTCGACGCAGTTGATGCGCAGCGTGCGGCAGGCGTTCGTCATCCAGGCGAGCGACTGCAGGATCGAGTGCGCGATGACCGGCTCGAAGGCGTTGAGCTGCAGCTGACCCCCCTCGGCGGCGGCCGTGACGGTCGCATCCGCGCCGATGACGCTGAACGCGACCTGGTTGACGACCTCGGGGATCACCGGGTTCACCTTGCCGGGCATGATCGAGCTGCCGGCCTGTCGGGCCGGGAGGTGGATCTCGCCGAGCCCCGCCTGCGGGCCCGACGACAGCAGCCGCAGGTCGTTGCACACCTTCGAGAGCTTCACGGCCGCGCGCTTGAGCGTGCCCGAGAGCGTCATGAAGATGCCCGCGTCGGCGGTCGCCTCGATGAGGTCGGGCGCGGTCTCCTGCGGGATGCCGGTGAGCTCCTCGAGGTGCCGGCGCACGGCCTCCGCATAGCGCGGGTCGGCCGTGATGCCGGTGCCGATCGCCGTCGCACCGAGATTGATCTCGTTGAGCCACGGCACGACCTCGGAGAGCCGGTCCTCGTCCTCGGCGAGGGTCGTCGCGAAGCCCGCGAACTCCTGGCCGAGCGTCATCGGCACGGCATCCTGCAGCTGGGTGCGCCCGACCTTGAGCACGTGGGCGAACTCGCGCCCCTTCGCGCGGAAGCTCGCGGTGAGCTTGGCGTGCTCCTCGAGCAGCCGCAGCACCCCGAACACCATCGCGAGCTTGATCGCCGTCGGGTACACGTCGTTCGTCGACTGGCTGCGGTTGACGTCGTCGATGGGGTGCAGGTGGGCGTAGTCGCCCTTCGGGTGGCCCAGCACCTCGAGGCACGCGTTCGCGATCACCTCGTTGGTGTTCATGTTGGTGCTCGTGCCGGCGCCGCCCTGGATGACGCCCACGACGAACTGGTCGTGCAGCTCCCCCGCGACGATGCGCTCGCACACGGCGTCGATCACGTCGGCCTTCGCCGGGTCGAGCACCCCGAGCTCGCGGTTGGCCCGCGCGGCGGCCTGCTTCACGCGGGCGAGGGCGCGGATGAGGTCGGGGTAGTTCGAGATCGCGCGCCGCGTGATGGGGAAGTTCACGAGCGCGCGAGCGGTATGCACCCCCCAATAGACCTCGGCCGGGATCTCGAGACTGCCGAGCGAGTCGGTCTCGGTGCGGGTCGGTCCGGTGCCTGAGAGCAGCTCACGGGCGCCGTCGGGCCCGGTGGTGACGAGATCCTCGTCGCCCACGATCAGCTGCTCGGAGGCGGTCAGTCCGGTCGTATCGGGCATCACGCATCTCCTTCGATGGGGTGTGCCCCGAGTCTATGCCGGGGCACATGCCTCAACGCGTGAAGAGCGTGGTGAGGTGGTCGCCCACGATCAGGTACAGCCCGAACACGACGACGACGGCGCACAGCACGAACAGTGCGACGGACAGCGGACGCCGCCAGCTGGCCTCGCCGTCGCCGAAACGCAGGGCGAGCGAGAACAGCGTCACGGCGACGCACGCGGACACGAGCGAGGCGACCAGCACCGTGACGAACGCCATCCAGTCGATCATCGCCGCGCCTTCCTGCGCTTCTTGGGCCGCACGAACACGCCGGGTTCGGGCTGGTGGAGGTTGCGGTGGTCGACCCGGGTGCGGCGCGACCAGAGGAAGATCGTGAGGATCGCGATGCCGGCGAGCACGACGTCCACGACGATGCCGGCCACGCCGAGACTCGCGATGAAGGCGGCGAGCGCACCGACGGCACCCGCCGCGGGGATCGTGATGAGCCAACCGAGGGCGATGCGTCCCGCGGTGCGCCAGCGCACCGAGGCGCCCTTGCGGCCGATGCCCGTGCCGATGACCGAACCGGAGGCGACCTGCGTCGTCGAGAGGGCGAAGCCGAGGTGGGTGGAGGCGAGGATCGTGGCGGTCGTCGCCGCCTCGGCCGCGAACCCCTGGGCGGGCTCGACCTCGGTGATGCCGCGTCCCATCGTGCGGATGATGCGCCAGCCGCCCGAGTAGGTGCCGATGGCGATCGCGACGGCGCACGCGGCGATGACCCACAGCTCGGGACCGGTGCCGACGTCCTGGAAGCCCGCGGCGATGAGCGCGAGCGTGATGACGCCCATGGTCTTCTGCGCGTCGTTCGTGCCGTGGGCGAGGGAGACGAGGCTCGCCGTGAAGATCTGCCCCTTTTTGAAGCCGTCGCGCTCGCGCTTGCGGGTGAGGCTGTAGGCGATCTTGGTCGCGAGGAACGACACGAGCCCCGCCGTGAGGGGCGCCAGGAGCGCCGGGATGAGGATCTTCGAGATGAGCACCCCGCCGTCGATCGCGGCGAAGCCCGCACCCACGATCGCGGCGCCGATGAGACCGCCGAACAGCGCGTGGCTCGAGGAGGACGGCAGCCCGAGCAGCCACGTGACGAGGTTCCAGACGATCGCGCCGATGAGACCCGCGAGGATCAGCACGGGCGTGATCTGCACCCCGCCGTCGCCCTCCCGGATGAGGCCGCCCGAGATGGTCTTGGCGACCTCCGTGCTGAGGAAGGCGCCGACGAGGTTGAGCACCGCGGCGATCGCGACGGCGGCCTTGGGGCCGAGGGCACCGGTCGCGATGGGGGTCGCCATCGCGTTGGCCGTGTCATGGAAGCCGTTGGTGAAATCGAAGAAGAGGGCCAGCGCGATGACGAGCGCAACCAGAATCAGGGGGTCCACTGCGGGCAATCCTCACACGTGAGAGGACGGTGGGCAACTTGCGGGTGAACGTCCGGTGAACGGGGTACACGACGGCGTCCGATCGGGTGGCAGACAGGATCCGAAACCCCCGGAATGGGGAATGTCCGGCCTCTTCTCGGCGGCCCTACTATCCGAGACGACAGTCGGGCCGATCCGGCAGGAGAACAGCGCGTGCGCTCCCGGAGAGTGCTGGGCGCGATCGCGCTCATCGCGATCGTCGTCGCAGCGATCAGTTTCGCCGTGGTCGATGTGTCGACCTCGGCCGCGAACGGCTGCCTGGACGCCCGCACCGTCTGCGGCGAGGAGCGCACCGTGCCCCCGATCGCCGTCGTGTGCGCCGCGATCGGCGCGCTGGCGCTGCTCGGCGGCATCGTCCCGGCGATCCTGTGGCTCGTGCAGACCGTCTCGCAGCACCAGACGGCACGGCACACCGACGTCGACTACTCGCAGGGCCCGTCCGCGCGCGTGCGCGACGACGAGGAGGACGACCTCACAGGCGCGTGAGGCCGCCGACGGTCACGATCGCCTCGCCCGCGAGCCGGGAGGCGTCGAGGTCGACGACCGCCGCGATCCCCCAGTCGTGGTCGCCCGCGGGGTCGTCGACGATCTGCCGCACCTCCCAGCGATCCGGGTGCTCCGTGATGAGCAGCCGGGATGCGCCGCGCGCGTCGGGGCCGATGCCGATCGCGTCGTGTTCGGCGTAGTACGCGTCGAGCGCCTCCGGCCAGCCGGCATCCGGGTCCAGCGCGACGAGCTCGTCGTCCGCCTGCCGCGCGGCGAGCTGCACGCGCCGCCACAGCTGGTTGCGCACGAGCACGAGGAAGGCGCGACGGTTCGACACGACATCCGAGGGCGCGGGAGGCGCGACCTCCGCTGCGGGGCCCTCGAGTGCGCGTGCGGGATCGGTGAGCGCCGCCCACTCGTCGAGCAGGCTCGAGTCCACCTGCCGCACGAGCTCGCCGAGCCACTCGACGAGGTCGCGCAGCTGCTCGGTCTTCGCCTCGTCGGGGATCGTCTGCCTGGCCGCCCGGTACGCGTCGCTCAGGTAGCGCAGCACGAGCCCCTCGCTGCGCCCGAGCTGGTAGAAGGAGACGTATTCGGAGAACGTCATCGCCCGCTCCCAGAGGTCGCGCACGACCGACTTCGGCCGCAGCTCGAAGTCGCGGATCCACGGCTGGCTCGAGGCGAAGGTCTCGTAGGCCTCGGCGAGCAGCTCGGCGAGCGGCTTCGGCCAGCCGACCTCCTCGAGCAGCTCCATGCGCTCGTCGTACTCGATGCCCTCGGCCTTCATGGCGGCGACGGCCTCGCCTCGGGCGCGGAACTGCTGCTGCGCGAGCACGGGCCGCGGGTCGTCGAGGGTCGCCTCGATGACGCTCAGGGCGTCGAGTGCGTAGCCCGGTGACGCCGGGTCGAGCAGTTCCAGGGCGGCGAGCGCGAACGGCGACAGCGGCTGGTTGAGGGCGAAGTCGTCCTGCAGCTGCACCGTGACCCGCATCCGCGCGGTGCCGTCGAAGCCGCCGCCGTCCTGCTCGACGACCCCCGCGGTCCGCAGGGTGCGGTAGAGGGCGATCGCGCGGCGCGCGAGGGCCGCGCGGCGGGCGGGAGGCTCGTGGTTGTCGGTGACGAGCGCCCGCACGGTCCGGAAGGCGCTCGCCGGGTCGGAGGCCGGCGCATCCGCCCCCTCGCGACCGATGAGCTGCAGGAGCATCGCCGCCGTGATCCGCAGCGAGCTCGCGAGCGCCTCGGGCTCGGCGCCGATGAGCCGCTCGAAGCTCGCGGGACCCCAGTTGACGAAACCGTCGGGGGCGCGCTTCTTCACGAGCTTGCGCTTCGCCTTCGGGTCGTCGCCCGCCTTGGCGGCCGCCCGCGTGTTCTCGATCTCGTGTTCGGGGGCGAGCGCCACGACCTCGCCCGCGGTGTCGAAGCCCGCACGCCCCGCACGCCCCGCCACCTGGTGGAACTCGCGCGCCGTGAGCTGCCGCATCCGCGCCCCGTCGAACTTCGTGAGCCCGGTCAGCAGCACGGTGCGGATCGGCACGTTGATGCCGACGCCGAGCGTGTCGGTGCCGCAGATGACGCGCAGCAGCCCCTGCTGGGCGAGCTGCTCGACGAGCCGCCGATAGCGCGGCAGCATGCCCGCGTGGTGCACGCCGATGCCGGACCGCACGAGCCGCCCGAGCGTCTGCCCGAAACCCGTCGAGAAGCGGAACGCCCCGATCGCCTCGGCGATCGCGTCGCGCTGCTCGCGGCTCGCGACCCGCACGCTCGCGAGCGCCTGGGCGCGCTCGACGGCCGCCGCCTGGGAGAAGTGCACGATGTAGACGGGGGCGAGGCCGTCGGCCAGGAGCTCCTCGACCGTCTCCTGCACGGGTGTGACGAGGTAGCGGTAGTGCAGCGGCACGGGCCGCTCGACCCCCGTCACGCGCGCGACCTCGCGGCCCGTGCGGCGCTCGAGGTCGGAGGCGATGGCCGTCACGTCGCCGAGGGTCGCCGACATGAGCACGAAACGGGTGCCCGGCAGCAGCAGGAGCGGCACCTGCCACGCCCAGCCGCGCTCCGGGTCGGCGTAGAAGTGGAACTCGTCCATGACGACGGAGTCGACCGGCGCGTCCGCGCCCTGCCGGAGGGCCATGTTGGCGAGGATCTCGGCCGTGCAGCACAGGATCGGCGCGTCCGGGTTCACGCGCGAGTCGCCCGTCACCATGCCCACGTTCTCGGCCCCGAACAGGTGCACGAGGTCGAAGAACTTCTCGCTCACGAGCGCCTTGATGGGCGCCGTGTACACGGAGCGCCTGCCCTGGGCGAGCGCGATCGCGTGCGAGGCGACCGCCACGAGCGACTTGCCGGTGCCCGTCGGCGTGCTGAGCACGAGGTGCTTCTCGAGCACGAGCTCCAGCACCGCCTCCTCCTGCGCCGGGTACAGCGGCGTGCCGCGGCCGCGCGCCCAGTCCTCGAAGACGGCGAGGAAGGCATCCGGATCCCACGGCCGGGGAAGGGCTGCGGGGAGCTCGGACGGGGCCATCCGTCGAGTCTGCCGCACCCGGGGCGATCGGCCCGTGTCCCTAGGCTTGGGGGTGCCGTCATGTCTATCGGCGCCGATGCGCGCGCCTCTATCATGCACACGGGAAACGTGACGTTTTCGGCGGGGGATGCGATCCGAAGCACCCCGACGGAGACGCGGTGAGGAAGGTATCTCATGGCGGAAGAGGAAGGCCATGTGCCGGCGGGGTGGTACCCCGATCCGCTCGGGCTTCCCCAGCTGCGCTGGTGGGACAACCACGCATGGACCGAGCACACCTCCGACGCGCGCCAGCCGATGGTCGCCCAGGAGACGGTCACCGCGAAGCTCGCGTACGCGGACGACGACGAGTTCCTGACCCGCGAGACCCGCGAGGAGCTGCACACCGACTCCGGTGGTGCGCAGTCCTCCGGCGAGACGATCTTCGCGACCGCCGACCCGGTGCTCTCGCTCGAGGCGGCGCCGCAGGCGCAGGCCCGTGACGAGGCGGAGGTCTCCCCCGGTCTGCGCTTCGCCCAGGAGCACGTCATCGAGGACGCCCCGCAGAGCGCCCCGTTCCTGCTCGACACGAGCTACGACGACCTGCTCGGCGTGCCGATCAACCCGGCCGAGGCCCAGCAGGCCACCCCGCGCTCGGCGTTCGACCACGCGGGCGTCTTCGAGCAGGCCTTCACCGTCGACCCCAACGCCGCCGCCGGCGCCGGGACGTTCACGAGCACGAACTTCGACCCGTCGTCGTTCGGCAACTACAGCTTCACGCCCACCGTGCAGGCCCCCGACCTGACGCAGCCGCTCACGCGCCGCGCCGTCATGGCCGAGAACGGCCTCTCGATCAACACGGGCCCCGTGTGGATCATCGCGCTCATGCCGGTCATCATGCTCGTGCTCGCGCTGCTGTTCCTGCTCGCCGGCGAGGCGGGCCGCGACTCGACGCTGTTCGCCGGGATCATCCTCGGCGGTTCGTACATCGCGACCGTGATCCTCGCCGTCATCGACCGCACCATGCTCAACCGCATGGGGCACGCCCGCACCGCCAACTGGGACTGGGCGTTCCTCGGCGCCCCGGTGTACCTCATCGCCCGCATGGCGAACGTCGTCCGCGAGACCGGCAAGGGCCTGCGTCCGTTCCTCACCTGGTCGGCGCTCACGATCGTGCTCATCGCGTCCGCCGTCGCCGTGCCCGGCATCGTCATGGCGCTCGCGCCCGGCGTGTTCTCCGAGCAGGCGGAGGATGCTGTCGTCGAGCAGGCGAGCATCCTCGGCGCCAGCCTCAAGGTCACCTGCGACGACGTCCCGCCGCTCATCATCGGCGACAGCATGACGTGCAGCGCCGTCTCGCCGTCGAAGGTCTCGAACGTCGAGGTGAGCCTCGTCCGCAAGAACGGCTGGATCGGCTGGCGCGTCGACGACTGGGGCACGTACTCGACCAACCGTGGCTGAGCCGCGGGATCCGCTGAACGATGTTCCGGTCGACGCCGACCAACCCGAGAACGTACAGGAGGTGGTACGCATGACCGATCAGGCGACCCGCGTGGTCCCGGCCGGGTGGTACCAGGATCCGTCCGACGCCGAGAAGGTGCGGTGGTGGAACGGCATCGCCTGGACCGACCACACCCAGGACAAGCCCGACCTCGACGCGATCGCCGAGGCCGAGACCGCCGAGCTCGAGGAGAAGTTCGCCGAGTCCGCCGCCGTGCGCAGCCGCGTGCGCGTGCGGTCGACCTCGACGAGCGAGAGCTGGCTGCTGGCCTTCAGCCCCATCCTGCTCGCGCTCGGCCTGCTGGCCGCCGGATGGGCGTGGCTCTACGTCTCCCCGCAGCTGCTGTGGGTGGGGGTCGCCGTCGCCGTGGTGTACGCGTTCGGCGTCGTCGTCGCGCTGCTCGACCGCCGCAAGCTCCGCCGCTGGGGCCACACCGCTCCCGGGGTGATCCTCGTGATCCTGGGGGCGTTCGTGTACCTCCTCGGCCGCGCGGTACGGCTCAAGAGCTGGGCGCTGCCGATCGTCTGGCTCGGACTGCTCGTCGCCCTCGTCGGCGGCCCCGCGGCCGCCTGGTTCGGCGGTGCCCTCCCGAGCGTGCAGCTCGCGGTCGGCATCCAGGCCGAGCTGCGCGACGAGCTCGTCGGGAACGGGACGGCCAGCGCCGTCTCCTGCCCGCCGGTCGCCGACACCACGACGGTGGGCTCGCTGTACACGTGCGACGTGACGCTCGTCGACGGCAGCCACAAGACGCTGTGGGTGAGCATCGACTCCGAGCAGGGCGACTACAGCACCTCCTTCGCGATCAACTGAGCCGCCGCGCGGGGACGCGCGTAGGCTCGCAGCATGACCGCGCACCGTTCCGACCGCGAGGAGGCGGAGGACGCCCTGCGCGCCCGCGCCTCGCTCGCCGGCGACTCCTTCGACCACGAGGCGCTCGAAGCGCCGGGCTCCGCCGTGGGCTACCCCGCCGAGGACGTCCTCGATTCCGCGGGCGAGCTCGCCGACGAACTCGCCGACGATGAGGGGGACGCGTCGGCGTGAGCGATTCCGGCCGGGAGGCCGGGCGCCCCATGCTGTCTACCCCATAGCCGGGGGTCCCCCTAATGGGGATCTCGTGCGCGCGCGAGGCGGCCCTAGACTCCTTGCCAGCAGCCAAAGGGGAGGCTGCTGCTCAAGGGGGAGGGAACTCGTGAGTCTCAGTGCCGCCGCACCGGTCGCCGCCTGGTATCCGGATCCGACCGACGCGGATCTGCTTCGTTGGTGGGACGGCCTCGGCTGGACGTCGCACACGCGACCGCGTCCGGCGCAGCCGCCCGCCAGCCTGCCGATGCCCGATCCCGCGACCGCCTACATCCCGGAGGCGCCTCCCACGGCGGCTCCCGTGAACGTCGAGCCGATGGCCGGCGTCGCGCCGCCGAGCGCGCAGCCCGCCCCGGACCCCAGTCAGATCGCCGCGGCGCTCGCGGCGGCCCCTGCACCCGCCGCGGGCACCGCGGGGATCGCCGCGGTGCCGTCGCCCACGAGCGCCTTCCCCGCCGAGGCTCCGCCCGCCGCGCCTCCGGCCCCGCCCGTCGCCGCCGCGCCCGTCGAGGACAACCAGTCCGTCGCGGCCGCCCGTGCCGCGTTCGCCGCCGCCCAGGCGGAGAAGGCCGCGGCCGCCGCAGCTGCCGCCGCCCAGGCGGCCGTCGAGGCCGCCGCGGGCGTCGCGTCGGTGTCCGCCCCCGTGGCGACGCCGTCGGAGGCTTCGATCGCACCTGCTGAGACTCTCGCCGCCCCGGCCGCCGCACCCGCATCTCCGGCGGCCGGCGGCGGCGAGGACCAGTTCACCTCGGTCGCCCAGGCCCGCGCCGCGTTCGCCGCAAAGCGCGCCGCCGCGGCGGAGGCCAAGGTGGAGGCGCCGGCCGAGGCGGCACCCTCCGTGCTCGCTCCGGCGCCCGCGAGCACCGACGACGCCCGTCCGGTGTCGGTCGCGGCCGCCCGCGCCGCCGCCGCGAAGGCGAAGGCCGAAGCCGCCGCGCAGGCGACGTCCGACGACCAGCAGGTCGACGAGCACGGCCGCAAGTGGCATCTGCCCAAGTTCAACTGAGCGCGCCATGCTTCATCACCCGAACGGGGGACTGAGCCTCCCCCGCGGTGACGCATAGGCTCGACACACATCACGGACACAGTGGGGGCTCTGACGTGTCGGACATGACCAGCGTGTCGCCTCGGGCGGCATGGTATCCCGACCCCAGCAATGCGAACATGCAGCGCTGGTGGGATGGTCGCGCCTGGACCGCGTACACCACGCCGATCCCGCCCCCTCCGCCGATGTTCGCGACGATGTCGCCACCGCAGCTGCCGGAGCCGACGGTCGAGCCGGCCGTCGCGTCGCAGCCCGCAGTGCCGCAGCCCGTCGCCCAGCCGGTCCAGCCGGTCCAGCCGGTCGCCCAGCAGCCGGTTCAGCCGACGGTGCAGCAGCCGACGGTGCAGCAGCCCGCGGTGCCGCAGCCGGTCACCCCGCAGTCGGTGCAGCCCGTGCAGCAGGCTCCGCAGCAGCCCGTCACCCAGCCTTCCGTGCAGCCCGTGCACGTCCCGCCGACGCAGCAGGCGCCGGTCACGCCCCAGCAGCAGCCCGTCTCCGCGCCCGTCGTGCCGGTCCAGCAGGCGCCGGCTCAGCCCGTGCAGCCCGTGCAGCAGACGTTCCCGCCTGTGCAGCCTGTGCAGCCTGTGCAGCCTGTGCAGCCCACCGTCCAGGCCCCGGCTCAACCGCTGCTGCCGCAGCAGCCCGCCGCCCCGGCACAGCAGCCCGCCGCGTCGGCGCCGAGCTACCCGCAGGTGACCGCGCCCGCCGCTCCGGTCGCGCAGCCCGCTCCGGTCACGCCGGTCGCGGCATCCGTCGCCCCGGAGGTCTCCGCACCCGCGGCTGCGGCTCCCGCCGTCCCGGCCTACAGCCAGCAGCCGGCTCCGCAGCCCAGCCGACCGGCGACGCCGCCCGTGCCGCCGCAGCTCCTCGCGCAGCAGGCGCCGCCATCGGGCCCGCCCGTCGCGTCGGTCGCCCCGGTCGCCCCGGTTGCGCCGTCGGTCGCACCGGTCGCCTCGACCCCGTACGCCTCGGTGTCCTCGGCCGCCCCCGCAGCTCCCGCGGTGACGCCGACGGTGCTGCCCGCCGTCTCGCCCGCGGAGTCCGCGCCCGCCTACGCCGCGGCGCCCGCGCCCGAGCCGCCCGCCCTCGTCGCCCCGCCGAGCGTCTCGCCGCCGAGCGTCTCGCCCGCGCCCGCAGCGCCCGCCGACGCGGGTCCGCCGCGGGTCGCCCCGCCCGGTGCCGCACCGTCGGTCTACCAGAGCGCCCAGCCGCCCTCGATGTACGCCAACGCCCCGGCGCCCGCCGCGCCCCTCGGCGCGCTCGAGGCGGGCCCCTCCGCCTACACGGCCGGCTCGACCATCCCCGGCTTCACCCCCGCCCCTACAGTCCTCGCGCTGCCCGCCCTGCTCGGCGGCGCGTCCACGACCGCTGCGGCACCGTCAGCGCCGGCCCCCACGCCGGCCCCCGATGCACATCACCCCACGATGTCGCCTTCGGCGACGGTGCCGTCGGTGTCGCAGCACTCCCCCGCCCCGAGCGCCCCGACCGGGGGCGGATCGTCGGTGGAGGCGAACGCCGCGTACCTCGCCTCGCTCGGCCTCACGGCGCCCGGAGCTCCGCGTCCCGTCGACTCCAACGCGCCCGCGACCGGGCCCCAGCCGGTGCCCATGCCGAATGACTCCGGCCCGCTCGGTCCGGCCCCCGCGACCGCTCTCGCGCTCCCGCAGGAGCCCGACCGCACGCGCGACCTCGCGCCCGACGGCCGCACCGACTTCGGTGCGCCCCTGCACCGCATCTAGGACGCGTCAGACGAAGCGCACGGCCGCCTGGATGCGCGTGCGCAGCTCGAAGAGGTCCGTGCCCCCCGTGCCGACCCCGGGCAGCCCGCTGCGCACCACGTGGGCGAGCTGCGGTGCGGGGATCAGCAGAGCGCGCGAGCCGCGCACCGAGCCGAGGTCGACGAGCCGCGGCGCATCCGCCTCGGGCACGACGATCCCGATCGCCGAGAACCTCACCCGGGCGCTCCGCGCGAAGGCGCGCGCCCGCGTGGACAGCGCGTGGACGGGCCTCTCGCCGCCGACGGCGGGCCCGATGAGCTCGGACCCCTTGACCTTCACCTCGCCGCCCCAGTCCTCGCTCAGGAGCGCCCAGAGGCCGCTGGGACCGAGCACCACGTGATCGATCTTCCCGGCCGGGGTGTCGACGTCGTGCCACACCGTGTAGCCGATGCCGAGGCCGGTGAGCTCGCGCGCCGAGTTCTCCTCGGCGATCGCGGCCGCCAGCAGGTGCTTCACCTGTCGGGGCGCCGAGCGCACGAGCGCCGGGTCGTAGGGGTCCGGGAGCTCGACCCCGCGCCCCGCCCACTCGCGCACCTCGGCGAGGTAGCGCTCACGGTACCAACCGCCCGGGTGCCCACTCGAACGCGCCTGCGGCCGGGAGTCGGCGCGCGGCCGCGGCGCACGCGGCGCGTAGGCGGGCGGCACCGAATCCGTCGTGCGGGCACCCCGTGCGTCGTAGGCGGCGCGCGCCTCCGGGGTGCCCACGAGCTCCCAGGCGTCCTGTACGGCGTGGAACTCGGCCGCGCGGCCCCCCGCATCCGGATGCGTCTCCCGGAGCCTCCTGCGGTACGCGCGGCGCAGCTCCTCGGCGCTCGCCTGCGCGCTCACGCCGAGGATCTCGTAGGGCGAGTCGGCGAGCGGGCTGTCGGGCACTCCACGATCGTAGAGCGCGCCGCCTCGGAGCCGCCCGGGTGCGACGTAGGCTCGTGGGGTGAGCAGGGACGAGGAGATCGCGGGCGTCCGGCGCCGGGCGAGCCTCGAGGTGCTGCGCGCCGAGGCGGGCGACGAGCTCGGCAGCGTCGTGCTCGAGCGGCTGCGCGCCGGCGAGGACCCGTGGGAGTTCATGCAGGAGCTCCCCACCGTCGACGAGCTCGTCGTGCTCACCCTGCGCGCCGAACTCATCCGCGCCGACAACGCGCGGCGGCCCACCCCCGAGGTCGACTACCGGATGCTGCGGCAGATCGCGCTCGCCTACCCCGCCCTCAGCGCGACCGTCTGGTCGCTGCTGGACGCCGAACGCACCCGACGGAGGACCGCGTGAGCGTCGTCGCCCTCATCGACTTCGACCCGGCGACGGGCGAGGCCACCGGCTTCCACCTCGGCGACGCCGAGGAGCCGCAGCTGCTCGTCACCGACCTCGCGGCGACCCGCGGCGACGGGATCTTCGAGACCGCGAGCCTCGCGCACGGCCACGTGCACGCGCTCGAGGCGCACCTCGCGCGACTCGCCCAGTCCGCCGCGATGCTGCAGCTCCCCGAGCCCGACCCCGCCGTCTGGCGCGCGGCCGTCGAGGCGGTCGGCGAGGCGCTGACGGCCCAGGGCGTCGACGAGGGCGCCGTCAAGTTCGTGCTCACGCGCGGCGTCGAGGGCGGCTCCACGCCGACCGGCTGGGTGTACGGCACCGCATCCCCCGACTTCTCCCGGGAACGCACGGAGGGCGTGCGCATCGTGCTGCTCGACCGCGGCTACCGGCACGACGTGCCGCAGACGGCCCCGTGGCTGCTCGCGGGGGCCAAGACCCTCAGCTACGCCGTCAACCGTGCGGCGTTGCGCGAGGCGGCCAGGCGAGGCGCGGAGGACGTGCTGTTCACCTCGAGCGACGGCTACCTGCTCGAGGGACCCACCTCGACGCTCCTGCTGCGTCACGGCCGGCGCCTCGTGACGCCGCGCGTCGACCTCGGCATCCTCGCGGGCACGACGCAGGCCGACCTGTTCACCTGGGCCGAGGCCGAGGGCTACGAGACCGGCTACGAGCTGCTGACGCCCGCGGACCTCGCCTCGGCGGATGCGGCCTGGCTCGTCTCGAGCGTGCGCCACGTGGCGCCCGTGCGGGCCGTGGACGGGGTCGCACGCGCCGTCGATCGGGAGCTCAGCGACCGGCTGAACGCCGCCCTGCTCGCGCGCGTCCGCTGACATACGAAGGGCCCCCGGGTAGCTAGTCCAGGGGCCCTTCTGTGTCGATGTGGCCGCCGCGCCCCGCGAGCTCTCGGGTCGGGCGTTCGCCGTGAGGACGGAAGCTCGGATCCGGTGGCGAACCACCTCGTCCGAGGCCGCTCCGGGATCGCGGGTCTCCCCCGAGGGACCTCGGCCGGAGCCGGTGGTGCACCCGGTCCGGGCGTCGGCGCCTGCGGAGTCTCCCCCGCTGCGTCTCGGCCCGGCCCTTCGTCACCGCCGCCTTCCGGCGTCGGATCCTCGGAATCCGCCCCGCCTCCGGCTCCGATGAGCCCTACGGCCCACCATCCTCGGCTGCGAGGTGTCACCCTCGGCTTCCCGGTGCTGTCCCACGGACGGAACTCACGTTCCGTGTTCCCTTGGGACCGCTCCCCACCCCTCCCGGGCTGACCCGTTCGGCGTGAGAAGACACCGTCCCCGCTTCGGCTGCGCCCCGCTCACTCCCGGATCTCTCCGTTTGCGTCGGGTTCGCGCCTCATCGGTTGAGTAGAGATTACTCAGCGGTGAACGGCGCACAAGCCGTGAAGTCTCACTAGATAGTTGAGACTCCTCGTCGGACGCCGGCCGAACGGCCTCGGGGCGCGCACGAGGGGTTAAACATGGGCGGCGGTGATGCTGTCCGCGATTCCTCGTACCCCCGTATCGGAATCGCGATGAAGACAGGATCACCGCCGCCGCCTAGTCCCCCAACTAGTGCAGTCATCACCATAGAAGCCCGCGTCCGACCCGCGCGCCCCCCACTACGGGTGACTGACGACGGGCCGCCCACGGGCCTAGCATCCGGGCCGGCAGCCGCTCCCCGGGAACGACGAAAGGCCCCCGGTTGCCGCGTTCCCCCGGCGCCGAAGCACCAGCGGTTCGTCGAGCCCCGAGGGCCTTTCTGTCACCGTCCGGCCGATCCCCGGGGGGATCCGCGCCTTTCGGTGAACACGAGAATACTCAGCGGTGAACACCGCACAACCCGTGAAGTCTCGCTAGATAGTTGAGGGTTGCGCGCGGGTGGCGTCAGAGCTCGGCCACCGCGTCGCGGAGCAGCGCGACGAGCGCCTCGAGCTGCACCGACACCTCGACGCCCTCGGCCGCCTCGCCGTCGAGGGCGCGCGCCGCGAGGCCCGCCTTCGAGTCGATGAGCTCGGCGATGCGGCCGTCGATCGTCTGCGCCGCGATGATCCGCCAGGCGGTCACCGGCAGCTCCTGACCGATGCGGTGCACGCGGTCGATCGCCTGGGTCTGCTCGGCGTTGGTCCAGCTCAGCTCCGCGAGCACGACGTTGGACGCCGCCTGCAGGTTCACCCCGACGCCCGCCGCCGTGAGCGAGCACACCGCGATGGCGACCTCGGGATCGTTCTGGAAGGCGTCGATCTCCGCCTGGCGCGCCTTCGAGCTCTGGTCGCCGCGGATCGAGACCGTGCGCAGCCCCGCCTGGGCGAAGTAGCGCTCCGCCGCGTCCATGACGTCGATGTGCTTCGCGAAGAAGACCACCTTGCCGACGTTGCGCGCGAGGTTCACCGTGTAGTCCGCGGCCGGGGTCGCCTTCGCCTGGCCGATGCGGCGCACCATCGTGAAGACGTTGTCGCCCGAGGCGTCCGCCTGTTTCGACTCCTCGAGCTCGGCCGCCGCGACGAGGCGGATGAGGTCGTCGGTCTCCGAATCCGGTCGCGTCGCGCGCAGCCGCCGGTAGCGCTCCACGAGCCGCGCGACGAGCGCGCGCTCGGCCTCGCGGATCGAGCGGCCGGCCTCGCCGTCGAGTTCGACCGGGATGTCGGCGATGCGGCGCGCCGGGATGTCGGCGGCGACGTCGACCTTCTTGCGACGCACGATGCCCATGCCCACCACGGCGCGACGTGCGGCGGCGAAGAAGCCGGGGTCGACGGGGGTCAGCTCGGTCTCCTCGAGCGCCGCCATGAGCGCCGGCAGCGGCTTCTTCTCGTCGATCCAGCCGAGGAACTGCCAGATCATCCGGAAGTCCTCGATCTGGTTGATGAGCGGCGTGCCGGTCAGTGCGACGAGCAACGGCTGCCGGATGCTCTGCCGGATGCTGCGCGAGAGCGCCTGCACGTGCTTCGAGCGCTGGGAGTCCTTGTTCTTGATGAAGTGGGCCTCGTCGACGATCATGCCGCGGAAGCCGCGCCGCGAGAGCCACGCGACGTGCCGATCGAGCACCTCGTAGTTGACGATGACGATGTCGGCGAAGGCGTCGATGTCGTCGCCGTCGCCGTGCACGACGGTCGCGGTGCGCTGCGGCGTCCACTTCTCGACCTCGCGCGCCCAGTTCACCTTGACGACGTTGGGCACGACGACGAGCAGCGGGTAGGCGTTCGCGACGTCGGCCGCGAGCAGCGCCTGCGCCGTCTTGCCGAGGCCCGGCTCGTCGGCGAGCAGGTAGCTGCGGTGGCCCTCCCGGGCCGACTCGACGAAACGGGCCTGGTGGCGCATGAGCTCGAGGGAGCCGGGCGTCGCGAGGGAGCGCGCCTCCGGCAGCTCCATGCTCGCGGCTCCGCCGCCCGCCCCCACCTCGAAGGCGCGGAACAGCGGCTCGATGAGCTCCCAGTTGTCGAGCTGGCCGCTGCGCGAGGCGGGGGCCGGCTTCTGGTAGGCGCTGAAGTCGGGCGCGAGGAACGGGTTCGACATCTGGTACTGCCGCACCGACTGCGGCACGACGCGCCGCTCCTCGGCGACCGGCTTCTGCTCGGGCTCCACGACGACCACGAGATCCTCGGGCGCGAGCGGGGTGCCGGCCTCGAGCAGCAGGCCGCGACGCACCTCCTGCTGCGCGGGCGTGAGCGGCGCGGCATCCGTGAGCAGCTGGATGAGGCTCGCGTCGCGCGCGGCCGTCTTCGCCATGATCGTGGCGATGCCGTCGAGACGCGTGAGCTCCTTGGTGCGCTCCGCGTCGCTGAGACCCGCATCCGCCTTGATGCGGGCGCGCTCCTCGCGCGCGAGCACGGCGACCACGCGGTAGCGCACGCGGTTCGCCGCGTTCACCTTGCCGCGGTCGGCCGCGTTCTCGATGCCGCGCACGACGCGCGCGAGCACGGGGATGATGCCCGTCTCGTCCTGGTGGGGACGGCGTCGTTGCGTCCCCCGACTCCCGGACGTCTTGGTGCCGGTACGGGATTTCTGGCCCGATGTGGCCATCGTTCTCCTCGGGGGCTGTGACCCCATCGCGACGGAGCACCGTCGCGTCTTCGGCGGTGCGGCGCAGACGCCGGACCGGATTCTCGGTGCAGATCGCTCTCCTGTGGTTCTCCCCTGAACCCGGCTTGGCCGGACGGGGTGGTGAGCACCGCCAGTCTAGCGCACGACGGCCCGGATGGGGCGCGAAGCGCCGTTAGGGTGGGGGCATGCTCACGACGGCCGCCCGCGCACTCGCGCGGAGCTGGCCGGGGCTGCTGGCCTGGTTCCTCGCCGGCTGGACGGCGCGGCTGCTGCTGCTGCGGCTCGCGGGGGCGGTCGGCAACGAGTGGCCGCTGCTCGGCCAGCTCATCCTCCCCCTCGCCGTCATCGCCCGTCTCGCGAGCTACGTCGCGATGTTCCTCGTGCTGCGCTCCGCGCTGCCGCACGTGCCCGATCCCGAGAGCACCGCGGCGGGTTGGCGCGGCTTCCTGTCCCGCTGGGGCACCGCGATCTCCGCGGCGATCCTGCCGTTCTTCGTGATCTACGCGGCGTGGGGCATGATCGCCGAGGACTCCCGCGACTACGCGAGCTCCGCACTCGACCAGGCGAACTACTTCGCCGACCAGTCCGCCCGAGCCCTCGATGTCACGGTCGACGCGTGGTCGCTCTCGCTGCTCGCGGTAGCGTTCGCCGCGCGCTGGCTGCTGCAGCGATTCCGGGAAAAGCTCCCGCGCTGGACGGCCGTCGTCTCGGCGTACCTCGAGGCCGTCTGGGTGCTCGTGGCGCTGCTCATCGTGCGGGAGCTGCTCGCGGGCGTGCCGAACTGGTTCGCGACGCGTCGGATGTTCGCGCCCGTCGTCGACGCGGTCGTCCGCTGGCGTGACGACACCCCGTGGTTCCGCGGGCTCGGCGACGCATTCTCCTGGCTCATGACCCAACTCGGCGATGTCGTGTTCCAACCGCTCGCGTGGGTCGCGCTCGCCGGGGTCGTGTATCTCGGTTCGCGCACCGTCGCCGACCGCTCGACGGCGGGGGCGCGCACACGCCGTGCTCGTGCCGTGGCCGTCGAGCGCTGGAACCGGCTACCCGGATGGGTGCGCACGGGCGTCACCGCGATCACGGGCGGATTCCAGGAGCGTTGGCTGCCGATCGCGGGCTCCGTGCGCCTCATCTGGTCCGCCGGGCCCCTCGTGCTCGCCGGGTTCCTCCTCGCCTACGCCGTCGTGCACGCTGCGGGAGAGTGGGCCGGGATGGGGCTGTTCCGGATGCTCGGACCGAACCCGTACGCCTTCTGGGCCGCGGTCGACGAGCTGATCGACCTCGCGATCGTGATGATCGTAATCCCCCTTCAGCTCGTGCTCGTGGCGGCCGCCTACGACACCGCGGCGCGCGGCGGTGTCGCGCCCCTCAGTCCAGTCGCAGCTGCAGAGCCCGAGGCAGTTCCGAACCGATGACGACCTCGGCGACGACGTCGCCCACGGCGTCCTCGGGGATCAGGAAGGCCGACTCGACCGGGAAGGGCTCCTCGAACGGTCCACACGAGACGGGCACGCCGTCCGGAAGCCCGCGTCCCGGCCAGTAGTCGGTGCCCATCGCCGAGTCGCTCCAGCGGCGGTCGGAATCCGGTTGCAGGAGCTTGACCGTGCACCCGATGAACTCCTCGCCGGCCCCCGTCGGGTCGACCTCGTAGGTGACCGAGACGAGTGCGGCCCCCTCCGGAACCCCGTAGAGCTCCCCGTCGGGTGAGTCTGCGGTCGCGGTCCAGGTGTCGATCACCCGGAGCCGAACGCCGCCGAGCTCTCCCGTCTCCCCCGCGGCCACCGTCGTGATCTCACGGGGCCGCCCGTTCCAGTAGTCGGCGAAGTCGACGGACAGCGCGGCGACCGCGGCCGCGGGCAGCAGCAGCACGAGGGCCAGCAATCCGGCACGCGCCGAGCGCCACCATCCGCCGTGCGAGGTCACCATGTCGCACGCTCCGCAGGCGCGAGGTCGAGCCGATCGGACCGCCCGAGGGTCCCCAGGTCGATCGTCGCCTGGACCACGCTGTCGAGCCGCGCGTCGGAACCCGACATGATCCACAACACCGCGCGATCCGCCCCCGGCACCGACGCGATGTCGGAGGGGAGTTCGAAGACGAAGACGCCCGCCATCGGCAGACCCGGCGCGAGCGTCGTCTTCTGCAGGCTCGAGTAGTCGGCGCGCTGGCTCGGGATCCAGGTGCGCTCCCCGACGTGCAGTTCCGCGCCCGGGAGTGAACTCGTGAGCATCGCCGCCGTCTGCGCCTCGACGACGAGCCACACCCCGCGCGTCTCGCCCGTCCACGAGCCCATCGAGACGGTGTCGGCGAACTCCGCGCCATCCACCTGCGCCGCGATGTTGCGCCCCGTCGCACGCTCTCCGATCGCCACCGTCTGCACGAACGGTGCGAACCTGACCTCCGACTCGGGTTCGGTCCGGGCGACCACGAACGCGAGCGCGAGCAGCACGAGCGCCGCGGTCACGGATGCGAGCCTCGTCCTCATCCATGGCTCCACGGGTAGACGAGCTCATCGCTCGGATGCGGCACGAGCGTCACGCGAACCGCGGCGTGCTCGTCGCGCCAGATCGTGCCGCTGTACAGCACCGCGCGATCGGGGCGTCCGTCGACGATGTGCAGCTCGAGCGGCTCACCCGCCGTGACCGAGCCGAGCGGCACCTCCCAGCGCAGCAGCACCTCCGTCTCGACGCCCGGCGGCAGCGCCGAGGTCCAGGTTCCGTCGGCGACCACCCGCACCAGGGCGTCGCGGTCGATCGGCTTCAGCGCGTCGAGCGCGTCGAAGAGGAGAAGTCCGGCGGCGCCCGAGTCGGTCTCGACCCACTCGTTGCGCAGCACGGCGCGGACGACGACGAACGTCATCCCCTCCTCGGGCACGTCGTAGTCGTCGGGCATGGTCTCACCGACCCAGGCCTCCTCGATCGACACCGAGAAGTGCCGACCAGCGTAGGTCTCGCCGACCGCCAGCTCCGGGATCTCGGCCGTGCGGAGCGTCGCCGTGCTCCAACCGCCGAGCGGGATCGCCACGAGCGCCGCGACGCCGAGCAACACGAGCACCGCGATCGCGACCGTCGCACTGCGGCCCGGGCGACGACGACGGACGGCGGTCTCCGTCCCCGCGCTCACCGGCGGCTCTCCCCCGGCGGCAGCGGCACCTTGATGAGCACGCCCGCCGCGAGGAACGCGATGATCGCCACGTACTGGGCGCCGAGCCAGAGCGGTCCACCGAAGCCGAACGGCACGACGGGGTTCCACAGCACCGCGACCGCGGCGAACACCGGGAGCCACCACCAGTGGCGGGCCTGCACGGCGAACACCATGACGATGAGCGCGAGCACCGCGACGCCCCAGCTGATGTAGACGAAGGCGTCGTCGCCGATGAGCGCGATCCCGACGAACAGCACCACCGCCGCGATGAGGCCGGGCGCGAGCGCGAGGCGCCGGAAGCCGGGGTCGCCGTAGCGGGAGGCGGGACGCGGGCTGCTCACGCCCCCAGCGTATCGAGCCCGGCCGGTGACGCCGTCCGCCGCTCCTAGGATCGGAGCATGAGCGACGCCGCCCTCGAGCGCTTCCGCACCCTGCTGCGCCACGCGACCTTCTCGCACGACGGGGCGGAGGGCGTCGACGAGGCCTTCGACGGATTCCACGCCGACCTCGCGCGGCTGTTCCCGCTCGTCCACGAGCGGCTCGAGCGCGAGCTGGTGGCCGGCCGCAGCCTGCTGTACCGCTGGGCGGGCGACGACCCGACACGCGCGGCCGTGCTGCTCGCCCACCAGGACGTCGTGGCCGTCGACGACGACAGCCGCTGGACGCATCCGCCGTTCGCCGCCGAGCTCGACGGCGACGGCGAGGAGCGCACGATCTGGGGCCGCGGCGCCCTCGACGACAAGGCGGCCCTCGTGTCGACCCTCGAGGCCGTCGAGGCGCGGCTCGCCGCGGGCTTCACCCCGCGCGGCGACGTGTACCTCGCCTTCGGCCACGACGAGGAGGCGGGCGGCACCGGCGCGGAGGCGATCGTCGAGCAGCTGGCCGCGCGCGGCGTCGAGCCGTGGCTCGTGATCGACGAGGGCGGCGCCGTCATGGACGGCCTGCTGCCGGGTCTCGGGCCGACCGCCGTCGTGGGGCTCACCGAGAAGGGCATCATGAACGTCGAGCTCGTCGTCGAGCAGGCCGGCGGTCACGCGGCCATCCCGCTCTCCGGCGGATCGACCGCGGTGCTCGCCCGCGCCATCCTGCGGCTCGAGAACCAGCCGGAGCCCCCGCACCTCATCGAGCCCACGATCGGGCTCCTGGAGGCCCTCGGGGCGCGGATGGGAGGCATCCGCGGGTGGGCGCTGCGGCACGCCCGGATGCTGCGCGGCCCGCTCGCGAAGACGCTCGCCTCCTCGAGCCCGCAGCTCGCCGCCATGACGCGCACGACGCGCGCCGTGACGCAGCTGCGCGGCTCCTCCAGCAAGAACGTCGTCCCCGAGCGCGCGAGCGCGACCCTCAACGTGCGCATCCTGCCGGGCGCGACCGTCGAGACCGCCCTCGCCGACATCGCGCGCACGATCGACGACCCGGCCGTGCAGTTGCGCGTGCTCGACGGCGCGGACCCGGCGCCCGTGTCGCCCGCCGAGGGGCCCGCCTGGGAGGCGATCTCGGCGAGCATCCGCGAGGTGTTCCCGGAGGCCGCCGTCGCGCCCTACGTCATGCTGCAGGCGAGCGACGCGCGGCACTTCTCGCGCATCTCGCGCGCCGTGTACCGCTTCCTGCCGTTCGACCTGCGCCAGGAGGAGCTGCAGTCCATCCACGGCGTCGACGAACGCATCCGCGTCTCCACGTACCTGCGCGCGATCGCGTTCTTCGACGCCCTCGTCGGCCGCCTCTGACGCGCTGTTCTCCGCAACTCAGGAGATTCCGCGACATCCGCCCCGCGACCACCCGTATCCGCCGCCCCTCCTGAGTTGCGAAACAGCCGACGGGCTCAGGTGCCGGGGGCGGTCTCGGCGATCCAGCCGTCGAGCTTCGACGGCTTGTCGGTGATGATGCCGTCGACGCCGTACTCGAGCGCCTCGCTCCAGCGCTTCGCCGAGTTGAGCGTGTAGACGAGCACGCCGAGGCCCGCCTCGTGCATGCGGGTCACGGCCTCCGGGTCGCTCTCGAGGGAGTTCGGGGTCGTGAGGATCGCGATCGCGTCGTAGTACTGCGCGAGCCCCACGGGGTCGCTCGGCAGGTCGCGCTTGATGATGACGCGCGGGATGGCGGGCGCCGCGTCGACCGCGTTCGCGACGGTCGAGAGGTCGAAGCTCGCGAAGACGACGCGGTTCTGCACCCCACGCGCGTAGATGTCGCCGAGGATGCCGCGGATCTCGTCCGCGGTCCAGAACCCCTTCAGCTCGACGAGCGCCTTCTTCTTCGAGCCGGCGAGCGCGTCGAGGAACTCGTCGAGCACGGGCACCTGTGTTCCGGCGAACTCGGGTGCGTACCAGGAGCCGGCGTCGAGCGCCCGGATCTGCTCGAGCGTGAGGTCGGCGACCGCGCCCGTGCCGTCGGTCGTGCGGTCGACGGTCTCGTCGTGAATGAGCACCGGATGCCCGTCGGCCGTCAGCTGCACATCCGTCTCGACGAACTCGAGGCCGGAGGCGAACGCCGAGGCGAACGCCGGCATCGTGTTCTCGGGGGCGGATGCCCGGTCACCGCGGTGGCCGGCGACGAAGGCGGGCTCGCCGGGCGCCCGCAACGGCCCCATGAGGTTCGTCGCGTAGACGCGCACGGCATCCGGCACGAGCAGCAGCACCGCCACCAGGGCGAGTGTCACCACCGCGGACGCGAGCGCCCGTCTCACCGGATGCGTCACCATCGACACGTCCACTTCCGACTCGGGTTCCCCGCCCGATCGCGGGGTGAGCCGACTGTAACACGTCCGTTATCGTTTCGTGACCTCTTCGTGACCCGCGTTCGGGGTCAGATGAGCGACTTCGTGTGCCAGACCGTCTTCGTCTCCGTGAACGCCGTCACCCGGTCGAGCGCGAGGCCGGGCACCCCCGGCTCCGGACGCAGCACGCGCGTGAGCGTCTCGGCGGCCGCGATCTCGAGGTCGACCCAGTCGAGCTCCCCCGCGCCCGTGAGGTCGAGCGCGTCGACGTCGGCGTGCGAGGCGAGCCACGGGGCGATCTCGGCCGGCGAACCCGTGAGCACGTTGACGACGCCGCCCGGCACGTCGCTCGTGGCGAGCACCTCGGCGAGACTGACCGCCGGGAGCGGGAAGCGCTCGCTCGCGACCACCACGACCGTGTTGCCCGCGACGAGCGCGGGCGCGACGGTGCGCACGAGGCCGAGCAGACCATCCGCCTGCGGGGCGACGATCGCGACGACCCCGGTCGGCTCCGGCACCGAGAGGTTGAAGTAGGGCCCCGCGACCGGGTTGCCCGAACCCGCGACCTGCACGAACTTGTCGGCCCAGCCCGCGTACCAGACCCAGGTGTCGATCGCCTCGTCGACCTCGCGCCCCGCGGCGGCGGTCGTGAGCCCCTGCGCGGCCACGAGCTCGGCCACGAACTGGGCCCGACGCCCCTCGAGCACCTCGGCGACGCGGTAGAGCACCTGCCCGCGGTTGTACGCGGTCGCCCCCGACCATCCGGAGACGGCCGCGCGTGCCGCGACCACGGCATCCCGGGCATCCTTGCGGGAGGCGAGCGAGGCGTTCGCGAGGAAGGCGCCGTCGGCGGTGCGCACCTCGTAGCTGCGCCCCGACTCGCTGCGCGGGAACTTGCCGCCGATGTAGAGCTTGTAGGTCTTGGGGATCGTGAGGCGGGTCATGCGGATGCTCCCTTGAGGTACGCGGCGAGACCGTGGCGGCCGCCCTCGCGGCCGTAGCCCGACTCCTTGAATCCGCCGAAGGGGCTCGCGGGGTCGAAGCGGTTGAAGGTGTTGGCCCAGATGACGCCCGCGCGCAGCCTGTCGGCGACGGCGAGGATCTTCGAGCCCTTGTCCGACCAGATGCCGGCCGAGAGCCCGTAGGGGGTGTTGTTGGCCTTCGCGATCGCCTCGGCGGGCGTGCGGAAGGTGAGCACCGAGAGCACCGGTCCGAAGATCTCCTCGCGCGCGATCGTCGACGACGTCGACACCCCCGTGAAGATCGTCGGGGCGAACCAGAAGCCGTTCTCCGGGAGCTCGCACGGCGCGCTCCAGCGCTCGCCGCCCTCCTGCTCGCCGAGCTCGCTCAGCGCGCGGATGCGGTCGAGCTGCTCGCGGGAGTTGATCGCCCCGATGTCGGTGTTCTTGTCGAGCGGGTCGCCGAGGCGCAGCGTCGCGAGTCGCCGCTTGAGCCGCTCGACGACCTCGTCGTGGATGTTCTCCTGCACGAGCAGCCGGCTGCCCGCACAGCACACGTGCCCCTGGTTGAAGAAGATGCCGTTCACGATGCCCTCGACCGCCTGATCGAGGGGGGCGTCGTCGAAGACGATGTTGGCGGCCTTGCCGCCGAGTTCGAGCGTCACCTTCTTGTGCGTACCGGCGACCGTGCGCGCGATCTCGCGGCCGACGGCGGTCGAGCCCGTGAAGGCGACCTTGTCGACATCCGGATGCCGAACGAGCGCCGCGCCGGTCTCGCCCGCCCCCGTCACGATGTTGACGACGCCCGCGGGGAGGTCGGCCTGCTGCAGGATCTCGGCGAACAGCAGCGCCGTGAGCGGCGTGGTCTCGGCGGGCTTCAGCACGACCGTGTTGCCCGCCGCGAGGGCCGGCGCGATCTTCCAGGCGAGCATGAGCAGCGGGAAGTTCCACGGGATGACCTGCGCGGCGACCCCGAGCGCGCGCGGGTCCGCCCCGAGGCCCGCGTAGTCGAGCTTGTCGGCCCAGCCCGCGTAGTAGAAGAACCAGGCCGCGACGAGCGGCACGTCGACGTCGCGGCTCTCCTTGATGGGCTTGCCGTTGTCGAGCGACTCGGCGACCGCGAGCTCGCGGGCGCGCTCCTGCACGAGTCGGGCGATGCGGAACAGGTACTTGCCGCGATCGGAGCCCGACATCCGCGACCACGTCTTCGTGTACGCGCGGCGCGCGGCGGCGACGGCCGCGTCGACGTCGACCTCGGAGGCGGTCGCGATCTCGGCGATCCGCTTCTCGGTGGCGGGCGAGATGGTCGTGAACGAACCGCCCGTGCCGTCGCGGAACTCGCCGTCGATGAAGAGCCCGTAGCTCTCCCTCAGGTGCAGCACCGAGGTCGACTCGGGTGCCGGGGCGTAGTCGAGGAAGCCGCGGCCGGAGATGTCGAGGTCTTTCATGGGAGGGCTTCCTAGTCGATCGTCACGTAGTCGGGGCCGGAGTAGTGGCCGGTGCGGAGCTTCTGGCGCTGCAGGAGCACGTCGTTGAGCAGGCTCGAGGCGCCGAAGCGGAACAGGTGCGGCTGCAGCCACTGCTCGCCGACCGTCTCGGCCACCGTCACGAGGTACTTGACGGCGTCCTTCGAGCTGCGGATGCCGCCCGCCGGCTTCACGCCGACGTACTCGCCCGTGAGCCGATGCCAGTCGCGCACGGCCTCGAGCATGAGGAGCGTCACGGGCAGGGTCGCGGCCGGGCTCACCTTGCCGGTGGAGGTCTTGATGAAGTCGCCGCCCGCGAGGATCGCGAGCCAGGAGGCGCGGCGCACGTTGTCGTAGCTGTTCAGCTCGCCGGTCTCGAGGATCACCTTGAGGCTCGCGTAGCTGCCGTCGGCGCGGCGGCAGGCCTCCTTGACGGCCACGATCTGCTCGAACACCGTGCCGTAGCGGCCCGCGAGGAAGGCGCCGCGGTCGATGACCATGTCGATCTCGTCGGCCCCCGCCGCGACCGCGTCGCGCGTGTCGGCGAGTTTGACGGCGAGCGAGGCGCGACCGGAGGGGAACGCCGTGGCGACCGCGGCGACCGAGACGAGACCGTCGTCCGGGTCGCCGTGGGCGGCACCCAACGCCTCCACCGCGGCCGGCACCATGTCGCCGTAGACGCACACCGCGGCGACGCGCGGTGTCGTCGGATCGGAGGCGTCCGGCTGCAGCGCCTTCGCCACGAGCGAGCGCACCTTGCCGGGGGTGTCGGCGCCCTCGAGGGTCGTCAGGTCGATGAGCTCGATGATGCGGTCGAGCGCCCACGCCTTCGAGCTCGTCTTGATGGAGCGGGTACCGAGGGATGCGGCGCGCTGCTCGAGCCCGACCGCGTCGACCCCGGAGAGCCCCTCGAGGTGCTGCCGGAGGCTGCGTTCGGTGAGGTCGCCTCCGAGCAGGCGCACGGCGCGGTCGGCGGGGGCGAGCACGGTCGTCTCGATGGTCATGAGTCCTCCAGAAGGGCGCGGGCGGTCGCCTCGTCGGTGATGAGCACGCTGCACAGGCCGCTCAGCACGATCGCCCGCGCGATGTCGTGCTTGGCGCGTCCGGCGACGACGCAGATGCCCGTCGATGCGGCACGCAGCGTCTCGAGCGAGATGCCGAGCGTGCGCTCGTCGAGCGCCGGGTCGACGATGTTGCCGTTCGCGTCGATGTAGCGCCCGACGACGTCGCCGATGGCGCCCCGCCGGGCGAGCTCCTCGACGTCGTCGGCACGCAGGTAGCCGCTCTCGACGTGCGCCGAGTTCTCGTCGCCGACGCCGGCGCTGTACAGGTAGGCGTCGGCGTGGGCGGCGCGCTCCAGCACCCCCGCGACGGTGCGGTCGGCCTCGATGGCCTGCTTCGTGGAGACGCGCTCGAGGATCGCGGGGCTCGGCAGCAGCACGGCCTCGCCCCGACCGCGCTGGGCGATCGTCGCGGCGAGGGTCGCCGCCGTGCCGGGACGCCGGTTGAGACTCACCCCGCCGTTGATCTGCACGACCGTGATGCCGTGCGCCCAGCCGTCCGGCATCCGCTCGGCGACCTCGGTGAGCGTGCGACCCCAGCTGACGCCGAGCACGCGCGGGGCGGGGCGCAAGGCCGTGAGGAAGTCGGCCGCGGCCTGGGCGACCCGGCCGGTGACGCCGGCCTCGTCGTCGGGGGTGGGGACGACCACGGCGTCGGCGAGACCGAAGCGCTCGCGCAGCATCCGCTCGCTCACGAGCCGGCGTGCGCGCGGATGCACGATCTCGATGCGCACGATGCCGCGCTCACGCGCCTCGGCGAGCAGGCGACCGGCCTTCCAGCGCGAGATGCCGAGCAGGCCGCCGATCTCGTCCTGCGTCTTGTCCTCGTCGTAGTAGAGCTCGGCGACGCGCACGGCGAGCAGTTCGTCGTCCATCGTCCCTCCGCATCCGACGGTAGCCCTCGGCGGGACGTGCGGCAACATTCGCGTGCGAGTGTGCTCGAATGAGCAGCTGCGGGCGCTCGTCGGCGCGGCTGCGCTCAGCGCGCGCGGCGCCGACCGAGCTCGGCGCGCGCAGCGGCGTCCTCCGCGTGGTGGCGCGTCGACCAGGTGGCCCAGTCGACGGGATGCCCGTGCAGCAGGTCTTCGAGCTGGTCGAGGCGCAGCGACCACAGCGCCTCGCGCTCGGAGAGCCGCCCCCACGCGTCGACCACGGTCAGGCGCAGCACCGTCGATTCGCCGCGGGGGCCGCCGAGGGCGCCCGCGAGCTCGATCGTCACGTCACCGAAGGCGGGCGAGACGACCTGCAGGACCGCGGGTGCCGCAGGGGTCTCCGGCTCCTCGAAGCGCACGGGCGTCGTGCCCGAGACGAGCCGCTCGGCGGGGTGCAGCCAGCCCTCCACGAGCACGGGGTCGACGAGCGCCTCCCACACGATCCCGCGCGGCAGCGGGATCGACCGCTCGGCGCGCAACTCGTCCACGCCTCAACGCTACGCCGCGGCACCGTCACCGCCGTGCCGCCTCGCCCGTCCGCGAAAGTACGCACTTTTGGGCTCGGGATGCGGCGTGTCGGCCCAAAAGCACGTACTTTCGGGGACTCGGGTCAGAGCTCCGAGTCGACGGAGCGGCCGCGGGCGAGGATCGCGCTCGCGGGGAGGATGAGCACGACGGTCGCGAGCAGGAACACGAGCGGCACGGTCCAGCCGCCCGTCGCGTCGTGCAGGATCCCCACGATGAACGGGCCCGTCGCCCCGAGCAGGTAGCCCACGGTCTGCACGAAGCCCGAGAGCGCGACCGTGGATGCCGGGCTCGCCGAGCGCAGGTTGATGAGCACGAGGGCGAGCGGGAACAGCAGCGGCCCGAGCCCCGCGCTCGCGACCCACACGACGGGCGCCGCCGCGGGCGCGAACAGCAGCCCGAGGTAGCCCACCACGAAGCAGGCCATGCCGAGCAGGGCGAGCGGTGCCGAGCTGCGCGGGAACCGCGCCGTGATGACGGGCACGAGCAGGCCCGCCGGGAAGCCCATGAGGGCGTAGAGCGCGAGCAGGGCGCCCGCCGCCGCGTCGTCCATGCCGGCGTGCTCGGTGAGCAGCTTCGGCAGCCAGGCGAAGGCGGCGTACGCGGCGAGGCTCGACGAGCCGAAGATCACGCCGATCGACCAGGCGGTGGGCGAGCGCAGCATCCGCACCCCGAGGCGCGGTCCGCGGGGTGCCCCCGGATGCTCGACGGCCGCCTCCGTCGCGGCGGCCTGCGCGTCCTCCATCGCGACCGCGCCGAGCTCGATCGGGCCGGTCGCGACGGTCTCCGTCGGCGACGCGGCGACCGGTTCCGGCCGCCGCAGGTACGGGATCCACGGCACCGCGGCGATCGCCGCCACGAGCACCCACACCGCGAGCGAGGTGCGCCAGCCCGCCGAGTCGGCGATCGGCACGGCGAGCAACGCCGGGATGCCGGTCGAGACCGACAGCAGGGTCGCGTAGAGCGCGGTCACGAGCCCGACCCGGTCGGGGAAGTACCGGCGCACGACGGGCGGCAGCAGCACGTTGCCGAATCCCGCGCCGAGCAGCGCGACCATGCTCGCGAACGTCAGCACGAGCGACTCGGGCGCCAGCGTGCGGCCGAGGTGCCCGAGCACCATCGCCCCGAGCGCCGCCATGAGCGCGCGCTCGAGCCCGAGCCGGCGGGCGACCAGCGGGGCCAGCAGTCCGCTCGCGGCGAAGGCGAGCGGCGGCGCCGAGCCGATCACCCCGAGCACGACGGTGTCGAGCGGGATGTCGCGCCCGACCTGGTCGAGGATCGGCGAGAGTGCCGCGACGGGTGTGCGCAGGCTCAGCGCGACGAGCAGGATGCCGAGGAGCGCGAGCGAGCGTCCCGCCCACAGCGGGCGCGTCGTCACGGGGCGTCCGCGAGGATGCGGCGGGCGGCATCCGCGTCGCTGCGGATCGCGGCGACGAGCGCGTCGAGGTCGTCGAACTTCTCCATGCCGCGCACGAAGTCGACGAAGGCGAGCTCGATCGTGCGCCCGTAGAGGTCGAGGTCGACGTCGAGCAGGTGCGCCTCGGCCTGGTGCTGCGGCACGCCGTCGAAGGTGGGGTTGTTGCCGATCGAGACCGCCGCCGGGTAGCGGTGTCCGTCGACGGTCGCCCACGCGGCGTAGACGCCGTCTGCGGGGAGGAAGCCCTCGAGGCGCTCGGGGTCGAGGTTGGCGGTCGGGTAGCCGAGCTCGCGACCGCGCCGCTCCCCCGCCACGACGACCGAGCGCACGGTCGGGTACCGGCCGAGCACGCGCCCGGCCTCGACGACGCGTCCGGCGTCGAGCGCCTCGCGCACCCAGGTCGACGACGCGCGCCGCTCGGCGGCATCCGCCCGGTCCTCGCCCGTGCGCACGTCGTCGATGAGCACGACCTCGAAGCCGTGCGCGGCGCCGAGCTCCCGCAGCAGCTCCACGTCGCCCGCGCCCTTGCGACCGAAGCGGAAGTCGCTGCCCGCGAGCACGACGCGCGCGCCGAGACCGTCGACGAGCACGCGGCGCACGAACTCGGTCGGCTCGAGGTCGGCGAGGGCCTGGTCGAAGGTCAGCATGAGGGTCGCATCCACCCCGGCGTCCGCGAGCAGCTCGCGCTTCTGCGGGTTGCTCACGAGCGGCGCGGGGCAGAACGCGGGCGCGAGGAGCGACAGCGGATGCCGGTCGAAGGTCACCGCGACCGAGTGCAGCCCGCGCTCCGCGGCGACGTCGGCGAGCCGGCGGAGCACCGCGCGGTGGCCCGTGTGCACGCCGTCGAACTTGCCGATCGTGACGGCGCTCGGCCCGAAGTCGGCCGGCACCTCCCCGAGCGACGCGAAGAACTGCATCAGGCGGGCGTCTCCGCGCGCCGCCGGGCGCGCAGCCAGAGGATGCCGAGCACGGGCAGCACGAGCGGCACGAACAGGTAGCCGGCTCCGAAGGCGCTCCAGACCGTCGCCTCGCGGCCGAAGGGGTTCGCGTCGTGCAGGCCCAGCACGGCGGGCGCGAGCAGCGAGAGCGCGCCGACGACGAGCACGCCCGCGAGCTCGAAGCTGATCGTGACCCAGGCCACGCGATCCCAGCCGAGGGCGAGCGACAGCGTCGCGAGCACGTAGACGACGGCCGCGACGGCCGACAGGGTGAACGCGACGGGCGCCTCGTCGAAGCGGTCGATGATCTGGAAGCTCGATCGGCCGAGGGCGGCGATCGCGAGGATCCCGTAGAGGGCGACGAGGACGCGACCGACGCCGATGGTGCGGGTGCGGGGCTGGGCGGACATCGCCCACCAGACTATCCCGCCAGCTGCACGCTCCAGATCTGCTCCATCCGCCACAGCATGACGGCGATCGCGAAGGCCGCGGCGCCCAGCACGACGTTGGACCAGCGGGTGCGCTCGACGAGCGACCAGACGATCGCGAGCGGGGGGATGATGAGCGCCGAGATCAGGTACATCCAGAACTCGAGGGGGTTGCCGGTGGGCGTGTTGCCGGCGAACGGCGCGACGATCGCGACGACCGCCTGCGCGACGAGCAGCAGCTCGATCGCGGCGACCGAGAGCACCGTGAGGTCGTTGGGCTTGCGTCCCGCGAGCCCGAGCACGACGCACACGAGCCCCACGAGGGCCGCGTAGACGCCCTGCACGATCGTGAAGCCGATGATCATGGCAGCACCTCCGAGGTCGGCAGCCCGAGCAGCACGCGCGCGCGTCCGCCGCGCAGGGCGACGAGCGCCGCGAGCCGTCCCTCCGGCGTGAGCGCGGCTGCGGTCTCGGCGTCGGGGGCGTCGAGCTCGACGCGCTTGCCGTGGGCGAGGTCGCGCGTCGCGTCGGCGTCGAGGCGGACGACGGGGAACAGCGCCGAGGCGACGTCGGCCGGGTCGCGCAGCACGGCATCCGCGTCGAGGGCCGCCGCCGCGTCGGGATCGTGTCGCGGGTCGGGCAGCGTGACCGCGTCGTCGATGCGGAACGGGCCCACGCGCGTGCGCCGCAGCGCCGTGAGGTGCCCGCCCACGCCGAGCCCGGCGCCCAGGTCGCGGGCGAGGGAGCGGATGTAGGTGCCCGAACTGCACTCGACGCGCACGTCGAGCTCGACGGCCGTGCCCGCACGGCGGGTGGCGAGCAGCTCGAAGCTGCGGATGACGACCCGCCGGGCCGCGAGCGTCACCTCCTCCCCCGCACGCGCGAGGTCGTAGGCGCGACGCCCGTCGACCTTGATGGCGCTGTAGCTGCTCGGCACCTGCTCGAGCTCGCCCGTGAGCGCGGCGATCCCGGCGGCGACCGCCGCATCCGTCACGCCGGAGGCGTCGGCCTCGGAGATCGGGGTGCCGTCGGCGTCGTCGGTGTCGGTCGCGACGCCGAGCCGGATGGTCGCGGTGTACTCCTTGTCGAGGCCCACGAGGTAGGTGAGCAGCCGGGTCGCGCTGTCGACGCCGAGCAGCAGCAGCCCCGTCGCCATCGGATCGAGGGTTCCCGCGTGGCCGACCTTGCGCGTGCCGAGGATGCGCCGGGCGCGCGCGACGACGTCGTGGCTCGTGACCCCCTGCGGCTTGTCGACGAGCAGCACACCGCTCGTCACGAGGTCGGCTCGTCGCGCAGGGCCAGCAGCAGGTCGAGCTTGGTGGGCAGGATCGCCTCGAGCAGCTCGCGCGCGAGCGGGTCGTCGTCGTAGTCGTCGGCCATCCGCATCCCCACGACGGTGTTGAGCAGCATGCCGCCCGCGAGGAAGTCGCTGCACTCGGCGGCGTCGAGTCCCACCTCGTCGCGCAGGAAGCGGTACACGTCGAGCATGCCCTGACGGGCGGCGCGCCCGATGACGGGGTCGGCGCCCATCGCGAAGGCGTGCATGAGGCTCAGCAGCAGCCCGCGGTCGGCCAGCAGGTCGACGTAGGTGCGGCCGATGCAGCGCTGCAGCGCCTCGTGATCGCCCGGGTCCGCGGTCTCGCGGTTCTCCTCGAGCGCGGTGCGGAAGGCCGACATCATGCGGTCGAGCGCGCGCTGCAGCACCTCGAGGAAGAGGGTCTCCTTGTTGCCGAACATCCGCACGACGTAGGGCTGGCTGACGCCCGCCTCGCGGGCGATCTGGTCGGTGGTGGCTCCGTAGTAGCCGCGGTCGCCGAAGACCCGGGTCGCCGCCTCGAGCACGAGGGCGCGGCGGTCCTCGGATCGCATGCGGGTGACGACGGCGTCATCGGTGCTCAGGCTCACGCTTGACATGTTATCAACCGATTACTAATCTCGCTGCTTGTAATCATCCGATTACCTCATCCACGTTTCTCGTCCACCGACGCTGGAGCCATCATGACCACCTCCCCCGCAATCGACGTCGAGACCCGCCCGGCACGGCGGATCCCCTTCGGCCTCGCCGTGCTCGCCACGGCCCTCCCCATGTTCATGGCCACCCTCGACAACCTCGTCATGACGAACGCGCTCCCCGCCATCCGCCTCGACCTCGGTGCCGACATCGAGGAGCTGCAGTGGTTCATGAACGCCTACACGCTCGTGTTCGCGAGCTTCATCCTCATGGCCGTCGCCCTCGGCGACCGCTACGGGCGGCGCACCGTGTTCGCGATCGGCATCGGGCTGTTCACCGCATCCTCCGCCGCGGCCGCGCTCGCGACCGACCCCACCCAGCTCATCGTCGCGCGCGCCTTCCAGGGCCTCGGCGGGGCGGCCATCATGCCGCTCTCGCTCGCGCTGCTCGCCGGCTCGGTGCCCGAACGGCGCCGCCCGCTCGCCATCGGCATCTGGGGCGGGATCTCGGGGCTCGCCGTCGCGGCAGGCCCGCTCATCGGCGGCGCCGTCGTCGAAGGCTGGAACTGGAACGCGATCTTCTGGCTCAACGTGCCGATCGGCCTCATCGCGATCCCCGTCGCCCTCGCCCTGCTGCCGAACGCCTTCGGCGAGAAGGTGCGCGCCGACCTGCTCGGCCTCGCGCTCGCCGGCCTCGGCGTGCTCGGACTCGTCTGGGGCATCGTGCGCGGCAACGACGCCGGCTGGGACAGCGCCGAGGTGCTGCTCGGGCTCATCGGCGGCGGCATCCTGCTCGCGCTCTTCCTGCTGTGGGAGACGCGTGCGAGCGCCCCGCTGCTGCCGCTGCGGCTCTTCCGCGACCGCTCGTTCTCGATCGCGAACGTCGTGGGCCTCGGCTTCGGCTTCGGGATGTTCGGCTCGGTGTTCATCCTCATCCAGTTCCTGCAGATCGTGCAGGGCTACTCCCCGCTCGAGGCGGGAGTGCTGACCATGCCGTGGACGCTCGCCCCCATGTTCGTGGCGCCGCTCGCGGGCATCTTCGCGCCGCGCGTCGGCACGCGCACGCTCATCGTGGCGGGCCTCGTGCTGCAGGCGACCGGCCTGTTCTGGCTCGCCGCCGTCATGACGGCCGACGTGCCCTACGGCGAACTCGTCGGCGCGTTCATCGTCGCGGGCATCGGCATGGGGCTCGTCTTCGCGCCCTCCTCGACGGCCGTGCTCGCGAACATGGTCCCGGCGGACACCGCCAAGGCATCCGGAACGAACTCCACCATCCGCGAGATCGGCATCGCGCTCGGGATCGCCGTGCTGACGGCCGTCTTCACCGGGGCGGGCGGCGAGCTCACCCCGACCGGCTACGTCGACGCCGCAATCCCCGCGGTGCTGACGGGGGCGGCCGTCGTCGCCGTGACCGCGGCCGTCGCCCTGCTGCTGCCCGCCGGCCGCCGCGCCGCGGCACACGCCCCCGCGGATGCCGAAGTCGTCGCCGAGGAGCCGGTGGCCGTCGCGGGCTGAGGCGGTCCGCCGGACACCGCCTAGGCTCGGAGGCATGCGGATCGGCGTGATCGGGGCGGGGGCCGTCGGCGGCACCTTCGCGGGCCTGCTCGCCGCGGCCGGCCACGACGTCGAGGTCGCCGCCCGCGGCGCGCAGCTCGACGCGATCCGCGCGGGCGGCCTGCACCTCGACGGCGGCTGGGGCGAGCACACCGCCGCCGTCCAGGCGAACCCCACGCTCACGGTGCGACCCGAGCTCGCGATCCTCGCCACGAAGGCGCAGGATGCCGCGACCGCCCTCGCGGCGAACGCGACCCGGCTCGAGGGGGTGCCGCTGCTCGTCGTGCAGAACGGCCTCGGCGGGCTGCGCGTCGCGCATGAGGAACTGCCCGACTCGCCCCTGCTCGGCTGCCTCGCCCTGTTCGCCGCCTCCTACCTGGAGCCCGGCCACGTGACCGTCACGGGCGCCAACCCCGTCGTCATCGGCGAGGGGCCGGGCGCCGACCGGGCGCTGCTCGAGCGCGTCGGGGCCCTGGTCGGCGAGGCGCTGCCCGTCGAGCTCACCGACGACCTGGTGGGCGCGCAGTGGACGAAGCTGCTCATCAACCACGTCAACGCGCTCCCCGCGATCACCGGCCTCTCGGTGCAGGAGGTGGTCGCCGACCGACGCCTGCGTCGCATCCTCAGCGCGAGCATGCGCGAGACGGTGCGCGTCGCCCGACGGATCGGCGTGCGGTTCGGGAAGGTGCAGGGCGTCTCGGGCCGCGTGCTCGACCTGCTCGGGGTGCTGCCGCTCGCGCTCGGCGAGCAGTTCCCCCGGCTGCTCGCGCGGCGCATGGGCGCGGTGCCCAACCCGGGTTCGACGCTGCAGAGCATCCGGCGCGGGCAGCTCACCGAGATCGAGTTCCTGAACGGCGCCGTCGTCGATGCGGCGACCGAGCACGGGCTGAGCGCCCCGGTCAACGCCGCGATCGTCGCCCTCGTGCACGAGGTGGAGGGCACGCGCGAGTTCCTCGGCGTCGACCAGGTCGCGGCGCGGGTGCCGGTCTAGGGGCCTCCCCGGGGATCAGCAGGCGTCGGCGAACACGCGCCGCGGATGCTCGACGTCGGTGTTGTCGATGATCGCGATCGCCGCCTGCCGCGGCTTCGCGTCGCGCTCGTAGAGCTCCTGCGCGCCGTCATAGCGGGCGGCCAGCTCGGGCGACGGGGTGGAGCCGTCGCGCACCCGCATCCGCTCGGCCCGCACCTCGGCGTCCGCCTCGAGCCAGATCGAGTAGTTCCAGATGCCGCGCAGTTCGGGGCGGTTGAGGAACACGCCGTCGACGATGAGGAACAGGTCGGCGGGGCCCGTCGTCCACTTCGGCTCGATCGGCGTATCGCGCCGGTAGTCGAAGGCGGCGGTCACGAAGGCGGCCGAGCCTCCCACCCGGAAGGGCTCGATGAGCACGCGACGGAACACGTCGTACTGGTAGCCGTCGCGGTAGCAGCCCTCGGCCGAGAAGCGGCCGCGACGGTAGCGCTGCTCGGCGGGCGCGTGGAAGTCGTCGATCGAGGCGCGCGCGACGGCGAGCCCGCGCCGCTCGAACTCGCGCGCGAGGTCGTCGGCGAAGACCGTCTTGCCGGCGCCATCCGCCCCGTCGACCGCGATCGCGATGCGCCCGCGCCGGTAGTTGCCGAGGATCTCGTCGACGGTCGCCGCGATCACGTCGCGGCGCAGGGGTGCCCAGCGCGCCATGGCGTCAGCCTACGCTGAGCAGGTGCAGCGGGCGGCGGATGCGGGGATCGGCGAGAGCGTCGCCGCCTGGTTCGCGGCGGGGCACCGGCCGCTGCCGTGGCGCGCGACGGGCTTCCCCGCCTGGGGCGTGCTCGTCTCGGAGTTCATGCTGCAGCAGACCCCCGTCGCGCGGGTGATCCCGCGCCTCGCGGAGTGGCTCGAACGCTGGCCGGAGCCCGCGGCGCTCGCCGCGGTGCCGCCCGGCGAGGCGGTGCGCGCGTGGGACCGGCTCGGCTACCCCCGGCGCGCGCTCAACCTGCACGCGGCATCCGTCGCGATCACCGAACGGCACGCGGGCGTCGTGCCGGAGGACATCGAGGCGCTGCTCGCGCTGCCGGGGGTCGGACCGTACACGGCGCGCGCCGTCGCGGCGTTCGCCTACGGCATCCGGGTGCCGGTCGTCGACGTCAACGTGCGCCGCGTGCTCGCCCGCGCGGTGCGTGGGGTCGGGGAACCGGGCCCCGCCCGCACGACCGAGGAGCTCGCCCTCATGGAGTCGCTGCTGCCCGCCGACGCGCCCACGGCACGACTCGCGAACGCGGGGATGATGGAGCTCGGGCAGACCGTCTGCACGGCCCGCACCCCCGACTGCGCACGCTGCCCGATCGCCGCGGCGTGCGCCTGGCGGGCGGCGGGCTACCCCGCGTACACCGGCCCGGCGGCGCCCAGGCAGAAGCCGTACGCGGGATCCGATCGCGAGGTGCGCGGCCGGATCCTGCGCGAACTGCGGGCGAGCGAGCTCCCGGTGCCCGCCTCCCGGGTGGCAGAGCTGTGGGCGGATGCCGTGCAACGCGAGCGCGCCCTCGCGGGCCTGCTCGCCGACGGCCTCGCCGTCGCGGTCGACGACGCGTACGCCCTCCCGACGGCCTGACCCGGCCCGACCGGCGGAAGGCGCTCGATCCGCAGCGCCCGCCGCGCGTCCGCGGCAGACTGTTCGCATGCCCGAGCTGCCGGAGGTGCACGCGCTCGCGACCGAGCTGGATGCGCGCCTGCGCGGCCGGGTGATCGAGCGGCTGCAGGTGGTGGCGTTCCCCGCGCTCAAAACCTACGACCCGCCCGTCGAGGCCCTCGCGGGCGAACGGATCGCGGGCGTCGCCCGGCACGGCAAGTTCCTCGACGTCTCGACCGAGGGCGGCCCGCATCTCGTGATGCACCTCGCCCGCGCCGGCTGGGTCCGCTGGCGCGCGGGCGCGCCGAAGACCTCGGGCCGCCCGGGCTCCGGCCCGCTCGCGGCACGCCTCGTGCTCGACGACGGCTCCGGTTTCGACGTGACCGAGGCCGGCACGAAGAAGAGCCTTGCGCTGTACGTCGTGCGCGACCCCGCGGAGGTGCCGGGCATCGCGCGCCTCGGGCCGGATCCGCTCGCCGCCGACTTCACCCTGGAACGCTTCCGCGGCATCCTCGCGGAGCAGGGCCGCACGCAACTCAAGGGCGTGCTGCGCGACCAGTCCGTCATCGCGGGCGTCGGCAACGCCTACTCGGACGAGATCCTGCACCTCGCGCGCATGTCGCCGTACAAGCCCGCCGCGATGGGCGAGGAGGACTCCGCGGCGCTCTTCGACGCCCTGCGCACGACGCTCGCGGATGCCGTGGCACGCGCCGAGGGCACGGCGGCCACCGAGCTCAAGGCCGAGAAGAAGTCGAAGCTGCGCGTGCACGGGCGCTTCGGCGAACCGTGCCCGGTCTGCGGGCGCCGGATCGAGCAGGTGATCCTCGCCGACCGCACCTTCCAGTACTGCCCCGGATGCCAGACGGGCGGGAGGAAGCTCAGCGACCGGGTACTGGATCGGCTGCTGAAGTAGCGGGCAGACGCTCGGCGAGCAGCTCCAGGGTGCGCTCGCGACCCACCGCGCGGTCGACGGGCTCGTCCTCGCGCGATCCGGCACCCGGCGACACCATGACTTCGTCGACCCCGAAGCGCTCCGCGAGCTCCCGGATGCGGGCGGCCGCGGCATCCGGGGCGCCCACCACCCAGCGCTCGCGCATGAGCTCGATGACGTGGCGCGCGGCCGTGTCGAGCTCCTCGCGCTCGGCCGTCTCGACCGTGTCGAGGGCGCGCAGCGGCTTCCCGGTGCGCAGCCGCGCCATGTTCTGCAGCGCGGGGAGGGCGCGGGCCTCCGCCTCCTCGGCGGTGTCGGCGACGACCACGTTGAGGGTCAGGAAGGTGCGCGGCGCGGCGAGCGTCTCGGAGGCGCGGAACTCGCGCCGGTAGACGTCGAGGGCGAACTCGGTGCCCTCGCCCGAGAAGTGGTGCGCGAACACGTAGGGCAGGCCGAGCTTGGCCGCGAGGTGGGCGGAGTACTCGCTCGAGCCGAGCAGCCAGAGCTCGGGCAGCCCCGCCGCCGCAGGGGTCGCCCGCACCTCGTAGTCGCGCAGGCCGTCGCGCGTGTTGACGGTGACGGTCGCGCCGTCGCCCGCGAGTGCCCGGATGTCGCCGAGGTGCTCCTCGAAGCGGTCGACCTCGCTCGTCGGGCCGCTCGAGCGCAGCAGCGCCGAGATGACGGGGTCGGAGCCGGGCGCCCGCCCGATCCCGAGGTCGATGCGGCCCGGGGCGAGCGCCTCGAGCGCCGCGAACTGCTCGGCGACCACGAGCGGCGCGTGGTTCGGCAGCATGACGCCGCCCGAGCCGACACGGATGCGTTCGGTGCGCGCCGCGACGGCCGCGATGAGCACGGGCGGCGTGGTCGATGCCACAGACGGCATGTTGTGGTGCTCGGCGAACCAGTAGCGCGTGTAGCCGAGCTCGTCGGCGCGCCGGGCGAGCGCGAGCGAGGCGGCCACGGCATCCGCCGAGCTCTGGCCGGTGCGCACGGGCACGAGGTCGAGCACGGAGAGAGCGGGGGTCACCCTCGCCTCAACGCATCCACGACCGACCCGATTCCCGGCGATGTCTCCGCAACTCAGGAGAACCTGCGAAAACGCCTATGCAGCCACGCCGAAAGGCGATATCTCCTGAGTCGCGAACCCGCGGGTTTTCGCAACTCAGGAAATCCGATCGCATCCACGGGAGAAACACCGCACAGGCCCGGATCTCCTGAGTTGCGAAACAGGCGCGGTTCAGTCCTCGTCGTCCTCGTCGAGCTCGCGGGGCTTCACGTACGGGTCCTCGTCGCCCGCGTAGTGGGCGTTCGCGGCGAGGGCCCGCGCCTCGTTGTCGCGCTCGGTCGCCTCGCGCAGCAGCGCGTCGATCGCGGCCGCGTTCTCGGGGATCGCGTCGGCGATGAACTCGAGGCTCGGCGTGAGCCGCAGGTTGAGGTTCTTGCCCACCTCGGTGCGCAGCATCCCGGTCGCCGCCTTGAGGGCGGCCGCGGAATCCACGCGCTCTTCCTCACTGCCGTACACCGTGTAGAAGACGCTCGCGTGCTGCAGGTCGCCCGTCACCCGCACATCCGTGATGGTCACGAAGCCGAGGCGCGGGTCGCGGATGCCGCGCTCGAGGCGACGCGCGATGATCTCGCGGATGCGGTCGGCGACCTTGGCCGCCCGGGGGTTCTCACCCATGGGTCTCTCCTCTCCGAGAGCCGCGAACGGTGCCGAGGCGGGGCCCCGGCACCGTTCGATGCATCAGCCGCGCGGCTTCTCCACCATCTCGATGGTCTCGATCTCGTCGCCGAGCTGGATGTCGTTGTACTTGCCGAGCCCGATACCGCACTCGAACCCTTCCTTGACCTCCGTCACGTCGTCCTTGAAACGACGCAGCGACTCGATCGCGAGACCGTCGGCGAGCACGACGCCGTCGCGGATGACGCGCGCCTTGGCGTTGCGCGTGATCGTGCCCGAGCGCACCAGCACACCCGCGATGTTGCCGAACTTGGAGGAGCGGAACACCTCGCGGATCTCGGCGACACCCGACTGCACCTCCTCGTACTCCGGCTTGAGCATGCCCTTGAGGGACTGCTCGATGTCGTCGAGGGCCGAGTAGATGACCGAGTAGAAGCGGATGTCGATGCCTTCGCGGGCGGCCCGCTCGCGCGCCTTGACGTCCGGGCGCACGTTGAAGCCGATCACGATCGCGTTGTCGATCGTGGCGAGATCCACATCCGACTCGGTGATCGCACCGACGCCGCGGTGCAGGATGCGCAGCTGGACCGAGTCGTCGACCTCGATCTTGAGCAGCGACTCCTCGAGCGCCTCGACGGCACCGGAGACGTCACCCTTGATGATGAGGTTGAGCGAGTCGACCTTGCCCTCCTCGAGCGCACGGGTGAAGTCCTCGAGGCTGATGCGCTTGCGGGCCTTCGCCAGCTGGGCGTTGCGTTCGACGGCCTCGCGCTTCTCGGCGATCTGGCGGGCGGTGCGGTCCTCCTCGGTGACGAGGAAGGTGTCGCCCGCGCGCGGCACGGTCGACAGACCCTGCACCTGCACGGGGCGCGACGGCCACGCCTCCTCGACCGGCTCGCCGTTCTCGTCGTGCATGGCACGCACGCGGCCGTAGGCGGTGCCCGCCACGATCGCGTCGCCGACGCGGAGGGTTCCCGACTGGATGAGCACGGTCGCCACGGCGCCGCGGCCCTTGTCGAGCTTGGCTTCGATCGCGACACCGCGCGCGTCCTTGTTGGGGTTCGCGCGCAGGTCGAGGCCGGCGTCCGCGGTGAGCAGCACCGCATCCAGCAGGTCCGTGATGCCGATGTTGTTGAGCGCCGACACGTCGATGAACATCGTCTCGCCGCCGTACTCCTCGGCCACGAGACCGAACTCGGTGAGCTGCTGGCGCACCTTGGCGGGGTTGGCCCCCTCCTTGTCGATCTTGTTGACCGCGACCACGATCGGCACGTTCGCCGCCTGGGCGTGGTTCAGGGCCTCCACCGTCTGGGGCATGATGCCGTCGTCGGCCGCGACCACGAGGATCGCGATGTCGGTCACCTGCGCACCACGGGCACGCATGGCGGTGAACGCCTCGTGACCCGGGGTGTCGATGAAGGTGATGGCGCGCTCGATGCCCTCGTGCTCGGTCCACACCTGGTAGGCGCCGATGTGCTGGGTGATGCCGCCCGCCTCGCCCGCGACGACGTTCGCCTTGCGGATGGCGTCGAGCAGCTTGGTCTTTCCGTGGTCGACGTGACCCATGACGGTGACGACCGGGGGCCGGATCTCGAGGTCCTCGTCGTCCTCGTCCTCGAGCTCCTGCTCGAGGTCGAGCCCGAAGCCCTCGAGGAGCTCCTTGTCCTCGTCCTCGGGGCTCACGACCTGGATCTTGTAGCCGAGCTCCTCGCCGAGGATCGTGAAGGTCGCCTCGTCGAGCGACTCGGTCGCGGTGGCCATCTCGCCCAGGTGGAACAGGGCGGTCACGAGCGAGCCGGGCTGCACGGTGAAGCCGGTCAGGGCCTCCAGCTTGTCGGCGAGGTCGCTGATGGACGCGCCGCGGCGCAGGCGGATGACGGTCTTGCCGTCGCCGCGGGGAACGCTGACGCCGCCGAGCTGCGGGGCGTCCCGCATCTCGAACTCGGCGCGCTTCGTCCGCTTCGACTTGCGGGCGCGCGACTTGCCGCCGCCCTTGCCGAACGCACCGGCCGTGCCGCCGCCGGGGCCACGACCACGGCCGCCGCCGCCACCGGGACGACCGGCGAAGCCGCCGCCACCGCCGGGGCCGCCGCCGGGACGCTGGAAGCCGCCGCCGGCGCCGCCGGGACGGCCGGGGCCGCCGGGACGCTGCTGGAACGGCGCGCCGCCGGGACGCGGGGCACCGGGGCGCGGGGCTCCCGGACGCGGGGCGCCGGGGCGCGGAGCGGCCGGACGCGGGATCGCGCCGCCGCCCGGACGCGGCATGCCCTGCGTCGAGGAGAACGGGTTGTTGCCGGGACGCGGGGCGCCGGGACGCTGCATGCCCTGGCTGGGCGCGTAGGGGTTGTTCCCGGGACGCGGAGCACCGGGACGCGGGCCGCCTGCGGCGGGCGCGCCCGGGGTGCGCGGGGCCGCGGGGGCCGCCGGACGCTCCGCCGCGGGCGCGGCGGGCGCCGCGGGCGCGCTCGGGGTCTCGGCGGGAGCCGGGGCCGGAGCCGCGGGCGCCTCGGCGGCGGGCGCGGGGGCCGGCTTCGCGGCCGCCGGACGCGGTGCCGGCTTGGCGGGAGCGGGCGACGGCGATGCCGGCGCCACGCCGTCGGCCTGCAGCGCCGCCTTGAGGCGACGCGCGACCGGCGGTGCGATGGAGGAGGACGCACTCTTCACGAACTCGCCCATGTCCTTGAGCTTCTCAAGGGCGATCTTGCTGTCGATGCCGAGTTCGTTCGCGATCTCGTGCACGCGGGGGTTGGCCACAATTCTCCTGTCTGGATTCCGCTCCAGGCAGGAGCGGACGTTATCGGTGGAGGGGTCTCATTTCGAGCCGCTCATTAGTTGTCCATGTGCCGTTCAGCCTGTTCGTCAGGGACTGGATAGAGGTTCGTCAGCTCGCTCGCATCGAGCGCCCCGTCCGTCCGGAGGGCCCGCCCGAGGGCGCGCTTCCGGATGGCCGTCGCGACGCATCCCGGATCCGGGTGGACCCAGGCGCCGCGCCCTGGGAGTCGTGCCGCGGTATCCACCACGACCCGTCCGTCGCGCGCGACGAATCTCACGAGTGAGGTTCGGGGAGCACGCTGCCGGCAACCCAGGCAGGTTCTGACGGACTCCATCCTACCCCCTCGCCCGGACGCGTCGCCGACCGGCGCGCGCCTCAGGACTCCATGACGGAATCGGGCTGGATGTCGATGCGCGCCCCCGTGAGCTTCGCGGCCAGGCGGGCGTTCTGCCCCTCCTTGCCGATCGCGAGCGACAGCTGGTAGTCGGGAACGAGCGCCCGCACGGCCTTGAGCGACTGGTCGACGACGAAGGCGCTCGTCACCTTCGCGGGGCTCAGCGCGTGGGCCACGAAGGTCGCGAGGTCATCGGAGTAGTCGACGATGTCGATCTTCTCGTCGTTGAGCTCGGTCGTGACGGCACGCACCCGTGCGCCGAGCTCGCCGATGCACGCGCCCTTGGCGTTGATGCCGGGCTGGGTGGCGCGGACCGCGATCTTGGTGCGGTGACCGGCCTCGCGGGCGAGCGAGGTGATCTCGACGACGCCCGACGCGATCTCGGGAACCTCGAGTGCGAAGAGCTTGCGCACGAGCCCCGGATGCGTGCGGCTCACCGTGATCGAGGGGCCCTTGAGCCCCTTCGCGACGCTCGTCACGTAGACGCGGATGCGGGCGCCGTGCGGATACTCCTCGCCCGGCACCTGCTCCTCGGGCGGCAGGATCGCCTCCACGGTGCCGAGGTCGATGTGCACCATCCGCGGGTTCGGCCCCTGCTGGATGACGCCCGCGACGATGTCGCCCTCGCGCCCGCGGAACTCGCCGAGCACCTTGTCGTCGCCGATGTCGCGCAACCGCTGGTTGATGACCTGCTTGGCGGCGAAGGCCGCGATCCGACCGAAGTCGTCGGGGCTGTCGATGGCCTCGCCGATGATCTCGTCGTTCTCGTCGCGCTCGGGCACGTAGATGGCGACGTGTCCGGTCTTGCGGTCGAGCTCGGCGCGGGCGCCCGCGTCGGGGGCCTGCCCGGTGTGCTTGAGGTAGGCGGTCAGGATGGCCTGCTCGATGATCTGGACGAGTTCGTCGAAGGGGATCTCGCGCTCACGTTCCATGAGCCGCAGTACGGCGAGGTCGATGTCCACGTCAGCCTCCGATATTCAGATCTCGTCCCGGCGCCCCGGGGGTGCCGCGACCGTCCACTCTACCCGAGCGGATGCGGCGGGCGCACCGACGCGGGACACGCCGGAAACGTTGGGGCGCGTCCGGTCGGCGCCCGGCCCCACACTGGGAGCATGCCCGACGCGCCCGCCGAGTTCACGGACGTCTACCGGCGGCATCTGCCCGCCGTGAGCGCCTACCTCGCCCGCCGCGTCGACCGGGCCGACGTCGAGGATCTCGCCGCCGACACCTTCGCGATCGCGTGGCGCAAGCGCGACGCCGTCGCGGCCGGCGAGGAGCTGCCGTGGCTCTACCGCATCGCCTCGTACCAGGTCGCCAACCACCGGCGTCGGCTCGCGATCCGCGCGAGCGCGCTCGGCCTGCTGAGCGCGCCCGACTCGGCGCCCGGCGCGGATGCGTTCGTCGAGGCCGACCCGGAGCTCGCCGCCGCCTGGCGCGGTCTGCCCGCGCGACACCGCGAGATCCTCGCGCTCGTCGTGCTCGACGAGCTGCCCGTGGGCGAGGCGGCGATCGCCCTCGGGATCAGCCCGAACGCCACGAGCATCCGCCTGCACCGCGCCAAGAAGGCCCTCGCCGACGCCCTCGCGGGGGCGCGCACGGATGCCGGAGGCCAGGGATCGGACCCGGATTCGTCCCCGGGTGAAAGATCGGCGCCCGCCGCGACATAAACCGGGTATGAACGATCTCTCCGACGAGACCACCGCCCGTCTCCGCGCCGCAGCCGCGGCCTCCCCCGCCCCCGACCTGGACCCCGCGGTCGTGGCGGGCGCGCCGGGTCACCACGCCCCGCGCCTCGTGCGGAAGGGCCGGGCCGTGCGCGCCGCGGGCGTCTCGGTCGCGGCCGTCGCCGCGGTCTCGGTGGGGGCGCTCGTCATCGCGAACCCCTTCGCCGCACCCGCCGCCCTGTTCGCGGCCGGCGGCGGCTCGCCCGTGGCCGCCGGTGCCGAGGACTCGGCGCTGTCGGCCGACAGCCGCCTCGCGCTGTGGACGCAGTACGAGTACCTCGCGGGTGCCGGGCTCTCGACCGACGGCGGCCGCGGCACCGTCTACGAGCTGCGCCGCACGGGCGACCCGGAGGCCGTGCTCGCGCGTGCGGCCCGGGCGCTCGGCCTCGACGGAGAGGTGCACGCGTCGAGCTGGTCGACCCCCGAGTACCCCACGTGGATCGTGGGCCCCGAGGACGGCACCGCACCCTCCGCGAGCGTGACCTGGACCGGGACCGGCAGCTGGTGGTACAGCGACCCCACCGCCTCCCCTGCGCCGGTGTGCGTCGACGTGCCCGTCGAGGAGACCCCCGACGGCACGACCGGCGGCTACCAGGACTGCACGCAGCCGGAGGTGCCGGCATCCGAATCGCTCGCGCCGAGCGAGGCCGAGGCACGCGATCTCGCGGCCGAGCTGTTCGACGCCACGGGCTTCCCCGTGAAGGAGTCCGACATCCGCGTGACGGCGGACGCCTGGCAGACCACCGCGAGCGCGAGCCTCGTCGTCGACGGCGTCGCGACCGCGCTCGAGGCGAGCGTCGCATGGTCGACGCTCGGCAGGATCACCTGGGCCACCGGCCACTCGGTCGAGGTCGTCGCCCGCGGCGACTACGACACGGTGTCGGCGGCCTCCGCCGTCGACCGCCTGGACGACGGGCGCTGGTACGGCGCGGCCGGACCGGACTACACGGGCTCCGCCGTGCTGTACGCCGCCGACAGCGGCCTCGCCCGCGACGGCGTCGCCGTCTCCTCGGGCGAGGCGGAGCCGCCGGTACCCTCGGACGGCGACGGTTCGACGGGCGGCGAGCCCGTCCCCGCCCCGACCGAGCCCGCCGACCCGGGCGACCCCGGCGTCGTCCTGCCGGATCCGGGCGTGACCGAGCCGGGCACCGTCCCCGGTACCGAGCCGACCGATCCGCCTCTCGTGGACCCGATCCCGGAGCCGCTGCCGACGCCTGAGACCGTCACCGTGACGCTCGACCACGCCGAGGCCACCCTGCTGCTCATGTGGGACGTCGACGGCAACGCCTGGCTCGTGCCCGGCTACGCCTACGAGATCCCCGAGCAGGACTACTGGACGACGATCGTCTCGCTCGTCGAGGGCGTCATCACGCTCCCCGAGCCCGCGCAGATCGAGCCCCTGTCCGACGAGGCCGCCTACTGACGCAGAGGCCTAGAGATTCGTGCCGTTTGGTCGCTTCGGGGCTCGAATAGCGACCAGACGGCACGAATCTCAGGCTCGTCGCACGATGAGCACGGTGCGGAGGCGTGCGAGGAAGGCGGCAGGGTCGCCGAACAGGTCGGCGGCGGTGACGCGGATGACGCGGTAGCCAGCGTCCTCGAACAGCTCCCGGCGGCGGGGTGCGCGGGAACAGCACCGAGACGTGTAGCGGCTCGTCTGTGAGCCACGACGGGAGGGGCGCCCCGTACAGCGCCGCCGCGGTCACATGGCTGAACGCCTGCCCGTCGAGCATGATCGGCTGGAACGCCGCGCACCGCTCGCGAATCGTGTCAAGCCGCAACTCGACGCCCGAGACGCCGTGGAAGGGATGCGCCACATCCCTTCGCCGCATTCGCGACCTGGACACGTCCCAGATCGCCGCCTCCGAGGTGCGGATCGCGAGCCCCGCGAGTTCGGGCGGGAGTCTCCGGGGAGGACGCGACATCCCCGCAGCATGCCCGGTCCGCCCTCGATGCCGCGCCGCTCATCCACAGGGTGAGGAGATTCGTGCCATCTGGTCGATTCGAGTCCCGAATAGCGACCAGACGGCACGAATCCCGAGTCTCAGGTGAGGGATGCGGTGAAGCGCTCCACGAGGTCCGCGGCGGGGACCTCGGTGCGCTCGTTCGTGCGACGGTCCCACAGCTCGACGAGGCCGTCGGCGGCGCCGCGACCCACGATCACGACGGTCGGCACGCCGAGCAGCTCGGCGTCGCCGAACTTGACGCCCGGGGAGACCTTGGGGCGGTCGTCGTAGAGCACCTCGAAGCGCTCCGCCTCGAGCGAGGCGGCGAGCGAGGCCGCGAGCTCGAAGGCCACCTCGTCCTTGCCGGTCGCGACGACGTGCACGTCGAACGGCGCGATGCCGCGCGGCCACAGCAGCCCGCGCTCGTCGGCGGTGGTCTCGGCGATCGCCGCCAGGATGCGGGTGACGCCGATGCCGTAGGAGCCCATCGTGACGGTCACGAGCTTGCCGTTCTCGTCGAGCACCTTCAGGCCGAGCGCCTCGGCGTACTTGCGGCCGAGCTGGAACACGTGCCCGATCTCCATGCCGCGGGCGAGCTCGACGGGCCCCGAGCCGTCGGGGGCGGGGTCGCCCGCGCGCACCTCGGCGATCTCGACCGTGCCGTCGAGGGTGAAGTCACGGCCCGCGACGAGGCCGAACACGTGCTTGCCGTCGACGTTGGCACCGGTGATCCAGCTCGTGCCGTCGACGACGCGCGGGTCGCCGAGGTAGCGGATGCCGGATGCCGACTCCTCGCCCAGCACCGCCCCGGTGGGCGACCACGGGCCGATGTAGCCCTTCACGAGCACGGGGTTCTTGTCGAAGTCCGCCTCGGTCGCGGGCTCCACCTCCGCGGGCGCGAACGCCACCTCGGCGCGCTTCAGGTCGACCTCGCGGTCGCCGGGCACCGCGACGATGACGAGCTCGCGCGTGCCGTCGAGGTGGGTGAGGGCGAGCACGACGTTCTTGAGCGTGTCGGCGGCCGTCCAGGCGCGATCCTCACGCGGCACGCCCGCGTTCGCGACATCGACGAGCGTCGCGATGGTGGGCGTGTTCGGGGTGTCGTGCACGGCCGCCTCCGGCTGGCCCTCGATGGGCAGCGCCGCGGGCGCGACCGTCGTGAACGCCTCGACGTTCGCCGCGTAGCCGCCCGCGGAGCGCACGAAGGTGTCCTCGCCGATCTCGGTGGGGTGCAGGAACTCCTCGGAGCGCGATCCGCCCATGGCGCCGGCATCCGCCTGCACGATCACGTAGTCGAGGCCGAGCCGCGTGAAGATGCGCTCGTAGGCGTCGCGCTGCGCCTGGTACGAGACGTCGAGGCCCGCATCCGTGTGGTCGAAGGAGTAGGCGTCCTTCATCGAGAACTCGCGGCCGCGCAGCAGGCCCGCGCGGGGTCGCGCCTCGTCGCGGTACTTGTCCTGGATCTGGAAGATCGTGAGCGGCAGGTCCTTGTAGCTCGAGTAGAGGTCCTTCACGAGCAGGGTGAAGACCTCCTCGTGGGTGGGCGCGAGGAGGTAGTCGGCGCCCTTGCGGTCCTGCAGGCGGAAGATGCCGTCGCCGTACTCCTCCCAGCGCCCGGTGGCCTCGTAGGGCTCGCGGGGCAGCAGGGCCGGGAACAGCACCTCCTGGGCACCGGCGGCCGCCATCTCCTCGCGGATGACGCGCTCGATCTTCGCGCGCACCCGTAGCCCGAGCGGCAGCCACGCGAAGATGCCCGGCGCCTGCCGGCGGATGTAGCCGGCGCGCACGAGCAGCTTGTGGCTCGTGGCCTCGGCGTCGGCGGGGTCTTCCTTCAGGGTGCGGACGAAGAGCTGGGAGAGGAGCGTGGGCACCCGTTTACTGTAGCCGCGCGCGCCCGGCGACCCGCACGAGCACGCGGTCACCCGGATGCCGCCGCGAGTACCGCGGATGCCGCGCGCTCGGCCGCATCCGCGTCGCGTAGCCGCTCCCCGAGTCGGGCCGCGCGCGCCGCGACCGCCTCGTCGCCGAGCAACCGTTCGATCGCGGCGCGCAGCTGCGCCACGGAGGCCTCGCGGTGCAGGCTCTCCCCCACTCCGGCCCGCGCGACCGCCTCGCCGACGAGCGGCTGGTCGGCGTGCGAGCTCATGGCGACGACGAGCACCGGGACGCCCGCGGCGAGCGCGGCCATCGTCGTGCCGTGGCCGCCGTGGCCGACCAGCAGCCGCGCCCCGGGCAGCAGCTCCGCGTGCGGGGTGAAGCCGCGTCGCTCGACGTTCGCGGGGATGCGCAGCTCCTGCGCGTCGAGCGACGGCGCGAGCGTCACGACCGCGTCGACCGGCAGTGCCCCGACGGCGTCGAGCGTCCGCTGCAGCGCCTCGCGCTGCCCCGGATAGCTGATGGTGCTGAAGCTCACGACCACCCGCCCCGCCGCACTACCCGCCGCCGCGCCCCCGCCGGCGAGCACGGGCCCCGCCTGCACGAGCCCCGCCGCCGGGATCGCCGACGGATCGACCGGATCGAGCCCGGGGTCGGTCAGCACGATCGCGAGGTCCGCCGGATGCCGTGCCGGGTGGGCGCGCCGCACCCGCAGCCACGCCCCCATCGGGCTCGTCGGGCGCCACTGGCCGGTCCAGTAGCGCGAGAAGGCGTGCAGCACGAGCACCGTCGTCGCCCCGGACGCACGCGCCGGCGCGAGCGCGACGGGGACCATGCAGTCCACGAGCACGACATCCGCCGGCTCGCGCGCGAGCTCCTCGGCGACGTCCCGGGCGATCCCGCGGTCGGAGGCGAGCCCCAGCCAGCCGAGCATCGAGCGGATGCCGGGGCGCGCGGCGAGCGGCGACCACGGCCGCGCGTGACGGTAGGGCAGGAACTCGGCGCCGCTCGCCTCGTACGCCGCCGAGACCGCGGGGTGCGCGAGCACCCGCACCCGGCATCCGCGCCGGGCGAGCGCCGCGATGACGGCCGCGACGGGCTGCGTGTTGCCCCCGGCGTGCGCCGTCACCACGAGCACCCGGGTGCCCGCAGCCGAAGCTCTCGCCGGCACGCGCTCACCCGCCCGTGTCGAACGGCGGCTCGGACCCCTCGGGGAAGGCGAGCACGCCGGCGCGCGGCGTGAGGGTGCTCCACGCGCGCACCTCGTCGAGGTCCTGCGGCATCCCCGCCGCGGGGCGCAGGAACAGCAGCACCCGCTCCCCCGTCGGGATCGGGTCGTCCGCGGGCTGGGGCGGATGCTCGACGCAGTAGTCGCGCGGCGAGGCGGCCCAGAGCTCCGACGCCTCGAGCTCACCCTTGAGCACGGTGTCGATCTCGACGCGGTGCCGGTCCCCCGGACCCGTGTCGAACTCCACCCGACCGTCGGCGCCGCCCGCCGTGCCGGCGACCACGAGCACCGCCTCGTCGTACATCTTCTGGGCGTCGTCGAAGTCGACCCAGTCCGCGCAGGCGTACGCGGTCCGCCCGCAGCCCGCGAGGGCGGGGCCGAGGGCCAGCAGGAGGGCGGCGGTCGCCGCGATGCGTCGCTTCACGGCTCTCACGCTAGGAAGCCGGACGGCATCGCGCCACCCAACGTTTCGCGAGGCTCAGCTCGTGACGACGACGGGCTCGCCGACGCCCGCCTCGTCGCCCATCTCGTCGGCGATGCGGCGCGCCTCGGCGATGAGGGTCCCGACGATCTCGGCCTCGGGCACCGTCTTGATGACCTCGCCCTTGACGAAGATCTGCCCCTTGCCGTTGCCCGAGGCGACCCCGAGGTCCGCCTCGCGTGCCTCGCCCGGGCCGTTGACGACGCAGCCCATGACCGCGACGCGCAGCGGCACCGTCACGTTCTTGAGGCCCTCGGTCACGTCGTTGGCGAGCGTGTAGACGTCCACCTGTGCGCGGCCGCAGGAGGGGCACGACACGATCTCGAGCTTGCGTTCGCGGAGGTTGAGCGACTGCAGGATCTGCAGGCCCACCTTCACCTCCTGGGCGGGCGGCGCCGACAGCGAGACGCGGATCGTGTCGCCGATGCCCTCCGAGAGCAGGATGCCGAAGGCTGTCGCCGACTTGATGGTGCCCTGGAACTCGGGGCCGGCCTCGGTGACGCCGAGGTGCAGCGGCCAGTCGCCGCGCTCGGCGAGCAGCCGGTAGGCCTTCACCATGACGATGGGGTCGTTGTGCTTGACCGAGATCTTGAAGTCGTGGAAGTCGTGCTCCTCGAACAGGCTCGCCTCCCACACCGCGCTCTCGACGAGCGCCTCGGGCGTGGCCTTGCCGTACCGCTCGAGCAGCCGCGGGTCGAGGGATCCGGCGTTCACTCCGATGCGCAGGCTGACGCCCGCATCCTTCGCCGCCTTCGCGATGGCGCCCACCTGGTCGTCGAACTTTCGGATGTTGCCGGGGTTCACGCGCACCGCCGCGCAGCCCGCGTCGATCGCCTGGAAGACGTACTTCGGCTGGAAGTGGATGTCGGCGATGACCGGGATCTGGCTCTTCTTGGCGATGATGTGCAGCACATCCGCGTCGTCCTGGCTCGGCACGGCGACGCGCACGATGTCGCACCCGGATGCCGTGAGCTCGGCGATCTGCTGCAGGGTGCCGTTGATGTTGGTGGTCGGCGTCGTCGTCATCGACTGGACGCTGACGGGCGCGTCGCCCCCGACCAGCACCTTGCCGACCTTGATCTGGCGGGACGTGCGGCGCGGAGCGAGGGTCTCGGGCGCGGACTTGGGCATCCCGATGTTCACAGCAGGCACGGTCCCAGCTTAGATCCGGCACCTGGGTGCCGCCGGGACGGGCGCGGCGCCGGAGCGGCGCGCTAGTGTGCCGCCGTGACCAGCGTCCCGCTCCACCATCGCCTCCGCCGCATCCAGGGCAGGGACCCGGGCGAGCCGCACCGCGCCTCCTCGCCGCTCGAGCTGCTGTTCGACCTGACCTTCGTGATCGCCTTCGGGGCGACCTCGACCCAGCTCGCCCACGCGATCGCGGGCGGGCACACCGCGAGCGGGCTGCTCGCCTTCGGCTTCTCGACGTTCGCGGTGAGCTGGGCCTGGATCAACTACTCGTGGTGGGCGTCGGCGTTCGACACCGACGACTGGTACGTGCGGCTCATGACACTCGTGCAGATGGTGGGCGTGCTCATCCTGAGCCTCGGGGTGCCGCAGGTCTTCGCGAGCATCGAGGAGGGCGAGCTCGACCCGGGCCTCGTCGTGGCGGGCTACATCGTCATGCGCCTCGGGATGCTGGCGCTCTGGCTGCGGGTGGCGGTGCAGGATCCCGTGCACCGCCGCACGGCGCTCGCCTTCGCCGGGTCCCTGCTGCTCGCCCAGCTCGGCTGGGTCGCGCTCGGCCTCGGCCATCTGCCGCTCGTGGCGGGCCTGGTCGCCGCCGTGCCGCTCTACCTCATCGAGACGGTGGGGCCGATCTTCGCCGAGAACCGGCTCCAGCGGACGCCCTGGCATCCGCATCACATCGCCGAGCGCTACGGGCTGCTCGTCATCATCACGCTCGGCGAGGTGGTCCTTGGCACCGCCACGACGATCAGCGCGATCGTGCAGGAGTCGGGGTGGACGGCGGATGCGGCGATCGTCGGCTTCGCCGGGACCGCCCTCGCCTTCGCCCTGTGGTGGATGTACTTCATGCTCCCCTCGGGCGTGCTGCTCGCCCGGTTCCCCCGGCGCGGCTTCGTCTGGGGCTACGGCCACATCGTCCTGTTCGGCGCCCTCGTGGCGACCGGCGCGGGGCTCGACGTCGCCGCACTCACGACGGAGGGCGAGTCGCACCTCACCTCGGTCGCGGTGGCCCTCGCCGTCGCGGTGCCCACCTGGGTGCTGCTCACGGCGTTCTTCGCCCTGTACTCGTTGCTCATCGGCACCTTCGACCCCTTCCACCTGCTGCTCTACCTCGGCGCGCTCGTCATGCTGGCGGCGGCGGTCGGGGTGGCGGCCGTCGGGCTCCCGCTCGCGGTCTGGCTGAGCTTCGTGGTGCTCGCACCCGTCGTCGTGATCGTCGGCTACGAGACGGTCGGCTATCGCCACCAGGCGGAGCGCTTGGCCGAGCTGGACGCCTGAGTCGCGCCGCGTCCCCGACTACTGGAGGGTGACGGGGTTGACGATGTCCGCGTAGATGAGCAGCGCGCTCGACACCGCGAGCACCGCGACGATCACCATCGTGAGCGGCAGGAGGCGTGCGATGTCGACGGGCCCGGGGTCCGGACGTCCCCGCAGCTTCGCGAAGCCGCGGCGGATCGCCTCCCACAGCGCCCCCGCGACGTGGCCGCCGTCGAGCGGCAGCAGCGGGATGAGGTTGAAGGCGAAGAGGGCGACGTTGAGCGCCGCGAGCATCTGGATCAGGCCCGCCGCCCGGTCGGCCACCGGTGCCGCGTCGAGCGCGGTGATCTCCCCCGCGAGCCGGCCGACGCCCACGACGCTGATGGGGCCGTTCGGGTCGCGTTCGTCGCCGCCGAAGGCCGCCTGACCCACCTGCACGAGGCGCTGCGGGAGGGTGAGGATGATCTTCCCGACGGCGACCGTGTTGTCCCACACGGCGGGCAGCACGGCGGTCACGGGCTGCCGTACCTTCTCGGTGGCCGGTCCCACGCCGATGAAGCCGACCTCCTGGGTCACGGGGTTCCCGTCTGCGTCGACGACCCCCTGGCCGTCGTCGCCGACGAGCTGCCGCTCGACGAGCATGGGCGTCACCTGCAGGGTCACCTCGGAGCCGTCGCGCTCGACGACGAAGGCGATCGTCTCGTCGGGGTGGCTGCGGATGAGCTCGCTCGCCTGGTTCCAGTCGGTCACGGCCGTGCCGTCGATCGAGACGAGCCGGTCGCCGGGTCGCAGCCCCGCCTCCGCGGCGGGGGCCGCCGGGTCGGCGTCGGTGCACTCGGTCTGCGAGACGTCGGTGACGACGCACTCGTTGACGGCGCCGAGCGTCGTCGAGTACTGGTTGATCCCGAATCCGCACAGCACGATCGCGTACAGCACGATCGCGATCAGCAGGTTCATGACGGGGCCGCCGAGCATGATGACGATGCGCTTGGGCACCGAGAGCTTGTAGAAGACGCGGTCCTCGTCGCCCTCGCCGATGGTCTCGGCGGACTGGTCGCGCGCATCCTGCACGAGCGTGTCGAAGAAGCCCGTGCTCGCGGTGCGCGACCCCGCACCGACCTTGGCGGGCGGGTACATGCCCGCCATCGAGATGTAGCCGCCGAGCGGGATGGCCTTCACGCCGTACTCGGTCTCGCCGCGTCGACGCGACCACAGGGTCGGGCCGAAGCCGATCATGTACTGCCCGACCTTCACCCCGAACCTCTTGGCCGGGATGAGGTGGCCGAGCTCGTGGAGGCCGATCGAGAGCGCGAGCCCCACGACCACGACGAGGATGCCGAGGGCGTAGAGCAGCACGGTTTCCACCGCGCCAGGCTAGGGCACCCCGCCTGGGAGCGCGCCCAGGCGGGCCCGGGATCGCGCTGAGCGCTAGTAGCGCACGCGCCTGCGTCTCTCGCCGCGTCGGTGCACGATGCCGCCGAGCACGACGAGCAGCACCATGAGGCCGAAGATCGTGCCGACGACGGCGAGCGCGAGCCCCACCGGTACGCCGCCGATCTGCACGTACTTGGTCCGGGTGACGACGGGCGTGTAGTCGGCGCGCGCACCCGTCGAGGTGATCGTGAGGTCCCCCGTGATCTGGCCCGCGGGATCCGGGAAGTAGGCCTCGACGACGGTGAGGTAGGCGCCGAACTGCTTGAGCACGGCCTGGGTCACGGGACCGGCCCACGTCACGTCGCCCGCGACCGTGCCGTCGGGGAAAGCCGCCTGCATGGTGTCGTCGCCGAACAGGTACAGCCGCACGGTCTGCGGGGTCTGGGCGGCCTGCGAGAGCAGCAGCGGGTAGACGACCTCGCTCGTGGCGAACTCGAAGCGCACGGGGTCGAGGGTGCCGTCGAGCGGCTCCTCGCCCGTCAGCTTGAGGGCCGCGAACGACCAGCCGCGGGCGATGTAGTCGGCGAAGAGCGACTGCACGGCCGGGTCGATGCCGTAACCGTTCGCGGTCAGCCACGCCTGCAGTCCCGCGGCGTCGGAGGCCGCGAGGGTGACCGCCTGCACCGGACCGAGATCCACCTCGCTCAGCACCTCGGGCGGCGCACCCGCCGACGCACCGTCGCTCATCCCGCCCCACCAGTCCTCCACGACCTCCACCTCGGGCGCGGTCTGGGTGTCGAGTGCGTCGAAGATCTTCGCGTCGCCGAGGCTCACGGTCGCGGGCGTCGGCGTCGGCAGCACGAGGCCCGTGTCGGCCCCGTCGGCGAGCATGTCGAGCACGAGGTCGATGCGCTCGGTCGTGCCGTCGTAGCTCACGAGTGCGTGCTCCTCGCCGACCGAGACGACGGTGCCCGCGGGGGGCGTCGGCGCCCCGCACGCGCATGCGGCGGCCGGCAGCGCGATCCCGGCGGCGGTGAGTCCCGCGCTCAGCACCGCGGTCGCGAGCACGCCCGCGAGCAGTCGTGTCCTCATCCGTTCACCCCTCCCGCCAGCAGCCGGTCGGCCTCGTCCCGTGCCCAGGATTCCGCGGCGAGCACCCCCGCGAGGGTCGGCTCGCCGGGCACGTGCGATTCCACGACGCGGCGGATCGTCTCGACGATCCCCAGGAACGGCACGCGACGGGCGTGGAAGGCGTCGACGGCCTGCTCGTTGGCGGCGTTGTAGACGGCGGGGTAGGTGCCGCCGAGCTCCCCCACGTGCCGCGCGAGGGCGACCGCGGGGAAGGTCTCGTCGTCGAGCGGCTCGAAGTCCCAGCGCGCGGCGCGCGTCCAGTCGAGCGGTGCACCGACGCCCGGCACCCGGTGCGGCCAGTCGAGGGCGAGCGAGATCGGCAACCGCATGTCGGGCGGCGAGGCCTGCGCGATCGTGGAGCCGTCGACGAACTCGACCATCGAGTGCACGATCGACTGCGGGTGCACGACGACGTCGATCCGGTCGTACGGGATCCCGAACAGCAGGTGCGCCTCGATGACCTCGAGACCCTTGTTGACGAGCGTCGCCGAGTTCGTCGTGATGACCCGCCCCATGTCCCAGGTCGGATGCGCGAGCGCGTCCTCGGGGCGCACCGCGGCGAGCTCCTCCCGGCTGCGTCCGCGGAACGGACCGCCGGATGCCGTGACGACGAGCCGGCGCACCTCGCCGTGCTCCCCCGCCCGCAGCGCCTGCGCGAGCGCCGAATGCTCGGAGTCGACCGGGACGAGCTGACCGGGCGCGGCCGCCGCGAGCACGAGCTCGCCGCCCACGATGAGGCTCTCCTTGTTGGCGAGCGCGAGCACGGCGCCCGTCTCGAGCGCGGCGAGCGTCGCGGCCAGGCCCACCGATCCCGTGATGCCGTTGACGACGACATCCGCGTCGACCTCGCGCACCAGGGCGACCGCCTCGTCGACGCCGAGGGCGGACCGTACTCCCCCGGCGGCTCCGGCCTGACGCGCCAACGCCTCCGTGTTGCGCCCGGCGGCGATGCCGACGAGCTCGAAGCGGTCGCGGTTCGCGGCGATCACCTCGAGCGCCTGCACCCCGATCGACCCCGTCGATCCGAGGACGATGACACGGCGCCGACTCATGCGCCCGAGCCTAGCGAGCGGGGCGCCCCGACGGTCAGACCGTCGGCACCGCCGCGAGCACGTCGACGACGAAGATGAGCGTCTTGCCCGCCAGCTGGCTCGTGTTGTCGCCGCCGGCCTCCCCGTAGCCCTCCGCGGGCGGGATGACGACGATGAACTGCGAGCCGACGGTCTGGCCGACGAGGGCGTTCGTGAAGCCCGTGATGAATCCGCTCGCCGAGCCGCCGTACGGCGCGCCGTCCCAGGTCTGGTCGAACACCTCGCCGGTCTCGGCGTCGAGCCCGTAGTACTGGATGTAGACGCTGTCGGTCGCGGCGACCTCGGCCCCGTCGCCCTTGATGAGCACGGCGGACTGACTCGTGGTGGGCAGGGTGAAGTCGTCGGGGATGGTGACGCTCGGCGCGCCCGATTCGTCGAGCTCGACGGTCGGGAAGCCGGCGGGCGCCTCCTGGGGATCGCCCCACGCGCGCGTCACGGCGTCCACGATGTCGACCACGAAGACGAGCGAGTCGCCGCCCGAGATGCCGTAGTCCTCGAGGCCGTCGTCGCCGAAGGCGTCCGCGGCGGGCACGACGCCCGTCACGCGCGAACCGACCGGGGTGCACTCGACGGTCTTCAGCAGGCCGCTCAGCAGCTTGGTCTCGTCGACCACGAACACCGCCTGCTCACCCTCGGTGAAGTTCGTCGACTCGATGGCCTCGCCCGTGGTGCCGTTGTAGAAGCTGTAGTCGACCGTCACGACCGACCCGTACGGGGTGGGCTCGCCGTCGCCCTCGATCACGACCGTGCGCTGGGTCTCGTCGAGCTCGAGCGGGGCGTCGAACTCGACGGTCGGCAGGGTGCCGATGTCGCCCGTGACCTTGACCGAGTCCGAGACGGGGCCCGAGGCGGTGCACTCGCGCGCATCCGGCGTGCTCGTGTCGGTGGGGGCGGGCTCGGAGTCGGCGGCGCAGCCCACGAGGGCGACGGCGAGCGCCGCGACGGTCAGGGCGGGCAGGAATCGGGGCACGACGGAACTCCTCGGATGCGGTGCGGGACGCCCCATCCTCTCGCACCTTTCCTTGGCGGCAGGTGTGCGCCGAAGGATTCTCACGGCGGGCGCGACCTAGACTCGGCGCATGCCCTTCAGCGTGCCCCAGGAGCGCAAGCTCGTCACCGAACTGCCCGGTCCGAAGTCCCGCGCACTGCAGGAACGCCGGGTCGCCGCGGTGTCCCGGGGCGCGGGCACCCTCGCGAACATCTACATGGACCACGGTTCGGGCGCGATCCTCGTCGACGTCGACGGCAACCAGCTCATCGACCTCGGCTGCGGCATCGGCGTCACGACGATCGGCCACGCGCATCCCGAGGTCGCCCAGGCGGTCGCCGAGCAGGCCGCGAAGCTCACCCACACCCTGTTCACGGTGACCCCGTACGAGAACTACGTGCGCGTCGCCGAGAAGCTCGCCGAGATCACCCCCGGCGACTTCGAGAAGCACACCATCCTCGTCAACTCGGGTGCGGAGGCCGTCGAGAACGCCGTCAAGATCGCGCGCCGCTTCACGGGCCGTCGCGCCATCGTGAGCCTCGACCACGCCTTCCACGGTCGCACCAACCTCACCATGGCGATGACGTACCGCCCGTGGCCGGAGCGCGCCGGCATGGGACCCTTCCCCGGCGAGCTCTACTCGGTGCCGATCTCCTACCCCTTCCGCGACGGCCTCACGGGCGAGGAGGCGGCCGCCAAGACGATCGACTACATCCAGACCCACATCGGCGCCACCGAGGTCGCGGCGTTCTTCGCCGAGCCGATCCAGGGCGACGGTGGCATCGTCATCCCCGCACCCGGCTACTTCGCCGCCATCAAGCGCTTCTGCGAGGACAACGGCATCGTCTTCGTCGCCGACGAGATCCAGGCCGGCATCGCCCGCACGGGCGCCTGGTACTCGATCGAGCACCACGGCGTCGTGCCCGACCTCGTCACGAGCGCGAAGGGCATCGCGGGCGGGATGCCGCTCGCCGCGGTCACGGGCCGCGCCGACATCATGGATGCCGTGCAGCCGGGCGGGATCGGCGGCACCTTCGGCGGCAACCCGGTCTCGACGGCGGCCGCCCTCAAGGTCTTCGAGATCATCGAGCGCGACGACCTGATCGGCGAGGCGCAGCGCGTCGAGCGCGCGATCACCGCGCGCATCGGCGACTGGGCCGAGCGTTTCGACGTCGTCGGCGAGGTGCGCGGCAAGGGCGCCATGTTCGGCATCGAGCTCGTGCAGCCCGGCACCACGACCCCGAACCCCGAGGCGCTCACGGCCGTGCTGCGCCACGCGACCGCGAACGGCGTCATCCCGCTCGACGCCGGTTCCTGGGACTCGGTGCTGCGCCTGCTGCCGAGCGTCGTCATCAGCGAGGAGCTCATCGACGACGCCGCGTCGGTGCTCGAAGAGGCCCTCGCGACCCGGTGAGCCCCGCATGACCGACGAACTCACCCAGCAGCGCGGCACGCCCTCCGCGGATCCGTTCCCGGTGGACGGCGCGCCCGAGTCCGCGCCGCACGCCCGCGTGCGGCCGCCCCGCCGTCGCCGCGGTGGCCGCTGGGTGGGTGCCGTCGTGCTCGTGCTCGCACTCGTCGGCCTCGTGCTGCTCGCGCCATGGGACCCGCAACGGCGGCAGGCCTACGCCGACCAGTTCACGGTGTGGACGGAGCCCCCGAGCGCCCAGGTCGAGCAGCTCGCCGAGGAGCTGCAGCTCACCGAGGACGGCCGTCGGGTCTTCTTCGCCACGCGCCCGCAGGTGGAGACGGCCCGCGATTTCGAGGAGCACTGCCCCTTCGAGGCCGAGATCGTGCTCGGCTGCTACGACAGCGGCCGCATCTACGTCTACGAGGTGAGCGACGAGCGCCTCGCCGGAACCGTCGAGGCGACCGCCGCCCACGAGCTGCTGCACGCCGTCTACGAGCGGATGTCGGAGTCGGACGCGCGGCGCGTCGACGAGCTCGTCGCCGGATACGTCGCCACCCTTCCGGAAGACGACGAGAACGTCACGATCGTCGCCGGATACCCCGCGGCGCAGCGCGCCGACGAGTGGCACTCGCGCCTCGGCACCTCCTACACCGACCTCCCGGCTGAGCTGGAGGCGCACTACGCGACGGTCTTCGCCGACCGCAGCCGCGTGCTCGCCTTCGACGACGGGTCGCGAGAGGCGCTCGAGGAGTACACCGCACGGATCGACCAGCTGAGCGCCGAGCTCGACGCGGCATCCGCCGAGCTGGCCCAGCGCGCGAGCGACTACGACGCGACCCTCGCGACCCTCGACGCCGACGTCACGGCGTTCAACGCGCGGGCGGCGGCGGGAGACTTCTCCTCGCAGAGCCAGTTCGACAGCGAACGGGCGGCCATCATCGCCCGGCAGGACGCGCTGGAGGCCGAGCGCCTCGCCCTCAACGCCGACGTCGACGCCTACAACGCGAAGCTCGCCGAACTGCAGTCCCTCGACTCGGAGCGCGCGGACCTGTACTCGCAGCTCGACAGCCGTCAGGCTCCCTGACGGGCTCCCGGCTCAGCCGAGCGGGTCGTCGGCGAGCCGGATCGTCGGCTCGTGGTGCACGGGGAAGTTCACGGATGCGGCGATGAAGCACAGCTCCGACGCCTCGTGGTGGGCGTCGAGGGCGTCGGCGGGGTCGCCCGCGGCGATCGTGACGACGGGTCTGAGCGTCGCCTCGGTGAAGCGTCCGCCGCCGTCGGGGGTCTGCACCATCTCGCCGACCGCGTCGTCGGTGTAGGCGACGACGACGATGCCGCGCTTCGCCGCGACGTGCAGGTAGCTCAGCAGGTGGCACTCGCTGAGCGCCGCGAGCAGCAGCTCCTCCGGGTTCCACCGTGCCCGGTCGCCGTGGAAGGCGCGGTCGCTCGACCCGGCGAGCTCGTGGAGCTTGCCCTCCGCCCGTGTCACGAGGTCGCGGTCGTAGTCGCGGTAGCCCGAGGTACCGGTACCGCGGTTGCCCCTCCATTCGACGGAAACCGCGTAATGGTGGCGGTGATCCATGGGAATCCTCACTCTGAGCAGGCCACAGCTTCGGAATCAGCAGCATCCGACGGCGGAGAGCCCGCGGTAGGATCGCAGCCATGACCGACACCCTGACCTCCCCCACGGTAGCGCCGCTCGCGCAGGAGCGCCGCCTCGTCACCGCGATCCCCGGACCGCGTTCGGTGGAGCTGCAGGAGCGACGCCGCCGGGTCGTGTCGGACGGCGTCTCGAGCGCGCTGCCGGTGTTCGTCCAGCGGGCGCACGGGGCGATCCTCGTCGACGTCGACGGCAACCAGTTCATCGACCTCGGCGCCGGCATCGGCGTGACGACGATCGGGCACACCGACGACGCGGTCGTCGCCGCGGCGCAGGCCCAGCTCGCGGATGTCGTGCACACCCTGTTCACGATCACCCCGTACGAGGAGTACGTGCGGGTCGCCGAGTTGCTCGCCGAGCACACCCCCGGCGACTTCGCGAAGAAGACGGTGCTCGTCAACTCCGGTGCCGAGGCGGTCGAGAACGGCGTCAAGATCGCCCGCAAGTTCACGGGCCGTCCGGGCATCGCGGTGCTCGAGCACGCCTACCACGGCCGCACGAACCTCACGATGGCGATGAACTTCAAGGCGATGCCCTACGCCCTCGGCTTCGGCCCCTTCGCGGGCGACGTGTACCGCGCACCCAACTCGTACCCCCTGCACGACGGGCTCTCGGGCGGCGAAGCGGCCGAGCGCACCATCGCGTACCTCGAGAAGACGGTCGGCGCATCCGACCTCGCCTGCCTCGTCGTCGAGCCGATCCAGGGCGAGGGCGGCTTCGTCGTGCCCGCCGACGGCTACCTGCCGGCGCTGCAGGAGTGGTGCACGGCGAACGGCATCGTCTTCATCGCCGACGAGATCCAGTCGGGCATGGCCCGCACGGGCGCCTACTTCGCAAGCTCGCACTTCGGCCTCGTGCCCGACCTGGTGCTCTCGGCGAAGGGCATCGCGGGCGGCCTGCCGCTCGCGGGCGTCACGGGCCGCGCCGAGATCATGGACGCCGCCCAGCCCGGCGGCCTCGGCGGCACCTTCGGCGGCAACCCGGTCGCGTGCGCCGCCGCGGTCGCCGTCTTCGAGCGCATCGAGCAGGACGAGCTGCTCGCCGAGGCGCGGCGGATCGAGGCGGGCCTGCGCGCGGCGCTCGAGGCGCTGCGCGAGCGGTTCCCGGTGATCGCCGAGGTGCGCGGCATCGGGGCGATGATCGCGATCGAGCTGCTCGACCCCGAGACGCACCGGCCGCGCGCGGACCTCGTCACGAGGATCGCGGCGGAGGCCGCCCAGCGCGGCGTGCTCGTGCTGACCGCGGGCACCTACGGCAACGTGCTGCGCTTCCTGCCGAGTCTCGCCCTCGGCGACGAGCTTCTCGCGGATGCGATGGGGGTGCTCGCCGAGTCGTTCGAGGCCGCGGGGGCGTGAGCACGCCGCTCGACGTCGACGGCTCGGCCCTGCTCGCGATCGTCGAGCGGTCGGGCTTCCCCGAGTCGCGCCACCTCGGCGCCGCCGCGCTCGTCGATCCGGACGGTGCCGTCGTACGGGCGCTCGGCGATCCCGCCGCACTCGTCTACCCGCGCTCGACCCTCAAGCTCGCCCAGGCGACCGCGGTCGAACTGCTGGGGGTCGTGTTCGATCCCGAGCAGACCGTGCTGTCGGCTGCCAGCCACTCGGGCACCCGCGCCCACGTGGCCGTCGTCGAGCGGATGCTCGCGGATGCCGGCCTCGACGCGAGCGCCCTGCGCTGCCCGGCCGACTGGCCGGGTGATCCGGTGGCGCGGCGGGCGGCGAGCGAGCCCGCGCGGATCACCATGAACTGCTCGGGCAAGCACGCCGGCTTCCTCGCCGCGGCGGTCGCCCACGGCTGGGAGCTCGAGAGCTACCTCGACCCGGAGCATCCCCTGCAGCGCCACGTGCTCGCGACCGTGGAGGAACTCGCCGGGGAGCGGATCACCCACCTCGGCGTCGACGGCTGCGGCGCCCCGGTGCCGGTGCTGAGCCTCGCGGGACTCGCCCGCACCGCCTCCCGCACCGCGCGCGCCGGCACGGCGCTCGGCGACGCCATCCGCGCGCACCCGTGGGCGCTCGACGGCCCGGGGCGCGCCAACACCGTCACGATCGAACGCACCGGCCTCGTCGCGAAGCTCGGCGCCGAGGGCGTGCTCGTGCTCGTCACCGACGAGGGCGCGGCCGTCGCCGTGAAGGCGCTCGACGGCGCCCACCGCGCCACGACCCCCACCGGGCTCGAGCTCCTCGTGCGCGAGGGCCTGCTCCCCCGCGGGCTCGCGGACGCCGCCCTCACCGCGATCGCGGACCCCTGGACGACGCTCCGCCTCGCGTTCTGAGCTCACCTCCGCCGGTTGAGTGCCGCCGCGGAGCGGCGGCACTCAACCAGCGGAGGGGGCGCGCTCACCGAACGGAAGGGGCGGCGCACCTCAGCCGAAGAGCGACGCGACCGCCTCGCGGAAGGCGACCGTGTGGCGCTCGACGTCGGCGGAGGTGGTGGCGGGCGACATGAGCGCCATGTTGTGGAACGGCGTGACGAGGATGCCGCGGTTGAGGGAGTGCAGGTGCAGGTACTGCTGCAGCGCGAAGTCGTCCGCCTCCGCCGCCTCCCGCCCGTCGCGGGGCGGCGTCGGGCGGAAGGAGTACTCGGCACGACAGCCGAGCTGCGTCACCTGCCACGGCACCCCGAACTCGTCGATCGCCGCCTGCACCCCGGCGGTCCACTCGGCCGCCCGCGCGATCATGCCCGGGTAGACCTCGGGGGTCAGCACCTCCGCGAGGGTCGCGCGGATGCCCGCCATCGACACCGCGTTGCCGGCGAGGGTCCCGCCGACACCGCCGACGTCGATGTCCTCGAGCCCCTCGCCGTCCGGGTCGAGCTTCGCGCGCACCGCGTCGGCGAACGTCGTCGTCATGCCCCAGGCTCCCGCCGGCACGCCGCCGGCGATCGTCTTGCCGACGACCACGGCGTCCGGTCGCAGCCCGTCACGTGCCGTCATCCCGCCGGGACCGGCGCACAGCGTGTGGGTCTCGTCGATCACGAGGTAGCTCCCGGCGTCCCGGCACGCCCGCGCGACGCCCTCGTGCCAGTCCGGCTCGGGCAGTACGATGCCGATGTTGGTCATCGCGGGCTCGACGAGCACCGCGGCGACCTCGCCGGTCGCGAGCGCGGCCCGCATCGCGGGCACGTCGTTGAACGGCACGACGATCGTCGTGAGGGCGGGGTCCACGGGCGGCCCGATGTTGCCGCGGCGTGGGATAACGCGACCGTCGGCGTCGAGGGTCGCGTACGCCTCGTCGACGGTGCCGTGGTAGCTGTAGTCGATCACGACGACCTTCGGCCGCCCCGTGACGAGTCGTGCGTAGCGCAGCACGTGGCGGTTCGCATCGGTGGCCGAGAGCGTGAACTGCCAGCGCTCCAGGCCGAAGCGGCCGGCGAGCTCGTGCGCGGCGGCCGCGGCATCCTCCGTCGGCAGCATGAACGTCGAACCCTGGGCGAGGCGTTCGGCGATCGCGCGCACGCTCGCTTCGGGCGCGTGCCCCACCATCGCCCCGGTGTCGCCGAGGCACAGGTCGACGTGGTCGATGCCGTCCGCGCAGCGGAAGCGGGCACCCTTCGCCTCGGTCACGTAGACGGGCCACGGGCCCGGCCACTTCTCCATCCAGAGCATGGGCACCCCGCCCGGCATGACCTCCTCGGCGGCACGATGCAGGCGTGCCGACTCGGGTCGTGCCGCACGGAAGGCGGCGAGTTCCGCCTCCCACAACCGCGTGAGGCGCGCGCGGTCCTGATACACGCTCAGCCCGACTTCGCGAGCTTCCGCCGGCGCGCGCTCGCCGAGAGCTGGGCGATCACGACGATGAGGATCGCCAGCACGAACACGGCGGATGCGATGACGTTGGCCTGCGGCGGGATGCCGCGGGAGGCCGCGACGTAGACGAACTTCGGGAAGGTCTCGGCGTTGCCGGAGACGAAGTTGGTGATGATGAAGTCGTCGAAGCTGAGCGCGAAGCACAGCAGCGCGGCGGCGAGGATGCCGGGCATGAGCAGCGGCAGCGTGACCCGCCAGAACACCTGTGCGGGGCTCGCGTAGAGATCGCGGCCCGCCTCCTCGAGCGCGGGGTCGAGGCTCGCGACGCGGGCGCGCACCGTCACCACGACGAAGCTGATGCAGAACATGATGTGGGCGACGATGACCGTCCACAGCCCGCGCTCGACGCCGAAGTTGACGAACTGCGATCCGAGCCCGGAGCCCAGCACGACCTCCGGGGTCGCCATCGGCAGGAACAGCAGCACCGTCACGAGCGTGCGCAGCCGGAAGGTGTACCGCACGATCGCGATCGCGATCATCGTGCCGAGGATCGTGGCCGCGACGGTCGCCGAGACGCCCACGATGATGCTGTTGCCGAAGGCTTCGCACACACGCGCGTCGTCGCAGATGTCGAGCCAGTTGTCGAAGGTGAATCCGCGCCAGACGATGTTGGTGCGGCGGGCCGAGTTGAAGGAGAACACGATCGTGTAGACGATCGGGATGAGCATGAGCCCGAGCGCGAGGAGCGAGTACACCCCGAGCACGAGCGAGCCGGCACCCCCGCGTCCGTTGCGCGGCCGCCGCTGCCTCCGTGGCGTGCTCTCCGTCTCGGCGAGCACGGCGGCACCCTGCGTCGTCACAGCAGCTCCTCCGATCCGCTCTTGGCCACGTAGGCGATCACGGGGATGAGGATGGCGATCATGAGCAGGATCGACACGGCCGCCGAGACCGGGTAGAAGCTCTGGAAGAACATGTCGTTGATGACGTTGCCCGCCATCGTCGTGCTCGTGGACCCGAGGAAGTCCTTGCTCGCGTTGACGTAGTCGCCGGAGGCCGGGATGAAGGTCAGCAGGGTCCCCGAGACCACACCCGGCAGCGAGAGCGGCAGGATGATGCGCCAGAACCGCTGCGCGGGGCCCGCGTAGAGGTCGCCCCCCGCCTCCACGTACCGCAGGTCCAGCCGCTCGAGGGAGGCGTAGATCGGCAGCGTCATGAAGGGGATGTAGTTGTAGGTGAGGCCGAGGATGACGGTGAAGGCGGTGCCGTTGAGGTAGTCCTCGGGGCCGAGGATGCCGACCGACTGGAGCGCGGTCACGACGGGGCCCTCGTCGGCGAAGATCGCCTTGAGGGCGAGCGTGCGCAGCAGGAAGCTGATGAAGAACGGCGCGATGACGAGGATGAGCGTGAGGCTCTGCCAGAGCGGATAGCGCCGCAGCGTCACGCCGATGAAGTACGCGAGCGGGTAGCTGATGAGCAGCGCGAGCACCGTCGCGATGGCCGAGAACCCGAAGGTGCGCAGGAAGATCTCGCCGAAACGACCGAGCGCCTCGGTGTAGTTCTCCCAGCGGAACGCGAACACGTACTCGCCGACCTCGAAGTTCCCGCCCGGCTCCTTGAAGCTCGTGAGCACGAGCGAGACGAGCGGTGCGACGAAGGTCGCGACGAGGTAGAGCACACCGGGCAGCAGCAGGATGAGGGCGATGTAGCTGCGACGGCGCGGGGCCGCTGCCGAGAGGTCGGGGCCGGTGTTGGCGAAGGCTCCGAAGGCCACCTCAGGCCTCTTCCAGCTCGTCCTCGAGGCGCTGCCTGCGCTGCACCGCGATGGTCTTGGTGTCGTCGTCGTCCGCGAACTTGGGTTCGGGCGCCGGCTCGTCGGCGAGACCGAAGCTGTGCTCGACCCGCCACGACACCCACACCTCGGCGCCCGCCTCGACGACGGGGCCGAACGCCATGTTCTGCGCGAACACCGTGATGACGGGCAGCCCCGGCACCTGCACGAGGTACTGGGTGCTCACGCCCGTGAACGACACGTCCGTCACGACGCCCGGACCGAGCACGTTGACGCCCGCGGCGACCGTGGGCTTCGCGGTGAGCAGCGTGAGCTTCTCGGGCCGCACGCCGATCGTCACCTCGCCGGCGTGGCGCTGGGCGCGCTCCCGCGGCACCTTGAGGCCGAGCCCGGCGATGTCGACGGTGAGCGCATCCTTGCCGGATTCGACCACCTCCCCCGTGAACAGGTTCGACTGACCGAGGAAGTTGGCGACGAAGGCGGTGCGCGGCAGCTCGTAGAGCTCCTCCGGGGCGCCCATCTGCTCGATGCGGCCCTTGTTCATGACGGCGACCGTGTCGGCCATCGTCATGGCCTCCTCCTGGTCGTGGGTCACATGGAGGAAGGTGAGCCCCACCTCGCCCTGGATCGTCTTGAGCTCGAGCTGCATCTGACGGCGGAGCTTCAGGTCGAGGGCGCCGAGCGGCTCGTCGAGCAGCAGGAGGGCCGGCCGGTTGACGATCGCGCGGGCGAGCGCGACGCGCTGCTGCTGACCGCCCGAGAGCTGGGTGGGCCGGCGGGACGCCACATGATCGAGCTCGACGAGCCGGAGCGCCTCGTGCGCGAGGGCGTGCGCGTTCGCGATGCCGCGGCGCTTGAGGCCGAACTCCACGTTCGCGAGCACCGTCATGTGCGGGAACAGGGCGTAGCTCTGGAACACCGTGTTGACGGGCCGCTGGTGCGGCTTGCTGGCGGTGACGTCCTTCCCGCCGATCAGGATGCGACCGGCGGTCGGCTCCTCGAGGCCCGCGACGAGACGCAGGGTCGTGGTCTTGCCGCATCCGGACGGACCGAGCAGGGCGAAGAACGATCCCGCGGGGATCATCAGGTTGAGGTTCTCGAGCGCCGTGAACCCCGGGAACCGCTTCGTGACGCCGACCAGTTCGAGGTCGGCTCCCGACTCGTCGAACGATCCGGCCATCAGGCGCCGATCAGCACCGACTGGAACTCGGCACCGTAGGCCTGCTCCTGGGCGGGGGTGAGCGAGCGGAACCGCTTGACCTGGGAGAGCGTCTCCTCGTTCGGGAAGATCAGCTGGTTGTCGACGAGCTCGGGATCGATCGCCTCGGCCGCCTCCTTCGCGCCGACGACGGGGGTGATGTAGTTCACCCACGCCGCCACCTCGGCGGCGATCTCGGGGTCGTAGTAGAAGTCGATGAGCTTCTCGGCGTTCGTCTTGCGCGGCGAGCCCACGGGGATCATGAAGTTGTCGTTCCAGATCGTGCCGCCCGCCTCGGGGAGCGCGAACTCCCAGCGGTCGCCGTTCTCGAGGTTGAGCGTCGTGACGTCGCCCGACCAGACGATCGCCGCGAGGGTGTCCTCGTTGGCGAGGTCGTCGATGTACGAGTTGCCCTTGATGTTGCGGATCTGCCCGCTCTCGACCTGCTCGCGGAAGAGGTCGATCGCGGCGCCGAACTGGTCGTCCGTGAAGTCGCCCGAGATGTCGACGCCCTGCTCGAGCATGATCACGCCGATCGTGTCGCGCATCTCGCTCAGCACGCCGACGCGGCCCTTGAGGGAGGGATCCCACAGGTCGCTGACCGACTTGAGGCCGTTCGGCACCTTCTCCTTGTTCCAGCAGATGCCGGCGAAGCCACCCTGCCACGGCAGCGACTGCGTGCGCCCCGGGTCGAAGTCGACGTTCAGCAGGCTCGGCTCGAGGTTGGCCCGCGCGTTCGGGAGGTTCGCGTCGGTGAACGTCTGCGTGTAGCCGAGGCGGATCCAGCGGCTCACCATCCAGTCGGTGAGGCACACGAGGTCGGAGCCGATGTGCTGGCCGAGGGCCAGCTGGTCCTTGACCTTCGCGTAGAAGGAGTTGTTGTCGTCGATGTCGACGCGGTAGTCGACGGTGATGCCGGTCGCCTCGGTGAACGCCTCGAGGGTGGGGTGGTTGCCGTCGTCGTCCTCGTCGAGGTAGAGCGCCCAGTTGGCCCAGGTGAGGGTCGGGTCGTTGGCCGAGTTGTCCTCCGCGGGGGTCGGCTTGCCGCTGCCCTCGGGCGCGCATGCGGCCAGGGTCAGCGCCGCGGCTCCGGCTCCGGCACCGGCGAGCACGGCGCGGCGGCTCATCTGGTGACGGCGCGCCTGGATGACGAGGCTGCGGATCAGCGGGTCTTCGGGAAGCGACCGGGTCATCGGTTGGACTCCTTCACGTGGTGCGCGGGCACAGGCGGCGATGCCGTGGGTTGATACTGACACATCGCGACGCAGCAGACGTACCGAACGGGCAAAAGCGTCCATTTCGAAACATAGATTTCACGAAATCAGCATCAGAAGACGTACTTCTCCTTCGGAATCCTCGGTATCCGCGACTACTCTGGCGATATGAAGGTCGGGGTTCCGAGCGAGGTCAAGAACAACGAGTTCCGGGTGGCCATCACCCCGTCGGGGGTGCACGACCTGACCGCGAACGGGCACGAGGTGCTCATCGAGAGCGGAGCCGGGCTCGGCTCCTCCCTCACCGACGCGGCGTACGCGGACGCCGGAGCGCGCATCGTGCCGGACGCGGAGACGGCGTGGGGCGAGGCCGAGCTCGTGCTCAAGGTCAAGGAGCCGATCGAGAGCGAGTACCCGCGATTCCGCGACGGGCTCGTGCTGTTCACCTATCTGCACCTCGCCGCGGAGCCCGAGCTCACGCACGCGCTCGTCGCGAGCGGCGTCACCGCGATCGCGTACGAGACCGTGCAGCTGCCGTCGGGTGCCCTGCCGCTCCTCGCCCCCATGAGCGAGGTGGCGGGCCGCCTCGCGCCGATCGTCGGCGCGAACGTCATGATGCGGCCGCACGGCGGCCCGGGGCTCCTCGTGCCGGGCGTGCCCGGGACCCGGTCGGCCCACATCGTCGTGCTCGGCGGCGGGGTCGCCGGGACGAACGCGATCGAGGTGGCGGTGGGGCTCGGCGCCCAGGTCACCGTGCTCGACACGAACATCGCCCGACTGCGCGAGCTCGACGCGCACTACATGGGCAGGGTCCGCACGATCGCATCCAACAGCTTCGAGATCGAGCGCGCCGTGCTCGACGCCGACCTCGTGATCGGCTCCGTCCTCGTGCCGGGGGCGAAGGCTCCGAAGCTCGTGACCAACGCCCTCGTGGCCCGGATGAAGCCGGGCAGCGTGCTCGTCGACATCGCGATCGACCAGGGCGGCTGCTTCGAGGACTCGCATCCCACGACCCACACCGACCCGACCTTCACGGTGCACGGCTCGCTGTTCTACTGCGTCGCGAACATGCCGGGCGCGGTCGCCAACACCTCCACCTACGCCCTCACCAACGCGACGCTGCCCTACGTGCGGGCGATCGCGAACGCAGGCTGGCGCGAGGCGCTGCGCGCGGATGCGGCGCTCGCGCGCGGTCTCAACGTGCACGCGGGCCGGGTGGTCAACGCCGCCGTGGCGGCCGCCCTCGGCGTCGAGGTCGAGGAGGCCCAGCTCGGGCTCGCCTGAGCTCAGGGCACCACCCGCACGCGACCGGTCTCGCCGCCCTCGACGAGCCACGCCTCGCCGTCGGCCCGCCCGAGCGGCGGCAGCGGCGTGCGCAGCCGGGTGAGGGCGCGATGGTCGGCGGCCGTGCAACCGAGGAGCAGCATCCGCCCCTCCCGGCGCACGGCGCCGAGCGCCGCGTAGTCGGCGAGCCAGTCGTCGACGTCGCCGACGACGACCGCCGGCCGGGGCACGGCACCGGCGGGCCCCGCGTCGACGCCCCGGGCGGTCCAGGCCGCGATGAGCCGTGCGGGGTGCGGCGAGACGACCGCCCACTCCCCTACGCCGAGCCTCGCGTCGCGGAGGCTCGCCCGCCAGGGCGCGGGAACCGGCCCCCCGGGGACGGCGAGCTGCGCCTCCGAACCCCGCCAGACGGCACCGCCCGGCCGGCGGTCCGCGCGGTGACCGCCGAGCTCGCCGCCCGCGAGCAGGTGCTCCTCGCGGCTGGGCAGGCGCAGCAGCAGCCGGTGCTCGAACGCCGACTGCACGGCGTGCAGCGCCCCGCCGACCGCGCGCGCGCTCGCGGCGAGGCCGAGGCCGGTGCGGCGCGCGTCGCGGACGGTGCGCACGAGGAGCTCGCCGAGCTCGGCCCGCTGCTCGGGATCGGCGATCGCGAGAGTGCGGTCGAGGTCGTCGGCGATCACGAGGGTGCGTCCGTCCGGTTCCGCGACGAGGGCCTGCCACAGCTCGGCCGGGTCGTCCGGCACCCAGCGCACGGCGGCATCCGTCACGCGGGCGAGCATCGCGAGCGCGGTCGTCCGGCCCGCCCCGCCCGCACCGACGACGAGCAGGCCACCCGTCCAGGGATCGACGGCGAGCGGCACGCGGCGCTGCTCCGCGGGACGATCGACGAGGCCGATGACGGCCTCCGTCCCCGCTCCACCGCGGGCGGGGAGGGCGGACTCGGGCAGCTCGGCCGGCAGCGGATCGAGCCAGGGCCGCTCGGCGGGCACCGGATGCCCGGCCCAGCGCTCGCGGAGCGCCGCGGCGTCTCGCGGTGTCGAGAGGGCCGTCTGCACGGGGCGGGCTCGCCCGCCCATCCCGAGCAGCGCCCGGCCACGGGCCTCCGCGGGGAGCGCGGCGGCGGCCCGGGTGCCCATGAGCGCCTCGCTGTCGCCCGCGTCGAGCACCCGGAGGCAGATCCGCAGCGTGATGTTCGCGAGCACCGCATCGCGGACGACGCCCGCGGGACGCTGGGTGCCGAGCACGAGGTGCAGCCCGAGCGAACGGCCGCGCGCGGCGAGATCGGAGAACACCCCCTGCAGCTCCGGGTCGAGCGCGACGAGCGCCGCGAACTCGTCGACGACGATGACGAGCCGCGCGAGCGACCCGGGGGGCAGCTCCGCGATCGCGCGGGCGCCCGCCCGTGCGAGCTCGCGTTCGCGGCGCTGCAGCTCGGCCCGCAGACTGCTCACCGCGCGCGTCGCGGTCGCGGCATCGAGGTCGCTCACGATGCCGCGCACGTGCGGCAGCTCCGCGAGCGGTGCGAACGCCGCGCCGCCCTTGAAGTCGACGAGCAGGAAGCCCAGCTCGCCGGGCGGATGGTGCGCCGCGAGGGCGAGCACCCAGCTCACGAGCAGTTCGCTCTTCCCGGAACCCGTCGTGCCCGCGATGATCGCGTGCGGCCCGTCGGCGTCGAGGTCGACGACGACCGGCCCGTCGGCATCCCGGGCGAAGGCGGCCGAGAGGCCGCCCTCCGGCGCGGGAGCCGCCAGCAGGGGGGCGAGGGGCACCCGTTCCGGCAGCGCCGTGTCGCTGCGCCAGCCGCGACGCCGGGCGCGGTCGGCGAGCGCCACGGCCGAGGAGCGCGCCTCCGCGCGGCAGCACAACGCGGGTCGGAACGCGATCGAGCCGCCCCCGGACTCGACGCGCGGCGGGGAACCCGCGGCGTCCCCCAGGCGCACGACGACGGGCCGCGCCGCACCCTCCTCGTGCCGGGTGGAGATCCGGAGGAGGCGACGCCCGTCGCTGCGCACCTCCCACGCCTCTCCCGTCTCGACGGGGTGCGGCAGCAGACGCGCCCAGGGCTCCCCCTCGGGCACGACGACGATCGCGTCCTCGGGCCGGCATCCGGCGGCCGCCTGCAGCACGAGGGCGCGCGCGAAGGCCGCCACGAGCGGCGACGGCCCGAGCGCGACGAGCTCGACCTCGCCGAGCAGCACGGGGGCGCCGTCGACGACGGAGCCCCGGCTGCGCACCCGGGAGACCGCCTCCGCGAGCTCCGGGGCCTCGACGTCGCCCTCCGGCACGAACTCGATGCCGGAGGGCAGGCCGCCCGTGCCGAGCCGCACCCGCAGGGACCCGGGCTCCTCCTCACCCGCGACCCGCGCGCCGAGGGGCGGCCCCTCGGCCTCGAGGACGCGTCGCCGCGTCGCCGCGCGGTCGGCCAGGCGATGCTCCAGCTCGGCGAGGCGGCGCAGCGCCTCCGCCACGTCCCGGCGCCGGGCCCGACGCGCCGTCCGCCGTGCGTCCATCGCGCTCGCGAGGGCGACGACGGGTCCGAGCAGGCCGAACAGCAGCGCGTAGGGCGAGGAGGTCATCACCCACAGCACGACGGCCATGGCGAGCGGCGCGAGCGAGGCGACGAGCGGGAAACCCGAACGGGGAGGAGCGGCCGGGATGCCGGGCAGCGGGATCCTCTCCGTGTCGTGGCTCACATCGGCCAGTCAAGCGCGCAGGCCAAGCCTCGCCGCACGCGGCTCCCGCATCCGGTGGACAACGGCGCACGGCGCGGGCTGTGCAGGATCAGCTGACGATGAAGAACTGCTCCCCGATCTCGACGCGGGTTCCGCGCGCGATGATGTAGCGCCTGCCCGGCTCGCAACGCACCGCCTCGGCATCCGGCTGCCGCACGATCGTGCCGTTCGTGGAGTACCGGTCGCTGATCCAGAACCTGCCGGACTCCTGGCCGAACTCGATGTGCGACTTGGACACCGACTTGCCCACGTCGAAGATCGCGACGAGCTCGTCGACGAACTCCCCCGGCTCGGCGCTCGGGTTGCGTCCGACGAGGCCGCTGCCGGTCACCACGACGCTCTCGCCCGTGCTGAACTGCAGCACGTAGCGCTCCGCAGCGGGTCGGGCGGCGACGATCCGGGTCTCCTCGATGTCCTCGAGCCGCGGCTGTGCGAGGAAGTCGACGGCGGGCAGTTCCTCGACGTCGGGCTCGTCGCCGGAGTCCATCGGCTCCGGGGCCGGCACGACGGCGATCGCCGAGGTGTCCGTGCCCGTGATCGGGCACAGCACGAAGCCGCACTCGGGGCAGAAGATGTCGACGGCCTCCACGGCCTGCCCGCATTGCGGGCAGTGCAGCGTGGCGGCGACCGGATGGGGCGGCACCGGCGCCGGCGCCTCGACGCGCGGCGCGGACGGCGTCGGCAGCTCGCGCTCGGCGACCGAACGCCCGCATTCGACGCAGAACAGGGCGCCCACCGGGAGGGCGGTCCCGCAGTGGCGACAGTTCACGATCGCGCCCCCGGTCGTCGCAGCAGCTGGCGCACCGCGCCGCCCCCGAGGGATCGCACCGACACGAGGGCGCGCCAGCGTTCCCGCCGGGTGCGGCCCGCGTCGAGCGAGCCGCGCAGCTCGCGCACCGCGACCCACACGCGGTCCGCGTCGCTCGAAGCGGGCTCACCGGGCGCGAACACCGCCCGGTCGACGACCGCCGCGAGCACGCGCGACGGCAGCGTGCCGACCGCGGCGGCCACCTCGGATCGCGTCGCGGAGGGCGGCAGCGGAAGGCGGTGGTCGACGACGAGGTCGGCGAACTCGTCCCAGCCGCCGCGGATGCGGGCGAGGGTCGTCGGTGCCGTCTTGCGCAGGTGCCGTCGTCGGGCCTTCGCCCCCAGGACGACGAGGAACGGCGAGAGCGCCGCGAGCACGACCAGCACGACGATCCCCGAGATCCGCAGCACCTGCAGCAGCACCTCGAGCGTCGTGTCGGGCGACACCGGCTGCTCGGCGGTCGTGTCGGGGTCCGTCTGATCCTCCCGAGGGTCGGGGCGGTCCGCGGGCGGCGGCACGATCGACTCCGGACGCGAGACCGGCGTCGGCTCCTCGGGATCCTCTTCGGGGATCGGGCGCACGGGCGGCACGGGGTCGATCGCGACCCAGCCGTAGCGGGCGGTGTCGACCTCGATCCAGGCGGTGATGTCGGAACCGCGCACCGTCGTCGTCGCGTCGACGCCCGCCGACTCGGGTGCGAAGCCGACGACGACGCGGGCCGGGAAGCCGAGCCGATCCGCCATGAGGGCGGCCGCGACGGCGTACTGCTCCGCATCCCCGATCATCCGCGTGCCGGAGAACAGCTCGGCGATGCGGTCGAGGGAGTGACCGGAACGGCTCGCGGGTTCGTCGGCCGAGAGCCCGTGGCTGATGTAGCCGTCGGTGCGCAGCGCGCTGATCGCCGCGACGAGGCGCGCCCCGGCGCCGTCGGTGCCCGCGATGTACCCGTCGAGCGTCGTGGCGAGCTCGTCGGGCACCTCGGTGATGCGGGGAACGTCGGCCGAACCGGGGACGGTCTCGGCGAGGTCGGAGAGGCGCGGCTCGTCGGGCAGCACGGCGTCGAGGTGGTAGCGGTCGCCCGGGTCGAGCTCGCCCAGGTCGGCGGCGGTGCCGCTCGTCTCGTTGAACGCGAAGCCGTCCTCGAGGGTCGTCGCGTCGCCGCCCTGGAAGGCCACGTCGCCGAGCAGCCCCACGGTGGGCACCCACACGCCTGAGTAGCCCACGACGTCGACGTCGAGGCTCAGCTGCTCCCCCGCGACCCCCGAACGGTCGATCGCCGACGGGAGCCGCACGAAGGTCCCCGACGCCGAGTCGACGGTGGCCGAGCCGACCGCGTAGACGACACCGTCATAGCTGTCGAGAGTTGCGATGCGGATGCGGGCGCCGGCGGGGAGGCCCGTCACCTCGAGCATCGTGCGGTCGACGTCGTCGTCGCGGAGGTAGCGGCGGAAGCCCGCGAGCGGGCTCGCGTAGTCGCGCGGGTCGAACGGCTGGGCGACGGCGGTGCGCAGCACGTCGCGCTCGCCGCGCGGGGCCGCGGCGGTCGCCGCGGCGACCGAGCCGGTCACCGCGAGGGCGAGGATCGCGACGGCGCCCACGAGCGTGCGCACCTCCACCCCGAAGCGCAGCAGCGGACCGGACTCGCGGTCGAAGCGACGGGTCGCCGCCCGACGGCGACGCCACCTCCACCAGCTGACCCAGGAGACGCACACCACGAACATGGCGAGCCCGAGCACGAGAGGCGCCATGGCATCCGCGGGCCCGAAGAGGATCCCGAGCACGAACACGACGGCCGGCGGGATCGTGGCGAGCTCGCCGTAGCGCACCCGCAGCGCGATGCTGCCGGAGAGCACCGTGCCGCCGAGCAGCAGCACGAAGGCGGGCACGAGGAGCGCCTGGTAGTCGCCGACCGGAAGCGTGATCGTGAGCAGCTGCTTCCAGCCGAGCGCGACGCCCGAGAACAGGTCGAGGAGGCCGTCGACGCTCGGCAGCACGCCCCCGATCGCGTGCGAGGGGACGGCGAGCGGAACGCCGGCGACGGTGAAGGCCCCGAGCGTGACGAGCATCACGACCCAGGCCGGCCAGCGGAAGGCGGCTCCCGCGACCGCGATCATCGTGCCGATCGCGATCGTCGCGACCGCCATGACGAGGAAGCCGTTCGAGCGGTAGATCGGCCAGAGCATGGCGGCGGCGAGCCCCATCGCGAGCCACAGCTGCACGACGTCGCCGATCGCCGAGAGCCCCACCTGGCGCTTCATGCGACGGCCGCCGATCGCGCGAGCGCGAGCCGGAGCTCCTCGAGGTAGCCGATCGTGAGCACGTTGAGGCCGGCGATCCGCCGCAGACCCGGGATCGCCTCCGGATCGCACACGATCGCGACGACCTCGACGTCGACCGGGAAGCGTGCCGCGCAGGCGCGCAGCTCCTGCGCGGTCGTGCGCGAGCCGCACACCAGGAAGGCGACCGAGATGCCCGGGATGTCGTCGGCCACGACGCGGGCGATGTCGCGCAGCGGCAGGGCCGTCGCCGCCGCGTCGACCGTCGCGAGGTCGTCGAGCAGCCGCTCCGGCAGGTGCACGGCGAGCGGACGCACCGCGTACACGCGGCGCTTCGCGAACTCCGGCGTCAGCGCCGACACGACGACGGCGACCGTGCGCCCGTCGCGCACGGCGCGCACGCCGAGCGAACCCGCGACGCTCACGGCGAGCTCGAACTCCTCCTCGCTCGCGAAGTCGTGCGTCGAGAGGCTGAGCGCGACGACGAGGTGGCTGCGCCGGGTCTGCTCGAACTGGCGCACCATGTAGGTGCCGGTCTTCGCGGTCGACTTCCAGTGGATGTGACGGCGGTCGTCGCCCGCCTGGTACTCGCGCAGCGCGTGGAAGGCGACGTCGCTCGAGGTGAGGTCGCGCGTGGGCGAGCCCTCGAGGTCGCGGATGAGCCCGGTGCTCGTGGACGGCACGCTCACGGTGCGCGGGTGCACGACGAGTTCGAGCCCGTCCGTCCACTCCAGCTCGCGGCGCACGAGTCCGAGCGGATCACCGCGCACGGTCCGCACGGGTCCCACCTTGATGACACCGCGCTTCGCGGTCGGGATGGCGAAGTCCTCGGTGCGGGTCGTGCCGCCGCGCAGACCGGGGAGCCCGAGCTCCACGACGCCGTCGGCGACCGGCACCTCGAGCACCGCGGCGAGCGTGCGCCGGGAGCTCGTGTTGCGCACGCTGATGGCGCCGCGCGCCGCCTCCCCCACGACCGCGCGGCGGTGCGGAAGCTGCAGCGACATCCGGTACGGCGCCCGCCCGATGAGCGCGATCGCACCCACGACCGCGAGCGCGACGGACGCCCACCCGGTCGCCACGAACTCGAGCCAGCCGAAGGCGTAGCCGATCCCGAGCGCCGCGGGGATGAGGGCGAGCACGACCCAGCCGAGGGGCGACACGACGGCGCTCAGCCGCCGGAGGACCCGGAGCGAGACCGACCCGACGGCACGCGCCGCCCGCACCACGCCGACGACCGCGTCCGCGAGCACGCCCGTGCGCGCGCCCACGATGCGGGCGCGCGTGTTGGTGAGCCCGACGGCGTCGATCGAGGACTGCGTGTCGCGGCTCGAGGTGCGCGTTCGTGAGCTCACACGGCTTGCCGATCACTCGGCGGCGGGGTCTCGAGCAGCAGCTGGGCGATGATGCTCGACGCGGTGACGCCGTCGAACTCCGCCTCGGGGTCGAGCACGAGCCGGTGCGCGAGCACCGCCTCCGCGAGCGACTTGATGTCGTCGGGCACCACGTAGTGCCGCCCGCTCGCCGCGGCGAGGGTCTTGGCGGCGCGGACGAGGGCGAGCGCCCCGCGCACGCTCACGCCGAGGCGCACCTCGACCGCCGAACGGGTCGCCTCGACGAGCCGCGACACGTAGTCGTTGATCGAGGGGTCCACGTGCACGGTGCGCACGAGCGCCGCGAGCTCGACGACCTCCTTCGCCGTGATGACGGCCGGGACGACCGTGTCGTGGGCGCGCACGCCCGCGCCCTCGAGGATGCGCACGGTCGAGGCGTGGTCGGGATAGCCGATCGAGGCCTTGAGCAGGAAGCGGTCGAGCTGCGCCTCCGGGAGCCGGTAGGTGCCGGCCTGCTCGATCGGATTCTGGGTCGCGATGACCATGAACGGCGCGTCGACGGGATGGGTCTCTCCGTCGACCGTCACGCGCCCCTCCTCCATGACCTCGAGCAGCGCGGCCTGGGTCTTGGGGCTCGCCCGGTTGATCTCGTCGGCGAGCACGACGTTCGCGAAGACGGGGCCGTGGTGGAAGTCGAAGGCGCCCGAGCGCTGGTCGTAGATGCTCACGCCCGTGATGTCGCCGGGCAGCAGGTCGGGGGTGAACTGGATGCGGTTCGAGCTGCCGTCGAGGCTCTGCGCGATCGCGCGCGCGAGGGAGGTCTTCCCCGTGCCGGGGAAGTCCTCCAGCAGCAGGTGCCCCTCGCTGAACAGCGCGATGAAGCCGAGCCGCACGACGAACGTCTTGCCGAGCAGCACCTGTTCCACGCCGGACACCAGGCGGCCGAACGTCTCGTGGAAGCTGCTCGCCTGTTCGGGCGTCATCGTCATGGAGGAATCCTCTCGGGGTCGGCGGGCCATCAGTGGATGTCCGTCCAGGAATATGTTCGCGTATAGTCGGCGCCGTCCGAGCTCACGGTGACCACCAGATCCGGGTACGCGTCGCCCGTGAGCCCACCGCCGACGACCTCGCACTGCGGCGTCGAGGTGTCGTCGTCGGGTCCGCAGCCGAAGCTCACCGTGTCGTAGCCGGGCGCCCCGACGACGGGCCCACCCGTCCACGACCAGTACCCGGTGCCGGGGGCCGGCGGCAGCAGCATCGGCGGGGCGGTCTCGACCGCCTGCAGACCGTCGAGCTGGATGCGCACCGCACGCCCGAGCACGACGGGGTCGGACCACTCCTGACTGCACAGCAGCACCTCGGTGTACTGGCGGCAGGCCTTCACCTCGACGCTCACCTGGTTGCCGTAGTGGCTGGTGCCCGCCGTGAGGAACGCGCCGAACGGCGTCGGGGCCGAGGCGCTCGTGTCGGTCGTCCCGCCCGAGAGCCGGTACACGAAGCTGTCGACGTCGGCCGAACCCTCCGGGATGTGCAGGCCGTTGAGCTGGAAGTCCCACGTGCCGGTGCCGCTCGCGACGAGCCCGGTGACATCACCCGACTGCAGCACGACCTTGCCGGGGGCGGCCCGCGGAGTCGCCGTCACGGGGGCGGATGCCGTGCATCCCTGTCCGTTGTAGGCGTACACCGTGAGCGTGTAGCTCGTGTTGGGGGTGAGGCCGCCGAAGGTCGCGCTCGTGCCGCTCGTGACCTGCTGCACGTTCGAGCCGCTCGGCGGGGTGAAGGTCGGCGAACCCGACTCGACGCCCGTGACGGTGCACTCCGGCGGGGTGCCGTCGTGCAGGGCCACGTAGTAGGCGCTGATCGCTTTGCCGTTGTCGGCGAACGCTCCCGGCCACGCGACGCTCACGGTCGTGCCGTCGGTGGTGGAGGCGCTCGCCGCGGGGCTCGCCGTGACGATCGGGGCGCCGGCCGGAGTCCCCGTCCCCCCTGCCTCGTTCCAGGTCGCGAGCGAGTTGGGCGCCTTGTTGCGGGCGCTCACCGAGAACGGCGCCACCGCGCCGTTGGCGATGCCGGGCTGGCTGACGACCTTGGAGTACTCGGTGCCGACCGCATCGGCGGGGTCGACCGTGACGGATACGGCAACCCCCGCGACCGTCACGACGTAGCTGTCGACGGGGCTGCCGGAGGTGGTGGCGGGCTTGCGCCAGGTGACGCGCAGTCCGTGGTCGACGGGCGTCGCGGTGACCGCGGAGGGCGGCGGCGGGATGACATCGGACCAGATGCTGCCCGCGAGTTCGGACGGCAGCGACTCGCCGATGGCGTTGATCGCGACGACCGTGAACCGCACGGCGTTCGAGGGCCCGTTGCCCGGCGTCGTCACGGCGCAGCCGACGGTGACGGTGCAACTCGTCGTCGAGAGGGTCGAGCCCGTCGCGGCGTTCGTCATCGTCACCCGGTACTCGGTGATGGCCGAGTTGTTGAACGGCCCGGGCGACCAGCCGAGCTTGAGGGTGCGGTCGCCGAACTCCGTGACCCGGAGGTTGGTGACCGGATCGGGCACATCCTGGACGGAGATCGTGACGGTGCCCCACACGTACCGGTCCGCATCCCCCGTCGCGTCCGCCACCTGGTATTGGAGCGTCGTGTCGAGGGGCTCGGCGGCGTCCGCGACGGTGACGGAGAGCTTCGAGCGATCGGCGCTCGGGGTGATCGAGATGCCGGCGGGCAGGGTCGCCCCGGAGAGGCCGCGGATGTCGACGACGCGCAACGGCACGTCGGGGAAGGGGTTGGTGGCGGCGTCGTTGGCGAGCACGTCCACGACGGTCGTCTCGCCGCGCCGCGCGATCGCCTGGTCGGCGATCGGGCGGGCGAGCGGCCGGGTGGACGGCACGACGCGCAGCTCCACCCGACCGCTCTGGCCCTCGTTGAGCGCGTCGCGGACGCTCAGCGTGATGCTCGTCGTGCTGCCCTTGACCGCGGAGGCGTCGGCGGTGAGCAGCAGGCGCTGGCCGTTGATCTGGTAGCTGAACCCGACGGGGAGCGGCTCGAGCACCGCGTAGGTGAGCTCGTCGATGTCGTCGTCGTAGGGGTACTTGGTGAGTTTGACGAGGTCGAGCTCCTTCTGCTGGCCGGGCTCGAACTCCACGACACCGCCGCTGAAGATGGGGGGCTGGTTCTCGCGCGGGGTCACCTCGATCGGCAGCGAGAGCGTCGTCACGTGTCCGTCGGGGTCCGTCGCCGAGGTGCCGTCCGTGACCTCGAAGCTGATCGAGGCGGGCCCCCAGTACCGATCGGCCGAGGTGAACTCGAGGGTGTCCTCGTCGACGACGAGAGAGGAGCCGTCGGAGTGGGTGGCCCGCACGGTGCTCGAGTCGGTCAGCCGCACCTTCGACCCGCCCAGGGCGACGACGTACTGCGAGAGCTCGATGCGCACGGTCGACTCGCTCTCGACCTTGAGCGGCGGCGCCTTGGTGTTGATCTGCGGAAGGGCGTCGTCGTAACCCGGAACCCGGATGAAGGCGTAGGCCCGGATGGTCGGCTCGTCGGGCCGGAAGACCGCGAAGGGGATGATCTGGCTGCGGTCGCCGATCGTCACCCGCACGCGCTTGTTGGCGAGCACCTCCGCCGACTCCGAGAACCCGGGCACCAGCTCGACCCCGAGCTCGGAGACGTCCCCATCCGCCCAGAACGCGCGCTCGAGCACCGACACGTCGACCGTCTCGCGCTCGAGCACGTCGGTGACGCTCAGCACGGTGTCGGTGACGTTCGGACGGGCGAGCGGCGCATCGGGCGAGACCGTCACCCGGATGAAGTTCGAGCTCGTGCCGCCTGTGTCGTTCTCGATCGTGTAGACGACGCTGTAGTCGCCCGCCACCGAGGGCGGCGTGATGCGGACGACGTCGTCGCCGACGATCTGCGCCTTGGTCACGTCGTCGTTGGGTTCCACCTGCCGGATGCGGAGCACGCTGCCGTCCGGGTCGGAGTCGTTGAGCAGCGCCCGCACCGAGACGGTGCGCCCGGGACGGACGGTGACGGTGTCGATGTTCGCGACCGGGTTGCGGGCCCCCTCGAGGGCAGGCGAGATGCCCACCCGGATGGTGCCGGTCGCGCGGGCGCCGAGCCCGTCGACGACCGCGTACTGGAACACGTCGGTTCCCGAGGAGTAGTCGCCCGCCTGGTACTGGATGCTGTTGCCGTCGACCGAGACGACGCTGCCCTTCTCGGGGTTCGTGGTCTGCCCGATGAGCTGCACGGCGTCGCCGTCGGGGTCCACGCCGCTCGTCGGGATGTCGATGTGCACCGTCTGACCGGCGAGCACCCGCGCCGTCACCGTGCGCGGCACGGGCGGGTTGTTGGTGGCCGCGTTGCGTTCGCGCACCGAGATGAGCACCCGCGCCTGCGCGACCTGCCCGTCCGGGCCGGAGATCGCGTAGACGGCCGAGTAGTTGCCCGCGGTCTGCGGGGCGAGGTAGCGCAGCCGGTCGTCCGCGACGAACAGCAGACCGCCGTCCTCGGGCAGTTCGACGGCGAGGTCGGGCAGCAGGGTGATCTCGGCACCGTCGGGCTGCTCGTCGTTGTCGAGCACCGAGATGTCGATCGCGTCGCCGACGCGCACCGTCACCTGGTCGTCGGTCGCGATGGGCGGCTGGAGGCGCTGCGGGCTCGGGATCTCGACGACCGTGATGGTGCCCTCGGTCTCGGCGAGCCCGTTGCTGATGCGGTAGTTGAAGCTGACGGGGGTGTCGAGCGGTGCGTTGAGGGTCACGCGCACCCGACGTTGGTCCAGCACCTCGGCGACGATGCCCGAGCCCGCCGGGATGTTCATGACACCGGTGACCACGAGCACGCCGCCGGCGGGGTCGATGTCGGTCGTCGGCGGGTCGACCGTCTGCGTGCTGTCGAGGGTCATGAAGATCGTCTTCGGCACCGTGATGGGGCGCGTGGAGGCGTCGGCGGGCGCCGAGACGTCGATCCGCACGAATCCGGTCACGGTCTGGGTGCCGTCGGTCACCGTGAACTCGATGTAGTGGGTGCGCACGTCGTCGGAGAGGAAGGTGAAGGTGCCCGCCTCGAAGCTCGGCACGATCGTCGTGCCGGCCTTGGGCGGCACGCCGCCCAACCGGATCGTCGCGTTGCCGCCGCGCACGTGCTGCATCGGGCGCACCGTGATCTCCTCGCCCGCCGAGGCGAGCGCCACCCAGGGCTCGACGAGGATCGGCACCTCCCCGCGCGGACGCACGGTGACCTGCAGCGATCCGCCGCTCACGGCGCGGCCGTCGGAGACGGTCAGCGCGACCGTCTTCATGCCGGTGCCCTCGCCGCCGTCGGTGAAGACGACGACGCCGTCGGGCTTGAAGCCCACCTGGTCGGGCGCCGCGATCGACGCCGCGGTGAGATAGATGGCGTCGCCGTCGGGGTCGAACCAGTCCCCCAGCACCTGCGTCGAGACGCGTCCCCCGGACGCCACGGTCGCCGTCGAGGTGCGCACCGCCTGGGGAGGCGAGTTCTCCTCCGGGCTCCGCACGGTCACCGTCACCTCCGCGCTCGCGGTGCCCCCGCGGCCGTCGGAGATCGTGTAGCGGAAGCGGATGACGCCGCTCGCCCCGTCGGTGAGGGTGAGCTGCAGCTGCTGGTTGCGGCTCACGAGGTCGAGGCGGCCGAGCGCCTCGTCGATGGGATCGAAGGAGGTCACGACGAGCACGTCGCCGTTCGGGTCGTAGTCGTTCAGCAGCACGGGCAGCACGCTCGCCCGGCCCGGCCGCGCGCCCATCTCGTCGTCGACCGCGACGGGCGGCTGCTGCACCTCCTCGAGTTCCGGGGGCGTCTCGTCGTCGGCCTCCGGCTGCTCCTGCTGCTCGTCGTCGTCGAGGATGAGGTCGTCCCAGTTGTCGATGAGCTCGCCGTCCGACTGGATCGCCCAGCTCGCGCCGCTCGCCGTGTCGTTGAGCGTGACCCGGCCCCCGTTCACGGCGAAGGCGAGCGCGGGGTTGCCCGGCATCCCCGAGAGCGCGAACCGCACGGAGTCGTCCGAACCGCACGTGCGCCAGAGCGCCCCGCTCGTCCAGGCTGCGAAGCGGCACCCGTCGACGACGACCGGTGCGACCGGCACGCCCGCCACGTCGTCGGCGAGCACGGTCGCGTCACCGCCGCCGAGCGGCACCGCGAGCAGGCTCGCCGAGTCGGCCACGAGCACGCGCGAATCCGCCGGCCCCGGCGCCTGCAGGCGCTGATTGGTGCCGGCGAGCGAGCCGAGCTCGTGCACGCCCGAGGCCGTCGCGAGCTCGTCGATCGTCGTGTCGAGCACCGCCCAGTCCTCGCCCACGGCGGTGAGCTGCACGTCGTCGCTGCGCGCGGCATCCCATCCGACACCGGTCCGGTCGCCCACCACGAGCTCCCCGGGTTCGACCCGCCACACCTCGGAGGTCTCCGGGACGTAGGCGAGCAGGGCGCCGGAGCCGGTCACCGTCACGACGGCGCCCTCGCCGAGGCTCAGGGTGGAGGGCGAGGCGGCGTCGAAGGTGTCGAGCTCGGTGAGCGGCACGAGCCAGACCTCGCCGGTGGCCTGTGCGAACACGACCACGCGGTCGCCCGCCAGGAACAGCTCCGGCTGCTGCGGGGGCAGGGCGATGTCGTCGCCGAGGGTCGAGGTGACAGGGTCGACCCGCTGCACGGTCGCGGACGCGCCGTCGACGAGCAGCACGGTCGAGCCGGACTGGACGAGCTGCGCGTCCTCGGCGTCCGTCGGGATGACGCTGTCGAGTTCCAGCACCTCGGTGTTGGCGCGCCCGATCGCCTGGCGGTCGCCGCCGACCACCCAGACCGAGGGGTCGCTGAGATCCATGCGCTGCGCGGTATATCCTGTCGAGACGACCGCGAGAGTGGCGACGAGCGCGGCCACGACCGTGCCGCTCGTCGCGGTCGCGACGAGCGATCGATGCGTCGACAGCCAGGACACGACTCAGCCCTCGGCCGCGTCCACGCACTTCTCGGCGCTCGGGGCGCCCGAGGTGCCGTTCCGGTTCACCGTCACGGTCACGCACACCGTGTCACCCGGGTCGGCGTCGACGACGAACCGCGGCGCCTCCTGCACGGTCGGCGCGGAGGGGACCCCCTCGTCGGTCACCGTCACCTGGTACAGGTCGCCGTCGTCGATCCCGGGGTCGGGCCAGCTGAACTCGACACGCCCGCCCGAGTCGAGCTCCGCCTCGATGTCGGAGACCACCGGGATGCCGCCCCCGACCGTCCGCAGCAGGACGACGAGCGCGATCGCACCGAGCCCCGCGACGAGCACGGCGGCACCCGCGAGCGCCCACGCGAGGCGCCGGAACCCGGGACCCGCGTCGCTCGTGCGGCTCTTCGAATGCGGGCCCTCGGGCCCGCTGCGTTCGCGCACCGTGCCGACCGGGGCGTAGGGCGTGCTCTCGACCGGCCGACGCCGACGCCGACGGTTCGGCTGCGAGGGGCTCGAGCCGGTGGCGACGGGACGCAGGCGGGTGCGCTCCTCCTCGTCCGCCACCGTGCCGAGCGCCCAGTCGTCCATGGCGATCTCGGCGGCCGTCTGCGGCATCCCGAGCTCGGTCTCGACCAGCTGCAGCTCGCGCACGAGCTCGAGCGCGCTCGCCGGGCGCTGCTCGGGGCGGCGCGACATGGCGCGGCGGAGCACCTCCTCGAGGCTCGACGGCACGTCCGGTCGGCCGATCGGCTGGGGCTTCGCGCGGGCGATGCGGCCCATGAGGTCGCTCGAGGTGTTGGCGCCGCCCGGGATCTCGAAGGGCGAGCGGCCGGCGAGCAGCGAGTACACGGTCGCGGCGAGCGACCACACCTCCGAGGCGATCGTTCCGGGCGTCTCGTCGAGCAGCACCTCGGGCGCCGACCACGGGATCGACAGGCCCACCGAATCCTGGTCCTTCTGGCCGGTGAGCGTCGACGCGATGCCGAAGTCGGAGAGCACGGGGTGCCCGTAGGCGGTCAGGAGGATGTTGGACGGCTTGATGTCGCGGTGCAGCACCCCGGCGCGGTGCGCCGTCTCGATCGCCGAACCGATCTTGATGCCGATCCTCAGCACCTCCGGGACGGGCAGCGGTTCGCGGCGGTAGCGCTCGCTGAGGGATGCCGAGCACAGCTCCATGACGAGGAACGGGCGCCCGTCGCTCGAGACGCTCGCCTGGTAGACCGTGAGGATCGAGGGGTGCGCGCTCAGCTGCGCCATCAGGTTCGCCTCGGCCTGGAACATCTGCCGCACCTGGTCGTTGACGACCTCGCTCAGCATGACCTTGACCGCCACCTGGCGTCGGGGCATGTTCTGCTCGAACAGGAAAACGTCGGCGAAACCGCCCGAGCCGAGGACGTGCACGTAGGAGAACCCCGGCAGCACCGGCGGCTGGGACGGCAGTCGACGCGCCATGCCTACCCCCTCGCCCCGGCCGAGCCTTCAGTGTAGGCAGGCGATTCTGAACGTTCGGGGGCGTCGAGCACGTCGACCACGACGACGGTCACGTTGTCGCGCCCGCCCGCCGCGAGTGCGGCGTCGACGAGCGCCCCCGCGGTCTCCGCGGCCGACAGCCGGGCGGCGAGGTGCAGGTGGATGCGCGCGGGGGTCAGCTCCTTGGTGAGCCCGTCCGAGCACAGCAGCAGCCGCATCCCGGTGCGGATGGGCAGCATCCAGTAGTCGGGGCGCGGCTCCTCGCGGAAGCCGAGCGCACGCGTGACGACGTTCGACTCGGGGTGCCCCTCGGCATCCGTCGGCGACAGCACGCCGGCGTCGATGAGCTCCTGCACGACCGAGTGGTCGTGCGTCACCTGGGTCAGCTCGTTGCCGACGAAGCTGTAGACGCGGCTGTCGCCGACGTTGAACACGACGAACTGCGGCTCGTCGCCGCCGAGGTCGAGCACGGCACCCGTGACGGTCGTGCCCGCGCCGAGCGGCAGGTGCTCCGCGATGTCGTCGATGTCGTGCGCGGCGAGCGAGAGGGCGTCGCCGACGACGGAGACGTCGACGTCGCCGCGCCCGGAGAGTGCCGAGAGCCGGTCGACGACGGCGGCGCTCGCGAGGTCGCCCGCGGCGTGCCCGCCCATCCCGTCCGCGACCGCGAACACGGGCGGCTCCACGATGAGGCTGTCCTCGTTCGCGTGTCGACGGTGGCCCACGTCGGTCGCGGCCGCCCAGGCGAGCGTCACCTGCTCGTCGGGACGCCCCGGGATGTCGAAGCTGTGCCGGGCGGCGTCGGCCCCGTGGCGGGTCATCGGGCCACCCCCGGCCTGCCGGGGGTGAGGATCTCGATGATCACTCCCTCGCCCAGGTCGATGCTGCTACCGGGTGTGACGACGATCGACGCACCCCGTTGCAGCACCTGCACGGGCGAGCCGGGCACCCGGATCTCGCTGCCGTTGAGGGTGCGCAGATCGGTCGCGACCACCGCCGAGCCCTGCTCGCGCAACTCGAGGTGGGTCGAGGAGATGCCGCCGTTCGGGCTCTCCACGGCGACCAGCCGCGGCTCGAGCTCGCTCGGTACCCGGGGTGCGCTCGGGCGGCGTCCGATCCGGGCCGGACGGTCCAGCTCCCAGGTCTCCCCCGATCCGACGCGGAAACGGTAGTGCGGGCGCAGCGCCTGCGGCACGGGCGGCAGGTCGACGACCACGGGTGCGGCGGGACGGCGCTTGCGGGAGCCCCGGCCGCGCACGACCGTGTCGCCGAGGGCGTTGTCGACCTCGTCGACCGCGTCGCGCGCGCGCGCGAGCCCGGCCACGACGGCCTGCGGAACCGTGTCGTCGTCGTCTTCGTGCACGCGCGATCCACCCCTCCCTCGTACTCCATTGTCCCGTGCGCCGTGCAGACGCCCGTATCCCCAGAGATGGTGGGGCGGAAAGTCACTCCCCGATGAACGACATCACGTGCTTGATGCGCGTGTAGTCCTCGAAACCGTACATCGAGAGATCCTTACCATAGCCGGAATGCTTGAAGCCCCCGTGCGGCATCTCCGCGACGAGCGGGATGTGGGTGTTGATCCACACGCAGCCGAAGTCCAGGTGCTTCGCGAAGCGCATGGCGCGACCGTGGTCGCTCGTCCACACGCTCGAGGAGAGCCCGTACTGCACGCCGTTCGCCCAGGCGAGGGCCTCCGCCTCGTCCGAGAACGTCTGCACCGTGATGACGGGCCCGAAGATCTCGTTCTGGATGGCGTCGTCGTCCTGGCGGAGCGCGTCGACGATGGTCGGCTCGATGAAGTAGCCGGAGCCCGCCTTGCGCTCCCCGCCCGTCACGATCTCCGCGTGCGAGGGCAGCGCGCCGATCATGCCCATCACCCGCTCGAGCTGGTTCGCGTTGTTGACCGGGCCGAAGAAGGTGTCGGGATCCGACGGCGCACCCGTCGTGACGTTGTCCTTCACGTAGGCGGCGAGCGCCGCGAGGAAGTCGTCGTGGGCGTCGCGGTGCACGAGCACGCGGGTGGCCGCCGTGCAGTCCTGACCGGCGTTGAAGTAGCCGGCGATCGCGATGCCCTCGGCGGCCTTGGCCATGTCGGCATCCGGGAACACGATGACGGGCGCCTTGCCGCCGAGCTCGAGGTGCACGCGCTTGAGGTCGGATGCCGCGGCGCGCGCGACCTCCATACCCGCCCGCACGGATCCCGTGATCGACACCATCTGCGGCGTCGGGTGCTCGATCATCGCCGCGCCCGTGGTCCGGTCGCCCGTGAGCACGTTGAGCACCCCCGGCGGGAGGAACTCGGCCGCGATCTCGGCGAGCAGCAGGGTGGACTGCGGGGTCGTGTCGGAGGGCTTGAGCACGGTCGTGTTGCCGGCCGCGATGGCGGGCGCGATCTTCCAGACCGCCATGTTGAGCGGGTAGTTCCACGGCGTGACCTGCCCGATCACGCCGATCGGCTCGCGGCGGATGGAACTCGTGTGGTCCTTCATGTACTCGGCGGTCGCGCGACCCTCGAGGGTGCGCGCCGCGCCCGCGAAGAAGCGGATCTGGTCGACCGAGAGCATGATCTCGTCGTCGACGAGGGTGGCGCGCGGCTTGCCGGTGTCCTGCGACTCGAGATCGGCGAACTCCTCGGCCCGCTCCTCGAGACGGTCCGCGATGCGGAACAGCGCGAGCTGACGCTCGGCCGGCGTGGTCTCGCCCCAGCTCTCGAAGGCGGCGGCCGCGGCGGAGAACGCGGCATCCACGTCCGCCTTCCCGGAGACGGGCGAGTCGGCGTAGCTCTGCTCGGTCGCGGGGTCGATCACGGCGAAGCTCTCGTCGCCGCGTGCCTCGACGTACTCGCCGTTGATGAAGTTGCGCAGGATCCGTTCGGCCATGCCCTCACCCTAATCGCTCGCCCCGGCCCCCGGAACTTCTGATTTCGTCGCTCGGGCACCCGAGGATTGCGGATTCGTTTGTCAGGACCCTGCCGGGATGAGAGAATCGAGCGCATGGCCGCCCGCAGTCGCCCGATCGCCCTCGACGATGTGTCGAAGGCCATCATCGAGCAGTTGCAGGAGGACGGCCGCCGCTCCTACGCCGAGATCGGCAAGGCCGTCGGGCTCTCCGAGGCGGCTGTCCGGCAGCGCGTCCAGAAGCTCACCGAGTCCGGTGTCATGCAGGTTGTCGCGGTGACCGACCCCATGCAGCTCGGCTTCTACCGGCAGGCGATGGTCGGCATCCGGGTGACGGGCGACAGCACGGTCGTGGCCGAGCGCCTCGCCGAGATCCCGGCCGTCGACTACGTCGTGCTCACCGCGGGCAGCTTCGACCTGCTCGCCGAGGTGGTGTGCGAGAACGACGACGACCTCATCGAGCTGCTGAACCGCCGCATCCGCTCCATCGAGGGCGTGCAGGCGACCGAGACCTTCGTCTATCTGAAGCTGCAGAAGCAGCTCTACAACTGGGGAACCAGGTGATCGCACCATGACCATGACCGAGAACGCCCTGAGCGCGCAGACCGACGAGGAGCTGCAGCGCAAGGCCAAGGACCACCTCTGGATGCACTTCGCACGCCAGTCGGTGCTCGAGGAGCACGGGGCCCCCATCATCGTGAAGGGCGACGGCCACCACATCTGGGACTCGCGGGGGAAGAAGTACTTCGACGGGCTCTCCGGCCTGTTCGTCGTGAACGCCGGACACGGCAGGCGCCGGCTCGCGGAGGTCGCGGCCAAGCAGGCGGAGGAGCTCGCCTTCTTCCCGCTGTGGTCGTACGCGCACCCCGCCGCGATCGAGCTCGCCGACCGGCTCGCCGACCACGCGCCCGGCGACCTCGACCGGGTGTTCTTCACCACGGGCGGCGGCGAGGCCGTCGAGACGGCCTTCAAGCTCGCCAAGTACTACTGGAAGCTGCAGGGGCGTCCCACCAAGCACAAGGTCATCTCGCGCTACGTCGCGTACCACGGCACCCCGCAGGGCGCGCTCGCCATCACCGGCATCCCGGCGATGAAGGAGATGTTCGAGCCCGTCACGCCGGGCGGCTTCCGGGTGCCGAACACCAACTTCTACCGCGCCGCCGAGATGGGCTACGAGGGCCAGAGCATCGAGGGCTTCGGGCAGTGGGCGGCGAACCGCATCGAGGAGATGATCGTGTTCGAGGGCCCCGAGACGGTCGCGGCCGTCTTCCTCGAGCCCGTGCAGAACTCCGGCGGATGCTTCCCGCCGCCCCCCGGCTACTTCCAGCGGGTGCGCGAGATCTGCGACAAGTACGACGTGCTGCTCGTGGCCGACGAGGTCATCACGGGCTTCGGCCGCATCGGCGACATGTTCGCGTCGACGACGTACGACATCCGCCCCGACATGATCACGTGCGCGAAGGGCATGACGAGCGGGTACTCCCCCATCGGCGCGTGCATCGTGAGCGACCGGCTCTATGAGCCGTTCCGCCACGGCACGACGGCGTTCTACCACGGCTACACCTTCGGAGGTCACCCGGTCTCGAGCGCGGTCGCCCTCGAGAACCTCGCGATCTTCGAGGAGGAGGGGCTCGTCGAGCGGGTCAAGCAGAACTCGCCCGTCTTCCGCGCGACGCTCGAGAAGCTGCTCGACCTGCCGATCGTCGGCGACGTGCGCGGCGACGGCTACTTCTTCGGCATCGAGCTCGTGAAGGACAAGACGACCCGCGAGACCTTCGACGACGACGAGTCGGAGCGCCTGCTGCGCGGCTTCCTCTCGAAGGCCCTGTTCGACGCGGGCCTCTACTGCCGCGCCGACGACCGCGGCGACCCCGTCGTGCAGCTGGCTCCCCCCCTCACGATCGGGCCCGCCGAGTTCGACGAGATCGAGGGGATCCTCCGCTCGGTGCTCACCGAGGCCTGGTCCCGCCTCTGACCGCCGCCCAGCCCGCTCCCGTCACCATCCCGGTTCCGTCACCATCCCATCTCAAGGACTCGGGCATCCCATTTCAAGGAGTCGATGTGACAGCTGGGGCTGGTGTCGGCTGATGAGCCCGGATGCGCTGGATGCGTCCTCGAGACCGGTCGCCCGAGTCCTTGAAATGGGATCCCTCGGGGCGCAGCTGAGGGGCGCACGGGGATGAACGAGTACCGGGAGCTGTCCTACTGGCACGACTCGGTCGCCGCGGCGGGCGACCCGCTCGAGAAGCGTCCGGGACTCGACGGGGACGCGGAGGCCGACGTCGCGATCGTCGGCGGCGGCCTGACGGGTCTGTGGACGGCCTGGTACCTGCTCGAGCGGGAGCCGGGCGCCCGCATCCTCGTGCTCGAGAAGGAGATCGCGGGCTTCGGCGCCTCCGGTCGCAACGGCGGATGGTGCTCGGCGCTGTTCCCGCGCGGGACGGCGTCCCTCGCGAAGACGCACGGGCGCGATGCCGCCCTCGCGATGCGCCGGGCGATGATCGACACGGTCGGCGAGGTCGGTCGGGCCGCGGCGGAGGCGGGCATCGACTGCGACTACGTGCGGGGCGGCACGCTCGTCTACGCGCGCTCCGAGGTGCAGGAGCGCGCCGCCCGCGCGGAGGTCGACGAGGCGGCCGGGTACGGGGTCGACCCGCTCGAGTGGTGGGATGCCGATCGGGCGCACGCCGCGGGCGCCCGGGGCGGCGTCTTCGACCCGAACTGCGCGCGGCTGCATCCGGGCAAGCTCGTGCGCGGGCTCGCCCGGGCGCTCGAGGCGCGCGGGGTGCGGATCGCCGAGGGCACGACCGTCACGCGCGTGGATCCCGGACGGGTCGAGACCTACCGCGGCGTGGTGACCGCCGACCGCGTCGTCATCGCGCTCGAGGGCTACGGCGCGACGCTCGCGCAGACCCACCGGCGCATCCTGCCGCTCTACTCGCTCATGATCGCCACCGAGCCGCTGCCTGCCGCCCTCTGGGACGAGCTCGGCATCCCCCACGGGCGCACCTTCAGCGACTACCGCAACCTCATCATCTACGGGCAGCGCACGGCCGACGACCGCTTCGCCTTCGGCGGTCGCGGGGCCCGCTACCACTGGGGCAGCGCCATCCGCGGCGGGTACGACCGGGTCGAGCGGGTGTTCGAGCACCTGCGGCGCACGCTCGGCGAGCTGTTCCCGGCGATCGGGGATGCGGAGGTCACCCACCGCTGGGGCGGGCCGCTCGGCGTGCCGCGCGACTGGCACGCCGCGGTGCGCTACGACCCGGCGACGCGCATCGCGTGGGCGGGCGGCTACGTCGGCGACGGCCTGTCGACCACGAACCTCGCCGGCCGCACGCTCGCCGAGCTGCTCACCGGCGCCGACCGCGAGTTGAGCCGGCTGCCCTGGGTCGGCCACCGCTCCCCCGACTGGGAGCCCGAGCCGCTGCGCTTCCTCGGCGCGAACGCCGGGCTCCTCGGGATGACGGCCGCCGACGTGGAGGAGCGTGTCACCGGGCGCGCCTCCCTCGCCGCCCGCGTGCTCGGCCCCCTCACCGGTCACTGACCGCGTCAGCCGAGTCGGCCCGCGTCGAGCGCGATGTAGCTCGTCTCCAGATACTCCTCGATGCCCTCGGAGCCGCCCTCGCGTCCGTACCCGCTCGACTTCCAGCCGCCGAAGGGCGCCGCGACGTTGGAGAGCACCCCGCGGTTGAGCCCGATCATGCCGGTCTCGAGGCGCTCCGCCACCCGGACCGCCCGGTCCAGGTCGCGCGTGAAGACATAGGAGGCGAGACCGTATTCGGAGGAGTTCGCCCAGCTGAGGACCTCATCCTCGTCCGAGAAGCCGACGACCGGGGCGACCGGGCCGAAGATCTCCTCCGTCACGAGCCGCGAGTCGTGGGGAACCGCGTCGACGACGGTGTGCGGGTAGTAGCTTCCGGCCCCTCGCGGGATCTCGCCTCGGAAGCGCACGACCGCGCCCGCCGAGGTCGCGGCGCCGACGAGCTCCTCGACCTTCGCCACCGCCGCCGTGTCGATGAGGGGGCCGATGCCCACCCCGGGCTCGGTGCCGCGGCCGATCCGTACGCCCGCGAACGCCTCCACGAGGCGGTCCACGAACTGCGCGCGCACACCCTCCTGGACGAAGATCCGATTGGCCGCCGTGCACGCCTCGCCGTTGTTGCGCAGCTTCGCACGCATCGCGGCCTCCACGGCGACATCGAGGTCGGCGTCGTCGAAGACGATGAAGGGCCCGTTGCCGCCGAGTTCGAGGGAGAGACGCAGCATCCGCTCGGCGGACTGCCGCACGAGCTCGCGCCCGACCTCGGTGGATCCCGTGAAGGAGAGCTTGCGCAGGCGAGCGTCCCCCATCAACCGAGCCACCACGCTGCGCGAGTCGCGCGTCGTGACGATCGAGACGACGTCTGCCGGAAGCCCCGCCTCGAGCAGCAGCGCACCGAGCGCGAGCATGGACAGCGGGGTCTGCTTGGCGGGCTTGACGATCGCCGTGCAACCGGCGGCGAGCGCCGGGCCGAGCTTGCGGGTGCCCATCGCGAGCGGGAAGTTCCAGGGCGTCACGAGCAGCGCCGGCCCGACCGGCTTCCGCATCGTCCAGATGCGCGACGCCCCGTCGGGTGCGACGCTCCAGCGGCCGTTGATTCGCACCGCCTCCTCCGAGAACCATCGGAGGTAGTCCGCCGCGTAGGCGACCTCGGCGTGCGACTCGGCGAGCGGCTTGCCCATCTCGAGCGTCATGACGAGCGCGAGCTCGTCGCTGCGCTCGAGCATGAGCTCGTAGCAGCGGCGGAGGATGTCGGCACGCTCGCGCGGTGGGGTACGGCCCCAGCGGTTCTGGGCGTCGGCGGCCGTCGCGAGGGCGAGCTCGGCATCCGCGACCGAGCCGTCGGCGACGTGCGCGATCGTCTCGCCCGTCGACGGGTCGTCGACCGCGAAGGTCGCGCCGCCCTCCGCCTCGCGCCATCCGTCGATGAGCAGGGTCGTCGGCACGGCGGCGACCGCCGCCGCCTCCGCGGCAGCGAGGCTCACCGGGGAACCTCCTTCCCGGCGGCCGAGAGCTCCTCGACCATGATCGGCACGCCGACGGTCACGGCGTGGATGCCCAGCACGCTCGAGATCTCCATGACCTCGAGGATCTGCCCCACCGTCGCACCGTGGTTGAGCGCGTTGCGGATGTGGAGCTTCGTCCCGGGCACGTAGAGGTGCGTCGCCGCGATGTCGTAGGAGATGTAGATGAGCTCCTTCTCGGCGGGCGTGAGCGCTCCCGTACGCCACGGGACCGACGAGAACTCGGTGTAGGCGCCGAACATCTCGGGGTCGAGTTCGAGCATCTCGTTCCAGAAGTCGTGCCAGTAGCCACGCACCCGCGTGAACTCGGCCTTGAGCTCCTCCCGCCGCGCATCGAGCGGCGCGGGTCCCGTGCGCCCGCGCTCCTCGAGCACCTCGACGAGCAGGGGGACGCCGATGTTCATGGTGTGGATGCCGAGGGTCGCGGCGAGCTCGAGCACCTCGACGATCTCGGCGGGCGTCGCGCCGAACTCGATCGCCCGCCGCATGTGGGCGCGGATCCCCGGCTCGTGAAGGTGCGTCGCCGCGGCGTTCCAGGCGAGATAGCAGAGCTCCTTGAACTTGTCGCTCAGCTCGTTCTTCGTCCAGGGCACCTGATACATGTCCAGGTAGGCGGCGACGAAGTCCGGGTCGACGGCGAGCACGGTGTCCCACGGCGCTCCCCAACTGCCGCGCGCGGCGATGTACCGGTCCTTGATCTCCTGCTGTTTCGGGGTGAGCGTCATCGCTCGGCTCCTCGTGTCTGGTCGACGGCGTGCGGGCACGCCCCTCCGCCGACGGCGTGGGTGGGTGGTCCGCGGCGGCGACCTCAGTCGCCGGAGCGGATGTGGTGCAGGGCGGTCACGGACGCCGCCCGGATGTGCTCGGTGGTGCGGCGCGCGGCGAGCTCGGCATCGCGCTCCTTGATGGCGTCGACGATCCCCTGCAGCTCCCGGACCGCGGCGAAGGTGCGCCCCTCCTCCGAGAGCGACGTCGCGCGCAGCACCTGCACGCGGGCCTGGATGCCCTCGAGCAGCTGCTGCAGCGCGGTGCTGTTCGCCCCCTCGATGAGCACGACGTAGAACTTGTCCTTGGCCGCGAGGATCTGCCGGATGTCGGCGGTGCGGATCGACGCATCGGCGAACCCCTGTACGGCCTGCTCGAGTCGCCGCACCTGCTCGTCGCTCGCGCGTTCGATGAAGCGTTGCACGACGAGCGACTCCAGCGCGGCGCGCACCTCGTAGAGGTCGAGCGCGTCGTCGGGGGTGGGCGTCGCCACGACGGCTCCCCGCTGGGGCACGACCGTCACGAGACCCTCCGAGGTGAGTTCGCGCAGGGCCTCACGCACCGTCGTACGGGAGACGCCGAGCTGCTCCATCAACTCGCGTTCGACGAGTCGCTGACCGGGCTTGAGGTGGAAGTCGAGGATCGCCTGGCGCAGCGATGCCAGCACCTGCTCGCGCAGAGGGGCGGCCACCCGCCCGATGGGCTGGGCGTTCCAGGATTCCGCCAGGGAGTTCTCGCGCGCCATCTCTCCGCTTCCAGTTGTGCGATCGCCAGGTTGTCCGACATCGTGACTAGATCGTCATCTTAGGCCCCTCCCCTCGCCTGAACCCACTTCGCCACCTCGGTGTGGTCGGCGCGTTCCGGGAGTCCCTCTGCCGCGCGCGCCCACAGCTCGACCGCATCGGCCCCGAGCGCACTCGGTGCACCGAGCTGATCGGCGAGACCCACCGCGATGCGCATGTCCTTGAGCATGAGCCGCAGACCGAATCCGGAGTCGTAGCGTCCCGTGAGCACGAAGTTCGGCCACTTGTTCTCGGTCGAACCGCTGCGTCCGCTCGAGCTGTTGAAGATCGACAGCATGACCTCGGGGTCGAGACCGAAGCGCTGCCCCACCGCCATCGCCTCGGCGGTGATCCACAGATGGGTCGCCGACAGGAGGTTGTTGAGCGCCTTGATGGCATGCCCCGACCCCACGGGACCCGCGTGCACGACCGTGCCGAGCTCCTCGAGCACCGGACGCACGCGCGCGACGGCGGTGTTCGATCCGCCGACCATGATCGTGAGACTCCCCGCGACGGCCCCCTTCACCCCGCCCGAGACGGGCGCATCGACGAGCTCCACCCCCCGGGCGTCGAGGCGCGCCGCGAGGGCGCGCGTCGCCGCCGGCTCCGACGAGCTCATGTCGACCACGATCGAGCCGGGCACGAGCGCCGCGAGCAGGCCCTCGTCGCCGATCACCTGCTCGACCACGCGCGAGTCCGGGAGCATGAGGATGAGCAGTCCTGCGTCGGAGGCCGCCTCGGCGAGCGATCCCGCCGGTTCGCCTCCCGCCTCCGCGAGCGCTCTGCGGGTTTCCTCGGAGACATCGAAGCCGCGCACCCGGTGGCCGGCCGCGACGAGGCGGCGGGACATGGGCGCACCCATGTTCCCGAGCCCGACGAAGCCGACGGGGACGGTGCTCGCGGGCCCATCGCTCACTGGCGCATCTCCTGGATGACCCGCTCCGCCACGCGGAACGACTCGAGCGACGCCGGCACGCCGACGTAGATCGCGGTCTGCAGGAGGACCTCCTGGATCTCCTGCTCGGTGACCCCGTTGTTGAGGGCGCCGCGGACGTGGACGGCCAGCTCGTGCGAACGGTTGAGCGCCGTCAGCATCGCGATGTTGATGAGGCTGCGCGTCGCACGCGGCAGACCGTCGCGGCTCCAGATCTCGCCCCAGCAGTACTCGGTCACGAGCTCCTGGATGGGCTTGGAGAACTCGGAGACCTGGGCGAGCGAGCGCTCGACGTGGGCGTCGCCCAGCACCGCACGCCGCACGGCCATGCCGCGTTCGAAGGTCTCCTGGTGGGTGGTCTCAGTGGTCATCGGTGGTGTCCTTCTTCTCGCTGGGTGTCGCCTCGTATTCGGCGGGGGTTACCTCGTCCGACCACACCGTCGATCCGAGTGAGATCGCGGTGTGGGTGAGGAAGCTGTCGGGGGCTGCGCCGTGCCAATGCCGCTCGCCCGGGGGGATCCAGATCCAGTCGCCCGTCCGGATGGGCTCGGGGGATCGACCGTGGGTGCAGATGAGCCCGTAGCCGGCATCCACCCGGAGGATCTGCCCGTGCTCATGGTGGTGCCAGTGGGTGCGGGCGCCCGGGGCGAAGGTGACCGTGTTGATGATCACCCCGTCGGTCGCGGGCAGCACCGAGTCGCCTACGGCGTCGCCCGTGAAGTTGGATGCCTTACCGGGCGCGACGCGGCTCTCGTTGGCGTGACGGATGATCATTCGCCCTCCTCGGGGTCGTGCAGGCGGATGCCGCCGGAGACGTCGCCGATCGCGTCGACGACGGTGTTGCTGATCTGGTCGGCGTAGCCGAGCTGGCGGGCCAGCCCGAAGGCGGCGAGCGGCGCCGGCGCGTTGAGCGCCGCGACGCCGAGTTCCGAGAGCAGCTCGGTGTAGAGCACGACGTCCTTCATCATGAGCGTGTTGGTGAGCCCGCCCTTGAGGTAGTCGCCCGTGATGATCTTCGGGAACCGGTTCAGGGTCGCGAAGTTCACGCCGGAGCTCTTGTTGAAGACGTCGAGCACCGTGGCGAGGTCGAGTCCCGCCTTCTTGGCCGCCACCATCACCTCGGCGGTCGCCGACAGGGCGATCGCGTTGAGGAAGTTGTTGAGCAGCTTCGTGGTGTGCCCGGCGCCCGGCCCGCCGACGTGGAAGACGTTGCTCGCGAAGGGCGACATCGCATCCCGCACCTTCTCGAGCTCCTCGAGCTCGCCGCCGACCATGAGGGTGAGCGTCCCCGCCTCCGCGGCGGCGGCCCCGCCCGAGATCCCCGCGTCGAGGTAGCCGACGCGGCGTTCCCAGGCCAGGTCGTGCAGTCGGCGCGTGGATGCGGGTGCCGAGGTGCTCAGGTCGACGATGACGGTGCCCGCGCGCGCCGCGGCGAGCACGCCGTCGTCGCCGAGCACGACCGCCTCGACGACGTGACTGTCGGGCAGCGAGAGGAACACGATGTCGCTTCCCGCGGCGAGCTCCGCGGCGGAGGGCGCCGGGTCCGCGCCCGCCGCCTCCGCGGCGCCCGGCTGCGGGTCGAACCCCCGCACACGTGTGCCGGCGTCGACGAGGCGGCGCGTCATCCGTCCGCCCATGTTGCCGAGGCCGATGAATCCGATGTCGGTCATGCTCCGCTCCAGTTCCCGCTGTTCCGATAGAGCGGCTCGTCGACCGCCCGGGTGTCCCATGCGCCCGCGCCACCCGATGGCCGCACGGTGTTGACGATCGTCGCGCCGCCGTCCGCGCTCACGAGCTGGCCGGTGACGTACCCGGCGTCCTCGCTCAGGAGGAACGCGACGACGCCCGCGATCTCCTCGGGGGTGCCCGCCCGCCGCAGCGGGGTCGTCGAGGCGCGCCGAGTCATGTCGTTCTTGCCTCCCGAGTCGTCGGCCGCGCTCGCGAACAGCTCCGTCGGCACGATGCCGGGTGCGACCGCGTTGACGCGGATGCCGAGCGGACCGCCGTAGACGGCCGCCCCGTGCACGAGACCCGTGACCGCGTGCTTGGAGGTGTGGTACGCGAGCAGGTCGGCGGCTCCGGTCAGGCTCGCGATGGAGGCGGTGAGCACGATCGAGCCGGCGCTCCCCTGCGTCGAGAACTGCCGGAACGCGCCTCGGAGGCCGAGGAACTGGCCGCGCACGTTGACCGCCATGACGCGCTCGAACTCCGCGAGCGGCAGCTCCGGCAACGGGATGAACGCGCCGAAGATGCCGGCGTTGAGGTGGTGCAGGTCGATGCGCCCGAAGCGCTCGACGGCCCGGCGCAGGTAGTCCTCGACCTGCGCCTCCTCGGCGACGTCGGCGCGCACGACGAGGGTCTCGCCCGCGATCGTCTCCGCGACCCGGGTCGCGGCATCCTCGTCGACGTCGACGAGCACGACGCGTGCTCCCTCCGCGCCGAGCCTCCGGGCCGAGGCGCGTCCGAGACCACTGCCCGCACCGGTGACGACGGCCACGCATCCGTCGAACCGCCCGCTCATGCGCGCCTCCCGATGACGGCGGCGTCGCCCGCGAGCGGGGCGCCGAGGGCGGCGAAACCGTCGAGGGTGCCCGGGTCGTGCCCCGGCACGAGGTGCCTCACGGTCCCGTCGTCGAGCAGCTCTCGGATGCGGTCGAAACCCGCGTACATGTCGACGAGGTTCGCGACCGACATGAACGGCAGGTCCGCCTCGTACTCCTCCAGGTAGTGCACCGCGTCGGAGGCGAGCAGCACGGGTCCCTCGGAGGTCTGCACGATCACGACCGACTGGCCGGGGGTGTGACCGCCCACCCGCAGCATCCGGATGCCGGGGGCGACGTCGACCTCGTCCTCGAAGAGGTCGATGCGGCCGTCGCCGTCGGCGGCGACGAGCGCCGCGATCTCCTCGTCCTCGGCCGAGTGGTGGAACTGGGCACGGTGGGCATGCGGCCCCGTCCAGAACTCGAGTTCGGCGCGCGCCATCCGGATGCGGGACGCCGGGAAGTCGGCCACGTGACCCGTGTGGTCGTAGTGCGCGTGCGTGAGGAGGATCTCCGGAGCCGTCTCGGGGGTGATGCCGAGCCGTGCCCACGCCTCGAGTGGCGGCACGACCGTCGTGCGGTTCCGGCGCGCCCCACCGGCCGCCGAGAAGCCCGTGTCCACGAGGATCGTGCGCGCCTCGTTGCGCACCACCCAGACGAAGTAGTCCATCCGGATGGGCCCATCGGGCTCGTGATAGAGCGGGTAGTTGAGGAACACCTCGCCGCGGGTCGTCTCACGCGTGCCGTAGCGCACGATGATGACCTCGTACGTGTCGTCGCTCATCGTCTCTCCCCTCTCGTCGTCTCGTCTGTCATGTCCATCGGTTTAGCCCAGGTACGCATCGATCAGGGCGCGACCCTCCGCGCCGATGTCGTCCGCACGCCCCTCGTCGACGATCCGCCCGCCGTAGACCACGTAGACCCGATCGCACACCTCGAGTGCCAGGTCGACGCGCTGTTCGACGAGCAGGATCGAGTGGTCGCGCTCGCGCAGCCGCCGCAGCGCCGCCGAGAGGTCGGCGATCGCGAGCGGCGCGAGGCCGAGCGAGGGCTCGTCGAGGAGCATGAGCGAGGGGTCGCTCATCATCATGCGGCCGATGGCGACCATCTGCTGCTCGCCACCCGACAGCGCCGTCGCCTCCCGCCTGCGGTACCGCTCGACGACGGGGAACAGCTCGAAGACGCTCTCCAGCAGCTGCTCCGTACGCTCGCGGTCGCGTCGATGGCGGAGGCCTCCGAGACGCAGGTTGTCCTCCACGCTCTGCCCGACGAACAGCCGCCTGCCCTCCGGGACCATCGCCGCGTGTCCGCGCGCGATGCGGTGCGGTGGCAGCGAGCCGACGTCGACGCCGTCGATCTCGACCCGTCCGCGACGACGCGCGAGCAGCCCGGTGAGGGCGCGCATGATGGTGGTCTTGCCTGCGCCGTTGGGACCGAGCAGGGCCACCGCCTCACCGCGTCCGACACGGAAGGCGATGTCGTGGATGACGTCGAAGCGGTCGTAGCCGCCGCTCAGCCCCTCGACGACGAGGGTGTCGCTGTTCTCGCTCATTGCCCCAGGTAGACCTCTCTGACGCGTTCGTTCTCCCGTACCTCGGCGGCGGCGCCGCTCGTCACGAGCTCCCCCGCGGCGAGCACGGTCACGTCGTCGCAGTTGTCGAAGATGAAGCGGGTCTGGTGTTCGATGACGATCACCGTGACGCCGCGTTCGCGCAGTCGGCGCAGGATCTGCGCGACGTGCGTGACCTCCGCGCCCGAGAGGCCGGCGAGCGGCTCATCGAGCACGAGCACGCTCGGCTCCGAGACGATCGAGGACGCGAGTTGGGTGAGCTGCTCCACGCCATGCGGCACGTCGCGCACCGGCATCGGATGCCAGCTCGCGTCGAGACCGACGGCGGCGAGCGCCGTGGAGGCCCGCGCGCGGAGCTCCCGTCCGTCACGCCGCGCACCCGGCAGCAAAGGCCAGATGACCGACCGCGCGGCGATCCCGCGCACCGTGCTGTAGAGCCCGATGGTGGTGTTCTCCCGCAGCGACAGCTCGCGCACGAGCACCGCGCTCTGGAAGGTGCGCATGAGCCCGTGCCGGGGACGGGCGGGCGCCCCGAGTCGCTCGACCCGCACCCCACCCAGCTCGATCGAGCCGGATGCCGGGCGCAGTTCCCCCGAGATGAGGTTGACGAGCGTCGACTTCCCCGAGCCGTTCGGCCCGATGAGTCCGTGGATGGTCCCCCGTCGCACGATCATGTCGACGTCGCGCAGCACGGGTACGCCCGGCACGTAGCCGAAGCGGATGCCGCGGGCGGCGAGAGCGACCTCTTCGGCCGGCTCCCCCTGCTGCGCGGCCTCGGCGATCGGTGCGACCTCGACCTCGGTGATCGCCGCCTCGCGCTCCTCGACGCCGCGACGCGCCTGGCCGCGTCCCCGGATGCGGCGCACGAGCTGCTCGGCGATGCCGACGATGCCGCGGGGGAAGAAGACGATGACCGCGACGAAGACCGCGCCGAAGACGACGTTCTGCCAGAACGGGTCGATCTTCACGACGAACGGGAAGACGCTCACGAGCACCGCACCGAGGATCGGTCCGAACCTCGTGTTCATGCCGCCGATGATGACCATGACGAGGAGATAGACCGACTGCACCCAGCCGAACTGTCCCGGTGACTGGTAGACGAGGAACGAGAACACCCATCCGGCCATCGCTGCGAGGCCCGCCGAGAGGGCGAAGACACCGACCTTGACGAGCGCGGTGCGCACACCGTTCGCCCGCGCGTACGGTTCGGCGTCGCGCACCGCGAGCAGCACCGGATAGAACGCCGAGGCCCGGATGCTCCACACGATGACCACCGCGACGATGAGCACGGCAGCGACGGCCCAGACGACCGAGCGGCCCAGCACGTTCTGCACGGCGAGCGGGAACGCCGGGAAGATCGGCCCCGACAGCCCCTGCAGGCCCATCGTCCAGGACGAGTTGCTGAGCACGACGTACACGATGATCGTGAAGATGAAGGTCGTGATGGAGAAGTAGAGGCCGCTCACGCGGAGCGACAGCGCCCCGAGGAGCGCCCCGACGATCCCCGCGCCGACGATCACGATCGGCAGCAGGAGGAACACGTCGAGGTGGAGGTACCTGCTGAGCAAGGTGGTGCCGTACGCGCCGATCGCGAAGAGACCCGCGTGGCCGAGGGAGTAGAGCCCCACGTATCCGGCGACGAGGTCCAGGCTCACGGCGAGCACGACGTAGACGGCGGCGACCGTGACGATGCTCTGGAGCCCGAAGTTGCCCTTCGCGACCACCCAGGTGCCCACCAGCACGGCGAGCAGGAGGAGCACGCCGCCGACCCAGCGATTGCGGGTGAGGAGCGCGTTCATGCGCGGCCTCCCGTCGCGAGCGCGGGACGGCGGAAGATGCGTCGCAGCTCCGAACCCGAGGCGAACACGCCGTTCGGGGTCAGCAGCAGCACGAGGAGCACCAGCACGAACGGGAACCAGTCGGATGCCTGCGCGCCGATGTAGGTGTTCGCCGCGATCGACAGCACGCCCAGCACGAGACCTCCTCCCAGAGCTGCGGCGGGGCGCTGGACGCCTCCGATCATGAGCGCGATGAAGCCGAAGATGCCGTAGGTGTCACCCAGGTACGGGTTGCCGTAGGTGATGGGGCCCACGAGGATGCCGGCGAGCCCCGCCAGGAGGCCGCCGACCGCGAAGGAGCCGACGGCGAAGGCGGTGACGTTGGCGCCGACCGTGCCGGCGATCTCCGGATCGGTCGAGATCGCCATCCCCAGCTTGCCGAGCAGCGTGTGGCGGCGCAGCAGCGCCCAGCCGACGATCGCGAGCAGCCCGATCGCGAGGGTCACGAGCTCCTGCACCGTGATGGTCGCACCGGGGAGCCGGATGGGGATGGCGTGCCAGCCCCGCGGGAAGGGCTGCGAGGCGGGGCCGAAGATGAGGGCGAAGACCGACTGGATGACGATCGCGACCCCGAGGGTCGACACGAGCCAGGCGAAACTGAAGCGATCGAACCGCAGCACGGGACGCACCGCGACGAAGTAGGTGGCGACGCCCAGCAGCGCCGAGAGCAGGAGGGCGAGCACGATCGCGACGCCGTCAGGCAGGCCGAGCTTCACGAGGCCGACGGTCGTGAGGATCGACACCATGAGCAACTGCCCGGTGGCGAAGTTGATGACCTTGGTCACGTAGAACACCACGGCGAACGCCATGGCGACGAGGCCGTAGATCGTTCCGACCGCGAGGCCGGAGAGGAGTACCTGGAGCATGGATGACCTTCGAGAACTGTTCCCGGATGACAGGGCTGGGCGGCTGGGCGGCGGTCCCGGCGGAGTCGTCACCACTCCGCCGGAACCGCCGGAACTCACTCCATCGGCTCCCACTTCTTCGAGCCGTAGTTCCACTGCACCATCGTCAGCTGCTCCTTGTTGATGGTCGTGTGGATCTGCTCGGTGAAGCTGAGCTTGCCGGTGAGGCCGTCGAAGTCGGTGAGCTTGTTGAGCCCCGCACGGATGGTCTCCGGCGAGGTGTCGCCGTCGGCATCCTCGATGACCTGCTTGAGGATGTAGACCGCGTCGTAGCTGAGCTCCGCGAACGGTCCGGGCTCGAGTCCGTCGAACAGGCCGCGATACTCCTCCTGCCACGCCGACAGCCGCTCGTCCGGGTAGACGTCGGAGGTCAGCAGCGCCGAGATCATCCCGTCGCCCTCCGGCCCGGCGAGATCGACGAAGGTCGCATCCGCGTTGGTGACGTCGTTGCCGAGCACCTTGAGGTCGGTGATGCCGAGCGAGGCGATCTCCTGCATGAAGGCCGCCTCGTCACCCGGGGTCAACCACACCTCGACGCAGCTCGCGCCGGAGTCGACGATCTTCTGGATCTCGGCGTCGAGGTTGACGGTCGCGCCGCTCCCCCAGTTCTCGGTGATCGACTCGACGTAGACGAAGTCGTGCCCGGTCTCCTCGAACACCATCTCGAAGCCGGCGAGGCCGCCGAGCCCGTAGGTCGTGGGGTCGTGCAGCATCGCGAGCCCGTTCGGGCAGTTGTCGATCGACCACTCGGCGAGCTTGCCGCCCCAGGCGAAGGTGTTGAGCGAGGTGCTGAACGTCCAGGCGTACGGGGGCTCGTCGGGACCGTTCGGGTAGACGGTGAGCCCGCCGTCGTCGACGGCGCCGAGCACCGGGATCTGCATCTGATCGCCGAGGGCGGCGGTCGTGGGGCCGGTGTCGGGAGAGCCGAGGATCGCGACCGCGCCCTCGCTCACGTACTGCTGGAACAGCTGGGAGGACTTCGTCGCGTCGGCGGCGTCGTCGTCCCAGCGGAAGTCGATCTGGCGTCCGGCGATGCCGCCGTCCGCGTTGATCTCGTCGACCGCCATCTGCGTGCCGTTGATGACGGCGATGCCGACCGCGCCGTAGGCGCCCGTCGTGCCGGCGATCCCGCCGATGACGATCTTGTCGCCGGATCCGGACCCGTCCGATCCGGGATCACCGGAACATCCGGCGAGGGCGAGCGTGGCGACCGCGAGGGCGGCCACACCGGGGACGATTCGCTTCATTGCAGAACCTCTCTGTCTTGTCTGTGCTTCTCGGTGGGGTCGAGGCGTCGGGGGTGGACGCCACGGGTGGTCACTGGGCGAGGTACCCGCCGTCGACGACGAGGGCGGTGCCGGTGACGTAGCTGGACTCGTCGCTCGCCAGGAAGAGCGCGGCGTACGCCGTCTCGTGCGGCAGGCCGGGACGCCCGAGCACGGTGCCGGCGATGAGCGCGGCGTTGATCTCCGGCGCCTGGTGCTCGTTCATCGGCGAGAGGATGTAGCCCGGGTGCAGCGAATTGCAGCGCACGCCGTCCTTGCCGTGCGTGGTCGCCACGTTCTTGCTGACGTTGAGGATCGCGCCCTTCGCCGCCTGGTAGGCGAAGGAGTTCGGCACGCCGCCGAGGCCCCAGATCGACGAGACGTTGATGATGGATCCCGCCTGCTGCGCGATCATGTGCGGCAGCACCTCCTTCGTCCCGAGGAAGATGCTCTTGAGGTCGATGTCGAGCACGCGATCCCATTGCTCGAGCGTCGTCTCGAGGATCGGTTCGTACTCGCACACCGCGGCGTTGTTGATGAGCACGTCGATGCGTCCGTGCTCGGCCACGATGTCGCCCACGACGCGCGCCCAGTCCTCGGGGCTCGTGACGTCGAGCTTCCGGAAGTCGACGCGGCTGCCCTCGGGCTCCCGGGGGTCGAGCACGTCGCCCGAGATCACGGCAGCGGCGCCCTCGTCGAGGAACAGCTCGGCCATCGCGCGTCCCTGTCCGCGGGATGCTCCGGTGATGAGGGCGACCTTGCCCGTCATGCGATCCACCATGGGTTTTCCTTTCGTGTGGTGCGGTTGCGTGGTCCGCGTCAGCTGGTCTTCAGATAGCGACGGGAGAGGGTGGCGAGTCCGACGGCGAGGATGAGGATCCCGCCGCTGAAGACCTGCTGGGCCCAGGAGGGTGCGCCGAAGATGCTGAGTCCGTTGAAGCCGACCGAGATCACGAGCACGCCGACGAGGGTGCCGACGATGTGGAACTCGCCGTCCCGCAGCGTCGCCGAGCCGAGGAAGACGGCGGCGAACGCGTCGAGCAGGTAGCCGTCGGCGGCCGCGAGCGTGCCGCTGCCGAGCAGCGACGACAGCATGACGCCGGTGAGGGCGGCGCAGACGCCGGCCGTCGCGAAGGCGAAGATCTTCACCCGGTCGACGCGGATGCCGGACAGCCGCGCCGCCTCCGGGTTGCCGCCGACGGCCTGCATCCGGATGCCGAGGTTGGTCTTGTTGAGCACGACCCAGAGCAGGGCCAGCACGATGACCATGATCGGGATCGAGTTCGGGACGCCCGGGATCAGCCGCCCGAGGGAGATCTGCGAGAACTCGGTCGGGATGTTCGTGACGATCGGGAACGGGCTGTACGCGAATCCGAGCCCCGTGAGGATCGTCCCGACGCCGAGTGTCGCGATCACGGCGCTGATGCGCGCCTTCGTCACGAGCACGCCGTTGAGCGCGCCGATGATCCCGCCGATGACGAGCATGAGCGGCACGGCGAGCCAGATCGGCAGCCCCTGCAGCGCCATGAACCCCACGACGAGCAGCCCCGCGAAGCTCGCGGTGTAGCCGATGCTGAGGTCGAACTCGCCGACCACGAGGGTCATCGTGAGGCCCGCCGCGATGATCGCGGTGAGCGAGCCCTGGGCGAGGATGTTGGTGAAGTTCTGCGCGCTGAAGAACGCGGACGGAGCCCGGACCGTGAACAGCACGATCATGAGGGCGAGCCCGATGAGGGTGCCGTAGCGCGAAAGGATGAAGAGGGTCAGCTGGCCGGGCGTCCGCTTCGTGCGGGGCGTGAGCCCGGGAGCCGAGCCGACCGGGACGGTCTGGGTCATCTGGTCACTTCCTGCAGTTCGTGGACGGGTGCGTAGCTGAGCTCGACGATGTTCTCCTCGGTCACCGCCGCCCCCTCGAGTTCGCCGGTCACCTCGCCCTCCCGCAGCACGACGACGCGGTCGCACAGCATCGCGAGCTCCTCGACATCCGAGGAGATGACGACGGTCGCGACGCCGCGAGCGGCGAAATCGCGGATGGCGGCGTGGATCTCCTCGCGCGCGCCGACGTCGACGCCGCGTGAGGGCTCGTCGAAGAAGATGAGCCGGATGCCGGGCAACAGCCACCGGCCGATGACGACCTTCTGCTGGTTGCCGCCGGAGAGCCGCCCCACGTTCTGGGCGGGTCCCGCGGTCTTGACCGCGAGCGCGCGGATGATCTCGAGTGTTCGAGAGCGCGTGCGGCGATCGCTCACGAAGGGCAGGCGGCCGAGCGACCTCAGGGAGTCGAGGGCGGCGAGGCTCGCGTTGAAGCTCACCGACTTCTCGAGCAGCAGCGCCTGTGAGCGCCGCTCCTCGGGGATGAGGGCGACCCCGCGCGCGACCGCGTTCGCCACCGAGCGGGGCGCGTACGGGGCGCCGTCGAGGAGGAAGTGCCCCGCGTCGAGCTTCTCGGCGCCGAAGGCAAGCCGGGCGACTTCGGTGCGCCCCGCTCCCACGAGGCCGCCGAGTCCCAGCACCTCGCCCGGATAGACCGAGAACGAGACCTCGCGCACCATGGGCGCGTCGCGCACCCCGACGGCTTCGAAGAGCGGTGCCGAGCGGTCGACGGCGTCACGGGCCTGGCGCGTCGACGCCTTGACCTCGTGGCCCACGATCGCGCGGATGAGGCCCCGCTTGTCGAGGTCGCCGCGCACGGCACGGTCGGTCACCCGCCCATCGCGGAACACCGTGATCCGGTCCGAGAGGTCGAGCACCTCGTCGAGGCGGTGGGAGACGTAGAGGATGGAGACGCCGGATGCGGCGAGCTCTCGCACGATCCGGAACAGGGACGCGCTCTCCTGGTCCGACAGCGACGCCGTCGGCTCGTCCATCGCGATGAGGGAGGCGTTCTGCACGAGGGCGCGCGCGATCATGATGAGCCAGCGGTCGCCGACCGAGAGCTCGTCGACGCGGCGGTCGAGCGGGAAGTCGGCGCCGATCCGTTCCGCGGCGCTCTTCGCGAGCACGCGCGCCTCCCGACTGCGGACGAGGCCGAGCCTCGTCGGCTGGTCGATCCCCAACAGGATGTTGTCAACGGCGTCGAAGTGGGGCACCAGGTTCAGCTCCTGGTGGATGAAGGCGAAGCCGGCGCGTTCCGCATCGCGCGGGGTGGCGAGCTCGAGCGGTTCTCCGTCGAGCAGGATCTCCCCCTCGTCGGGGCGCACGACGCCGGCGAGGCACCGGATGAGGGTCGACTTGCCGGCGCCGTTGGCACCGACGAGGCCGTGCACCTCTCCGCGGTGGATGTCGAGGTCCACCGCGGAGAGGGCGACCGCACCGCCGTACCGCTTGCTGAGTCCGCGGACGCGCAGGCGCGCGTCGTGCTCGGTGTGCGTCACGTGTCCTCCCGTCCTCGGCGTCGGTTCGGCGGTGCGGTCGGGTGTCACGGGTTGAGCGCGTTCGGGTGCTCGGTCAGGAACTGGTCGATGTTGTCGGCCGTCACGACCACGCCCGGCACGTCGATCGTCTTCTGGTCCCACCCGTCGGGTGCGGCGAGGTAGTCCACGGCGGCCTGCATCATCTCGGCGCCCTCGGTCTGCCCGTCCTGCCAGACGACCTGCCGGATGGTGCCGTCCTTGACCGCCTGCAGCGCCTGAGGTCCGCCGTTGATCGAGTACACCCGGACGTCGTCGCGTCCCGACTGCTGCAGCGCGGCGACCGCGCCGATCGCGGGCTCGTCCCAGGCGCCCCAGACGGCGAGCGGTCCGCTGCCCTCAGGGTTGCTCGCGAGCCATGCGGAGGTGAAGCGCGTGCCGTCCTCGACCTGTCCGGGGATGGCGACCTCGTTGCGCGTGACGTTGAGGGAGGTGAGCGGCGCGACGGTGTCGTCGAAGGCGTAGCCGCGGTAGAGGCAGAGCACGCCGGTGTGATACGTGAGCGCGAGGATCGCGCCCTCGTCGCCGAAGTCGTCGAGCAGCGCGTCGATCGAATCCTGGCCGACCGCGCGGGCGCTCGTCGTCGCGACGATGCCGGCGCCGAGTTCGCCACCCCAGCTGACGACCGGGATGTCGGCTGCCTGCGCGGACTGGAGTCCGGCCTGGAGGGCGTTGGTCTGGAACGCCATCACGGCGATCGCGTCCATCTTCTGCGTGGTCGAGTAGGTGATCATGGCGGCGTTGGCGGCTTCGACGCTGCCGTTGGTGTCGGTGACGTGCACCTTCCAGCCGTTCTCCTCCGCCACCTCGGTGACGCCCTGGATGACGGCTGCGTTGAGCGCATCGGTGGCGACGAGCGCGACGACCCCGATGGTCTTCGTGCCGTCGTCGGATGCGCCCCCGCCTCCCGCGGGCTCCGAGCAGGCGGTGAGGCCCACGGCCAGGCCGACGGCCGCCGCGAGCGCCAGAATTCGCTTCATTGCAAACCCCTTGCTGTGTTGTCCGGACCGGAGGCGGAGCTTCCTCGCTCGCGCCCTCTCCCCTCATTGGAAGACCGTCCGATTGTCGTACAATCATTCAATGTCTAGACGGGACGCCTGGCGGCTGTCAAGTAGACAGGCCGGACGCGCATTCGGTTGACGCAGATTGTCGGACGATCGTATAGTCAGCGAATCGGGCGCCGTGCCCCACCTGCGCCCCAGATGAACGAAGGAGTTCACAGATGCCCGCGAACGGACTCTCGGTCTGGTCGGTCAAGTACGGCGAGCGCGTCGTCCGCAAGAGCGACGTCTTCCACGACTACGCCCAGTACGGTCTCCCCGACGGCGACCTCGACATGGACTACAACTTCTGGGTTGTCCGCGACGGGGAGACGATCATCCTCGTCGACACCGGCTACGACATCCCCAAGTTCGATTGGCTCGGGGAGATCAGCGTCACCCCTACCCCGCGCGGCCTCGACATCCTCGGGATCGATCCCGCCGACGTCTCGATGGTCATCACGAGCCACTACCATTACGACCACATCGGCTACCTGGGTCTCTTCACCAACGCCCAGGTCGTCTCGGGCCGCGCCGAGCGCGACTACTGGTTCGGCAAGGAGGAGCGTGGCGAGCTCGAGGGCGAGTTCTCGACGGTCGACGACCTCGCGCCCGTGCACCGCGCCGAGGCCGAGGGCAGACTGCGGCTCGTCGACGAGGAGACCGAGGTCTATCCGGGCATCACCGTCTACCCGATCGGCGGGCACTGCCCCGGCGAGCTGCTGACGCGCATCGAGACCGCGTCCGGCGGGCTCATCCTGTCGGTCGACGCCGCCCACTTCTACGAGCAGGTCGAGCACGAGTGGCCGTTCTTCGCCTACACCGACCTCGAGGAGATGAAGGCGGGGCTCGCCTTCATCACGAAGCTCGCCGCCGAGACCGGCGCCACCGTCGTACCCGGGCACGACGGGCGCACGCGCGACCGCTTCCCCGCCGCGCCCGGGGCGGCCGGCGAGATCGCCACCGTGCTGGCCTGATCGCGATGGCCCTCACCGCACGGCAGGAGGAGCTCAAGGCCGAGTTCGAGCGCGTGCACGGCGCGTGGGACGACGGATGGCAGGCCGTCCTCGAGCTGGACTCCGACTTCTTCGCCGCCTACCTCGGCTTCGCGGCAGTGCCGCATCGCAAGCAGCATCTCGACGCGAAGACCCGCGCGCTCATGGCGCTGACCGTCGACGCCGCGACGACGCACCTGCACTCCCCCGGCATCCGGCGGCACGTCGCGGCGGCTCTGGCCGCGGGGGCGACCCCGGGCGAGGTCATGGAGGTGCTCGAGTGCACGGCGACCCTCGGCATCCACGCGATGAACCTCGGCGTGCCCGTGCTCGTCGAGGTGCTCGCCGAGCGCGGCGACCGCACCGAGCCGGCACCGCTCAGCGCGTACCAGGAGCAGGTGAAGGCCGAGTTCACCCGTGACCGCGGCTACTGGAACCCGACCTGGGACGAGATGCTCGAACTCGACCCCGAGCTGCTGCAGGCCTACACCGATTTCTCGGCGCACCCGTGGCGGCACGGCACCCTCGGTCCGAAGCTCCGGGAGTTCGTCTACATCGCATTCGACACCTCGGCCACGCACCTCTACCGGGTCGGGCTCAAGCTCCACATCGAGAACGCCCTGGGGTACGGGGCGACCCCGCAGGAGATCCTCGAGATCATGGAGATCGCGAGCGTCATCGGGATGCAGAGCGTCACGGCCGCCGCCCCGATCCTGCGAGAGCTCGCGCGGGGCTGAGAGGTGAAGCGTTCAGCCGCCACGGCTGCCTGCATCGTGGCGCTGCTCGCCGGGTGCGCGGCGCTTCCCGTCGACGCGGCTTCCGCCCCCACGACGACGACCCTCCCGGGCCCTGTCGGTCACGCCGAGCTCCGGGTGGCGGGCGAGTGGGAGGGCGAGCTCGACGAGCGCGGCTTCGGCGTGCTCGCGATGAGCGTCGAACCCACGGAGGTCGCGACCGAGTTCGAGGCGCTCGTGACCTTCGTCGACAGGACGGGCACCCGGACCGAGCCCTCGCGCGGGGAGATGACGCCCAACGGCCACCTCGTCATCGAGGTGGGTGAGGATGCCATGGTCGAGGCCCACATCACCGACCCGGTGACGTTCGACTACTGCTTCGTCGTCTACGGCTTCGATCCGGTGTACAGCTGCGGGCGCCTCGTGCACGCGGATGCGACGGACTAGGCGGCCCGCGGGAAGAGCCCGTCGATGTACGCGTGCTCCTCGGGGGTGGGACGCCAGGCGGTGCCCGCGTCCGCGTTCGCGCGGATCTGCTCGGGGCGCGTGGCGCCGGCGATGACGCTCGTGAGCTCGGGGCGGGCGAGCAGCCAGCCGAAGGTCGCCTCGAGGATGCCGATGCCGCGCTCGGCGGCGAACGCCTCGATCGCCTCGATCGCATCCCACGGCGCGTTCTCGGCGATGTGCGGGCGCTGGCGCGAGATCCGCGTGTCGGCAGGCCGCTCGGTACGGCTGAACTTGCCGGTGAACAGCCCGTTCGCGAGCGGGAAGAACGGCAGGAAGCCGAGACCCCGCTCCCGCACCGCCGGCAGCAGTTCGAGTTCGGCGCCGCGGGCGAGGAGGCTGTACTCGTTCTGCGCGGAGGCGAAGCGGATGATGCCGAGCGCGGTCGCGGCGTCGTCGGCCGCCCGGAGCTGCACGCCGTCGAAGTTGGACTGACCGATCGCGCGCACCTTGCCCTCGCGGACGAGTTCGTCGAGCGCAGCCAGGGTCTCTTCGACCGGGGTCGCCGCGTCGGGGGTGTGCTGCTGGTACAGATCGATGCGATCGGTCTGCAGCCGACGGAGCGATCCCTCGACGGCGGCGCGCAGGTAGGAGCGGCTGCCGCGCGGGCCGACGTCGGAGAGCGGCGAGGGGAAGTCGACGTGCCCGAACTTGGTGGCGATGACGGCCTCGTCCCGCCTGCCGCGCAGGGCCTCGCCGAGCAGCGTCTCGGAGAGGCCGTACTCGGTGCCGTAGATGTCGGCCGTGTCGAAGAACGTGACGCCCGCATCGAGGGCGGCATGCACGACGGCCGTCGCCCCCTCCTGGGTGAGGGTCGCCGTGCCGGCGCGGCCGAGGTTGTTGCAGCCGAGTCCGACGACGCTGAGCGACAGGGACGAGGGGCCGAGGATGCGGGAGTCCATGACCCGAGCGTACGCGTCCTCTCCTCCCCTACCCGCGCCGGCGGCGCCCCTCCACGCGATGTCCGATTCCCGCCGGTCGGCGTCGGCGGCGGCGGTTACGCTCGAGCCATGACCTCCCCCGCATCCCCGCCCGTCGCGCTCCAGCGTCTCGACAGCCCGATCGGGCGCATCGAGGTCGTGGGCGACGGCTCCGCGATCATCTCCCTCTCGATCGAGCACGACGGCCTGCTCCCCCACGACGAGCTCGACGAGCGACCGGACGCCGTGACGCGGCTCGCGGCCCGGCAGCTCGGGGAGTACTTCGACGGGCGCCGCCACGACTTCGACGTCCCCGTGTCGCTCACCTCCGGCACCGAGTTCCAACGCGCGGTCTGGGAGCAGCTCGTGGAACTGCAGTGGGGCGAGGTCATCTCCTACGGCGAACTCGGCCAGACGACGGGCCGCCCGGCGGCGGGCCGCGCGGTGGGTGGCGCGGTCGGCGCGAACCCCGTGCCGATCATCGTCCCCTGCCACCGCGTGCTCGGCGCGAGCGGCCTCATCACGGGGTACTCCGGCGGCGAGGGCATCCCCACGAAGTCCTGGCTGCTCGAGCACGAGGGCATCCCGCACAGGCTCCCGGGCGCGCTCCGGGCCGACCCGGCACCGATGCTCGACCTCCCCGGCGAGGAGCCCGCCGCGTGACGCGCGCCGAGCTCGTCGTCGGCGACGACGATCTCGCCCGCTGCGGCTGGGTCGGCGACGACCCCGAGTACCGCCGCTACCACGACGAGGAGTGGGGGCATCCGTTGCACGGCGACCGGGCGCTGTTCGAGAAGATCGCGCTCGAGGGCTTCCAGGCGGGGCTGTCCTGGATCACCATCCTGCGGCGGCGACCTACCTTCCGCGTCGCGTTCCGCGGCTTCGACCTCGACGCGGTCGCCGCCTTCGACGACGACGACGTCGAGCGGCTGCTGGCCGACCCCGGCATCATCCGCAACCGCGCGAAGGTCGAGGCGACGATCTCGAATGCCCGGGTGATCCAGGCGCTCGTCGCCGACGATCCCGGCGCGCTCGACCGTCTCGTCTGGTCGTTCGTGCCGGTCGACCCCCGACCGCGGCCGACCGGGTTCGCCGAGGTGCCCGCGGTCACCGCCGAGGCGACCGCGCTCAGTCGCGCCCTCAAACGGGCGGGGCTCCGCTTCGTCGGACCCACGACGATGTATGCGCTCATGCAGTCGGCGGGTCTCGTCGACGACCACCTCGTGGGGTGCTGGCGCGCCTCCTAGACCACGAGGTCGAGCTCACCCGGTGCACCGGGCTCCAGGCGGATGCCGACGCTCGACGCCCAGGCGAGGAGCGAGTCGGCGTCCGGGTGGTCGATGCCGGCGAGCAGGAGCTCGCGCGTGAATCGTCCCTTGCCCGCCTTGTTGAAGTGGTTGAGCGCGCGCCGTCGCCCACCGTCCTCGGTGACCACCCGCACGAAGAGCGCGTCAGCCCGCTCGGGCACCGGCCCGAGCGCCGCATAGGCCTCGGAGCGGAGGTCGAGCGCGAGCCCGGGTGTGCGCGCGAGCTCCGCGCCGATCGGTGCCGTCCAGAGCTGCTTCAGGCGCAGGCCGGGCAGGCGCGAGCCGGCCGAGAGACGATAGGCCGGGATCGGGTCGAGGGCGCGGGTGAGGCCGAACAGCGCCGAGGCGATCGCCACGTGCTCCTGCGCGAAGGCGCGGGCGGCATCCGGCAGCGTCGCGGCGTCGAGCGCGTCGTAGAGCACGCCGTCGTACCGGTCGATCGCGGGCATCACCGGCGACCGACGGATGCGGCGATTACGTTCCGCCTCGTGCGCCTGCGTGGGGCCGAGGCCGAGCACCACGGCCGAGGCCTCCGGATCCTTCGCGAGCTCCTCGAGCGCGACGAGGGCCGTCCGCCGGGCCGCTGCGAGGCCCGGGAACGAGAGCCGTCCGAGGGCGAGCCGGCTCCCCGGCTCCCCACCCTCCCGTTTGGTCTCGGAGGGCGGCAGCAGGATCAGCACCTCAGCGCTGCAGGAACGCGAGCGCGCGTTCCACGTTGACGCCGAGGGGTTCCACCGAGTCGAGGGTGATGCGGGCGATGGCGCCGCTGGCCCCCGACCACTCCTCCCACTCGTCGAGGCTCTGCTCCACCGCGAAGGCCCCCGGGAGCGCGGTCTCGGCGAGTCGCGCCGCACGCGCCTCGAGGCGCTCACGGTGCAGCTCGGCATCCGAGCAGACCACTTCGACTAAGCGGATCTCCGCCTTCTGCGCCTCGGCGAGCTTCACCCACTGCTCCCGCGCGGGGTTCACGGCGTTCACCGCGTCGACGATGATGCTGCCGCCGCCCGCGAGCACGGCATCCGCGAACGCCCCCGCGACGAGATACGCGGCGAGCCCCGTGGGCTGGTCGGCGTCGATGCCCGCCGAGAGGATCGCGGTCTCGATCGGATCGACGGAGACGACGGGCAGCCCCATCCGATTGCCGACCACCTCGGCAATCGTGCTCTTGCCGGCCGCCGGAAGTCCCGCCATCACGATGAGCATGGCTCCACTCTACGGTGCGTCGGCGTCGGCGCGATCCGCGAAGCGGCGTGAGCGCACGAGCGCGATCAACAGGAATCCGACCATGAGCACCGCAGCCGCCCACATCACCGCCGCGCCGACGTCCACCCCGGTCGCTCCCAACCGGTCGTCCGCGGTGAAGGTCAGTCGCCCGAGGACGCTGCCGGTCGGGTCTTCTCCCGGAGGCGCCGTCAGCGTCGCCGTGACGGTGACCGTCGTGGCACCCGCCGCGAACGTCACGGGTCCGGCCAGGTTCTGCGGGTCGACGCAGACGCCGCTCGACGCGCACACCTCGATCCGCAGGTCGACATCCTGCATGACTCCCTCGCGTTCCAACCACGAGAACCCGGTGAGCTGAGCCTCACGACCGAGCGAGAAGTCGTCGCTGCGGGTCTGCGGCACTCCCTGCTCGAGGAGGTCGAACTCCAGCAGGAAGACGGTCGGCTCGGGTGGCGCGGCGTGCGCCGCACCACCCGCGGCCAACCCGATCGCGCTCAGCGCGACGGTGGCGAAGGCGGCCGTTCCGACCCATCGCCGTCTCATGCGCGCGCCCCCGGCTCATCGATCGGATCCCCCGCGCGATGGGCGTGCGCCCGGCGACGGCCGGAGGGCACCATCGTGAACCCGATCAGTGCGACCAAGGCGACGATGGCCGGGACGATCACCGCAGGACGCAGGACCCTCTCCAGCACCGCCCCCGCACCGGGGACCGTCACCACGGGATGCCAGACCCTGTCGTCCGAGGCGACGCGGTACGGCTCGGGGTCCGGGGTGCCGTTGGCATCTCCCTGCATGGTGACGAGGTAGTCCTGCCCGAGCTGCTCGATCCCGACGATCCGGTGCGTGATGTAGCGGCCCGTCTGCGGGTTCGGCAGGGTCGCGACCTCACCGACACGCAGCTCACGGGCTTCCACCGGCACGGCGAACAGCAGGTCGCCCGTCGCGATCTTCGGCGACATCGACCCCGAGACGACGATGAGCGGTTGCACCCAGCCGACGGCATTCGCCGCCCACACCAGTCCCGCGAGCACGCCGACGGAGGCGAGCACCCACAGCAGGGTGTCGCCGATCCGACGGAGCGTCCTCACGGAACCGGGAAGTCGAGGGTCAGTCGCTCGTCCCCGTCACCTGGATCACGATGGTGGCGTCCAGACCGAAGGCGCCGTCGTCCCAGGTGTCCGGGGTCTCGATGGTCAGCGTGCCCTGGACCGTGGCATTCGACGCGCCGATCGTGGGAGAGGCCAGGGTCGCATCGGCGTCGGCGTCGGCGAGGTATCCCTCGTCGACCAGGTCACCGGATACGGTGACCTCGGTGACCACGATATCGCCACCGATCGTTCCGGCGTTGCGCAGGCAGAACGGCACCGTGTAGGTCTCATCGGGGGCGATCGCGCCGAGCGCCGTGGTGGTGATGTCGACGTAGTCGGTCGAGGTGGTCTCCGTGCCGCCGGCGATGTCCTCCCAGGCCCCCTCCGCCACCGCAGCGCAGTTCGCGGCCGCACCGAGAGGTGCGCCCTGCAGGTCGAAACTGCTCGCGGTCGCGGTCGCGCCGAAGAACACGTCGTCGACCCAGGCAGCCGAGGTGGCCGCCGCGCCGATGCCGAGCACGGCGACGCTTCCGAGGACGATACGAAGGGCGATGGCCCGACGCCGCGGGCCCTCATGGGCTGGTGTGGTGTTCATGTGGATCTCCTATTCGGTGGTGGGTGGTGATCAGTTGTAGGTGCAGGCGGTCAGGACGACGTTCGAGAACAGATTGACGAATCGGGTCAGGGCGTTGTAGCCGGTGAAGGTGACGAGGTGGTCGGCTCCCGTGACACCGGAGGCTGTACTCCCCCACCAGTACACCCGCGGCAACCACGAGTCGTATTGAGCTTGCGTGATGACGCCGTCGGTGAGGGCGTCATCCAACAGCGCGTGATAGTCGAAGTTCGCGGTGAAGCCGAGGAAGTAGGGGGTGTGGCCCACGACCGTCAGCGTCACGCAGGGGTTCCCACCGCTGACGTCCAGCACGGGAGCGAGCACTGTGTAGGTCGTGTCCCCGGGCGGACTCCACGGCGGATCCGGCACATTCGCGCACACCCTCATCGTCAGCGGAGAGCTCGCCGAGATCGTCGCGTTCTCGAAGGGGACGATGTCCACCAACCCGGTGTTCACGAAGTCCGGCGTCTCCTCCCACGACGAGAAGGGATCGACCCAGACATTGCTCGTGTAGTCCCCTGTCGCGAACGGAGCCGGGAAGTTGAACGGCTGCACGGCGAGATTCACCCTGACCCGGAACGGCACCGGCGTCTCGGACGTCGTGGACACTTCGAACGCCGCGCAGAAGGCGTTCGGAACGGGCGGATCGTCGGAGCTGTCGCTCTTGGTCCAGGTCCATTCGTCGGGATCGTCTCCGACGATCGTGTTGGCGTCGCCCGAAGTGAAGGGCAGTTCACGGTCGTCCGCGATGGCGCCGGCCTCGACGGGGACGATGGCCTTCCCGTCATCCACCCACGCAGCCTCGGTGGCGAAAAGAGCCCCGCTCGACACACCCATGACCAGCACGAAACCGGTCACCATCCCTGCCGCGACGAGCCCCATCTCGCGTGCGCTCACGGCTGGACACCCACCACGGAGATCTGAATCGAGAACTGCCCCGCACTACCGTCGAGGTCATGCCCGAAGTCCGTCGTCGTGAACTGGATCCACCCGAAGAGCGGTTCGGCGGCGCCATCCGACGCGCACGAGTCCGCCGGGATCGTCGTCCCCACATCGATGGTGTCGACATCGATGCTCGTCAATTCGACCAGCCCCGTGTCGGTCGTGATGATCGCCTCCGCGATCTCGCCGTCCACATCGCCGTCGTTGCAGAGCTCGATGGGTACCGCATAGCTCGTCAGCGGGTGCAGGTCGCCGACGGTCGGAGCGACGATCGGCACGACCAGCGTGTCGGGGTCACCGGGTAGCCCCACGTCGTACCAGGCTCCCGGCGTCCACACCGGGGCGATGTCAGGGTCGGTCGGATGGCGGTCGACGGTCCCCGTGCGCGCCTGGATGTCGAACGTCGACGGAGTCGCCTCGGCGCCGAGGAACACGTCGTCTCTCCACGCCGCGGCTGTGGTCACCGCACCGGCTCCACCCAGCAGCAGACCGACGAGCACGAGCGCGACCGACCTCGCCCGCGCGCCCGCACCGGTCTTCTCAGTCATGTGATCCTCGGAGAGTTTTCTCCGAGTCTGACATGCCCGGCAGGCGCGGGCTAGACGAGCTCTGCGGTGCCCGCGACGATCGTGACCGTGTCGCCCTGCACCGAGAGGAAGCCGTCCTCCACGCGCGCCTTGACGACGGTGCCGTCGGTCGTGGTGATGCGCGACTCCCCCGGCGCCAGGATGCCGAGCACGGGCTCGTGGCCGGTCAGGATGCCGATCTCACCCACCGTGGTGCGGGCGACGACCTGCTTGGCCTCGCCCGACCACAGTTCGCGTTCCGCCGAGACGACGGAGACGTTGAGGGCCATGATCAGCCGTTCTCCTTCTGCAGCTGCGCCCACTTCGCCTCGACGTCCGAGATCGGGCCGACGTTGAAGAAGGCCTGCTCGGCGACGTGGTCGAAGTCGCCGCGCACGATCGCGTCGAACGACTCGATGGTGTCGCGCAGCGGCACGGTCGATCCCTCGACACCGGTGAACTTCTTCGCCATGTAGGTGTTCTGGGAGAGGAACTGCTGGATGCGGCGGGCGCGCGAGACGGTGATCTTGTCCTCTTCGGAGAGCTCGTCGACACCGAGGATCGCGATGATCTCCTGGAGTTCCTTGTTCTTCTGGAGGATCGCCTTCACCGAGGTGGCCACGCGGTAGTGGTCCTCGCCCAGGTAGCGGGGGTCCATGATGCGCGAGGTCGAGGTGAGCGGGTCGACGGCCGGGTACAGACCCTTCGACGCGATCTCACGCGAGAGCTCGGTCGTCGCGTCGAGGTGCGCGAAGGTGGTCGCCGGCGCCGGGTCGGTGTAGTCGTCGGCCGGCACGTAGATCGCCTGCAGCGAGGTGATCGAGTGGCCGCGCGTCGAGGTGATGCGCTCCTGGAGCACACCCATCTCGTCGGCGAGGTTCGGCTGGTAGCCCACCGCGGAGGGCATGCGGCCGAGCAGCGTCGACACCTCGGAACCCGCCTGCGTGAAGCGGAAGATGTTGTCGATGAACAGCAGCACGTCCTGCTTCTGCACGTCGCGGAAGTACTCGGCCATGGTGAGCGCCGAGAGGGCGACGCGCAGACGCGTCCCCGGGGGCTCGTCCATCTGGCCGAAGACGAGGGCGGTCTTGTCGAAGACGCCCGCGTCCTCCATCTCGTGGATGAGGTCGTTGCCCTCACGGGTGCGCTCGCCGACACCGGCGAACACCGACACACCACCGTGGTCCTGCGCGACGCGCTGGATCATCTCCTGGATGAGGACGGTCTTGCCGACGCCCGCGCCGCCGAAGAGGCCGATCTTGCCACCCTGCACATACGGGGTGAGCAGGTCGATGACCTTGATGCCGGTCTCGAAGAGCTGGGTCTTCGACTCAAGCTGGTCGAATGCCGGGGGCTTGCGGTGGATGCCCCAACGCTCGGTGATCTCGATCTTCTCGCCGGGGGCCGCGTTCAGCACCTCACCGGTGACGTTGAAGACCTTGCCCTTGGTGACGTCGCCCACGGGAACCGAGATGGGGCCGCCGGTGTCGCGCACCTCCTGGCCGCGGACGAGACCGTCGGTCGGCTTCAGGGCGATCGCACGCACGAGGTCGTCGCCGAGGTGCTGGGCGACCTCGAGCGTCAGCGTCGTCGTCTCACCGCTCAGGGTGATCTCGGTCTGCAGCGCGTTGTAGATGTCGGGGATCGCGTCGTGCGGGAACTCGATGTCGACGACGGGACCCGTGACGCGCGCGATGCGTCCGACGCCGCCCGCAGCGGGAGCCTCCGACGCCGGTGCCTTCTTGGTAGCGGTAGCCATGGTTTCTCTTCCTGATCGTTACTTCGCCGAACCGAGGGCGTCAGCGCCGCCCACGATCTCGGAAATCTGCTGGGTGATCTCCGCCTGACGCGCGTTGTTCGCGAGGCGGGTGTAGTCGCGGATGAGCTTGTCCGCATTGTCGGATGCCGACTTCATCGCCTTCTGCGTCGCGGCCTGCTTGGAGGCGGCGGACTGCAGCAGCGCGTTGAAGATGCGGCTCTCGATGTACACGGGGAGCAGCGCGTCGAGCACCTTCTCGGGCTCCGGCTCGAACTCGTAGAGCGGGAACACCTCGGCGCCACCCGGCTCCTCGACGCCCTCCACGACCTCGAGCGGCAGCAGACGCACCACCTCGGGCTCCTGGGTGAGCATCGAGACGAAGCGGTTGTAGACGATGTGGATCTCGTCCACGCCGCCCTCGGCCGTCGACTGCACGAAGCGGGCGACGATCTCCTCGCCGATCTCCTGCGCGGTCGCGAAGCTCGGCGCGTCGGTGTCGCCGATCCAGGCGCGCTCCGGGGTGCGCTTGCGGAAGTTGAAGTAGCTCACCCCGCGGCGGCCGACGACGAAGTGCACGACCTCCTTGCCCTGCTCGGTGAGCAGGGTGGTGAGCTCCTCGCTCGCCCGCAGCACGTTCGCGTTGAACGCACCGGCGAGCCCCCGGTCGGAGGTGAAGACGAGCACCGCGGCGCGGTGGATCGTCTCCGGCTCGGTCGTGAGCACGTGGCCCACGTTCGAGTACGTGGCCACCGCCGAGACGGCGCGCGTCACCGCACGGGCGTACGGCGTCGACGCCGACACCCGCTGGAGCGCCTTCTGGATGCGGCTCGCCGCGATCAGCTCCATGGCACGGGTGATCTTCTTGGTCGTCTGGGCAGAGCGGATCTTCTGCCGGTAGACCCGAAGCTGGGCTCCCATGTCCTATCTCTTCCTGTCGGTGTGTCGATCGTGGATGCGCGAACCGCCGGAGCGGATCAGCGCTTGCCCTTCACGATGCGCTCCTGGTTGACGTCCTCGACCTCCGTCGCCGCGAACTCCTCGTGGCCGGGGGCGTCGAGGTCGACACCGCCGCCGGGCTGGAACTCGACGAGGAAGGCGTCGACCGCCTTCTCGAGCTCGGCCTCGGTCGCGTCGTCGAGCACGTTCGTGTCGCGGAGGGTGTCGAGCACCTTCGTGTTGCGACCGAGGTGGTCGAGCAGCTCCGACTCGAAGCGCAGCACGTCCTCCACCGGGATGCTGTCGAGCTTGCCCTTCGTGCCGGCCCAGATCGAGACGACCTGCTGCTCGACGGGGAACGGCGAGTACTGCGGCTGACGCAGCAGCTCCGTGAGGCGGGCGCCACGCTCGAGCTGGCGACGGCTCGTCGCGTCGAGGTCGGAGGCGAACAGCGCGAACGCCTCGAGCGCACGGTACTGGGCGAGCTCGAGCTTGAGCGTTCCCGAGACCTTCTTGATCGACTTGACCTGGGCGTCACCGCCGACGCGCGAGACCGAGATGCCGACGTCGACCGCGGGACGCTGGTTGGCGTTGAACAGGTCGGACTGCAGGAAGATCTGGCCGTCGGTGATCGAGATCACGTTGGTCGGGATGTACGCCGAGACGTCGTTCGCCTTGGTCTCGATGATCGGCAGGCCGGTCATCGAGCCGGCGCCCAGCTCGTCGGAGAGCTTGGCGCAACGCTCGAGCAGACGCGAGTGCAGGTAGAAGACGTCGCCGGGGTAGGCCTCGCGGCCCGGCGGGCGACGCAGCAGGAGCGACACGGCGCGGTAGGCCTCGGCCTGCTTCGACAGGTCGTCGAAGATGATCAGCACGTGCTTGCCGCCGTACATCCAGTGCTGGCCGATGGCCGAGCCGGTGTAGGGGGCGAGGTACTTGAAGCCGGCGGGGTCGGACGCCGGGGCCGCGACGATCGTCGTGTACTCCATGGCGCCGGCGTCCTCGAGGGCGCCCTTCACCGCGGCGATGGTCGAGCCCTTCTGGCCGATGGCGACGTAGATGCAGCGCACCTGCTTGTCGACGTCGCCCGAGTCCCAGTTGGCCTTCTGGTTGATGATCGTGTCGATCGCGATCGCCGTCTTGCCGGTCTGGCGGTCGCCGATGATGAGCTGACGCTGGCCGCGGCCGACGGGGATCATCGCGTCGATGGCCTTGATGCCGGTCTGCAGCGGCTCGTGCACCGACTTGCGCTGCATGACGCCGGGTGCCTGGAGCTCGAGGGCGCGGCGGCCCTCGGCCTTGATCTCGCCGAGGCCGTCGATCGGGTTGCCGAGCGGGTCGACCACGCGGCCGAGGAAGCCGTCGCCGACGGGCGAGGAGAGCACCTCGCCGGTCCGGGTGACCTCCTGGCCCTCCTCGATGCCGGTGAACTCGCCGAGCACGATGACACCGATCTCGTTCTCGTCGAGGTTGAGCGCGAGGCCGAGCGTGCCGTCCGCGAAGCGGAGCAGCTCGTTGGCCATGGCGCCGGGGAGACCCTCGACGTGGGCGATGCCGTCGGCCGCGTCCACGACGGTGCCGACCTCGGTGGTCGCCGCGGCGCCGGGCTGGTAGCCGGCGACGAAGTCGCGGAGGGCGTCGCGGATCTCGTCGGGACTGATCGTGATGTCTGCCATGTCTGTACCTGTCTGATGTTTCGCGGGTGACCGCGGGGGTTTTCGGGGCCGGCGTCAGCCGGCGAGCTGGAGTCGGAGGTCGCTGAGCCGCGAGGACACGGTGCCGTCGACGACCTCGTCGCCGACCTGCACACGGATCCCGCCGAGCACCGCGGGGTCGAGCACGACGTCGATGAGCACCTCACGGCCGTACTGCGCGGCGAGGGCGGCGCCGAGCCGCTTCACCTGGGCGTCGGACAGCGCGACCGCGGTCGTGACCGTCGCGACGAGCCGGCCGGCGGTGTCCGAGACGATCCGGGCCGCGAGCGAGATCAGCTCGCCGATGCGGCGTCCGCGCGGACTCTGCACGAGGTGCGCGAGGATCGCGGTCGTCGCGGGCGAGGCCTTGCCGGCGAGCAGCTTCTCGACGAGTCGGCCCTTGGCGGCCGGGTCGCCGAGCTTGCTGCCGAGCGCGAGCTCGAGTTCGGCGTCGGAGCCGATCACGCGGCCCACCGAGAACAGCTCCTGCTCGATCGAGTCGGCCGCATCGGCGCCCGCGATCGCACGGATGCCGAGCTCCTCGACGCCCGCGACGAGCTCGTCGGAGCTCGACCAGCGGCTCTCGGCGACGACGGCGAGCAGACGGCCCGCCCCGGCGCCGACGCGCGCGAACGCGGCGGAGATGAGCTTCGACTTCTCGGCACCCGGGATGGCGGGGTCGGCGAGCACGGCCCGCAACTGCGGCGAGCCGGCGAGGGCACGGGCGGCGGCGAGGAGCTCCTCACCGGTCGCGAGCGTGGTGCCCTTCTCGGCGTCGAGCGCCGCCTTCGCGGTGGCGAGGGCGCTGCGGGTCGCGCTTCCCATTACTTGGCCGCCTTCTCGCTGGCTTCGAGGTCGGCGAGGAACCGGTCGACGAGCGCGGAGGCGCGCTTGTCGTCGGTGAGGCTCTCACCGATCACACCCGACGCGAGGTCGAGCGCGAGCGAGCCGACCTCGCCGCGCAGCGAGACGAGCGCTGCGGCGCGCTCGGCCTCGATCTGCACCTGGGCGTTCGCGATCACGCGGGCAGCCTCGGCCTGCGCCTGCTCCTTGAGCTCCGCGAGGATCGCGGCGCCGTCGGTGCGGGCCTGCTCGCGGATGCGGGCGGCCTCGGTGCGGGCGTCGGCGAGCGCCTGCTCGTACTCGCCCTTCTTCGCCTCGGCTGCCGCCTCGGCGCGCGATGCGCGCTCGATGCCGCCCTCGATGGCTTCACGACGCTCGTCGAGCGCCTTGTTGATCGCCGGGAGCACCTTCCAGATGACCACCACGAGCACGACCAGGAAGGCGATCGAGCCCCAGATCAGGTCGGGCAGCTCCGGGATGAGGATGCTGTGGCTCTCGCCACCGTCCTCCGGCTCGGCAGCGGCGAGGATGAATGCGGTCTGCATTCAGACTCCTATCGGATGCGGGGGCGGATTTACGGCGCGGGGAACGGGATGAACGCGACACCGATCGCGATGAAGCAGAGGGCCTCGGTGAGCGCGATACCGATCCACATGAGGGTCTGGAGTCGACCCTGCAGCTCCGGCTGGCGGGCGACCGACTCGATCGTCTTGCCGACGATCAGGCCCACGCCGATACCGGAGCCGATGACGGCGAGACCGAACGCCAGCGGGGCGAGCTGTCCAACGATGTTCATGGTTTTCCTTTCAAGGGGTGGTGCAAGCGACCGACCGGGAGGTCAGTGCTCGTCGGCGAGCGCCATCTGGATGTAGATGGCGGTCAGAATGGTGAAGACGTAGGCCTGCAGTCCGGCGACGAAGATCTCGAGCACGACGAAGGCCGTGCCGAAGGCGAAGGTGCCGATGCCGATGAGGCCGAAGGCGCTCCCCTGCCCGAAGAGCAGGGTGACGAAGAAGAAGTTCGTCGCGAGGAAGCAGAGGGTCAGCAGCATGTGGCCGGCGACCATGTTCATCGTGAGACGCAAGGTGAGCGTGATCGGGCGGATTATGAAGGTCGACAGCGCCTCGAGCACCGCGATGACCGGTGCGATCACGAGCGGCACGCCCGGCAGCACGGTGGCGTTCTTGAAGAACTTGAGGCCGTGCTTGCGGATGCCCGCGTAGATGAAGGTCACGTAGGCGATGACCGCCATGATGAGCGCCTGGCCGATGAGGCCCGTGCTCGCGATCTGCAGGCCCGGGATGGTTCCCGTCATGTTGAGCGCGAGCGTCAGGAAGAAGATCGTGAAGAGCAGCGGCATGAACCGCTTGCCCTCCTTCTCACCCAGCGTGCCGATGACGATGCCCGTGCGGACGAAGTCGATGATGAACTCGAGGGCGGCCTGGCCGCGGCTCGGGACGAGCTTGAGGCGCCGGGTGCCGAGCCACAGGATCAGCACGATGACGGCCGTCGCGAGGAGACGGATGAGCAGCACCCGGTTCAGTTCGAACGGCGTCCCGGCGAACAGGATGGGGTCCGGGAAGAACTCATCGATCGAAGGTCCGTGGAATTCCCCGTCGCCCGGATCGTCGGCTGCGACGAACGGGACGAGGGTGGCAAGTAGAGACAGAATGCTCTCCAGAATCGGGGCGTGCAAAACGCGGCGATCGAAGGGGATGTGGCTTTCACATTACCAGAGATTCGGGGGTCACCTGACGGCGTCGTCGGTGTCCCCCGTGGCCTCCGGACCCGGCAGTTCGACGTCCACGTAGGGCACCCGGGTGCGGATCGCGGCGACCATGTCGACCACGAGCGAGGCGACCACGGCGACGATCGCGACGATCGCGAAGACCGTGGGGTTGAGCCAGTCCTGCCCGCGCAGCCAGAGGGCCAGCACGACGAAGATGACGAGCTTGAGGAACCAGGTGCCGAGCACGATGCCGAGGTAGGCGGGGCTCAGCATGTTGCCCCGCGACACCCGCGAGGCGATGAGCACGCTCGCCGCGGTGGTGCCGACGAAGAGGAAGGCGATGCCGGCGCCGAGCGCTCCCCCGACGAGCCCCGGGGCCCCGTCGACGAGCCAGCCGATGCCGCTGCCGAGCACCGCGAGCACCGCGGCCACGACGGCGCCCCAGCGCAGCGCCCCGCGTTGCACGGCATCGCCGGAGTTCGCGCCCATCAGGAGTCCTCTCTCTCGTGGAGCCGCGTGAGCACCTCGCGCACCTCGTCCTCGC